>NZ_JAILYN010000099.1 GCF_019795155.1 Marinobacterium arenosum | reverse complement strand
AAAAATGGACAATGCCCATCAGGAACTGGAAGGCTGCCCTGAACCGCTTTATGATCGAATTTGAAGACCGCTTGGCGGACTATATTTAACCTTGGCAGTTACACAGAATTATTTACAGGGTCATTGTCCATTTTTGAGCCCATCATATGTCCGGCCCCCATCATCGAATCAGAGCCCATCTTATGCCCGCTTCCCATACCACCTTGCGAGCCAGCCTGACCATGTCGATCCGCGGCCTTGCCCAGAGCCTGGCGGAACAGCGTCAAACCGGCATCCCGCTGCTCGACGGTATACCAGCGTCCGGTATCCGGTTTGGCCTCCAGCGAGACAGACTCAGCATCATTCTGACCACTGCAGGCCACCAGCAACAGTAGCGGCAATGCTAGTAACGTTTTTTCATCCCGCCACACCCTAAGCCAGGTTCAAACCCGATAACCCATCCATCAGAGGCACTGTTCGAAACCGATCCCAAACGTCCACACTATAAGTAACTACCGAAACGACGATATCCGGTAAGTTCTGAAGACAACCCTTGCTATTTAAAGTTCGCAGAAGACCACAGTTGGCCCTTCGGCAAGGGATTCAGCTGTGGTGATTCAGACTAGATCTGACAGCCAGTGTCTGACGCTGTCCGAAAGCGGACATCTCAACCGGTTCAGGCTGGAGCCTGGTCCTGGCAGAAGCGGCCCAAAGGAGCCTCACAAGGCTCAACCTCCCCCAGACAACATCTGGCGTAGACAGCGCCATACCAGCTTGCCCAAAACTGGGATAAGACCTGATGACCGTCACTGACCAGCAGACCGCAACCGCTCCTTATGACGCTCACTCCAGGCACATAGCATATCCATAATCGGTCTCAACTCGTCAGCGATTGGGGTGCTCGTATATTCGACTCGTGGCGGAACCTCGGCGTAGACCTTACGCGCAACCAGATGGTCCGCCTCCAGTTCACGTAGCTGCTGAGTCAGCATCTTCTGGGTGATCTTTGGAATACGTTTCCTAAGCTCGCCAAATCTCAGTGTGTTGTCCCTGAGGTGATACAGAATGATTACCTTCCATTTGCCGCCAATGACATCCATCGCGGTTGTTACCGGACAGCCCAGATTTTCAGTGCAGCCAGATGAGAGCTCTATCTCTTTGTTTTTAAGCATTAGTTACCTTTTTCATACTCAGTTCCCAGACGGTACGTACTTGATCTTTGTATACCGCACCAATACGGTATACATAATATACTAACAGCACTAAGGATACTTTCTGGTTGTTTTATACCATAAAGCTGGCTTGGCTGTCCTTGGTGTGCTGGCTGCCGGAGGCTTCTCCGGCAAGCCGATTGAACGAACATAATTGGAGATAGCAATGAAAAAGTTCTCAGCTAAGAAAGTCCTGCTGGCGGCTGCCTTACTGTCACTGACGGCAAATGCACAGGCTGCTGAATTTATCTACAAACCCGCTTCCATGACGGAGATCGCCGTTAACTTGCAGAAAGTCGAAGGGGGACATCTTGAACGCTTCAAGAAGCCCTATGAGATACAGCGCCTGAGCGACAATATCTACTGGGTGTCCGCCGCCAACTACAACGTGACTGTACTGGTGGGTAAAGAGGGGGTGCTACTTATCGATGCCCCTATGCACACGGGTAAGCAGATTCTGAAAGCGATAAAGGCGATCACCGATAAGCCGCTGCGTGGAATCGTATATTCCCATGCCCATGCCGACCATGTGGGTGACTCCAGCCTGATACTGAAAGAGCTGGGCGATGAGAATATAGATATCTATGCGACCGAAGAGGTGAGTGACGCACTGCTCTCTCACGGCGTAACCCTACCGGCACCGGTTACAAAAATTATTGGTGAACAGCTGGTATTTGAAGGCCATACCTTTGAAGTCTACAAAGACCTCGACGGCCATACGCCGGACAACACCGGCTTCCTGATTGAAGACGGTGGCCGAAAAGTATTGCACGCCATCGACCTTGTTCACCCGGATCAGCTGGAGTTCAGAAGCTTCTCCAATGTTGAAAACGCTATCGCCTACAAGAACGACATCGATAAGCTGCTGAAGATGGACTGGGATGTGATGGTTACCGGCCATAGCAACCTGGGCTACAAAGAGGATGTCGAGTTTGTGCAGCAATATATCCGGGACATCCAGAACTACATCCATCAGGGGCATGCCAACGCCGACTTCTCGGCTCATCTGAAGAGCGACACCCCATTCGCCTGGTATGCGGGTTACAGCGATGAGGTCATCGATTTCGCAACCGACTTACTGGCTAAAAAGTATCGTGAAGGTCGCGAGGAAGAGTTTGATATTGTCGCCCGGTCCCACGTGAAAGTCATGTTCTGGGCGATGCTCGCCCGCGCACTCTGATGCGTAGCTCAAGCCATTAGTAAAAAACGCATCTGCCCCATGTGTCATGTGACCGAACTCAGTCCATTGCACATGAGTCAGATCTCTCAGGCTTAAGAAAATGTGTGAGATGTATGAATAAAGGTGTCTGTGTAGTCGTGGGAGTCGGGCCAGGTAATGGTGCCGAGATCGCCAGGAAGTTCGCAGCCGAGGGTTACCGGGTGGCGCTTTGTGCACGAAACGCGCTGCGACTGGAACAGATTGCAGCCACGATCGAGGGCTCCCGTGTATATAGCTATGACGTTCAAGATCCCGAGGCGGCCACGAAGGTCTTTGGCCAGATTCGCGAAGAGTTGGGACCGGTGGAGGTACTGGTATACAACGCCGGTGCAGGTGCATTTGTGAACATTGAAGAAGCCTCGCTGGAAAGCTTTCAGGCTGCGTGGGAAGTGAATACACAGGGACTGTTTCTGTCGGCTAAGGAGGTGCTCCCGGATATGCGAACCCAAAAAAGCGGCAACATTGTCGTGATCGGGGCTACCGCCTCGATTAAAGGTGGGGCGAATTCCGCGCCTTTTTCATCGGCCAAGTTTGCCCAGCGCGGACTGGCTCAATCCATGGCGAGGTACCTGGGGCCGGATAAAATTCATGTCTCTTACGTGTGCGTATTCCGGCGAAGTTGAACACCGATTCCGGACGAACGTGAACACCTGATTTCTCAACGCATCACGCCCAGACGTTTTTAGCCCAGGTGTTCATCTTCGGTCAACTGGCCGAGGATTTT
>NZ_JAILYN010000098.1 GCF_019795155.1 Marinobacterium arenosum | reverse complement strand
GACGCTCAGGCTCTGCAGGTCCAGTTCGTCATTGTTGATCGCCGCGACGCCAGCGGCGGTCAGCAGCACCGCATTGCCGTCGATCTGGAAGTAACCGTTCGGGTCGTTCAGCAGCTGATGGCTGAGCGGCTGGCCTTCCGGATCGCTGGACGTGAAGGTGGCAACCTGCTGGCCTTCGCTGACCGACTCCTCGGTCAGCGACTCCACCGCGGTGACGGTGATGCTCGGGCCTTCGTCGACCCGGTTGATCAGGGTGCTGTCCGTATCGTCGGCACTCTTTCCGCCGGCACTGACCTGCACGCTGACGCTCAGGCTCTGCAGGTCCAGCTGATCGTTGTTGATCGCCGCCACGCCGGCGGCGGTCAGCAGCACCGTATTGCCGTCGATCTGGAAGTAGCCGTTCGGGTCGTTGAGCAGCTGGTGCGTCAGCGGCTGGCCTTCCGGGTCGGAGGACTCGAAGGTAGCGACGGTATCACCGGCGGCGACCGACTCCTCGGTCAGCGATTCGACCGCGGTGACGGTGATGCTCGGGCCTTCGTCGACCCGGTTGATGGCGGTGCTGTCGCTGTCGTCGGCGCTCTGGTCGCCGGCGGTGACCTGCACGCTGACGCTCAGGCTCTGCAGGTCCAGCTGATCGTTGTTGATCGCCGCGACGCCGGCGGCGGTCAACAGCACCGCATTGCCGTCGATCTGGAAGTAGCCGTGCGGGTCGTTCAGCAGCTGGTGACTGAGCGGCTGGCCTTCCGGGTCACTGGATGTGAAGGTGGCAACCTGTTGGCCTTCGCTGACTGACTCCTCGGTCAGGGATTCGACCGCGGTGACGGTGATGCTCGGGCCCTCGTCGACCCGGTTGATGGCGGTGCTGTCGCTGTCATCGGCGCTCTGGTCGCCGGCGGTGACCTGCACACTGACGCTCAGGCTCTGCAGGTCCAGCTGATCGTTGTTGATCGCGGCGACGCCGGCGGCGGTCAGCAGCACCGTATTGCCGTCGATCTGGAAGTAGCCGTGCGGGTCGTTCAGCAGCTGATGACTGAGCGGCTGGCCTTCCGGATCGCTGGAGACGAAGGTGGCGACCTGTTGGCCTTCGCTGACCGACTCCTCGGTCAGCGATTCGACCGCGGTGACGGTGATGCTCGGGCCTTCGTCGACCCGGTTGATGGCGGTGCTGTCGCTGTCGTCGGCGCTCTGGTCGCCGGCGGTGACCTGCACACTGACCGTCAGGCTCTGCAGGTCCAGCTGATCGTTGTTGATCGCCGCGACGCCGGCGGCGGTCAACAGCACCGTATTGCCGTCGATCTGGAAGTAGCCGTGCGGGTCGTTCAGCAGCTGGTGCGTCAGCGGCTGGCCTTCCGGGTCACTGGAGACGAAGGTGGCGACCAGCTGACCTTCGCTGACCGACTCCTCGGTCAGGGATTCCACCGCGGTGACCTCGATGCTCGGGCCTTCGTCGACCCGGTTGATCAGGGTGCTGTCCGTATCGTCGGCGCTCTGGTCGCCGGCCGTGACCTGCACGCTGACCGTCAGGCTCTGCAGGTCCAGTTCGTCGTTGTTGATCGCCGCCACGCCGGCGGCGGTCAGCAGCACGCTGTTACCGTCGATCGCCAGGTAGCCGTTGTCGTTATTGAGCAGCTGGTGCGTCAGCGGCTGGCCTTCCGGGTCACTGGAGACGAAGGTAGCGACGGTATCGCCGGCGGCCACCGACTCCTCGGTCAGCGATTCGACCGCGGTGACTTCGATGCTCGGACCCTCGTCGACCCGGTTGATGGCGGTGCTGTCGCTGTCGTCGGCGCTCTTGCCGCCGGCGCTGACCTGCACGCTGACGCTCAGGCTCTGCAGGTCCAGTTCGTCATTGTTGATCGCCGCGACGCCAGCGGCGGTCAGCAGCACCGCATTGCCGTCGATCTGGAAGTAACCGTTCGGGTCGTTCAGCAGCTGATGGCTCAGCGGCTGGCCTTCCGGATCGCTGGACGTGAAGGTGGCAACCTGCTGGCCTTCGCTGACCGACTCCTCGGTCAGCGACTCCACCGCGGTGACGGTGATGCTCGGGCCTTCGTCGACCCGGTTGATCAGGGTGCTGTCCGTATCGTCGGCACTCTTTCCGCCGGCACTGACCTGCACGCTGACGCTCAGGCTCTGCAGGTCCAGCTGATCGTTGTTGATCGCCGCCACGCCGGCGGCGGTCAGCAGCACCGTATTGCCGTCGATCGCCAGATAGCCGTGCGGATCGTTCAGCAGCTGATGCGTCAGCGGCTGGCCTTCCGGGTCGGAGGACTCGAAGGTAGCGACGGTATCGCCGGCGGCCACCGACTCCTCGGTCAGCGATTCCACCGCGGTGACCTCTATCTGCGGGCCCTCGTCAACGCGCAGCAGCAGGGTGCTGTCGCTATCGTCGGCGCTCTTGTCGCCGGCCGTGACCTGCACACTGACCGTCAGGCTCTGCAGGTCCAGTTCGTCGTTGTTGATCGCCGCGACGCCGGCGGCGGTCAACAGCACCGTATTGCCGTCGATCTGGAAGTAACCGTGCGGGTCGTTGAGCAGCTGGTGACTCAGCGGCTGGCCTTCCGGGTCACTGGAGACGAAGGTGGCCACGGTATCGCCTACTTCGACCGCTTCCTCGGTCAGCGATTCCACCGCGGTGACTTCGATGCTCGGACCCTCGTCGACCCGGTTGATGGCGGTGCTGTCGCTGTCGTCGGCGCTCTGGTCGCCGGCCGTGACCTGCACGCTGACCGTCAGGCTCTGCAGGTCCAGCTGATCGTTGTTGATCGCGGCGACGCCGGCGGCGGTCAACAGCACCGTATTGCCGTCGATCGCCAGGTAGCCGTGCGGATCGTTCAGCAGCTGATGCGTCAGCGGCTGGCCTTCCGGATCGCTGGATGTGAAGGTGGCCACGGTATCGCCGGCGGCCACCGACTCCTCGGTCAGCGATTCCACCGCGGTGACTTCGATGCTCGGGCCCTCGTCGACCCGGTTGATGGCGGTGCTGTCGCTGTCGTCGGCGCTCTGGTCGCCGGCCGTGACCTGCACGCTGACCGTCAGGCTCTGCAGGTCCAGCTGGTCGTTGTTGATCGCCGCGACGCCGGCGGCGGTCAACAGCACGCTGTTACCGTCGATCGCCAGGTAGCCGTTGTCGTTATTG
>NZ_JAILYN010000097.1 GCF_019795155.1 Marinobacterium arenosum | reverse complement strand
GGCGCCGCCATGCGCAAGCTGGTACACATCTGTTTCGGTGTGGTGAAAAACCAGCAAGAATTCCAACCACAACTGCCGTAAAAGGCCGTTGTGGCCGGAATCGAGAGATGGTATCTACGAAGCACCGAACCCCGTAGCAGCGGGCTCTGACCGCGACTGGCTTGGTGAAGTCCGTGGGTGTCGCCCTGGGAGCGGGTTGCTACGAAGCACGGCCTCCGTAGCAGCGGGCTTGGCATGCCCTTTGGGTACCGGCCGCGATTTTAAAATTTCATCAACGGATTGAAGGCTTTCCCGCTAAAGCGCGAAGAACCTTTATGTTGCCTGCGGATAGGATAGATGCCCTACCTGATAGTCCTCGAATTCCCCGTCAGCTGGTTTCGTATCTGCAGGTAATTCCCTATGCAGTGAAAAGCGCAGCAGCGTCCAGTCGGTGGGATTGAAGGCCATCACGCAGGCCAGCGTTTCGCCGGATTCCAACTGATCGGCTAGTCGCCGTTGTTCCTGTTCGCGAAGCTCCGCCAATGAATGGCTGGAATGGATCGGGATCAGCTGGCGGTGGGCGTAGCGGGCCTGCCGGATGTCTGCGTTGTGCGCCTGGGCCAGCGGTATCCAGCTGAGCACCTGTGGCCGTCCGAACGCGGCCTGTAGCGCGGCGAACCCTTCGCTGCTGAGGAATCGGCTCATGCCGGCGCTGTTCTCCCAGAGGTAGAAGGGCGCGTACAGGTTTAACGGTGCCGGATGCTGCTGATCGCGGATGTCGGCGAACAGGTAGGCCTTGAACGCCAAGTCCGGGTATTGGTCCAGCAGGTGGCCCTTGTCGCGGATGCGCTGACGGACGATGTTCATATCGTAGTCGGCGGGCAGTACGAAACGGTATTGCATGGCGATCATATCAAGGCTCCTCTATCTCTGTTTTGGCTGAAAGGGTCATCGCGGTTGCCGGCTTGCCGGCGCTGAACGACCACTCGGCGAGGCGGTTGGTGGTGATGATCACCATCAGGTCATCGGCATGCAGGCCGACCGCTTGCTGCAGCTTTTCCAGCAGGCAGGCGTAGAAGGCGACTCGGGTGCTGTCGCTGCGTTCGCGTCCGGCGGTGATCTGGAACAGCACTTGGTTGCCGGAGCGGCCGTGCCGCGCCAGGTAATGGCGGTCATAGACAAAGGCTTCCGGTTCCAGCTGTTCGATCACTTGAAAACGGTCGTCTTCGGGCACCTCGAAAGCTTCCACCAGAGCTTCATGCAGCGCGTCCGAAACCGCCTGCAGATAGTCGGCGGACCTGCCGTTGCGCAGCGAGATACGGGTAAACGGCATGGTCAGTTACCTCCGCTGTTGCTGGTGGGATTGGTCTGTTCCGCCAGGGTGGTCAGCGCCGAGGCGGCACAGGGCCAACCGCTGTAGAACGCCAGGTGGGTGATCAGCTCGGCCAGCTGTTCGCGACTGAGGCCGTTGTCCGTCGCTTTCGCCAGGTGAAACGGCAGCTGGGCGGTATGGTTCAGCGCCACCAGGGCGGCGACGGTGATCAGGCTGCGCTCGCGGGCTGTCAGCTGTGGCCGCTGCCAGATATCGCCGAACAGCAGCTCGTCGGTCAGTTCAGCGAAACGGGGCGCCACGGTGCCGAATGCCTGCTGCGCGGGGCTTTGAGGATGGGAGGGCGTCGCTGGCGACGTCGGCGGTATCGACTTGGTCATCGGTGACTCCTGTTGCCGTTCGTTATTGACAGGCTCAGGGTATCCATCGACCATGATTTAAAAAATCAAAACATTTTGTATTAATAGTCCTGTATTTCGGGATTTTTTTGGTTGGGATAGGGTTGGGGGTATGGTTAAAGAGATGCGAAGAGTCACCCTCGATCTGGACGCGCTGCGCAGCTTCGTCACCGGTATGGACATGGGCAGTTTCGCCAGTGCTGCCGAGGCATTGAACCGTTCGACCTCCGCCGTCAGCGCTCATCTGAAGAAGCTCGAAGAGCAGGTTGGCCAACCGTTGCTGCGCCGGTCAGGACGCAAGCTGGAACTGCTGCCGGCAGGTGAGGCGCTGATGTCCTATGCCCGGCAGTTGCTGGCAACCAACGATGAAGCGGTGATGGCGTTGCGCCAGCTGAACCTGCAGGGGCGGGTCCGGTTGGGGTTGCAGGAGGATTTTGGCGAGCAGTTGCTGTCCCGCACCTTGGCACGGTTCAGCCGGGTTTATCCGGGGGTGCAGATCGAGGTCAGGGTGGCGCGCAATGCCGAGTTGATCGGTGGGATCCGCTCCGGCCGGCTGGATCTGGCCTTGGCCTGGGGTGACGGCCAGCCACTGGCCCATACGAAGGTTTTGAAAACACTGCCGATGAACTGGATCGGCAGCCGGCAAGCGGAGATCCATCGGCAGCGGCCGCTGCCGTTGATCCTGTTCGATGCCCCTTGCCTGTTTCGCCAGCAGGCACTGGCGGCGCTGGACCGGGCCGGTGTGCCCTGGCAGGTGGTCATGACCAGCCACAGCCTGGCCGGCATCTGGGCGGCGGTCCAGGCGGGGTTGGGCGTGACGGTGCGGACTCTGGCCGGTCTGCCGACCGGTTTGGCCGCCTTCGATAAGGATTTTTATGAGGATCCGCAGCTGCCCGCATTGCCGTCGCTGGATCTGGTGCTGCACCGGTTGGAGACGACGCCTACCGCCGCAACCCAATGCCTGGAGGAAACGCTGTTGGAGAGTTTGGAGGTGTTGTAGTCGCACTGCCCGACGGGCATGCCAAGCGGTCTACTACGAAGGAAGAACCTTGTAAGAGCGTCTCCGGCCGGGCAGGTTTAGCCGCGACCTGCGCGATGCCCTATGGCAGATGGCTGTCGCCCTCGGAGAGGGCTGCTACAAAACGCGGCAGTAGATTGTAGGAGTAGATTGTAGAAGCGGTCTTTAGCCGCGACCTGGCGCTTGAAGTCTGCTGTTGCAGGCAACCAACCCGTAGACCAGGTATGGAATGTCAGAGCCTGGGGTAATAACAAGGCTGCCGGTTTCGTTACCATCAAAGGAAATAACCACCGGTTTTTAATCAGGATTTACCATGGCCCTTATCCTTCATAACTACAATATTGTCCGCATCTCTGACGGTCAGAATGTGATTGAGTGTACCGTTACCAAAATGTGCTTTGAATATGCGGTTGTGAAGTATAAAGGCGGGCAATACAAAGTGCCCTACACCCTGATCGATAAGGTGATTGGCCACGAGCTGCTGCTTCCGGTCAGCGAATAATTCTGTAGATTTCTGCTTTGTATGTCCTTTGGGTACCTTTCGTATTGCACAGGTCGTGGCTAGACCTGCCCGGCCGGAGACGTTCCTGCAAGCTATTGTCGTGCTCCGTAGATACCATCTCTCGATTCCGGCCACAACGGCCTTTTACGGCAGTTGTGGTTGGAATTCTTGCTGGTTTTTCACCACACCGAAACAGATGTGTACCAGCTTGCGCATGGCGGCGCCC
>NZ_JAILYN010000096.1 GCF_019795155.1 Marinobacterium arenosum | reverse complement strand
GGATGCTGAAGGCCTCCGAGAAGTGGACGCATCCAGTACAAAACTGGAATCTGACGCTATCCCAGTTGACCATCCACTTCCCGGGCAGGGTGGATCAATATGTGGACCTGTGATTTACGCTGAGACAGAACTATGAACACCCTCTGCCTTCACGGTCACGGCAGAACTTGATGATATCGAACAGGTTCTCAGCCCGAGGATTGCCTTTACTGCCGACCATACGACGCAGGCTCTTAACGTCCTTGCGGACGGATTCGGCAAGTTCGGGAAAGCTCTCTGTCGCATTGAGATAATCCCGAAGCAGGTGCTTTCCTGTCTCGAAGTCGCCTTCGATAAAATTTTCGATCGCTTCGTCGATAAGGGCACGGCGATACTCTGGATCCGCCTTGGCCATCTCCATGACGGTTTCGCGAAATTCTCGAGTCAGTGCCATTGCGGGCTCCTCTTACATGACTTTATTCAAAACTACAGTAGAGCTTCTTTTCGGCGCTGGTAATCAGCCCAGTACTTCTTCGCAGCGTCGATATCGTTGCCTTGTCTTTCCTTGGTTCCGCCGAACAACAGGATGACCAGCGTCTCACCGTCCAATCCATAGTAGATCCGGTAACCAGGCCCGTAAAATAGCCGGTATTCCATCACGCCTTCGCCGACTCCTTTGTGGTCGCCGAAATTCCCTTGCCGCATCTTATGTATTGCAGCGGTGATCTTGGCTTTCGCTCGGACGTCCTTGAGACCCTTCAACCAATCGGAATACGGCTTCTGGCCATCCTCGGTAATGTACTCTCGAGCATCGATTATCTGCTGCTTGCCCGATCCTTCAGTCTTCCTGACCACGATCGACTCCGTAAAAAATTATAGCATATGGTAACGTATATGTTACCAGGTTGATCGCATATTCTTAGGATGCCTTCGTAATGATGCAGGCAACAATCCTGTTCTCGATCGCTTTAGCCTGGGGTATCGCATGTAGCTCTGCTCGTATCCGCTGAATAGGGATAGGTTCTTCAATCAACCGGCTGCGAATGTCTTTAAGCAGAATCGCTCTCTTTCTCCTGCCGGATTCGAGTTCTGCATACCAGTGTGGCCTGATCAGATCCAGCCAGCGATCGGCGATGGTGCTCCAGTCAATCGATGCCTCTCGCGTCAGTGGCGAGGAGAGGACCCTGAGCCAGAAATCCAAATACTCCCGGTCGATATGACTCAACGATTCGTCCTTGCAATAGGCCGCGAGTATTATCCCCATTTCCGACAGGGCGACCTGCTTCCGCTTTGGGAGCAGGGTTCTTTCCATGCTTGAAACTCTGTCCAGGTAGCCGTCCAGAACCATCTGCGTATCGGGATCAATCGGCTCCGATTGATCGGGCACTCCCTTAAGTCGCTCCATCAATTTCTGTGAGATCTGTTCGAAGTCGGTCAGGAACTCTTTCTGGCCATCCTCGAACATCACCCATTTGGGCGCGCTGAAGTCGCTGCCTTTGATGCAGAAGAACGCCCACGACTTGGGGTCTTTGACGATGGTGAGTTGAACCTGAATTCCGCAGTCGTGTTTCGCAATCTGTTCGTACTGTTCCGGATCGATTAGTCCTCTGTCGCCGATCAATGCTTTGATCGGAGCGAAGGCATCCCCAATTTCATCCCAGTCATCGGCATGCTTGGCATGCTCGTCAACGATAGAACGGTAATCTTCAGGCTCGCTGTCCTGGCGTTTCAGAAATTCGGGCAGCGGAACGTTGGAACCGAGCAGGGTTTCAACCGTGCCATGACGCTCTATCAGTTTGTCATCCGATCTCAAGGCAAAAGCTTTGGAGTCATTTGGCCAATACACATCGATGCTCTCGTGAAGACTGTTCATGCGATCGATTCGGCCAACGCGCTGTTCCAGCAATCGAACGACGGAGGGCATATCCAGATTCACCACCGCCGAGGCTCTTTGGAAGTTCAGCCCTTCGGACATGGCGTCGGAGCAGAGCACGATGAGGGGCTTTTCGTCCTCCTCATTTCGTTTGGGTTTCAGTCGCTTTTCGAGCCGAACTTTGATGTTGCTTCCGACCTTTCCGGTTCCGACGATGACTTCGATGCCTGGGGCGATCTCGGCGATACGCGCCTTGAGGTCGAATAGCGTGATCGGGTGCCTGTCAAAAGCCAATACGATGCTATGGCCATCCTGCCGTATCAGGTCTGTCAGCAGTCGGGCTTTGGTCGATTCGCGGCTGGAATCCATATCGCCCAACAATTGGCAGATCTGCAGGTAAATCTGCCTCTCTTCAAGCGCTGCTGCCTTGTGGGCTTCTGGGTTGTGGATCCATGCAGGGATGTCGTTTTCGGATATCGCCGAATCGCATCCCGGTGGCTGTCCCGCACCTTTCTCCAGTTTGTGTATCACGCCCTTATGATCGGCGTGCCCATCCGTACCTCCTTGAATGTGGGCAAGGGCGGCTTTTCTGGAGGAGCGAAGATGGGACATTATCTGATAGATCGCTGCAGCCCGCGCGATGGCAAGGCGCCAGTCGATCAGCTCCTTGGTCGAAAACTGCTCCTCCAGATGGGACGGAAGGGCTATTTTTCGTTCGACGTAGCCAATGCCGGTCAGACGCTGAGTCAGGCTTCGGATCTCTTCGGCAATCGAGATTGCCTGATCCGACTCCCCGGTCGAGAAAGAGCACGGGTTATGTTTCGGATACCGGCAAGGGCGTTGGTATTCATCAGTATATTCAAGCGGAGAGCGATCGATCAGCGCGTTGAAGTCCGATTTTGTTCGCCGGATGGTAAAACGGCTGATCTCCTTTTTCAGTTTTTTGAGATGCTCCTCCTTCAACGCGGGGTCTTTGTTGGGCTTTTGCAGATAGTGGTTGAAGGCCTTTATGCCGGCGGGATCAAAGTTGTCAGCCCCCAGGATGTTGATCAACGAGAGAAGGTCGCTCTGTCCCTTGTTGATTGGTGTGGCCGTTTGAAGAATGACATGATCGGCCATATTACGTAGCAGAAACCTGGTACGGTTGGAGCTCTCGTTCAGGTAGTTGTGGGCTTCGTCGACACATAGAATCTGGGACTGTTTCAACGACAGGTCTACCAGTTGGGCAATCCCTTTGTCCTTGCTGCCGCTGAGCAGCCCCTGAGAGTAGGGCTGTATCTGGAGGCCTTGCAGTGCCGTCTCTTTCAGCCAGTTATGCTGCACGCCCGGTGGACAGATCAGCGTCGTATACGCACTGTTTCGGGCGCGACCCTTTTTCCATATCCGATCATGAACCGCACGTAACAACACCGATCCTAATCGTGTCTTGCCGGAACCTGTGGCATCGGCAAGCAACACGCTGCCCAATTGATCCAGAACACAGAGTGCCTGCGCCACGCCTTGGCGTTGTGCGGGCCAGATTGTCGTGTTATCTATCGGCACGATGGAGGCGATATACTGATCTGCCCAATGCCCTTCGAGCAGTTCAGCACAGGCGCGGGCGAGGGATTCCGGCCAAGTGAGAGACTGTAGATAAAACTGTGTAACTGCCTATCATGGAGCCAGCAATGGCTAAGGATAGGCAGTATGGACAAGAAGCAACTGGAGGCCTTCGCTCGCGAAGCCGCAAAATCCATCAAAACC
>NZ_JAILYN010000095.1 GCF_019795155.1 Marinobacterium arenosum | reverse complement strand
AGTGGACGCATCCAGTACAAAACTGGAATCTGACGCTATCCCAGTTGACCATCCACTTCCCGGGCAGGGTGGATCAATATGTGGACCTGTGATTTACGCTGACACAGAACTATGAACACCCTCTTGAAATTCGCCGGCAACTGAGCCCAATAAGCCGCCTCCAATGCCAAATCCTCTCGTGCCACCACCATACCGCTATCCGCCAAGACACCGACTGATCCGGCGACATTTCCTTTCAGTGTCTGCATATCAGGCGCGAATAGCGCTAACGTCAGGTGGTGCTCGCCCATCACAAATCGACCCGCGGTAAGGTCATCCAATGCATCGTCGATTTGCTGAATTTGAGATTCGGCCAAGTCACCGGAGTTGACCATACGCCCCTGCTGACGTTTGAGAAGCTGAGTTGCCACCGGCCGGCTTAGAAAAGTAAACGATTGCGCCAGGACAATGGGAAATGGCGCCGACAGTAAGGCATTCAACAAACCGGCTTCAGTACTCTCCGGGTACTCCTTGATCGCCAGTATGGCGCCAACATGGCTATCGGCAACTCGACGGATTTCGAACGCTTCATGCCCAAAAAAAGGACGACTGGTCGGCAAAACGTCGGCTAATCGGCTGCGTGGTACCGGGAAACGCTGCCACTCTCCGTTGACCAGGAATGCAAGAAACTCTAATGGCTCGGAAAATAAGGTACCTTGATATTCATAAGTACGAAGTATACGTGGCGAATAAAGATATAGCCCTGCTAAAATGTTTGAAACCAGCTCATGGAGCTTTTCTAGTGCGTCCGTCTGCTGATCGACCCGGTTGGTAGCATTTCGATTTGCCAGTTTGTCGAGCATACTGACGGCCTTATTAGGCTGGGGTCGATAAACAACTGTCAAGTACAGCTCGTTGATCATCATTTTAGTATTCGCCAGATGCCCCCTGTACTTATCATTCAGGATTCGGGCAAATCCCGGTGCAAACTCGCCTTGCGGGAAGGCGTTTTCCTCCCGGCGCACAGTATGAGTCCAAAGAGCCGTGTTAGGACTTGAGATATTTTTAAAAAGTTGATTTAACTGATTTCTCCAAACCACAACATCTTCATAATCTGCACTCTCGTGGGCGATGCCGTCGAGGCGGATAATCTGCAGAAAATCACCGGCTTCCGTCTTGATCGTAAACCGATCAACTTGAGTAGTGTAGGGTATGAAATCTGCTGCTGGATTTTCTTTTGGCCAGAGCCCTGCCCGGATAGGAGTATGCATATCAGATACCCCTATTTCTACGAGTATTTACCAAAGGTGTTGCTGAGCTGGCCCCCCAATATTGACGCGATACAGACCGTCCCTTGGTTGAAACCCACAACGACAGCAATCGGAAAGCACGAGGATCTTTTTGGCAAACCAAATAGCTGATGACGTGTAGTGGCAGGTAGATAGTGAGAGTGAATATATTCCCACTACCGAGAAACACCACCGCTGTCACCATTACACAGACAATGAGCGCCTCATAGGTGATCCCGCCCACCATAGATGGGCGTGTTACACCTACAAATAGGGGGTCCGTATCGTTTATCATTGAGCACCATCCTTGGTGTCGTAATTAGGCTATCGCCCCAGAAAAGGTATCGACCAGTGTTGCTGCGCCGAATACTAAGACTATGCCACCCATGGTTTTAAAAGCAGCTTCCCAGGTGAGCTTGCCTGCCCAGGCGTAATAACCCAATGCAGCAACAGCAATGATGGCAACAGATCGAGCAATTCCGCTAGTCAGAAGTTCGACCATCCAGTCCAAGCCATCTTCAATGGGACCAGCATAGGCGACATTTGGTGCTATTAAAAAATAAAATAGCAGGAACATTAAGCCTCGCCAGTGATGGACAGGTTTTACCTCGGAAGTGTTAAATTTATTCGGATAGGTATTGGTTTTCAGTTTATTCACTTTCTTCATTCCTTAAATCTAGTGCAACTGCATGAACCTGGATGTATTAGTACTTCCTATGTCGGACAAGGCACTCCAAGCCTGACCTCCACATACTTTTATCACTGAGTTACCAGTGGCGCCCTCCTTCAACATGGGTTAGAAATAGGCATACAGCTACCGGACTTTCGACCACATATCTGTATCAAAGTTAGTGTGACAACTATCTTCAAAAACCATTGTTCATCATTTGAGCAATCTTGAGTGTATTTTTCTCTCACACAATGTTTCTTGACCGTAGTCAAATTTCTAGTCAAAACTTAAAATTTCTGTGCAGAACAACCTGTAAACAAGTCCATTCGGAGCGCTCATGGATCAATACACAAGCGAATAAACGCACGATTCAGGCGCACAGGTAGCCTCAGCAACGCCGGCCGAACGCAAGTGTTTGGCGCGGAACTCTGATAGCCAAAGAGCAGCGCTACCGAAAGCCGGGAGGAGTACGGGGGAGTAGTCAGCAAAACCGGCCACCTGTTTCATCAGACAGTTTGGTAATCCACGGCTCTCATTCTCTCTCATTTGCGTGGCGGCCTAATGAGTCCGGACACCAATTGAGGCGTAACCGTCCGGTAAACACACCTTCCTCCATGCGTCTTACCCGCTAACAATAGGTGCCCATCTATTTTTAAGTGGGCACCTACGATGATGACAGACACTGTTCGCAAGCGCCGCCGCCACGCGCCCGAGTTCAAGGCTGCCGTTGTGGCCGCCTGCCTGGCGCCCGGCGCCTCCGTGGCGCGCATCGCCCGCGAGCATGACCTCAATGCCAATCTCGTCCAGACCTGGATCCGCAAGGCCCGGCAACAGCCTTCGGGCACGCGTGATCCCGCCTTTGTTCCGCTCAAGTTGCCCGCCAGCTCAGCTGCGGAGGTAGCGACTGCGCCACCAGAGCCTGTGTCGGACCGGATCCGTATCGAGATTCCACGCCCGACCGGTGCCCTGGTGGTCGAATGGCCGGCCTCCCACGCCGAGGGCTGCTTGGCGCTGCTGCTGAATCTGCTGCGATGATCCGCATCGACGAGGTCTGGCTGGCCACCGAGCCGCTGGATATGCGCGCCGGACCGGACACCGCCCTGGCCCGGGTGGTGAAGGTGTTCGGCAGTGCCCGGCCGCACTGCGCTTATCTGTTCGCCAACCGACGGGGGAATCGCATGAAGGTGCTGATCCATGACGGTCTCGGCGTCTGGCTCTGTGCCCGCCGCTTGAATCAGGGCAAGTTCCGCTGGGCCGAGGCCTGGCGGGGTGATCGGCTGGTGCTGACGCCTGAACAGCTGGCCGCGCTGGTGCAGGGACTGCCCTGGCAGCGGATCGGCCCTGACGGCGTGATTAGCGTGCTGTAAGAGCGGGGCACAACCGTTGGCCTGACGCTATTGGCCGTTTCGCGCATCGCCAGACCGCTGTCGCTCTGGCACACTCCCTGCCATGACCACGCCTCCCGACCTGTCCCAGCTATCCGCCGAACAGCTTCGCCAGCTGGCGACCGAGCTGATGGTGCGCGTTGAACAGCAGGATCAGGTCATCCAAGCGCGCGAACAGGCGCTTGAACACAGCCAAAAGGTGCTGCGACACAGCGAGCAGCGCAACCAGCAGCTGACCCATGAGCTGGCGCTGCTCAAGCGCCACCAGTACGGCCAGCGCAGTGAGCACCTCAATGCCCTTCAGATCAGCCTGCTCGACGAGGTGATCGAGGCCGACATCGCCGCCATCGAAGCCGAGCTGGAGCAGCTGAAGACGCCGGCCAGCGCCACACCAGAGAAGCGTCGCCCGAAGCGCGCCCCCTTGCCGCCCGAACTGCCCCGTACCGAGATCCGCCATGAACCGGACTCGGCTCTCTGTGCCTGCGGTTGTCAGCTCAAGCGCATCGGCGAGGAGGTCAGCGAGAAGCTCGACTATACGCCAGGCCTGTTCACCGTCGAACGGCATATCCGCGGAAAGTGGGTCTGCGAGGCGTGCGAGCCCCTGAGCCAGGCGCCGATGCCGGCGCACGTCATCGACAAGGGGATCCCGACGACCGGGCTGCTGGCGCATGTCATGATCGCCAAATACGCCGATCACCTACCGCTGTACCGCCAGGTGCGTATTCCGGCGAAGTTGAACACCGATTCCGGACGAACGTGAACACCTGATTTCTCAACGCATCACGCCCAGACGTTTTTAGCCCAGGTGTTCATCTTCGGTCAACTGGCCGAGGATTT
>NZ_JAILYN010000094.1:1844-4387 GCF_019795155.1 Marinobacterium arenosum | reverse complement strand
ATTAGATGCTTGGCGATGACCTACTCTCACATGGGGAGACCCCACACTACCATCGGCGATGCCACGTTTCACTGCTGAGTTCGGGATGGGATCAGGTGGTTCCACGGCTCTATGGTCGCCAAGCAAAACTGGTAACAATCAGGATCTGTACGTTTTTTGCAGTCTCATACCGGACAAGCGTTCATCCAGTCTTCAGTAAGTCTTACAGTCATCTTTTACGTGCCTCTGCTGGCACCCACCAAACGCCTTGGGCGTTATATGGTCAAGCCTCACGAGCAATTAGTACTGGTTAGCTCAACGCCTCACAGCGCTTCCACACCCAGCCTATCAACGTCCTGGTCTTGAACGGCTCTTTAGGGGAATCGAGTTCCCGGTGAGACCTTATCTTGAAGGAGGCTTCCCGCTTAGATGCTTTCAGCGGTTATCCCGTCCGAACGTAGCTACCCGGCAATGCGATTGGCATCACAACCGGTACACCAGAGGTTCGTCCACTCCGGTCCTCTCGTACTAGGAGCAGCTCTTCTCAAGTCTCAAACGTCCACGGCAGATAGGGACCGAACTGTCTCACGACGTTCTAAACCCAGCTCGCGTACCACTTTAAATGGCGAACAGCCATACCCTTGGGACCGGCTTCAGCCCCAGGATGTGATGAGCCGACATCGAGGTGCCAAACACCGCCGTCGATGTGAACTCTTGGGCGGTATCAGCCTGTTATCCCCGGAGTACCTTTTATCCGTTGAGCGATGGCCCTTCCATACAGAACCACCGGATCACTAGAACCTACTTTCGTACCTGCTCGACGTGTCTGTCTCGCAGTCAAGCACCCTTCTACTCTTACGCTCAATGCATGATTTCCGACCATGCTGAGGGTACCTTCGTGCTCCTCCGTTACTCTTTGGGAGGAGACCGCCCCAGTCAAACTACCCACCACACAATGTCCCCGATCCGGATCACGGACCTGGGTTAGAACCTCAACATTACCAGGCTGGTATTTCAAGATTGGCTCCACCTGAACTGGCGTCCAGGTTTCAAAGCCTCCCAGCTATCCTACACAAGTAATGTCAAAGTCCACTGTGAAGCTGTAGTAAAGGTTCACGGGGTCTTTCCGTCTAGCCGCGGATACACTGCATCTTAACAGCGATTTCAATTTCACTGAGTCTCGGGTGGAGACAGTGTGGCCATCGTTACGCCATTCGTGCAGGTCGGAACTTACCCGACAAGGAATTTCGCTACCTTAGGACCGTTATAGTTACGGCCGCCGTTTACCGGGGCTTCGATCAAGAGCTTCGCCTAAGCTAACCCCATCAATTAACCTTCCGGCACCGGGCAGGCGTCACACCCTATACGTCCACTTTCGTGTTTGCAGAGTGCTGTGTTTTTAATAAACAGTCGCAGCCACCTGGTATCTTCGACCGCCAACAGCTTAGGAAGTAAATTCCATCACCGTCAGCGGCGTGCCTTCTCCCGAAGTTACGGCACCATTTTGCCTAGTTCCTTCACCCGAGTTCTCTCAAGCGCCTTGGTATTCTCTACCTGACCACCTGTGTCGGTTTGGGGTACGGTCAACTGTAACCTGAAGCTTAGAGGCTTTTCCTGGAAGCAGGGCATCAACCACTTCGACTCTAAAAGAGTCTCGTCATCGGTTCTCAGTCTTAAGGACCCGGATTTGCCTAAGTCCTCAACCTACAACCTTAAACGCGGACAACCAACGCCGCGCTGGCCTAGCCTTCTCCGTCCCCCCATCGCAGTTACAGCCGGTACGGGAATATTAACCCGTTTCCCATCGACTACGCTTTTCAGCCTCGCCTTAGGGGCCGACTCACCCTACCCTGATTAGCATTGGATAGGAACCCTTGGTCTTCCGGCGTGCGGGTTTTTCACCCGCATTATCGTTACTCATGTCAGCATTCGCACTTCTGATACCTCCAGGGTGCCTGACAGCTTCCCCTTCAACGGCTTACAGAACGCTCCTCTACCATGCCACAAAGTGGCATCCGCAGCTTCGGTGTCATGCTTGAGCCCCGTTATATCTTCCGCGCGGGCCGACTCGACTAGTGAGCTATTACGCTTTCTTTAAAGGGTGGCTGCTTCTAAGCCAACCTCCTAGCTGTCTGAGCCTTCCCACATCGTTTCCCACTTAGCATGAACTTTGGGACCTTAGCTGGCGGTCTGGGTTGTTTCCCTTTCCACGACGGACGTTAGCACCCGCCGTGTGTCTCCCGTGATTGCACTCATTGGTATTCGGAGTTTGCATCGGGTTGGTAAGCCGGGATGGCCCCCTAGCCGAAACAGTGCTCTACCCCCAATGGTGAGACACGAGGCGCTACCTAAATAGCTTTCGAGGAGAACCAGCTATCTCCGAGCTTGATTAGCCTTTCACTCCTATCCACAAGTCATCCGCTGGCTTTTCAACGACAGTCGGTTCGGTCCTCCAGTTGATGTTACTCAACCTTCAACCTGCCCATGGATAGATCGCCCGGTTTCGGGTCTACTCCCAGCAACTATGCGCCCTATTAAGACTCGGTTTCCCTACGGCTCCCCTA
>NZ_JAILYN010000093.1 GCF_019795155.1 Marinobacterium arenosum | reverse complement strand
GTTTTGATGGATTTTGCGGCTTCGCGAGCGAAGGCCTCCAGTTGCTTCTTGTCCATACTGCCTATCCTTAGCCATTGCTGGCTCCATGATAGGCAGTTACACAGTTTTATCTACAGTCTCTTTATCTCCGCAGCTTGGGGCAATGGTTTTCACAGCTAAGGCGGAGTACTCCAGTTCATTGAAGGTATCATATTCAAAGCACCGCTTACCTGTAAGCTTGTTGGCTTTAATCGTATATGCAATCCCGTTAATTGGCTTGGCTTGGTACTCGTACACCTGCGAGAAAGCCAGTACACACAAGGCCATCGTAGCTATAACTGCACATCCTTTGTAAATCACAGCCCTCTATCCTTGTCCTAATGAACGGGCTCTCGATTCTTCACCCCTTCCCTCAGCAAATCAAGTGGTTATTTCGGATCGTCCCACTGGGTAAACTGGTGCGAGGCGTCGAGGCGAGACGCTTTAATCGTACCAAGAGGGTTGAAAGTAGGATTTTGGGACGGTAGGCTTCTTGGGTCTAGAGCCTATTGGTACGCAAGGAGACATCCCAATGCCCGTTTATGGATATGCCCGAGTCAGCAGCACAGACCAATCCCTGGACATCCAGAAGGAACGTCTGGAAGCCCACGGCTGCACCGTGATTCGCTCCGAGAAGGTGTCAGGCACTAGCCGAGCCGGTCGGTCAGAGCTGGACTTGATTCTGGAGTTGATCCAGGAGGGGGATACCCTGGTGGTCACTAGGATTGACCGATTGGCCCGAAGTCTGAAGGATTTACAGGACATCGTTCACGATCTGAAAGCGAAGGGGGCGTTCCTACAGGCTACGGACCAGTCCATAGATACCAGCAATGCAGCCGGTAAGGCGTTCCTCGATATGCTGGGTGTCTTTGCAGAGTTCGAAACCAACCTGAGACGTGAGCGCCAGATGGAGGGCATCGCCAAGGCCAAGGCCAAGGGCGTCTACAAGGGCCGCAAGCCGACAGCCAGAGAGAAGGCTGAGGACGTAAAGCGCTTGAAGTCCGAAGGCATGGGAGCCACTGAGATCGCCCGTGAGCTGAGTATTGGTCGGGCTTCTGTCTATCGCATCCTTGCGGAGTAAGTCGCTCACAGACGATTCTGGGAGGTCTCAGAGACGGTCTCCCAGGCCCTCGTTCGTGTGTTCCTGATCTATCGTTTTCCACCCATATTCAGCAGTCCCTGTTACCCGTGTTGATCAGTGCTCCTGGTGGTCTTCAGCCCTGGAGACAACACCATGAACAACACCGAACTGACCATTGGCAACATCGAGATCACCCGCGATTCCGAAGGGCGTTACAACCTGAACTCATTGCACCGGGCCAGTGGTGGGAGCATGAGTAAGCAGCCCACCAACTGGCTCCGACTGGATTCTACCCAGGAACTGATCGACGAACTTAATTCATCAGATGTGATGAATAAGGAAACCATCGTTCGTTCCCCTGGCCGCTATGGCGGTACCTTCGCCATCGAAGAGTTGGCCGTGGCTTATGCCAACTGGATCAGCCCTGCCTTCTATGTGGAGGTGATCCGTACCTTCCTGGCTGAGCGTAAGTCGGTAGCTCCGGTTCAACCTACAGCCCAGCCTCAGCTGACTCAGATTCAACTGATCGCCCAGGTAGCAGCCAACATGGCAGCCCAGGAACAGCAGTTGGCCCACCACGAAGAACGCCTGGGTGAAATGGAACACCGTCTGGACACGGGTGGTTGTGACGCCGGTTTCATCAAGTTGCGTGATGCCCGCCGCAAGTATGGCCGTGGTCTGTCCGAACGGATGTTCCTGGATGTCCTGGCGGTCGCTCCGCCGGGCCCCATCTGCCACAACCTTGATGGTCATTACAGCGCCTAGTAGATTGAGCTTGGATGTATGTATACCTCCCAATAAAATCACCCTAGCCCTAGGGGACGCTGCCTGAGGGGTTACGCAATGAATATGTTTTGCCAAGCAGCCAAGGATTACCCATGATCAGTGACGAATTGTTGGAACGGCTACGTTATAAGGGCGAAGGAGCCGATCTGGACTTCAAGCAGGCTCAGTATCGGTTCATCGGTGCCAATGACCACGAGAAGTCCGAACTCCTCAAGGATATTTTGGCAATAGCCAATGCTTACCGCGATGGTCCCGGCTACATTCTGATTGGATTCAAGGATCAGGCCCCCCATCCAGCTGAAGTGGTGGGTATCTTGCCCTCAGATCACATCGATGACGCCGCCCTCCAACAGTTTGTCAACAGCAAGGTGCAGCCCAAGTTAGAGTTCCGCTATGAGGAACGCCTGTTCGATGGCAAGACGGTCGCTGTTATCGCCATTCCCAAGCAGCAACGGCCGTTCTATCTCAACAAAAAGTTCGGAAAGCTAAAAGAATCTGCGGTCTACGTCCGCCGGGGAAGTTCTACGGACGAAGCATCTCCAGTGGAAGTGGCGCGGATGGGACGAGACGATACAGAGAAGGGCGATCCCCGGATTGAGTTGTCCGTGCAGAATGAGCGGAATCGACCATTACCAAACAACTTCGACTTGAGCTTCTATCGCTTTGACTTCGATAAGTTACCGGATTATGAGAGCCGCATAAAGGTGCGTATATCCGAGGGAATTACCACCAGTATGCCATCGATAGGCCTCGTCAATCGCAACTACTGGCGCGATGCAGCAAAGTACTGCTTATACCAGCACCGCCTAATCCAAGTGAGGCTGTCCCTTGTCAATCGATCTGATTTTCCTCTCTCTGATGCGAAGCTAGAAGTTACTTGTACTAAGCCTGAAGGGAAGCGCGTAGTAATGATGCCAGCTGCCAACCTTCCCCAAGAGCCGGACTCTTCTGCATCGGCGCTCATTCAAGGGGCTTCCACTATGATTGACCGTCTGAAGGAGCAAATTATGGTAGATGATCGAGGCAGTGTGCCCGTATGCCATATTCGCTTAGGGACCTTGCTGCCCGGAGAAGAGGGAAGGGTTCGCGACGATTTGGCAATCCTGGCCTCTGGGCCTGGCACCTACAAGCTCCGGGTTCGCATCCTAGCGGGCGAGATCAACCCCCCCATAGAGGAAGAACATATGATGACGCTATCAGGTCAAGAATGCGAAATGGACCTCGAAGGCCTGAAGAAACTAATGTTTTCCGAGTAACTGACGGCTTTCAAACGCGGCATCTTTTGTAACCTTCGCGTAGTCCTAGGGGAGCCGTGGTTTGGGTGAGGACGAAAAGGGTACTCGGAAAGTGAGTACCCTTGATGGTCCACAAGCTAACACCGTACCCTCAGAATCTGGCCTGTATGCCGCACCCTCCGCTCTGAAGTCCTGTTTGCCAAGCCACTCCGTAAGTGGATCACTGGTACCGATCCAGAAGCTGGCCCTTTAGTCCAACAAGCGGATGATCCAGCAGGCTCTGTAGAGTGGTCTGAAGCTTGGTCTTGGATGGTGGTATCTGGGCGGTGTAGGTTACTGGACACTTTAGATAGACGGGGGGCGTCCCTCAGACATCTATAGGAATCCTGAAGAATCCCTTGGTCCTCCCTCGGATAGTGATCCCAGAGTTGATACCCGAGAAAGATACCCCTGAAGGTAAGACCGAAAGACATCTCTTAGAAGGGGGAGGTCTCTTTACCATATTAAGCCTCCAGAGTCCAAAGAAATAATTATATTTCCAACATTGGAAGTAGTTCCCCTTCAGCTTGGTCTAAAAGCCCCAAATCAGGGGCATCCCTATTTTCACTCTTGAAACTAACAAAATTATGTGCTTTTCGCTCTCTAGACTCTCTGTCTGTTCAGTTGTAGGTTCGCAGCTTCCGTATTAATTCAAGGGAGTATAGATCATGCGGATCATCATAAATGACTTTGAGTTTGAGGTCGGTTTTGTTGGCATTTTCATTCATCTGCCGTACATAGGCGAAGGAAGCATTGGGTACTGTGGTGGTGCCCACTGGTGTAGCTGGAAGCGGCTCAAGGCGTTACGTGGCGGTCGTTCCTGATCACCATTCCCACACATCCCCCTCTTACATCCAAGGGCTGGCCGCAACGGCGTAAGACCGGCCTTTCTTTTCGCCAGGAGTAGTACCTGAATGATCCACGTTTATACCGACGGTGCCTGCAAGGGCAACCAAGATACGTTCCATAACGGTGCCGGTTGGGGTGTCGTTATATTCGAGCCCGAGACAGGCCGTGAGCTGCACCTGTGGGGCACGGAAGAAGGCCATGCAACCAACAACACCATGGAACTCCAAGGCCCCATAGAGGCCCTGAAGTGGCTTAAGAAGCGCACCCAGGAGCAGATTACCGTTCACAGTGACTCTAACTACGTGGTTCAGGGGATGAACCAGTGGGTTGAGGGTTGGAAGGCCAAGGACTGGAAGAAGTCAGACAAGAAGCCCGTGTTCAACAAGGAGCTATGGATGGAGCTGGAGGCCCTGGCAGAGCCCCTGAATATCCAGTGGGTTCACGTCAAGGCTCACAACGGCGACCGCTGGAATGAACTGGCGGATGAACTGGCAAACCGTGGAGCGTCCGGCAAGAACGGCACCCAGTGGATCAAAAAGTAAACCTCACCCCCCAGTCATCGGCAGAGAGACTGTAGATAAAACTGTGTAACTGCCTATCATGGAGCCAGCAATGGCTAAGGATAGGCAGTATGGACAAGAAGCAACTGGAGGCCTTCGCTCGCGAAGCCGCAAAATCCATCAAAACC
>NZ_JAILYN010000092.1 GCF_019795155.1 Marinobacterium arenosum | reverse complement strand
AGTCGTAGTGCTTGTACCGTGCCATCCCTTGCACCCTCTGCGGTAAAGTTCTATCTGGCGATTGTAGCGGCTTCCAGCTCCGCAGACCAAGGGCTGTAGGACTTATCCGACAGCCTCAACGCCAGAGCGCACCGGCGCACTTTAGTGCGTCCGAGTGACGAGAATTGTTAAACCTCACCTTCATGCTCCGAAGATGTCTGCTCTTGATACTGATGCGTAATGTCTTCAAGAAGCTGATCCTCAGCCTCCTCCATTTCTTTGGTTACAGAAGCATGAACAATTTTCAGGCCAGCTGAAAGTTTATTTGTCAAAACAATCTTTCGTTTCTGACTTACTCTTTGCTTAAATTCTTGTTTAAGCCAGTCATTTAAATATGAGCTGTCTTTGTAAATTACGCCGTAGTCACTATCCCTTGTCACAATAACGATATCTTTACCGCTATCACATGAGCATTTGACTATCCACTCCCAGTTAATAGCATCACCAATTGAGGTGTCGTTATCCTTTCTCGGAGGATATCCTAAAATAAATCGCTTTCTAGCTAGATTCCTGATTTTGAATCGAACTTTGGCTTCACGATTTAAATTGTAGGGTGTATTTTTCTTGAATATCCTTTGCAAAGATTGATAGACAGGGTCATTTTGAATTGGGTTGCTCAATATCTTCTGTATTTTTTCGTTTACTTTTTTATACTGCGAATCGATTTCTTTTCTCTTTTTTTCAATTGTTTTTGACGGCTGTATATTGGAAACCAAGGCAGGGGTCGATAGTTTCCCCCAGTCAGGTTTTGAGAATTGATTAAGAGCCTCAATAATAACCTTCTGGCGATTCTTCTTATACTCCATTTCCACTTGAGAACCAATGATAAGCCGATCTTTGCAGGCCTCCAACTGTTTCAAGTATTTCATACTGACATCGGACTTTCGTATCCGATAGAAATCCAGAAGGATGTTTGTATCAACAAAAAGCAGTGCATCCATTTCGTTATTATTATTCGCCACATTGTCTCCTTTAGGTTTAACATTTTATTATACAGACCTTATAAGCTTTGCTACCTTGCAAGCTCTCAGTATCGTCCATGGAAAGGAGGAACGGATGTACCGCAGAAGCCGTAGATATCAGCAACGGATTGAAAGCCTTGCGAGAGGTCGGGTAGCGAAAGAGAGGGCGAGGCTTGAAGGTCATCATCCTGATTATCCGCCTGAGTTGCCTGAGCTGCGCAGGGTCATTGAGATTACGGATTACGATACGGGCATTCCAGTTACCCATCGGGTTGAACTATACCGCAGCAATCGCATTGATTGCTACAACGTCTGGATCGATGGCGGGCTTTGGCAAAACCGTATTTGCTGGAGCAGGGTATTGGAAGGCGTGCGCAAGGCTCTGCCACGGCGCTGGCGGGATCGTTGAACTTTCTATCTACTGGCGACCGGCCGGTATTGAGTCTTCTCCTTTTCTACTATTCACGTATCGGCCAAGGTGCCGGTGGCGCGATTATGCGAATCGGTCCATGGGACTGGCATCGCTCATATCGGCTTATCAGCGCTGGCTCTCCCCACCTCGGCGGCCATGCTGCTGCCTGAGCGCTTCGCAATCGGCACGCTATCCTTGGTCTGCTACTACTTAAAGAACAGGGTAAGAAAAGAACCAGGAGCGTGCCATGAGTCTGACCCCGTCCAATATGATGCCGCTGGGCACGATCGCGCCGGATTTCGCGTTGCCGGATGTGATCACCCATGAAACCCGGAGTCTGCAGGAGCTGAAGGGTGAGCAGGGCACCCTGGTGATGTTTATCTGCAACCACTGTCCGTTCGTGAAGCATATCGACCCTGGGCTGGTGCAGCTGGGCAAGGATTACCAGTACAGCGGGCTGTCGATCATCGCCATCAGCGCCAATGACGTCGAGAGCTATCCGCAGGATGGCCCGGCGGAGATGGCCAGGAAAGCGCGGGCGCAGGGTTACACCTTTCCCTATCTCTACGACGAGTCGCAGCAGACGGCCAAGGCCTACCAGGCGGCCTGTACGCCGGACCTGTTTCTGTTCGACCAGAACCTGGCCTGTGTCTACCGGGGCCAGTTCGACGATGCCCGGCCGGGTAACGATGTGCCGGTGACCGGTAAGGATCTGCGCGCGGCGATCGACAACCTGTTGGCCGGCAAGCCGATCTCGCCGCAGCAGAAGCCGAGCATGGGCTGTAATATCAAGTGGAAGTGATGGCCGAGCACGCGCCGTTCGAGGTCCGCGCCGAATGCTATGCCGGCTATCGCGGCGAGCAGGAGCCGCGGCGTTTCTTTTTAGGCGAGCGGCAGGTGCAGGTACTGGAGATACTGGACCGCTGGCTGGCGCCGGACCATCGCTACTTCAAAGTACGCGGCGACGACCGGGCGACCTATATCCTGCGCCATGACACGGACCGGGATCGCTGGGAGATGACCCATTTCAGCCGTATCTGAGCTTCCAGCTGAACTGGATTTCCAGGGGAGTGCCATTCGCTACCCGCCAGACGCCCATCTTATGGCATATGCTTCAGGCACCAATCTTGCGATGAGTAAGGAGGGCCGATGACGATTATTTCCTGGGCTGATCTGGCCTGGTGCCTGGTTCCGGTGGTGCTGGTCTGCCTGATATATGTGGCCTGGCACGGCAAACCCAGTGAGATTCTGATCGCTACGGCGCGGATGTCGGTCCAGTTGATCGGCGTGGGCTATGTGCTGGTCGCCATCTTTGAAAATCCCTCGCCCTGGATCAGCCTGGCGATTGTCAGCCTGATGCTGGTGGTGGCCGGCTGGATCGCGATCCGCCCGGTGCGCCATCACCCCGGGTTTTTAGCGCCGGCACTGGTGGCTCTGGCCGGGTCGGTGGGGCTGCACCTGCTGATCTCCGTCAACCTGGTGTTGGATGCCGAAAGCTGGTTTCAGCCGCGGTTGCTGATCCCGCTGGCCGGCATGTACTTTGCCAATACCATGAACGCGATCAGCCTGGCGGCCGAGCGTTATCATGCCGAACTTCATAACGGGCAGCCGGAGCCCAAAGCCAGAATAACCGCGTTTCAGGCGGCGATGATTCCGCAAGTTAACAGCCTGTTGGCGGTCGGCCTGGTGGCGTTGCCGGGGATGATGACCGGCCAGATCCTGGCGGGTGTTTCGCCGCTCACCGCGGTGCGTTACCAGGTGATGATCATGTCGATGGTGCTGGGGGCGTCCGGTGTTGGTACCGCCATCATGCTGTGGCTGCTGGGCAGGAACGGCGTGCCGAAGATGTCTTCGGATGATGCTGGTTGAAGAGGGGAGCTTCGTTGCAGCCCGCTCCGAGGGCGACACCTTCGGGTCCTACCCATTTTGTCGCGGTCAGAGCCCGCTGCTACGAGGGGAGCTTCGTAGCAGCCCGCTCCGAGGGCGACACCTTCGGGCCCTACCCATTTTGTCGCGGTCAGAGCCCGCTGCTACGAGGGGAGCTTTGTAGCAGCCCGCTCCGAGGGCGACACCTTCGGGTCCTACCCACTTTATCGCGGTCAGAGCCCGCTGCTACGGGGGGAGCTTCGTAGCAGCCCGCTCCGAGGGCGACACCTTCGGGCCCTACCCAGTTTGTCGCGGTCAGAGCCCGCTGCTACGAGGGGGGCGCGTCCTTGTAGGGTGGGCACGTTTTTTGTGCCCACGCGGCGATTGTTCACCTGATATCGATATTTCCCGCTAATCAGCGATAAACCATAAAAAAGGCCAGCTGTAGCAGCTGGCCTTTGGTTACTATTTTCCGTGTTAACCCAGTTCGTTCTGGGTGACCGGGAAGCCCATCTTCTCGACCAGGCTGATCCAGGGTTTACGCCAGCCGCCTTTCTCGTCGTAGGTATCCAGCGCGTACATGGTCACCTTGGCGCCGAACCAGCGGAACGGTTCCGGCGGAATGTAGTTCGGCTGCGTGGTGGCGAAGCCCATTTTGGTTTCCGGGATGTCGTCGCCATCCAGGATCGCCAGGCCGACCCGTGCACCGAAGCGGGTGGCGGTCACGCCGAAGCCGGAGTAGCCGCCGGCGTAGATCATGTCGCCGTCGTGGTAGTGCTGGTAATGCACCGCCATCCGGGTGGTCAGGCCGATCGGGCCGCTCCAGGCGTGGGAGAAATTCACGTCCTTCAGGGTCGGGAAGGTGTCGTAGAAGTTCTTCACCAGCATCAGGAAGTTGTCGGCCGACTTGTCATCCTTCGGATCGGTGTTGTTGTTGAAGAAGTAGCCCAGCCGGCCGCCGAACAGGATCCGGTTGTCCGCTGTCAGTCGCATGTAGTTCAGCTGGGTGCGGGTGTCGTAGACGCCCTGGCGGTTCTGCCAGCCGATGGAGGCCAACTGTTCGTCGGTCAGCGGCTCGGTCACCACGATACGGTCGCGGATCGCGGCGACACGGCGGCGGATCTTCTTGCTGCCGGCGGCGAAGGCGTTGGTGGCCAGCAGCACCTTGTTGGCCTTGACCTCGCCTTCCGGGGTGGTCACCATCACGCCCGGTTTCAGGTGACGGGAATCAACCAGCGGGGTGTATTCGTAAATCCGCACGCCCAGCTCTTTGGCGGCGCGCTTCAGGCCCCAGGCCAGCTTGGCCGGGTGCACGGTGCCGCTGCGGCTCTTCGACCAGAGGCCGCCGCAGAACAGCGGCGAGTTCAGTTCGGTGCGCACTTCCTCGGCGTTCAGTAGGTAGGCGTCGTGGCCGTACTGCTTGTACAGCTTGTATTCTTTTGCCAGGTCCTCGACACCGTCTTCGCCGACGGCAACGGTCAGCTCGCCGCCCCATTCGATATCGCAATCGATGTTGTAGCGCGCGATGGTGTCCTTGAAGCCGTCCATGTTCTCTTTGCCGAGCCGTTCGAGCTCATCCATGTCTTCCGGGAAGAAGCGCTGGGCGTTGTCCAGGCCGTGCATCACCGAGGTGGACAGGATCGCCGCCGGACGGCCGGACGCGCCGATGGCGATGCACTGGGCTTCAATCAGCACCACATCGCGGTTCGGGTTCTGCTCTTTGGCGTGGATCGCCGCCCACAGGCCGGTGAAGCCGGCACCGACGATCAGCAGGTCGCAACTGATCGACCCTTTCAGCGCGGGCTCGGGCGCAGGGGCCGCTTCGTTGTCCAACCAGTAGGGGAAAAACTTGGTTTTCAGCAGAGCCTTTTTGGCTTGTTCGAAAGGGTTCATCACGTTGTACCTGTCTTGCATTCTTATTGGCATCGCAGAGCTGCGTATTCAGTGCTTACTATTGCCGTTGCGGGCCTGTGGAGAAATACCTTACTCAGGTAGGTAGGGGGTGAACGGCAGAGGGCATGCGTCGTAGCAGCGTGCTTCGAGGGCGACAGGGTGTGGCAGCGGGTTTTTGGATCCGGTCGCGGATGAATCCCCTCCTACAGTGAAACCGAGCTTGGCAGCAGCCCGCTCTGCGGGCGACGGGGTGTGGCAGCGGGTTTTTGGATCCGGTCGCGGATGAATCCCCTCCTACAGTGATACCGAGCTTGGTAGCAGCCCACTCCGAGGGCGACAGGGTGTGGCAGCGGGGTTAGGGGCCGGTCGCGGATGAATCCCCTCCTACAGTGAAACCGAGCTTGGTAGCAGCCCACTCCGAGGGCGACAGGGTGTGGCAGCGGGGTTAGGGGCCGGTCGCGGATGAATCCCCTCCTACAGTGAAACCGAGCTTGGTAGCAGCCCGCTCTGAGGGCGACTGGGTGTGGCAGCGGGGGTAGGGGCCGGTCGCGGATGAATCCCCTCC
>NZ_JAILYN010000091.1 GCF_019795155.1 Marinobacterium arenosum | reverse complement strand
CGAACGGCCGATTGCCCGGCAGCATGATATCCAGCTGGTTGACGATCTGACTCATCGGCAGGTGCCGGAACAGCGCCATACCCACCACGCTCCAGACCATCATTTCCAGCGGCAGGCGGCGTTCGCGCAAGGTGACAGTGCCGGACTCATGGAGGCACTGCTCGATCAACTCCGGGGAGAGCACTTCAGACAACGAAGCGAATTGGTCGGGAGAAACGCGAGAGATGACATCCACTGCCTGACTGAAATGCATAAAAAAATCCGGAACCCTTAACATGGATTCCGGATTTTCTCTTGCCTGATCAGCAAGTTAAAGAGCTTAACTGATCGGCATTACGGCCGGGCCGCGTTTTTTATATCCAGAAAACCGAGCTTACTTGTTCATATCCGGCATGTTGCGGCCGTAGAAGATCTCGTTCATCTCGCGAAACAGCCGTTCGGAGATCTCCTTCACCTCGTCGTCGGTCAGGTCGGACTTGGTGGTGCCGAACAGGTACTGGTTCAGGTCGTAGTCGTTGAGCATCATCTTGGTGTGGAAGATGTTCTCCTGATAAACGTTGACGTCGACCATCTGGTACTGATCGTGGATATCTTCGCTGATAAAGTTCTGGATCGAGTTGATATCGTGATCGATATAGTGCTTCACACCCTGTACGTCGCGGGTAAAGCCACGCACCCGGTAGTCGACGGTGACGATATCGGATTCCAGCTTGTGGATCAGATAGTTCAGCGCCTTCAGCGGCGAGATCACACCGCAGGTGGATACTTCGATATCGGCCCGGAAGGTGCAGATACCGTTATCCGGATGGCTTTCCGGATAGGTATGCACGCAGATATGGCTCTTGTCCAGGTGCGCCACCACGGCGTCCGGCAGCAGCGGACCCGGTTCCTCGCTCTGATCGACGACGGTTTCCCCTTCGATCGGTTCCTCGGAAACCAGGATAGTCACGCTGGCGCCTTGAGGCTCATAATCCTGGCGGGCAATATTCAGGATATTGGCACCGATGATGTCGCAGACTTCACTCAGGATTTCAGTCAAACGGTCAGCGTTGTACATCTCGTCGATATACTCGATGTACTCAGCTTTCTGCTCCGGTGTTTTCGCGTAGCAGACGTCATAGATACAGAAGCTCAGACTCTTGGTCAGATTGTTGAAGCCCTGCAGTTTGATCTTACCGGTCGATGCCAACTTCGTTTCTCTCCAGTTTCGTTGCCCGGACGAGCATATCCGGGGGCGGCCGCGACGAAAATACAGCCATGGAATCAGTGGGCGAATTGTAGGGCAGAACCGGCAAAAGACAAATCAAAACCATCGCAAATTCTGCACTTTTTCCACCCTCCTTTGCTGCTTATTCCGGTCAACCGTCAGCCACTCTTATCAAGACTGCTGGGACGCCCGCCGGCACCCTCCCGCAAAGCATACAGCCGGAGCGTTCCGCCTCACCCGGAAGGCGCTCTATAAGCCAATGAATTGCAAAGCTTATTGCCACCAAGTCATGATTGCTTAACCTGATGATGGGATACTGTTCCGGTCAACAACAAGTACTACCAGAAGGCCAGGCCTGGCGAATGAAACCTCTGCTCGATATCTTCCTGAAGTTCCTGCTGTTGGGCTGCGTCAGCTTCGGCGGTCCAGCCGCCCACATCGGCTATTTCCATAACCGTTTCGTCGACAAGCTGAAATGGATCGATGAGGCCGCCTATGCCCGGCTGATCGCCCTGAGCCAGTTCCTGCCCGGCCCCGGTTCCAGCCAGGTCGGCTTCGCATTGGGGTTGAACCGGGCCGGCCTGGCCGGCGGCATGGCCGCCTTTGTCGGCTTTACCCTGCCCTCGTTCCTGTTGATGTACCTGGCCGCCACCTTCAGCGCCAGCTTCGCCGACGACCCGCATCTGCTCGGCCTGATCGCCGGGCTCAAGCTGCTGGCGGTGGTGGTCGTGGCCGACGCGAGTGCCACGATGTACAAGAATTTCTGCCAAACCCGCCTGAGCGCCGGCATTGCGGTGGCCACCGCCGCCACCCTGCTGGTGTTGCCCGACCTCTTGAGCCAGCTGGCGGTACTGGCCGGCGCCGCGCTGACCGGTGTGCTGTTTGGCCAACAGGGTAGCCGAGCTGAACTACAAACGGCCAGCCGGATCCGGCCACTGCCGCTGCTGCTATTTGTCCTGCTGCTGATCGGCCTGCCGCTGGCCAGAGGCTGGACGCCGGCGCTGCAGCTACTGGCCGACTTCTACCAGGCCGGCAGCCTGGTGTTTGGCGGCGGCCATGTGGTGCTGCCGCTGCTGCAGGGCAGTGTCGGGGACCAGATCAGCCCCGATCGCTTCCTGCTCGGCTATGCCGCCGCCCAGGCGGTGCCGGGGCCGATGTTCACACTGGCGACCTTTCTCGGCGCCGAGCTGCAACCGGCTAGCCCGTTGAGCGGCGCGTTGCTGGCCACCGCGGCCATTTTCCTGCCCGGTTTCCTGCTGGTGCTGGCGCTGCATGGCGCCTGGCAGGAGATTGCACGACGCCCACTGGTGGCTGGCGCCGTCTGGGGGATCAACGCCGCGGTGGTCGGTTTGCTGCTATCAGCGCTCTATCAACCGGTGTTTGTCAGCGCCGTAACCGGGCCGCGGGATATCGCGCTGCTGGCGGCCGGCCTGTTTGTCCTGCGGGTGCTGAAAGCACCTATTCTGGTACTGGTAGCCGGATTCTCGGCAGCCGGCCTGTTACTGCATTAGCCCCTGTCAACACTGAGCAGGTAAGCGTTTACTTGCAGGGTATCTGGCAGGGTTGTTAGCATGGCGGCCTCATTATCGGAGCCGCTATGCCTGACTCTCAAAAAAACAACCCGCAAGACAACAACCCGCTGCACGGCGTTAAACTGGCCGACCTGCTGGAACAACTGGTCAACGAACTTGGCTGGCAGGCCCTGGCCGAACAGATTGACATCAACTGCTTCAAGAGCAATCCGAGTATCAAGTCCAGCCTGAAGTTCCTGCGCCGCACCCCCTGGGCACGCGACAAGGTCGAACGGCTCTACCTGCAGCATATCGGTGCCGCCGTGCCGAACCGCAAAACGGCATCTACCAGCAAACGTCCCCGCCAGCCGGCAGTCCTGCAGCAGCAGATCTGGGGTAAGACATCGTCAGAGCCTGCCAATAAAGATCACGACAGCTAATTCGACTAGGTAATCCTGACCCATCCGACCAACCGGGCCCATCCGCCGGCGCATTCTATGCTTTAAGGCATCAGCTCAGCGAGGCGCAGGCGATGTGCAGTTCCGCAAGGGTCCGCCATCAGTCCTGCCACCGACGCAGCTCGACCCCAGGAACGATCACCGACCTGAGCGCCGCACAATATGCGGCCTATGTTCGTCGTTCCAACGAAGCCGAGCAGCGCAGGCAACGGAAACAGGAAGCCAGAGAGGAAGCCCAGCGTCGACGGCAGGCAACGGCATCGACAAGCTCCGACCGGGGAGGCGACAACCTGACGGCCGAAAGCCAGGCCGACTGGCAGCAGTCGCTCGACCGGTTGAAAAAGCGGCTATCGGAGCTACTGCACTGAATGCCGGTCGCGACACGGGAAGCCCGCCCGCTGATCGGCTATGCTGGCTGCTATGCCAGATTGAGCAGCGACACCACCATGCCAAACGCCATCCAGCTATCACTCCAGCAACAGCTCGAACAACAGCTGGGTAGCGCCGTCGCCAGTCTGCAGGCGGTCGGCGGTGGCTGTATCGGCCAGAGCTACCGGCTTGGTTTAGCAGACGGTCGCAGCCTGTTCCTGAAAACCCACGATAAACCGCCCACGGCGTTTTTCGAAGCCGAAGCCGCCGGCTTGCAGGCGCTTGCTCAGGGCGGCATGGCCACACCGGCCGTGCTGGCGGTCGGCGAACATCATTTGGTACTGAGCTGGATCGAGCCCGGCAGCGGTTCCGCAGATGGCCAATACCGACTCGGCCAGCAACTGGCGACGCTGCACCAGACCGAGATGTCCTGCTTCGGCTTCGAGCACGACACTTACTGTGGCAGCAGTCGCCAGCCGAACCGGAAAACAGCGGACGGCCATTCTTTTTTTGCTGAACAGAGACTGCTTTACCAGGGCATTAAGGCGCGGCAGGCGGGATTATTAAGTCAGCCGGACTATGTCCGGCTGGAACAGATCTGTGGCCGTTTACCGCAATGGATACCGGATCAGCCGGCGGCCTTACTGCATGGCGATCTCTGGTCCGGCAATTTCATGATCGATCGTGACAATCGCCCCTGGCTGATCGACCCGGCCTGCTACTGGGGCTGGCCGGAAGCGGACCTGGCAATGACCCGGATGTTCGGGGGATTTCAGCAGGAGTTCTATCGAGGCTACCAGTCGGTCAATGCGATCGAACCCGGCTTCGAGCAACGGATCGACCTGTACAACCTCTATCACTGGCTCAACCACCTGAACCTGTTCGGCCGCAGCTACCTGGCGGAAGTGAAGTTGATTCTGCAGCGGTTCAGCTGAACCGGAGGACTTCAGCCCTTGGTGGAGCGTACATCCAGGTAGTCGCGCTGGATCACCGCTTCCAGCGCATTGGCGGCGCTGACCAGCTCCTCGTAGGTTTCCCGGCAGCTCTTGAGCTGACGGATCTGCTCCGGGGTCGGCACCCCCTCCTCGGCCCGTTTGGCGACCTCCAACAGCTCGTGGACATACTCCGCGCGGGCATGGGCCACCATTTTCAGCATCGGCTTGAGGTCCTCGATGCTCAGCTCGGGCAGCTGGGGGTTGATCACCTCGCGGTTGATCTCGCGGCGGAACTTGTCCAGTTCCATCAGCAGGCGGTTGTTATCCATCGGCATCGTTATGGTCCTTTATCAAGCGAATGAGTCTAGATGTACCAGAATCACCACAGCGGCGCCAGCACTGGCAAATTCGCCCGCCGGCGGGCCGCCTATACTGCAAACAGCTGCCAAGGTTCTACTGTGAGTCATCGATGGCCATATCCGAAAACAACAAGATCACCGTTTATTACGACGGCGCCTGCCCCCGTTGCGTCCGAGACCGGCAGCAGTATGAAAAGCTGGCCGGCAAGGCGGGCGAGCGGGTCTGCTGGTTCGATATCACCGGCCATGAGGCGCAATTGCGCGAACTGGGCATCGACCCGGCCAGGGCGCTGAAGGAGCTGCATGTGCGTGCTAGCGACGGCCGGATCCTGTCCGAACTGGACGCCTATATCCTGCTGATGCGACAGGTGCCGCGCCTGGCACCACTGGCCTGGCTGATCGGCCTACCGCTGATCAGACCGCTGCTGGCACGGCTCTATCACTGGTCGGTACGGCGCCGGCTACAAACCAGCGGCCGCTGGCCCGGCTGAGGGCCGGCGCCGGCATCCTGAACTATCCTGAGGATCAGACAACGGCTTTGCGCCGGCCGCCTGGAGGGAAGCTTCGATGCCTCAGTACGATCAACAGAGCCAGCAGGCGCTGCAGACCTGCCACCATGACCTGCAGCTGATTTTCAACGCCGTGGGACGGGAGATCGCCTGCGATATCCAGTGCGGTTACCGCAACGAAGCGCAGCAGGAGCAGGCCTTCGCCGAAGGCCAGTCCAGCCATCATTGGCCGGACAGCGAACATAACGAGAAACCCAGCATGGCGCTGGATATCCTGCCGCAAGGCTATTCCCTGGACGACCCGCTACGCTGGTGCTGGTTCGGCGGTTATGTCAAAGGGCTGGCCGACCGGATGTATGCCGAAGGGGTGGTCACCCACCGGGTCCGCTGGGATGGCGACCAGTTGCTGGACGGCGCCGACAGCGCCAACCTGCCGCACTTCGAAATCTACCTGCCGGAAAAACGCTGAACTTTTCGGGGAGCACATAATGCCGGGATTCTGGGCTCGTCTGGCGATCACCGCGCTGGGGTTGCTGCTGGCCCAGTGGCTGGTCGACGGCATAGAGATCAGCGGTGTGCTGTCGCTGCTGCTGGCATCGCTGGTGCTGGGCTTCATCAACGCCCTGGTACGGCCGCTGCTGATCATCCTGACCTTGCCGTTCACGTTGCTGACACTGGGATTGTTCCTGCTGGTGATCAATGCCGCGATGCTGGCATTGGCGGCGTTCTTCGTGCCGGGCTTCACGGTGGTCGACTTCTGGGATGCGGTACTCGGCTCTCTGATCGTCAGCCTGATCGGCGCGCTGGCCTCCTGGTACATCGGCCCACGCGGTTCAGTCGAGGTTGTAGTGATCGAACGCCACCGGCGCTGATTTTTTGTTTATTGTCGGGTTGGCTCCGGCCGGATAGGTTCAGCCTACCAAGAGCCCGCGTGGCTCCCCCTCTATGGCGGAGACGCACTAAAGTACCCTTGTAGGGTTGGCTTCAGCCGACCAAACGCCGGCAGGCGTTCTTTCCAAATGACATAACCCATCACCCCGGTTTGACTCTGCTGGCGCCCCAGGTGGCGCCCTACAATAGCCTTGTAGGGGGGCACGCTTTTTGTGCCAACGCGGCGTTTTTTCGCCAAACGTGGGCACAGACGACGTGCCCACCCTACCAAGCTTTGTTGGAAGTCGGAGCATTTGGCAAGTGGGTTGTCGCGTAGGCACCATGGGCACAAAAATGTGCCTACCCTACTTCTGCCAGCCCAGATAATAAAAAAGGCGCCCGACTGGGTAATGCCAGTCAGTTAAGCCAACTGACTGGCATTTTTCTTTCTCACGGGGTAGCGGCATGGGCAGCTCTTTAATGCCCGGGGATAACGCCGCTCTCGCCTTGTCGGCAACACGAAAGTGG
>NZ_JAILYN010000090.1 GCF_019795155.1 Marinobacterium arenosum | reverse complement strand
TCGGCTAATCGTTCCCCTTGCCGGGCCGACAGTGGACTTTCACCACCAAGTCATCCGGCCGCCACCACGCGTACCGGAACAGCGCCAGTCAAGGCGCTACGCGCCATGCCTGGCGCACACATACAAAAACCCCGCTCAAAGGAGCGGGGTTTTGCAGTCAAACGCGCGTTTCAGCTCAATCGTCCAGCAGGTTGCGGCCCTTGCTGGCAGCGATGCGCATGCGCAGCGCGTTCAGCTTGATGAAGCCCGCCGCATCCTTCTGATCGTAGGAGCCGGCATCGTCTTCGAAAGTCGCGATGCTTTCGTCGAACAGGCTGTCGGCGGAACGACGGCCAACTACATCGACGGAACCCTTGTACAGCTTGACGCGGACATCACCGTTCACGTTGCGCTGCGAGTAGTCGATCATCTGCTGCATCATCTTGCGCTCTTCGGACCACCAGAAGCCGTTGTAGATGACTTCGGCGTAGCGCGGCATCAACTCGTCTTTCAGGTGCGCTGCTTCGCGGTCCAGGGTGATCGACTCGATCGCCCGGTGCGCCTTCAGCATGATGGTGCCTCCCGGCGTCTCGTAGCAGCCACGGGACTTCATGCCGACGAAGCGGTTCTCGACGATATCCAGGCGACCGACACCGTTGGCGCCGCCCACCTTGTTCAGGTACTCCAGCACGGTAGCCGGGCTCATCTGTTCGCCGTTGATGGCGACGATATCGCCCTTCTCGTAGGTCAGTTCCAGGTAGGTCGGCGCATCCGGCGCCTGCTCCGGCGCAACGGACCAACGCCACATATCCTCTTCCGCTTCCGCCCACGGGTCTTCCAGCATGCCACCCTCGTAGGAGATGTGCAGCAGGTTGGCATCCATGGAGTACGGCGACTTCTTCTTGTTCTTGGCGAAATCCACCTCGATATTGTGGTCTTCGCAGTACTGCATCAGTTTTTCGCGGGAGTTCAGATCCCACTCGCGCCACGGTGCGATCACCTGGACGCCCGGCTTCAGCGCGTAGGCGCCCAGCTCGAAGCGAACCTGGTCGTTACCTTTACCGGTTGCGCCATGGGAGATCGCGTCAGCGCCGGTCTCGTTGGCGATCTCGATCAGTCGCTTGGCGATCAGCGGACGGGCGATGGAGGTACCCAGCAGGTACTCGCCTTCGTAGATGGTGTTAGCGCGGAACATCGGGAACACGTAATCACGAACGAACTCTTCGCGCAGATCTTCGATGTAGATCTCTTTTACGCCCAGGGCTTCAGCCTTGGCACGCGCCGGTTCGACCTCTTCGCCCTGGCCCAGATCAGCCGTGAAGGTAACCACTTCAACGTTATACTCATCCTGCAGCCAACGTACGATAACGGAGGTATCGAGGCCGCCGGAGTAAGCCAGTACGACCTTTTTGATATCGGACATGCTTTTGCTCCACAAAACGCTGACCGGCCGCCGAACAGCGACCGGTGAGAAAATCATTTTCAATTATAGGCGCGAGATTATAGCAGCTGGCGGGCAGTTCAGATAGCTGCCGCTTCACCTACTCACCGGCCCGGCAAGCGCTATTCGCGTTCCAGCCGGATGGTCACCCGGCGGTTGCGGGCCCGGTTGGATTTGCTGTTGTTCTGCTTAACCGGGTAGCGTTCGCCATGAAAGCGGGTGATCAGCATCGCTTCATCCAGACCTTTGGACTTCAGATACTCGGTCACCGCCTCGGCGCGGCGCTTGGACAGGTCACGGTTGAACAGTCGCCGCCCCTGCCCGTCGGAGTGGCCATCCACGTAAACGGAGTGCACGCTGTTGTCGCTCTTGACGTAGAGGGCGATCTTGTCGAGCCGCTCCTTGGAGGCATCGGACAACCGCCACTGGGCGGACGGGAACAGGATCGCGGTACGCGCCACCTGGTGGTAGTTGACCGGCAGCAGACCGGCGACACAGTTCACGTAATCGGCGTAGACCGACTGGAAATTGACCGCCGACAAACCAACCCGCAGCGGCTCCTCAGTGCCATACCAGCCGTCGGTGAAAAACGTCGGATACATCCCCTTGTGCAGCGACGCCAGCATCAACTCCGCCTGGGGGTTGGCCACCTGCAGCCGACCGTCGTGATCGCGCTCGACCACGCCCAACTGACGGGGGGTAATACCGGGCTGCCAGGGCGCGGCCTCGGCGATCAGCTCAGCCCCCTTGTTGAAGTGGGCCTGATCGGTCGGCTGCAGCACAAAGCGCACCCGTTCGCCCGCCTCATGCTCGAAGGTACCTATACCGAACGTCGGGATCTGCTGGCTGAGCCGGCACATGAACTTGGAGGATTCCAGGTCCCAGCGGGAGGTTTCGATACCGGCGCGGAAAGTCACCGCCGAGGCGGTGGCAGCAGTCAATAGCAGGCAGGCGGCAAGCAGAGGTTTCAGCACGGCAAGTTCAGTCTCAGAAGTTGGCCCTATGATCCCAGTATCGGCGGAAGTCGCAAGATCTTTAATGCCACAACACTACCGCAACAACACCGCAACCAGGCCGGCTCCCATCCGCCGCCCCGGACTGGTAGAATGTGTGGTTTGAATTTTGCCCAGACTCATAAGGATCTTCGTTGAATATGTCGCACGACAATCTTCTGCACAGCATGGCCGGACGCTTTCGCGGCTTTCTGCCGGTGGTCGTTGATGTTGAAACCGCCGGCTTCAATGCCCGCACCGATGCGCTGCTGGAGGTTGCCGCAGTTACCCTGACGATGGACGAGAACGGCTACCTGCTGCCGGACCAGTCCTACGCGGTCAACGTCGAACCCTTCGAGGGCGCCAACCTGGAAGCCGCGGCGTTGGAGTTCACCGGTATAGACCCGCACGACCCGGCCCGCAATGCGCTCAGCGAGAAGGAGGCACTGGAGCAGATCTTCCGACCGATCCGCAAGAGCGTAAAAGCCAATGGCTGCAAGCGGGCCGTACTGGTCGGCCACAACGCCTCGTTTGACCAGGGCTTCATCAACGAGGCCAGCGAACGCTGCGACATCAAGCGCAACCCGTTCCACCCGTTCTCCAGCTTCGACACCGCCACCCTGGCAGGCCTGGCGTTCGGCCAGACCGTACTGGCGCGGGCCTGCGACGTGGCCGGCATCGACTTCGACGGCAAGAAGGCCCACTCCGCACTGTACGATACCGAAAAAACCGCCGAGTTGTTCTGTCTGATCGTCAATCGCTGGAAGGACCTGGGCGGCTGGGAGATGGCAATCGCCCATCACTACGACGACAACTGATCCCCTTTATCGACCGCCAGGGGCTGGCAATCACTCCAGCCCCTGCAGCACGATCTCCTGATAACTGACCACCCCCAGCACCTGACCGTTCTCGATCACCGGCGCCTGGCCCAGGCCGAAGTTCTCGAACAGCCGCGCGCAGTAGCGCACATCCATATTCGGATCGACCCCGATCACCGGCTTGGCCATCACTTCGTAGACATTGACCCGGTCGGCGGCGCGATCACGCGCCAGTACCTGCTTGGCGATATCGGACAGCAGCAGGATGCCGAACTCGTCATCGCCGTGGCGCTTGTTGACGATCAGCACGGAGGCATCACGCCGCTTGTAGGTCTCCAACGCTTCCTTGATGGTGACCAACCCGTCCACCATGGCGAAGTCCTGCGTCATCACATCCCGGACGCGTACCAGACGACTCTCGCTCATATCTCTTCCTCTACCACAGCAGTCAGTTTTTCGATCTGATGGGCCACGCCGACCGCATCCTCCACATCCACCTGCACCGCGATCCCGCGCCCCGGCGCCTCATCGAAACCGGCCACCTCGGCGATCCGCTCCAGAATCTTGCGACTGAGGTGCTCCTCAACGATAAACAGCAGCACATCGCGCTGCGATTCCAGGTTCAGGCCAAAGAAAGTGCGGGTCTTGGTCACCCCCTCACCACGGGCATTACTGATCACGGTGGCGCCAGTCGCACCCGCTTCACGGGCCGCCTTCATCACCTTGTCGGTTTTCTCGTCTTCGACAAACACCAGCAGGAGTTTGAAATGCATCTCAGAGTCTCCACTCTATATAGGGAACCGGCCAAAGCCACCGCCCGGCAGGCGTGCTCGACGATTCCATAGCTGTCACGACTGTACTGTCAGCCGCTGCCTGGACTTGCTACGTTTATCCAGCCATTCGCTGAGCTGCGCATAGCCCATTACCGTGATCATCGGGAACAGGCTGGCGAAGGCGATCAGGCCGAAGCCGTCGATCAGCGCACTGCGCCCCGGCACGGTTTCCGCCAACCCCAAGCCCAGCGCGGCCACCAGCGGTACGGTCACTGTCGAGGTGGTCACCCCGCCCGAGTCATAGGCCAGCGGCACGATCATTTTTGGCGCCTTGATGGTCTGCAATACCACCAGGATATAGCCGGTGATAATGAACAGATGGATCGGATAACCGGTGACGATCCGCCAGGTACCCAACGCGATCCCCACGGCCACCCCAAGCGCTACCGCAATGCGCAACCCCCAGACGCCGATACTGCCGCCGGACACCTCATTGGCCTTGATCGCCACCGCGATCAGCGAAGGTTCGGCGATGGTGGTGCTGGCACCGATCGCAAAGGCAAAGATGTAGACCCAGTAGTAATCCTGCCAGCGCAAGGTATCGGTCGGGCCATCGTTCCAGGCACGAATGAATTCCGGGTTGGTCAGCTGCTCAGCCATCAGCCGGCCGATCGGGAACAGCGCCTTCTCCAAGCCGAGCAGGAACAATGCCAGCCCCAGCACCACGTAACCGAAGCCGATCAGCACCCGTTTCAGATTGGCAATCGGCCGGCGAATCACGAAGATCTGGAAGCCGAAGATTATCAACGCGATCGGTATCACATCCTTGACGGTCGACAGGCAGATTTCGAGCAGTTGTACGAAATAGCTCATCAGATCACCATCCCGTAAGCCATCACGAAGATCATCGGGGTCAGCGACGCGAAAGCGATCAGGCCGAAGCCGTCGATCATCGGGTTACGCCCCTCGATGGACGACGCCAGGCCGACACCGAGCGCGGTTACCAGCGGTACCGTGATGGTCGAGGTGGTCACCCCGCCGGAATCGTAGGCGATACCGATAATCTCCCGTGGCGCGAACGCGGTCATGATCACCACCAGGATATAACCGGCAATGATCAGGTACTGAATCGGCCAGCCCTTTAGGATACGGAAAACCCCCAGCACGATCGCCAGCCCCACCGAGAACGCCACCGTATAGCGCAGTCCGCTGGCATAACCGTGGCGGGACGGCTCACTGTCCTCGATCATGCCGCCGAGCGCCGCCACCTGGGCCGCCTCGTCGGCCACCGCGATCAGCGCCGGTTCCGCTACCGTGGTACCGAAGCCGAGCGCGAAAGCAAATGCCAGCAACCAGAACAGACTGCCCTTACGGGCAAAGGCATGCGCCATTGATTCGCCGATCGGGAACAACCCCATCTCGAGACCGAAAATGAAGAAGGTCAGCCCCAGCACCACGCAGAACAGACCGACCACCAGACCGATAAAGTCGGGCAGCGGTTGCTGCAGTACCACCAGCTGAAAAAAACCGATTACCAGGATGATCGGCGCCAGATCCCGCAGACTACCGATCATTGACCGCCCGAGGGCCAGGAAAGAGCTAGTCAAACTCCCTATAACTCCTTAATTAGAAAGGTTTAATGTCCATATGAAGTGTACGTTAAACAGTTTTCAGTGCGGTTGCAAAGCGCTGGGTCAAAACTTGGCAACCTGTTCGCAGGTTCCTAACTAGACACCTACAGCCGACACCTTGCGATTGGTACAATGCCCGCCTACCGTCGTTAAGGAGCCATCATGTCCCAACCTCACTCTCTCGTTGACCTACTTCGCAGCAGCGGCACGCAACTGAGAATCTTCGATATGGGCCGCCGGGTCGGCAAACTGTCACCCGACGAGCTCCTGAAAGTGGAGTTGGCGCAGATCCCCTATCCCACCCCGTACCTGCACCATGCCTGGATCGCCCTGCTGATGTGGAATCCGAAGCAGAAGGAGCAGAACGTGGTCTGGTTCCTGAAGCTGCCGTTGGATGAACAGGGCTACCTGGTGGCCGCCGCCCGCGATGACCTGCTGAACCGGCTGCTGACCAATGCCCACAACCTGCTGCTGGCGGGAACCGCCGACAGCCAGGTACAGGACGCGCTGAAAGACAACCCGTTTTCGTTCAAGCCGGACGAGGAGAAGATGGCGATCTTCCACGCCTGCGCCAGCCTGGCAATGGGCCAGCCGGCCTCACGCTATTACGAGTTCGCCCAGCAGTACTTTGCCGGTCGCAGCGGCTTCGACAGCTGGCCGGCACTGGGTTACCAGGGGATCGCCGACCTGGTGATCCGCCAACAGCAGGCCGACAACGCAACGATCCTGGCGGGTTCGCTCAGCAAGCTGCCGAACGAGCCTTACGAAGCACTCTGCACCGCGCTGGAACATGTGGTACCGGATCACCGACTGTTCGAAGCGCTGCAAGCCCGTTTCGAAACATCGCTGGCGACCGAAGCGACCAGCAGCAACCATATCGCCGCCCAAGTGCGGGCGATCTCCAACGGCCGCGACCAAGAGGCCGTTAAACGGTTGCTGCACAAGGTGCTGGCCACCGATTACGCGCTGGAAGCTGAAGTGATCGCGGCGATCGCCACCCGCTGCAATCTGTTGCTGGACGACGATGAACTGATGCTGGAATTCCTGGAACGGCTGGCGGCCGGCAAGGCGGGCCAGGCCGGCTTCTCGCGTATCCTGGCCGACCTGATGTTCAACCCGGCGCTGCGCAGCCGGGCGCTGAGCGTATTCCGTAACCCGCAGCGCAGCGAGGCGCTATCGGCGGCAATCGGCGCAATGTTCGGCAGCGGCTTGGCTGGTAGGCATTAAGCTAAGCAAGCCCGTGTCGCAGCAATGCCCCTTGGGTACCGACGCGACGGTCTTGGCAAGGAGCACTAGTGGCGCCCTCGGAGCGGGCTGCTACGAAGTGCGGAACCCGGTAGGAGGGGCTTCAGCCGCGACCCTCGGTAGTTGTTTCGAAGTTCGCGGCCTGTCGCCCTCGTAGCGGGCTGCTACGAAGTGCGGAACCCGGTAGGAGGGGCTTCAGCCGCGACCCTCGGTAGTTGTTTCGAAGTTCGCGGCCTGTCGCCCTCGTAGCGGGCTGCTACGAAGTGCAGAATCCGGTAGGAGGAGCTTCAGCCGCGACCCTCGGTAGTTGTTTCGAAGTTCGCGGCCTGTCGCCCTCGGAGCGGGCTGCTACGAAGTGCGGAACCCGGTAGGAAATGGGATGGACCCACCCTCCCTCTCAGCGCGCCTACGCTGAGAAGGTCACCCAAACCGAAAGAGAGGGGTCCATCTCATGCAAGTTAAGACACTGGCTATCGATCTTGGCAAATCC
>NZ_JAILYN010000009.1 GCF_019795155.1 Marinobacterium arenosum | reverse complement strand
CGCGAGAGATGGCATCCACTGCCTGACTGAAATGCATAAAAAAATCCGGAACCCTTAACATGGATTCCGGATTTTCTCTTGCCTGATCAGCAAGTTAAAGAGCTTAACTGATCGGCATTAGCCATCAGGCCGCTTTCTTATCGAGGATCGTTAGCAATCAGTGCTCGCGGGTGGCGCGGAACAGCACATCAGGAGCGCGTTCTTCGGCCAGCGACAGGTTGACCCGGGTCGGCGCCAGGTAGGTCAGCAGGCCGGCGCCGTCGATCGCCAGATTGTCGTGGTTCTTGCGACGGAACTCTTCCAGTTTCTTGTTATCGTCACACTCCACCCAGCGGGCGGTCTGCACGTTGACCGCCTCGTAGACGCAGTCCACCTTGTACTCGTCCTTCAGCCGGAACACCACCACGTCGAACTGCAGTTGACCCACCGCACCCAGCACCAGGTCGTTGTTCTTCAGCGGCTGGAACAGCTGCACCGCGCCCTCCTCCGACAGCTGCTGCAAGCCTTTCTGCAGCTGCTTCATCTTCAGCGGGTCGAGCGGTCGCACGCGGCGGAACATCTCCGGCGCGAAGTGCGGAATGCCGGTGAACTTCAGGCTCTCGCCTTCGGTGAAGGTGTCGCCGATCTGGATAGTGCCGTGGTTGTGCAGGCCGATGATATCACCGGACCAGGCCTCCTCGACGTTGGCCCGGTCGCCGGCCAGGAAGGTCACCGCGTCGGCGATCTTCACGTCCTTGTTGATCCGGGTGTGCTTCATCTTCATGCCCTTGGTGTAGCGGCCGGAACAGATGCGCATGAAGGCGATACGGTCACGGTGTTTCGGGTCCATATTGGCCTGGATCTTGAAGACGAAGCCGGAGAATTTCTCCTCGTCGGCAGCCACTTCACGGGCTTCGGTCTGGCGAGGGATCGGTGCCGGCGCCCACTCGACGAAGCCGTTCAGCATCTCGCGCACGCCGAAGTTGCCCAATGCGGTGCCGAAGTAGACCGGGGTCAGCTCACCGGCCAGGAACGCATCCTGGTCCCATTCGTGGGTGGCGCCACGCACCAGCTCGATCTCTTCCAGGTAGTCGTCGTACTCGTCGCCCAGCAGCTCGCGCGCCTCGGCGCTGTCCAGCCCCTGAATGCGCAGATCCTCCGGAATGGTATGGCCCATACCCGGCGTGAACAGGTGGATCTCGTCGGTGTAGAGGTTGTAGACCCCCTTGAACAGCTTGCCCATGCCGATCGGCCAGGTGATCGGCGCGGCGGCGATCTTCAACACCTCCTCGATCTCGTCGAGCAACTCGATCGGGTCGCGGATGTCGCGGTCCATCTTGTTGACGAACGAGAAGATCGGCGTGTCACGCAGCCGGCAGACCTCCATCAGCTTGATGGTGCGGTCCTCGACACCCTTGGCGCCGTCCACCACCATCAACGCGGAGTCCACCGCGGTCAGGGTACGGTAGGTATCCTCTGAGAAGTCCTCGTGCCCCGGGGTGTCCAGCAGGTTGACGGTACGGCCGGCCCAGGGGAACTGCATCACCGACGAGGTGATGGAGATACCGCGCTCCTGCTCCATCGACATCCAGTCGGAGGTGGCATGGCGATCGCTCTTCTTGCCCTTGACGGTACCGGCGGTCTGAATCAGGTTTCCGAACAGCAGCAGTTTTTCGGTGATCGTGGTCTTACCGGCGTCCGGGTGGGAAATAATGGCAAAAGTACGGCGCTTGCCGACTTCCTGGGCAATCTGTGACATCAAATGATTTCTTCTAACTGACGCAGAGTGGGCAAACTTAAGCCCAAGCGGAGCGATTCCAGCCAGGCTCTGCAGAGTTGAACGGGATTGGTGCTATTTTCGCCGATCCCGGCCTGATAGACAATCGATGCTCCAAAGATCGCCCCACGACGTGCGATGGCGCGCCAACATAAATCCGACCTGATATCAGCCTTTCGGCGGCTGCGCATCGAGTTGCATCTGGAACAGCCGTTCGTTGACCTCGCGCAGACGCCGGCTCAGCTCCCGGGCCATGTTCATCTGGATCATCGCGAACTGGGTCGGGTCCTGCTGATAGAGCTCGTACAGCGCATTCAATGACAACTCGATCGCGCAGCAATCCTCTTCGGCCCTCACCGTGGCGCTACGGGGGCCCATATCGATCAACGCCATCTCACCGAAGCAGTCGCCCTGCGCCAGGTACCGGATAATGCAGTTCTGCTCCTCCCAGCACTTGGTAATGGAGACCTTGCCCCGCTCCAATACGTACAGGGACTCGGCGCTATCACCTTCATGGAAAAAGAACTCACCGGCATCGAGTTTGACGGCGGACGATCTCACCAACAGAAACTGCAGAGCTTCATCACTGATGCCGCCAAAGATCGGCATCTGTTGCAATATTTCCAGCTTGGACGTCGGCACGGGCTTTGCGCCCTCCATTCGTTGCGCCGGCCATGCATCTGCTGTCAGCCAACGCGGCATGCCGGGCAAGATCCGGCTTTGATGAGTACAGTATATGTCAATGTATCGATCCGCCGAGTGCAGCCGCCCAGCGTCGCCGCTGCCATTGGGAAAAGCCGCGCATCGCCGTCTCTATGGGGCCGCGCCCAAAGCGGCACGACCAGAGATAGGCGTAGCCGACAGCCAGCGAACAGAAGAGCGCCGCTGCCAGCAACGCCTCCAGCGACGACCGAGCGCCGATCAAACCCATTGCTTCCAGCGACTCCACACCGATCAGGATATGCGCGATATAGAGCGTCAGCGTCTGTCGCCCAGCCGGCAACAGCAGTTGCAGCCAACGTCCCGAGCCTGGTCGGCTCGCAACCAGCAGGCAACCGGCGATCAGCAGCGTGGCGCTACAGAAGCCGCTCAGCATATACAGCGGCATCGGCGGTACCGGCTTGGTGGTGACCAGCACGGCCAGCTCGGTCCCCGCCAGCAGCCCGGTCAGCCGAGCTGACAGCGCCTCCACCAACAGCAGGCCGAGCCCCCCCAGCAGCAGCAAAACGCTCTGGCAACGCCGCTCGCCGAGCCTCAGCCGGCCGAGCAGCAGACCAAAAATCAGGAAACTCAACCAGGGGAAAAGCGGGTGCCAGCCGTTGAACAACAGGTTGCGCAGAAAACCGCCAGGCGACCAGAAATCCACGTAGCTGTAGTCGCCCCAGTTCCAGCCAGAGTCGTAGTCCAGCAGGAGGATCATCAGCACGAAGACCAGGTTGCAGCCGAGCATCGCAACCAGCAGCCAGCGGGCCGCCAGCCTCAGCACCAGCATGCCGAACAGAAAATAGAATGCGTAGTAGTGCAGAATATCGGCTTGGAAAATCAGCGCATTGAGCATGCCCAGCAGCAGCAGAAACAGCGCCCGGGCCAACAGCTCGAGGTACTTGCGGCGGTCCAGCGCACGCGCCGTTTCGAGCCCGAGACCGACCCCGGCCAGCACCACGAAGGTCGCCGCCGCCTTGCCTTCCAGCGCGGCGATCAGCCCCCCAAAAAAGCCGCCGCCCGGTGCATCCCCAGCCATGACGATATTGAAGTTCACGATCACCATGCCGACAAATGCGAACAATCTGGCCAGATCGAGCCCATCCAGTCGCTCCGATACCGACTTACCCACTGCAGCCATTGTGCAAACTCCTGCTCTTTCCGGCGACGTTCAACGCCGGGCGACGCCGTCTTCGACTTCACCACCGGGCCGGCGCGTCAGCAGCGGCACGCTGATCGTCATGTCCGAGGGTTCGCTCCAGAGCGCCTCGGGATTGTGAATAACCTCGATACAACTGGCCGTCATATCCAGTTCCAGATCATGCTCCAGCAGATAGGCGTACAGCGCATCCCAGACCGCCAGGTAGCCCACTTCACTGCTGATCGACACCCGGCAGCTGAGAAAACGGCCTGCCGGCAGCTGATAGTTGTCGCCAGAGCTGGCTGCCAACTCGATCCCCAGCTGGATGACCAACTGCTGCGGCGGCTTTTCCAGATCCGCCACCGGCGTCAGCAGCACCATCTCGCGGCCCGGCCTGGCGAACCTGCGCCGCCAGAGCCGGTCGATCCTCACCAGGCCCGGCGAGGCCAGCGGCACCAGCGAGAGCTGGCGCACCGGCTGCTCGACCTGCCGGAACGTCAGCTGCCTGGCGATCTGCCGCTCCAGGCAGTCCGTTTGCCGCGCCGGCTGGCCCAGCCGGCGCAGCAAGGCTTCGCGCTCGGCCTGGTGATCCCCCTCGGCCAGCCGGCGTATCTGCCGGGCGGTCAGTTTCAGCTCCCGCTGCAATGCCTTGGCCAGCGCCTGGGATGAGGAGTAGCCGCAATACTGCGCCACCTCGGTGACACTGAGCAGCGGCTCATCGAGCAGCAGGAACACCGCCCACTGCAGCCGCAACCGCCCCTGATACTGGGCCGGGGTTTCCTGGAACACCAGGCGGAACATCCGGTGGAAGTGACCGGCCGACAGGGCACAGTGCTCAGCCACCTGCTGCCAGGTCGGCGGCGGCGTCTGGTCCAGCGTGTCGATCAGATAGGCGATCGCCCGTTCGAAGCGTTGCCGCCAACGCGGCGACAGCGCGGCTATCAAGTGGTGCTCCGGCACCAGGTTGGCCGGCAAAGGGTCAGTCACAGATCGTCTCCTTGATCGGACCGGCGTCATTGATACCGCCGGGTAGTGCCATCATAACGAACATCGACCTCAGGCCAACCGGCCGGGCATCGCTTCGCCGCATCTCGGCTCAGCCAGTGTAGGCGCCGGATAGCGGCCAGACGTGTCCGATTCTGCGATTATGCCCGAAGCCGCTGCGTGGTCCTGCTGTGGCGAATTGTCGCACCTCCTGAGCGCGCAGCTCGGATATACTAGGGCGCCATGAACCCGCACCACGACCAGCTGCTGCAACTGACCTATATCCGCTTCCTGACCCTGCTGGGTCTGAGCGGCGCGCTGTTGTTCGCGCTGTTCGCCCTGCAGGCCGAGTTCAATCCCTGGCTGGTCGGCTCGACATTGGCGGCGACGGCGTTGATGAACGCGGCCACCTTCGCCCGGCTGCACTCGCCCTGGCCGGTCACCGAGCCGGAGCTGGCGACCCACCTAGTGGCCGACCTGGTACTGTACGGCTGCCTGCTGTACCAGACCGGCGGCGCCGGCAACCCGTTCATCTTCCTGCTGCTGTTGCCGCTGATCATCGCCGCCTCAACGCTGTCACGCCGACTGACGCTGCTGATCGCGCTGCTGGCGGCGGCGATCTACAGCTCGCTGCTGCACTACTACATCGAGATTCTGCCGCTACAGGACAGCCACCAGCATCGGCTGCTGAGCCTGTTCGACCTGCACATCACCGGCATGTGGCTCAACTTCCTGCTGACCACGGCGATCCTGACCTATTTCATCGTGCGGATGCGCGCTTCGATGCAGCAGCAGCAGGAGCGCTTGGAGCAGGAGCGCGAGCGCCGGCTGCACGATCAGCAGCTGCTGTCGCTGGCCACCATGGCCGCCGGCACCGCCCATGAGCTGGGCACGCCGCTGTCCACCATGCGGGTGGTGCTGAAAGAGCTGGAGCTGGATCATCGCGATGACCCGGCATTGCTGGAGGATCTGCAACTGCTGCAGAGCCAGGTCGACAGCTGCGCCGAGCGGCTGCAGCAGCTGACCCGTACGGTACGCGACGAGCAGGCCAGCCAGGGCCCGGTGCCGGTCGACCGGTTGCTGGCCGACGCGCTGGAGCAGTGGCAGCTGATGCGGCCGGAGGTCGATTTCCAGCTGGCGGCGCTACCAGGCGGGCCGCTGCCGGCGGTCGAAGGCAGCACCTCGCTACGTCAGGCGCTGTTGAACCTGCTCAATAACGCCGCCGACGCCAACCCAACGGGTATCCGGATTCAGCTGGACTGGGATGCCAGAGAGATCTGGCTGAGAATCCATGACCAGGGCCCCGGCCTGTCGCTGGAGCAGAGCCAACACCTGGGTAAGCCGTTCGTCACCACCAAGGGACGCGGCCTGGGGATCGGCCTGTTCCTGACCGCCACCACCCTGGCCCGCCATGACGGCGACGTACGGCTGTACAACCACCCGAACGGCGGCACCCTGACCGAAGTCACCCTACGTATTCATCATGGAGAGCGCGATGGAACAGCATCCAGCGCAGAAATTGCTGATTGTCGATGACGACCCCACCTTCACCCGGGTGCTGTCCCGCGCCCTGACCCGGCGCGGTTATGAGGTGCAGGTCGCCCGCGACGTGGCCCAGGCCCTGCAGATCGCCGAGCAGTTCCGGCCGGCGCTGGCGACCATCGATCTGAAGATGGAGGGGCCATCCGGGCTGACACTGATTCCGCAGCTGAAGGCAATGTTGCCGGCATTGAAGATGCTGGTGCTGACCGGCTACGCCAGCATCTCCACCGCGGTGGAAGCGATCAAATTGGGGGCGCTGAACTACCTGCCGAAACCGGCCGACGCCGACCAGATCCTGGCGGCCTTCGACAATGCGGAACCGGATGCCGAGATCGAGGTGGTGGAACAGCCGATGTCGGTCAACCGGCTGGAGTGGGAACATATCCAGAAGGTGCTGACCGACCACGACGGCAACGTCTCCGCCACCGCCCGTGCGCTGGGCATGCACCGCCGAACGCTGCAACGAAAATTAGCCAAGAGGCCGGTAAAGAGTTAACAGTTGGGAGTGAACAGTTCGCAGCTTTAAGCCGTAAGGCAGACGCCACGAACACTGTTCACTGTAAACTCAGCACTATCGACTCAAACCTCACTGATCATCGATATAGGCCTTGGCGTTGAAAGTCCGTACCCAATCCGGGTAGAACACCATCATGCCGGTCATCAGGATGCCGTTCATCAGCCCCTCTGGGAACATGATCAGCGGCAGGTAGCGGATATACTCATGCTCGATCTTGGCCCAGCTGTAGACATCGGCCAGCCAGAGCAGCAGCGACGAGCTGAGCCCGGCGCTGGCGCCGGCGATACCACCGCCGATGAAGGCGCAGAGGAACAGGTAGATAAAGAAGTTCTTCGGCAGCTTCCACTCCACCCAGCGGTAGATGCCGTAGCTGACCAGCGCCGGCAGCACCACCGAACAGAGGCCGTTGACGGTGAAACCGTCCCAGCTCTCCTTGCCGGTCAGCGTCATGCCCAGCAGCGCCAGCGAGGCGGCCAGAATCGCCAGATCCCAGCCGAACATCAGCGTCATCGCGGTCATGCCGACGAAGTGGATACTGAGCCCCGGCGAGATGCCGGCCCGCATCCACCACATCATCATCAACAGCACGGTGGCGCCAAACAGCAGGTGCTGCAGCCGGCGGTTGTCGGCCAGTACCCGCCAGGGCGCGCGCCAGACCGCCGCGCCCAGCGCCAACAGATACAACAGGTGGATCAGCCACAGCCAGGGGCCTGTCAGCAGCCCTTCCGAGATGCTCATCAAAAACTCGCTTTTTCCAACAGCCGTAAAACACTATCCACCGGCATTAAACGAAAAATTTTCGCTGGCCGACAGGAACAGCCCCTCTACTCGGTCAGCGGGCAGCTCATCAGCAGCGCATCCTCACGCCCAGTCGCGGTGGGATAGTAATCGCGCCGGCGTCCGTCCTCACTGAAGCCCAGCCGACGATACAGCTGCACCGCCGACTCATTGGACACCCGCACCTCCAGCAGCAGCCGGGCCATTCCCTGCCGCGCCAGCTCGGCCTGTGCCTGCTGTAGCAACCGCTGCGCCAGACCGCGTCGCCGCCAGGCCGGATCGATGGCGACCTGCAACAGTTCCGCCTCATCCAGCACAGTACTGAACAGCGCATAGCCCACTAATTGTGCATCGCACGCGATACCGAGCAACCGGTTACGGGGTTGTTCGATCTGCGCGCGCCAATGCGGTTCGCTCCAGAACTCGTCGAAACAGCGTTGCTGTAACGCGCGCAACTGGGGCAGCGCACTGCCATCCAGGGTGCGTACGCTGGTCATCCGGTAGTAGCCTTGCGCAGTACCTGCAGATCCTGCCAGATCTCGGCCTTGATCTCCGGCAACTGCAACGCCTCGGTCAGGCTGCGGGTGGCGACCGCTTTGGCGCCGCCGGCGACGGTAAAGGCGATGCCACGCAGCTCGTCTATCGGTTCCTCGCGGTCCAGCGCCATCTGCGCCGCCGCCTGGCCCAACAGCAGTATGCGGCCGATCTGATGTTCGCGGCCCAGCCGGTTCAGCTTGTGCTGTACCGCCGCCACCGCCTGAGGTCGGCTCTGGTCGAGCGAACTGTTGGCCAGCATCGGCCAGGGCAGCAGTGCCGGTTCCGGGCACTGCTTGATACGCGGCCCCAGGTAAGCGGCGATATTGCACAACAGCCGGCGCTGCGAGCTGCTGAAATCGCTGGCCGCCGCCGGGGGTACCGAATCGACCAACAGGGTGTCGCCGATCGCCACGAAGGCCAATCGGAAACGCGGAATCTCGGCCGGTTTCGGTGACGGTCGGGATGTCGGCATCGGCTCGGCGGCGACGCTCGGTTTCGGCTGAGGTTTCGCAGCCACCGGCGCATCGCCCGACAGGCTGTTATTGATCGCCGCCCGCGCCTGCTCGGCCGCGGCCTTTGCCGCCGCCGGCACCGGGCCTCGCGGCACACTGGCTGGCGATTGATCCGGTCGCGCCCCCTGCCGGGGCATGTCGGCCGGTTCAGGCACGCCGTCGGCAAACGGAATCTCCGGCGCCGGGTAGCGGAAATCCCACACCCAGTCGTCCGAGGGCGCCGCCGCCGGCAACGCCCGGGTGGGCAGCCAACTGCTGATACCCAACGCCTCCAGGTACTGGTGACGCCGCTGCTGGTCGATCATGCTGCCTGCCCTGCTGCCACTACGTGCCGGTTAACCATCGAAAACCATCAAACCTGCGGGTGCGCTTTCTGCACATTGGCGTGCAGCATGTTCAGCGCATGGATATAGGCCTTGGCCGATGCGATGATGATGTCGGTATCTGCCCCCAGGCCGTTGACGATCCGGCCGGATTTCTCCAGCCGTACGGTCACCTCGCCCTGGGAATCGGTACCTTCGGTGATCGCATTGACCGAATACAGCTGCAGCATCGCGTCGGACTGGGCGATCGCTTCGATCGCCTTGAAGGCGGCATCCACCGGACCGGAACCGGCCGCTTCCGCCTGCTCCTCGTGGCCGTTGATATTGACCGTCACCGTAGCCACCGGGGTTTCGCCGGTCTGCGAGGTGACCGACAGGCTGACCAGCTTGAAGGTTTCGTTAGCCGCTTCGGCGCGGGTATCGCTGACCAGCGCCACCAGGTCTTCGTCGAAGATCTCATGTTTCTTATCAGCCAGTTCCTTGAAGCGGGCGAAGGCGCTGTTCAGCTCGGCATCGGTGGCGAAGCTGGTACCCAGTTCCTCCAGCCGGCTGCGGAACGCGGCGCGACCGGAGTGCTTGCCCATCACCATCCGGTTGGCATTCCAGCCGACGTCCTGGGCGGTCATGATCTCGTAGGTTTCGCGGTGCTTCAGCACCCCGTCCTGGTGGATACCGGACTCGTGCGCGAAGGCGTTGGCGCCGACGATCGCCTTGTTCGGCTGCACCGGGAAACCGGTCACGCTGGCGATCAGCTTTGAGGCCGGTACGATCTGGGTGGTGTCGATGCCGGTCTCCAGGCCGAGGATATCCTTGCGGGTGCGCAGCGCCATCACGATCTCCTCCAGCGAGGCGTTGCCGGCCCGTTCGCCGAGACCGTTGATGGTACATTCCACCTGGCGGGCGCCGGCGCTGACCGCCGCCAGCGAGTTGGCCACCGCCAGGCCGAGGTCGTTATGGCAGTGCACTGAGAAGATCGCCTTGTCGGCGTTCGGAATGCGCTGGATCAGCTGGCCGATGGTGTGGCCGAACTCCTCCGGCACCGCGTAACCGACGGTATCCGGGATGTTGATGGTGCGGGCGCCGGCGTCGATCACCTGCTCGATGATACGGCACATGAAATCCAGTTCCGAGCGGCTGGCGTCCTCCAGCGAGAACTCGACGTCGTCGATCAGGTTACGGGCCCGCTTGACCGCATGGACCGCCTGCTCGACCACCTTGTCCGGGGTCATCTGCAGCTTGTATTCCATGTGGATCGGCGAGGTGGCGATGAAGGTATGGATGCGGCCGGCGTTAGCGTTGGCCAGCGCTTCGCCGGCGCGGTCGATATCGGCATCCAGCGCACGGGACAGCGAGCAGACCCGGCTGTCCTTGACGCTGTCGGCGATCGCCTTGACCGACTCGAAGTCGCCCGGGCTGGCGATCGCGAAGCCGGCCTCGATAACGTCGACGCGCATCTTCTCCAGCTGCTTGGCAACGCGTAGCTTCTCATCCCGGGTCATGGACGCACCCGGGCTCTGCTCGCCGTCACGCAAGGTGGTATCGAAAATAATGACGCGGTTGTTGTCGCTCATGTCGGGTACTCCATACCTGGGAGGCGACGCCGGCGGGCATCGCTCGATCATTCTAATTGTTCTGGCACCGTCGTCGCGTCCGACGGCAATCAAGATGGGATACCGGGATTCTACACTGCCCGTGCGGCCGTTGCAGTAGCACCAACCTTTGTTGCCGACGGTCATTGACGTACCGCGACCCGCTCCGTCTACAATGGCCCTGTATTCAGCCAATACCCCAGGGCCGGCGTTCAGCGCCCTGCCGGATGGAGACCCGATTGCAATGACTGCCAGCAAGAACTTCGACGCCCCGATCGACCGCCGCGCCACGTCCAGCCAGAAGTGGGAACGCTACCGCGACAGCAACGTGCTGCCGATGTGGGTGGCCGATACCGACTTCATGGCCCCGCCGGCGGTGATCGAAGCACTGCATCAGCGGATCGACCACGGCGTGTTCGGCTACACCAACACCCCGGAGGAGCTGACCCGGCTGGTGATCGAGCGGATGCAGCGGTTGTACGGCTGGCAGATCGAGGCCGACTGGCTGGTCTGGCTGCCCGGTCTGGTGTGCGGCCTGAATCTGGCCTGCCGCAGCGTCGGCAACAGCGGCTCGGCGGTGCTGTCGCCGAAGCCGATCTATCCGCCGTTCATGTCATCGCCGCTGCTGTCCGAGCGCAGCCTGGTCAGCGTGCCGATGAAACTCGTCGAGCAGCGCTGGCTGCTGGATCTCGACGCGCTGGAGCAGTCGATCACCGCGGACACCCGGCTACTGCTGTTCTGCAACCCGCAGAATCCGGGCGGCACCCTGTATCGCCGTGAGGAGCTGGAACGACTGGCCGAGATCGTGCAGCGTCACGACCTCCAGGTCTGCTCCGACGAGATCCACTGCGACCTGATCCTGGAACCGGGCCTCGAACATATCCCGCTGGCCTCGCTGAACCCGGAGATCGCCGCCCGCACCATCACCCTGATGGCGCCGAGCAAGACCTTCAATATCGCCGGCCTGGGCTGCTCGTTCGCGATCATCGCCGACAAGCAGCTGCGCAAGCGCTTCAAGGATGTTCGCAAGGGGATCGTGCCGGACGTCAACCTGCTCGGCTACACCGCCGCCATCGCCGCCTACCGCGACGGCGACGACTGGAACCAGAAGCAGTTGTCGTACTTGCGCCGCAACCGCGATTACCTGGTGGAGGAGATCAACAAGATCCCCGGCCTGAGCCTGCAACCGATCGAAGCCACCTACCTGGCCTGGATCGACGTATCGGCGGCCAAGCTGGAGAACCCGGCCCACTTCTTCGAGCAGGCCGGCGTCGGCATGTCGCCGGGGCGGGATTTCGGCAACGACCAGTTCATGCGGCTGAACTTCGGCTGCCCGTTCGAGATGGTGCAGGAGGCGATCAGCCGAATCCGCCAGGCGATGCTGAAGCAGTTGCCGGCTTAATATTTTGAATAAACAGATTTCAGTGGCTCGGCATGCCTGCTGCCAATCCGGCGGCAGGCCACTGCACGGATTACTGGAAGTAAAATCAGGCTATAAAAAACATCTTCCAGACCCAGTCCACCGCGCTGTGGGTCAATACCGGCGCCAGCAGGTTGTTGCGGCTCTTGCGGTAGGCGTAGGCGTAGGCCAGCCCGGCGATGGTCGCCAGGGCGCAGTAGGCCAGCTGCAGCTGCAGGGTATCGACCCGGTTCCAGTGGAAGATGCCGAACGCCAGCGATGACAGCAGTATCGCCAGCAGCGGCCGGCCGGTCAGCTGAATCAGTCCCATCATCAACACGCCTCGGAAGAACAGCTCCTCCGGGATCGCCACGCTGACGAAGAGACCAACAAACAGGCCCAGCGCCCTGCCGATATCCACGGTAGCCGGTGGATTCCAGTGCAGGAAGCCGAATGCCAGGCCGAGCGGCACCAGCACCAGCAGAGCCGCCGCGGCAACGCCGAAACCGATCAGCAGGTCACGCCATTGCGGCACCAGCCACATGTTCAGCCCGGGCAGCCGGCGACTTTCCCGCCACACCAGCAACAGCAGCACGCTGACCGCAATCGACCACCAGACATAGGCGAAGCCGGGCGCACCGAACCACTGCTGCGAGGTCAGCCGGTAATCGAACGGGATCAACAGCGCCAACCAGGCCAGCAGGTCGAGCCAGCCGACCTGCTGCTGCTTGAGCCGGCGCATGCCGAGCAATAGCCCGGCGAACAGGCCGCACATCAGCAGCCAGAAATAGGGGTCGAAGCCGCTGCCGATACCGGTCAGCGCCAGGCAGAGCGCCAGCAGGCCGGCCGCCTGCTGGGCCGCCGCCGGCTTGTTGAAGCGCTCGGTGACAAAGGCACGCACCGGCCCGGAACCGAGCGCGAACAGCAGCGTGGCCAGCGGCACCGTACCCAGTAGCAGGCCGATTCGGGCCAGCGGCGACGCCTGGTCAACTTCGGCATAGATACCAAGCAGCACCACTGCGACAGCAGCGATGAAGCTGACCGTCAGCGACAGCCAGAGCGAGCGTTCGGTTACGACCTGCAGTTCCATTGCATACCTCGTCCATGATCAGGCGCGGGGGTAGGGGAAGGCGATCACGTCACCTATCTGTTCCGTATTCAACGCCAGCATCACCAGCCTGTCCACCCCCAGGGCGACACCGGCACAGTCCGGCAGCCCCTGTTGCAGCGCCGCCACCAACCGCATCTCCAGCGGTCGCTGCGGCAGATCCAGGGCCGCACGCTGGCGCTGGTCGGCCTCCAACCGGCGTTGCTGCTCGGCGGCATCGGTCAGCTCGTGGTAACCGTTTGCCAGCTCGATACCGTTGACGAACAATTCGAAACGGGCCGCCACCGGCCGCCCTTTGTGATCCTTGCGAACCTGGGCCAATGCCGCCTGGGAGGCCGGATAGTCGCAGACGAACAGCGCACCGCGCTCGGCCAGTCGCGGCTCGATCACGTGCGACATCAGCAGGTTCAGCCAGCTGTCCGGGTCCTCGTCGTCCATCTGAACATCCAGGTGACGTCGGGCCTCGGCGGCCAGCTCGGTAGCGGTGGCGCGGTGCGGGTCGATCTGCAGGTACCGCTCGAACAGCTCACCGTAGCTGATCCGCTCGATCGGCGGCAGGCCGAGGATCGGCTCCACCAGCGCCGCCACCTCATCCATCAGCCGCTGGTCGTCGAAACCGGGCCGGTACCACTCCAGCATGCAGAATTCAGGATTGTGGCGCTGGCCCACTTCGCCGTTGCGGAACGCCTTACCGAGCTGGTAGATCGCCCCGCTACCGGCCGCCAGCAGCCGCTTCATGGCGTATTCCGGCGAGCTCTGCAGGTAGAGCGTCTCTGCTTCGGCCTGCGGGTAGGCGCGGTAGGCCACCTCGATGCTGTCGATAAAGGGGTCGCTGACCGCGCAGTGCGACATCACCGGCATATCCACCTCCAGCACACTGCGTTCGGCGAAGAAGCGCCGGATATCGGCTACGATGCCGGCCCGACGGCGCAGGTTGTCGATCGATGCGGTCGGTTGCCAATCGCTATTCACAGCTACCTCTCTGCCCGGCGTGCGGGATTTGTCGGCTCAGGATGCTTCGAGTGAAGCGAAACCATAGAAAAATTAAAGAAAACAAAAACAACGAAAAACGGCAGCCGTGGCTGCCGTTTTCAGAACGCGTTATTGAGTCCGTCGCGGAATCAAGCGCGGGAGACGTATTCGCCGGTACGGGTGTCGATCTTCAGGATTTCGCCCTGGTTGATGAACAGCGGTACGCGAACCACGGCACCGGTGCTCAGGGTCGCCGGCTTGGAGCCGCCCTGGGCGGTATCGCCTTTCAGGCCCGGATCGGTTTCAACCACTTCCAGCTCGACGAAGTTGGCCGGAGTAACGGAGATCGGGTTGCCGTTGAACAGGGTGACCATCACCTTGTCCTGCTCTTTGAGCCACTTCTTGGCGTCGGCCACGGCGTTCTCGTCGGCACCGTACTGCTCGAAGGTGCTCGGGTCCATGAAGTACCACAGCTCGCCGTCGTAATAGGAGTATTCCATATCGGTATCCATCACGTCGGCGCCTTCGACGCTGTCGCCGGACTTGAAGGTACGCTCCCAGATACGGCCGGTCAGCAGGTTGCGCAGTTTAACGCGGGTAAACGCCTGACCTTTACCCGGTTTAACGAATTCCACGTCGACCATGGTGCAGGGATCGCCGTCGATCATCACCTTCAGGCCGTTTTTGAACTGGTTGGAAGAGTAGTTTGCCATATTGATTTCAAATCCACTTAACAGGTGCGGGCCGACCGCCACCGCGGGCCGGCCGGGATGGCGGTTATTCTACTGCAATGCGACGACGCCGCAAAATCGGCGCTCGACCGATACCCCCGACAGGGAAATTGACAGTCCGCCGGCACAGGGCAACAATGCGCGCCAACCCAGCCGATGACACCGATATGCAGATACCCACCGCCCGTTGGCAGCAACTTCTCTCCTCCGCCATCAGCGACCCGGCCGAACTGATCCGGCTACTGGAACTCCCGGTCGAGCTGGTCGAATCGGCCCGGCGCGCCGCCGAGCAGTTCCCGCTGCGGGTACCGATGCCGTTTATCGAGCGGATGCGCAAGGGCGATCTGCAGGACCCGCTGCTGAAGCAGGTGTTGCCGCTGGATGCCGAGCTGCAGCCGGTGCCGGGTTTTGTCACCGACCCGCTGGCCGAGATGCAGAACAACCCGCATGACGGCCTTATCCACAAATACCGGGGGCGGGTACTGCTGATCACCACCAGCGCCTGCGCCATCAACTGTCGCTACTGCTTCCGGCGCCACTTCCCCTATCAGGAGAACCGGCTGGGGCCGGACCAGTGGCAACGGATTCTCGATTACATCGCAGCCGACGACAGCATCCACGAAGTGCTGTTCTCCGGTGGCGATCCACTAGCCGCGCCGGATGGCCGCATCGCCCGGATGCTGAACGAGCTGGCCGCCATTGCGCACCTGCGCCGGGTACGCTTCCACAGCCGGCTGCCGGTGGTGATCCCGCAGCGGATCACCGACCAACTGATCGCCGCGCTGACCGGCACCCGGCTCAAGCCGATCCTGGTACTGCACGCCAACCACGCCAACGAGATCGACGCGGTACTGAGCGAAGCGCTGCAGCCGCTGCGGCAGGCACGGGTACCGGTACTGAACCAGGCGGTGCTGTTGAAGGGGGTCAACGACTCGGTCGAGGCGCTGAAGACACTCAGCGAAACCCTGTTCGATGCCGGCGTACTGCCCTACTACCTGTTCGTGCTCGACCCGGTGGCCGGTAGCGCCCACTTCGATGTCAGCGATGACCAGGCCCGCAAGCTGTTCGACCAGCTGCAGCGCCAGCTGCCCGGCTATCTGGTGCCCAAATTGGCCCGCGAAATCCCCGGCGAGCCGTCCAAGACCCTGCTGATCTGACCCGGCTACGCAACCAAGGTACGCGGCCCAAGTACGCGACCAAAGTGTAATCACTGCCGGCCCCAGCCCGCTCCCCCGCCGCCCTATCAACGCCTACACTGCAGAGGGCAGTAACAGCGACAGGGAGCGGACCATGCTGAAAAAAATACTCTCCGGCGGCCAAACCGGCGCCGACCGGGCGGCGCTCGATGCCGCCCTCGAGCTGGATTTCCCCTGCGGCGGCTGGTGCCCGCAGGCGCGACTGGCGGAGGACGGCCATATCGATCCGCGCTACCCGCTGAGCGAATGTGACGGCGACGAGGCCACCCGCACCTGGCTTAACGTGGAAACCGCCGACGGCACCGTGGTGTTCTACCAGGACAGCCCCTCCGGCGGCACCGCCTACACATTGCAATGCTGTCTGGAGATGGACAAACCCTGCAAGCTGATCGATATCAGCCTGGTCAGCCCGGAAAGCGCCGCCGGCGCGCTGGAGGGCTTTGTCGAAGCGCACAGCCTCAGCACCCTGAACGTGGCCGGCCCCAGGGCCAGCAAATGCCCGGAGATCGGTGACTATGTCGGCGCCGTGATCCGCCGTCTGCTGAGCCAATACCGCCCCTGAATCTTCGCCGCCGACGTCCGGCGCCGGCCAGTGGAGCCAGAGCAAAACAATCGTTGGAGCCAGCGGCCCAGGCGGATTGAACTGACGCTCCCCACCGCTTAGCGTAGAGCGAAAATAACAATAAGACGGACAACAAGGGGACGCGCCGGATGTTGGTCAAGGTTACCCATAGAATCGCGCTGGGCTTTGCCCTGCTGGTGCTGTTTATCATGGTGGTCGGCGGCGGAGGCCTGTGGGGCACCGAGCAGATCAACCGCAAACTGCACGAGATCACCGACAGCTCGCTACCGACCGCACTGGGCAGCTTCAACCAGATGATTGCGCTGCAGCAGGCTCAGATCGCGCTGCTCAACGTGCTCGCCGACGACCAGCTCGACGACAAGGAGCGAAAGGTAGAGCAGGCCCGTTTCCAGCAGCAACTCAGCACCTTTACCGGCCAACTGGACGCCTTGCAGCCACTGGCACAGCAGCATCCGGAACTGGCCGCCAGCCTGCAGCAGAGCGGTACCAGCCAGGAGGCCTTCGCGGCAGCCGCCGAGCGGGTGATGGCGCTGCACGAGGAGCGCATCAAGGTACAGCAGCGGGTACTGCAGAAGGAGAGCCGCTTCCAGCGCCAGACCAGCTCGCTGGCCACCTGGAGCCAGCAGTACCTGTCCCGGCCCGGCGACAACGACGGCCCGGTCCACGCCCGCGCGCTGATGCGCACCCTAAACTCCCACCGCGACCAGCTGATGCTGTTCCAGCAGAAAGGCGACTTCCCGGCGCTGCAGAGATCGCTGCAGGAGGCCGACGGCCAGCTGACCAAAACGCTGCAGACGTTCGCCGAGGTCGACCCGAAAGCCAACCGGATCAAGGTACTGATCCGCGATATCAACCAACACCTGTACGGCAAGGACGGCCTGGTGGCGCTCTACCAGCAAAGCTGGCAGGCCGGCAACGCCCTGCAAAGCCAGCTGGACGAGACCCGCAACAAGCTGGCCCAGGCGCGCCAGGCCGCCGAGACCTTTATCGCCACCGCCCGCCAGCTGACCGACAATTCACGCAGCCAGGCCGACCGTACCGCCGGCATCAGCCAGACGCTGATCGGCCTGCTGCTGGCCGGCGCCACCCTGCTGGCGCTGCTGATCAGCGTGATTACCGTACGCACCATCTCACGGCCGCTGAACGAAATGCTCGGCAAGCTCTCCCAGGTTGCCCAGGGAGACATGCGCCAGACCTTCGATGAACAGCGCAACGATGAGTTCGGCATGCTCGGCCACGCCCTCAACGAAGTGGTCGACAAGCTCAGTGGGCTGCTGCGCCAGATCGCCGACGGCGCCGGCCACCTGACCGAGGTGGCCGAACGCAACGCGGTGGTCAGCCGCCAGACCACCAGCGCGATGGGCGAGCAGAGTCGCCAGCTGGAGCTGACCGCCTCGGCCGCCACCGAGATGGCCTCCACCGTCAGCGAAGTGCACGGCCACGCCCAGACCACCCAGCAGGCGGTGCAGCACTGCGAACGGCTCAGCGTCGACGTGGACAACCATGTCCAGCGCACCCTCGGCGCCATCGAACAGCAGGCCGGCGATATCAGCGCGGCGATGCAGCACAGCGATCAGTTGGAGCAGTACAGCCGCCAGATCGGCACCATCCTCGACACCATCGGCGAGATTGCCGAGCAGACCAACCTGCTGGCATTGAATGCCGCCATCGAAGCGGCCCGCGCCGGCGACCACGGTCGCGGCTTCGCGGTGGTCGCCGACGAGGTTCGCGGCCTGGCCAGCCGCACCCAGAACTCCACCCAGGAGATCCAGCAGATGGTGGAGAACATGCAGAACAGCATCCAACAGGTGGTCGGCGTGATGCAGCAGAGCGCCCAGCAGACGCAGCAGTGCGTCGAACACGCCAGCACCTCGCAGCAGGCGCTCAGCGAAATGAACAGGGTGATCGCCGAGATCCACCGGATGAGTACCCAGATCGCCGAGGCCGCCAACCAGCAGAACCTGGCGGTAGAGGAGGTCAGCCGGGCGCTGGAGCAGATCAACCAGGCCGCCGGCGAGACCGCGCACGGCGCCGAGAATGTCTCCGCCAGCAGCGGTGGCCTGCTGGATATCGCCCAGCAGCAGCGCGAGCTGATCGCCCGGTTTCAGGTATAGGTTGAGTTAACAGGTGGGAGTAGCGAGTTAACAGTTGGAAGTCTTGAGTTGACAGTGGGCGGCCCTCCTTCCGGGTACCGGCCACTGTTAACTTCCCTCTGTAAACTCAAAACTCAAAACTCAACCATAAAAAAGGGCGCCCAATGGACGCCCGGAGTACAACAACAAAAAAATTCATTATCCGCGGTTTTTCGGGAGTGCGGACAACGGGAAGGCAGTAATGGTGCCTTTCGCCTCGGAAATCTTCGGCACACCTTCGCGTGCCACCTCATCTATCCGGATTATAGCCTGCATCGGGATATAGGAGCGCTTTACCTCGCCGAACTGCTGTTTCAGCTTCTCTTCGCTCGGGTCGACCACCAGGTCGGAGCGGCTGCCGAACACGAACTCCTCAACCTCGATGAAGCCCCACATCTCGCTCTGGTAGACATGCCGGGCATACAGCTCGTACACCTGGTCCTGATTGACGAACATCACCCGGTAGATATGTTCTTCGCTGTTCATCAGTGCCTCTATTCCCAATGCAGATGACCTTGTTACTCATCGGTATATGGGGACGGCACACAGGCAATTCAAGCCATCCAATTCTCTGGTTAAAATCTGGTCGGTAGGGGGTGCTTTCAGTATAATGCGCGGTCCTTTTACCGGCGGGGTACAGCCGGCATACCGAACCATCCCGCTCCGGCGGCCGGCGCACGGTGACCGGTACCGGGGAAAATCCAGATCGAAACAGGTGAAGAATGGCTAAGAAGCTGTTTATTAAGACTCATGGTTGCCAGATGAACGAGTACGACTCAGCCCGCATGGCGGATCTGCTGGGCGAGAGCCATGAGCTGGAACTGACCGATCAGCCGGAAGAGGCCGACGTGCTGCTGCTCAACACCTGTTCGATCCGCGAGAAGGCGCAGGAGAAGGTGTTCCACCAGCTGGGCCGCTGGCGCAAGCTGAAGGATGCCAATCCGGAGCTGGTGATCGGCGTCGGCGGCTGCGTAGCCAGCCAGGAAGGTGACGCGATCCTCGACCGCGCACCCTACGTCGACATGATCTTCGGCCCGCAAACACTGCACCGCCTGCCGGAGATGATCGAGAGCCACAACGACGGCGTGGTCGGCATCGTCGACGTCAGCTTCCCGGAGATCGAGAAGTTCGACCACCTGCCGGCACCGAAGGTCGAGGGCGCCGAAGCCTTCGTGTCGGTGATGGAGGGTTGCTCCAAGTACTGCACGTTCTGCGTGGTGCCCTACACCCGCGGCGAGGAGGTCAGCCGGCCGCTGGACGACGTGATCGCCGAGTGCGTCGAACTGGCCGAACAGGGGGTCCGCGAGGTCAACCTGCTGGGCCAGAACGTCAACGCCTACCGCGGCGCCACCCATGACGGCGACAGCGCCGACCTGGCCGAGCTGATCCGCTGCGTGGCGGCGATCGACGGCCTCGACCGGATCCGCTTCACCACCAGCCACCCGGTGGAGTTCAGCGACAGCCTGATCGAGGTATACGGCGAGGTGCCGGAGCTGGTCAGCTTCCTGCACCTGCCGGTACAGAGCGGTTCCGACCGCATCCTGATGGCGATGAAGCGCGGCCACACCGCGCTGGAGTACAAGTCCAAATTGCGCCGGCTGAAGAAGATCCGTCCGGATATCTGCTTCTCGTCCGACTTCATCATCGGCTTTCCGGGCGAAACCGACGCCGATTTCGAAGCCACCATGAACCTGATCGCCGATGTCGGCATGGACCAGTCGTACAGTTTCATCTACAGCCGCCGGCCGGGCACCCCGGCCGCCGACCTGCCGGACGACGTCTCCGAGGAGACCAAGAAACAGCGGCTGGCGATCCTGCAGGAGCGGCTCAACCAGCAGGCCCACCAGATCAGCCGCCGCATGGTCGGCAGCGTGCAGCGGATCCTGGTCAACGGCTATTCTAAAAAGGATCCCGGCCAGCTGTCCGGCCGCACCGAGAATAACCGCGTGGTCAACTTCCGCTGCGATAATCCGGACCTGATCGGCCACTTCGCCGACGTGGAGATCGTGGAAGCCTACGCCAACTCACTGCTTGGGGAACTCCGCGGCTCCGAGCTGGATCAAAAGCACTGAGACCTGAGAATTCGAGGAGACACATTGAACACCGCCCAAACGCTGAAACTGACACTCGAGCCGGACAATCCGGAATTCCTTGCCAACCTCTGCGGACAGCTGGACGAACATCTCAAGATGATCGAGCAACGGCTCCCCGTCGAGATCAGAAACCGCGGCAACCAGTTCCAGCTACAGGGTGAATCCAGTGTGGTTCAGGCGGTCTCCGAGATGCTCGAGGACCTGTACCAGCAGGCCCAGCACGGCAACCAGCTGACACCGGACGAGGTGCACCTGTATCTGCAGCAATCCGGTGTCGAGCAGATGACCGAGCGCACCGAAGACGACGAGCAGCCGGACGAACAGGTCAGCATCCGCACCCACAAGGGGATGATCCGGCCACGCGGCCCGAACCAGCAGAACTACGTGCGTTCGATCCGCTACCACGACATCAACTTCGGTATCGGCCCGGCCGGTACCGGCAAGACCTACCTGGCGGTCGCCTGCGCGGTGGAGGCACTGGAGCGCGAAGAGATCCAGCGGATCCTGCTGGTGCGCCCGGCGGTCGAAGCCGGCGAAAAGCTGGGCTTCCTGCCCGGCGACCTGAGCCAGAAGGTCGACCCCTACCTGCGCCCGCTGTACGACGCGCTGTACGAGATGCTCGGCTTCGAGCGGGTCGGCAAATTGATCGAGCGCAACGTGATCGAAGTGGCACCGCTGGCCTACATGCGCGGCCGCACCCTGAACGGCTCGTTCGTAATCCTGGACGAGAGCCAGAACACCACCCGCGAACAGATGAAGATGTTCCTGACCCGGATCGGCTTCGGCTCCACCGCGGTGATCACCGGCGACGTCACCCAGGTCGACCTGCCGCGCGGCACCCAGTCCGGCCTGCTGCATGCGATGAAGGTGCTGGAGGGCGTCGAGGGGATCGGTTTCACCCACTTCAACGCCAAGGACGTGGTGCGTCACCCGCTGGTGCAGCATATCGTGCGCGCCTACGACCGCTTCGAAAAGGCCGAAGAGCAGCGCCAGGCGGAACGCCGGGCCGAGAAACAGGCCGCCAAGGAGGCCGAACGGGCCGCTGTGCAAGCGGTCGCCCAAGCGGTTGGCCAGGACACAGTGGAGAACAAGGACGCATGAGCATCGACCTGGAACTGCAATATGAAATCGACGCCGACGACCTGCCCTCCGCCGAGCAGTTTCAGCTGTGGGTCGACAGCGCCCTGCAGGGGCTGCGCGACAACGGTGAACTGTGCATCCGGCTGGTCGATCCGCAGGAGAGCCAGACGCTGAACCACCAGTATCGCGGCAAGGACCGGCCGACCAACGTGCTGTCGTTCCCGTTCGAACGACCGGAAGGGCTGCCGGAGGATCTGCCGTTCGATCTGCTGGGCGACCTGGTGATCTGCGCCGAGGTGGTACGCCGCGAAGCCGACGAGCAACAGAAGCCGCTCGATCACCACTGGGCCCACATGGTAGTGCACGGCTGCTTGCATCTTCTCGGTTACGATCATATAAACGACGATGATGCGGAGATCATGGAACAGCTGGAGCGCGATATCCTCGCCCGGCTCGACATCTCCGACCCCTATCAGGAAGTGTGACCGAGGACCCCAATGAGCGACGACCGATCGGGCCAACCCCGAAGTTGGCTGGGCAAGCTTGCCCAGGCATTCTCCGATGAACCGCGCAGCCGCGAAGACCTGCTGACCGACCTGAAAGAAGCCGCCGAGGAGAATATCCTCGACAGCGAAGCCCTCGGCATCATCGAGGGCGCGATGCAGGTATCCGACATGAAAGTGCGGGACGTGATGATCCCCCGCTCGCAGATGGTGGTGGTGGAAGCCGACCAAACGCCGAAGGAGTTCCTGCCGGTGGTCATCTCCAGCGCCCACTCCCGCTTCCCGGTGGTCGGCGACAATCCCGACGAGGTGCTCGGCGTACTGCTGGCCAAAGACCTGCTGCCGCTGATCCTCGAAGGCTCGGTGGAAAACTTCGAAATCCACAGCCGGTTGCGTCCGGCCACCTTCATCCCCGAATCCAAGCGTCTCAACGTACTGCTGAACGAGTTCCAGGCCACCCGTAACCATATGGCGATCGTGGTCGACGAGTACGGCGGCGTGGCCGGCCTGATCACCATCGAGGACGTACTGGAGCAGATCGTCGGCGAGATCGAGGACGAGCATGACGCCGAGGACGACGAGGGCAACATCAAGCCGTTCGAGGACAACGCCTATATCGTCAAGGCGCTGACCCCGGTGGAGGACTTCAACGCCTTCTTCGAGGTCGGCTTCTCCGAGGACGCCTTCGACACCATCGGCGGCATCGTCACCCAACACTTCGGCCACCTGCCGGAGAAGGACGAGGAGGTCGATATCGACGGCTTCAACTTCCGCATACTGTCGGCCGATAACCGCCGTATCCGACTGCTGCAGGTGACCCGCAAGGAAGACTGACAGGGATGATGGCTCATCTGCTGAGCATGCTGCTGGCGCTGCTGGCCGGGTCCCTAATCACCCCGGCGCTGGCGCCATTCAATTTCTGGCCACTGGCCTGGCTGCCGCCGGCGCTACTCTACCTGCTGCTGCGCGAACGCAGCCCGAGGGCCGGCCTCTGGCTCGGCTGGTGTTTCGGCCTCGGCGTATTCGGCGCCGGCACCTCCTGGGTGTTCGTATCGATCAGCGAGCACAGCGCCACCCCGCTGCCGGTCGCGCTGCTGCTGACCGGCCTGTTCGTCGCCGCACTGGCCATCCTATTCGCCCTGCAGGGCTGGCTGTTCTGCCGCCATTTCAACCGTAACGGCTACGCCTGGCTGGCCTTCGCCGGCCTCTGGTGGCTGTTCGAGTGGCTGCGCAGCTGGCTACTGACCGGTTTTCCCTGGCTCTACCTCGGCTACGCCAGCCTGGACAGCCCGCTGGCCAACTGGGCACCGCTGGGCGGCGTCTGGCTCAGCTCGCTGTGGATCGCGCTGGGCAGTTGCGCACTGGCGGCGCTGTTTACCCCCCGTAGCCATGGCCAGCGCGCCCTGGCGCTGCTGCTGCTGGCCGCGCCCTGGCTGGCCGCGCCGCTGCTGCCCGGTCACTGGACCCAGCCGACCGGCCGACCGCTGCAGGTGGCGCTGGTGCAGGCCGACATTCCGCAGGAGATCAAATGGCAGTCGGGCGCGCTCGATACGATCCTGCAGCGCTATCAGCAGCTCAGCCGAGCACACCTGGACGTCGACCTGATGATCTGGCCGGAAACCGCGGTGCCGGCACTGTACAGCCGCGCCGCCGGGCTGCTGGGCGACTGGTTCGAACAGCTCGAGCAAACCCACACCACGCTGATCAGCGGCCTGCCGGCGGCGGTGCCGGACCACGACGAGCCGCGCGACTACCGCTTCCACAACTCGCTGGCGGTGCTCAGCGGCGGCGCCGGCATCTATCACAAGCAGCGGCTGGTACCGTTCGGCGAATACCTGCCGCTGGAGGGGCTGCTGCGCGGACTGGTCGATTTCTTCAACCTGCCGGCCTCCAACTTCAAACTGCCGCAGGGCGAACAGCGCAACCTGCGGGTCAACGGCTACCGGCTGGCCAGCGCCATCTGCTACGAGATCGCCTACCCGGAACTGGTACGCCACGCCGCCCGCGACAGCGAACTGCTGCTGACCGTCTCCAACGACACCTGGTTCGGCCACTCCATCGCCCCGGACCAGCATATGCAGATCGCCCGGATGCGGGCGCTGGAAAACGGCCGCTGGCTGCTGCGTGGCACCAACAACGGCATCACCGCGCTGGTCGCGCCGGACGGCAAGATCGTCGAACAGGCACCGCGCTACCAGAGCGCCGTGCTGCGCGGCGAAGTGCAGCCGATGCAGGGCGAAACGCCCTACCAGCGCGTCGGCGTCTGGCCAGTACTGATCCTTTCCCTGCTGCTCAGCGCCTGCGGCCTGCGCCGGAGCCGTTCTTCTTACAGTCGACAGATAACAGTCTCCAGTTAACAGCGGCACTACGATGCTTGCGGCAACCGACGGCCAATCTTATTCCTAACAGCCGGCAAAAAACTTCCGCCAAGCTCCCCATGTAGTGACCAAAGGCCCGTAAACCGGGCCCTTTACTGTACTCACTAAACTGGAACGGAGTTTGCTGCACTCGACCGGAGCCCGCTCAGGAGGAGCGGATGTTGATTCAATACGACAGGGATGTAGATCATGAATAGAAATTCCATTACCCACTATTTTCCTCTGGCTGAAAAGCCAATCGATACCCGCCCAAGCTCCCACATGACCGTCGGTCACCCCATTAAGAAACAAACACTTATTCAAATTTTATACTGACCTGTATCAATGGTTTTCCACCTCTCCCTACTCGCTATCAATATCAGGAACGAGATAGCATTCGGTGCGCCGGCAGGAGCCGGCAAAGGAAAGTAAAACATGGAATAAGGAAAGCGTTTTTATGATTACTTGGTATGGCGATCAAGACTTCATCAAGGATGACTATAAGAAAGCCGAACCCCTGCTTGCTTATACAATGTATGGCGGCGGTGGTAATGACTACCTGGAGGGGGCCGATTATCAGGACTTCCTGCACGGAGAAACCGATGATGACACCTTGGTAGGCAACGGCGGTGATGACTATCTCTATGGTGAATCAGGCAACGATCTGATCTTTGGTGGAGATGGCCAGGATCATATTGTGGCGATAACGATGTCGTGGCCTATGGGGATGCAGGCAAGGATCTGATCTACGGCGAGCAGGGTAACGACGAACTCCATGGCGGCGGTGATGTTGACAGTATCGAGGGTGGCGCAGGGGATGACCAGATATACGGCGGAGATGGCCAAGACTTTCTGTTTGGAGACTGGGGCTCTGATACGATTTACGGAGGTGCTGGAGATGATTACATCGAAGGCGGCGAGCATGATGACTCGATAGATGGAGGCTCCGGTAACGATCATATTAAAGGCGGAAATGATAATGATCTGATCTACGGAGGAATAGGTAATGATGAGATTTATGGCGGCGAAGGTAATGACACGCTGTACGCCAATTCCGGCACCGATCAGCTCTACGGCGAAGCAGGCAACGATATCCTGGTCAGCAACGATACCGGCCATAACTACTTGTACGGCGGCAGTGGCGACGATTACTACGTCCAGTAGACCACCGCGGGCATCGCCTGGATTGACGACACCTCTGGCGCCAATGACAAAGTCCAGATGAACGCCGAGTTCAGCGATATTCAGTGGAATTACTACAACAGTACTGACATGCTGCTGTTCACCACACAGGATGCTGCTGATGGAGTATTGAATAACGCCATCGTTATTACCGGTCAATTCAGCAGCGCTGACAATATTGAGTGGCTGGCCGATATGCACGGTAATGCGATCAATATCAGTGCTATTGGATAACAGGTACTAAAAACAGCTCCTGAACCAAGTTCAGGAGCACTACAGGGAACGTAGATAAGATGAAAATAGCACCCAACACTGCAGTCAACATTGCCACCTTTATCAACAAAGCCTCTCAACAACCTAACACACAAAAAAGTGCAAGCTCATTTTCGATCGGCGATTCAAAGAAAATTCAGTACGTACCTGTCAGTTCTGCATCATCGGCTCGTGCACAAGGGATTATTGAGCGCCGAGAAGAGATGGATCGCACTCGACTACAGTCGGAGTGGAAGACCCAACAGGCTCTTTTATCGCTACAGACACACGCCTTGGATGGGGAGATCTCGCTGCAGGCGGCCAAGACGCTGGATATCCCCAGCGACCAACCGTTCTGGCTGTCGCAGAACTGGGACGCCTATATCGGCGGGCGGCCGATGATGTGGGACAACGAGGAACACCCGCAGTCCGACGCGATACGCCAATTCCTCGACAGCAGGCCGGAGCAGATCGCGGAGATCCGACAGCTGCACGAACGGCTGGACAATTTCCCCGACTTCGAGCGGTGGCTCGAACAAAACGAGCTGGATTACCGGGGCGACAAGGCCGAGGCATCGCTGGAGAAGGCCGACCGGATGCAGGAACACGCTATTGCCCAGAAGGATATCGCAATGATGCGCTCCAATCGGGCGATGCAGGCGTTGGGACGCTCATACGGCTAGGGGTTAGGTTGGGATAGCCGAGGCTCGAGTCCCGATGTGGCAATGAGCAACGGTGGGAGGCGCGCCCTCGCGGCGATTACCCGCAAGGGGCATGTTTCAGGAGGCTTATCGCCGCGGGGCGCGCCTCCCACCGATTCACACGATATCCTCAAATACCAATACATATCGCCCCGTTTCAGACTACTCCCTGCAATCTTCGAAAAAATCAGCGGCCCAATGAGCTTAACTGATCGGTAGTAACCACGGGAGCCGGTTTCAGCAATCGGGTAACCCGGTGCAGCTACCGGCTTATAGCGTATAATCCTTGTCGTCGTCGGCCAGTGGCGCCGAGACCCGCTTGAAGTAGTTGCCACCACACTTCTGGCAGGGTTCGATCACCACCGTTTTCAGCAGCCGGTGCCGGCTACCGCAGTTGAGGCACTCCAGGGTGCCGACGGTGGCCAATTCGCCGGCGATATACTGCTCGTCGTCGTGATCGAGCCGCTCGCGCAAAATCTCCTGCTCGATTCGGGTGCGGTCGGCCAGGTCGAGGAACAGCGATTTGACCCGGTCTTCCAGATAGCCGAGGTCGAAATCGAGGAACTCGGCCAATCCCTTGCCCGCCAGGTGGGTATAGCGGCCCAGTTGCCTGAGGTCTCGCTTGACGTAGGCGCTGAGCAGGTCCAGCTCGTCACGGCTCATCTCGGCGGCTTTCTGTTCGATCTCAACCGCTTCCTCGATCTGGTCCTGCAGGAACTCCCAGGATTTCTCCTCGGCATTGTCGAGGTTGTCGCGCAGCCGTTTCAACACCCGGTCATAGGCCTGGGTGAAGCGGCTGCCGCTCGGTTTCTGTTGCTCACTCATGGCGGATCTCCTTGTTACAGCCTAAAACTGAATGCCAGGGGGCGCAGACATCGGTGCGGAGTCTGTCGACACCACTGCATATATTGTATGCTATGCCACATAAATTCTAAGACCCATAACCGGCATCAACTGGATGCCGGTTTCTTATTACAGGTTTCAGCAAGTCGACAATGAACGAACAGTATCAGCCGCAGGAAATTGAAGCCCAGGCCCAACAGTACTGGGAGCAGAACGACAGTTTTAAGGCCACCGAGGACACCTCCAAGGAGAAGTTCTACTGCCTATCCATGTTCCCGTACCCGAGCGGCCGCCTGCACATGGGGCATGTTCGTAACTACACCATCGGCGACGTGATCTCCCGCTACCAGCGGATGCAGGGCAAGAACGTACTGCAACCGATGGGCTGGGACGCATTCGGCCTGCCGGCCGAGAACGCGGCACTGAAGAACAACGTGCCGCCGGCCAACTGGACCTACGAAAACATCGATTACATGCGTGACCAGCTCAAGCAGATGGGCTTCGGCTACGACTGGAACCGCGAGCTGGCCACCTGCCACCCGGAATACTACCGCTGGGAGCAGTGGTTCTTCACCAAGTTGATGGAGAAGGGCCTGGTCTACAAGAAGGAAGCGGAAGTGAACTGGGACCCGGTCGACCAGACCGTACTGGCCAATGAGCAGGTGATCGACGGCCGCGGCTGGCGCTCCGGCGCGCTGGTCGAGCGCAAGAAGATCCCGCAGTGGTTCCTGAAGATCACCGACTACGCCGACCAGCTGCTGGACGACCTGGAACAGCTGACCGAGTGGCCGGAGCAGGTCCGCACCATGCAGAAGAACTGGATCGGTCGCTCCCAGGGCGTCGAGCTGAAGTTCCATGTCGACGGTGACGGCGACCTCGAAGTATTCACCACCCGACCAGACACCCTGATGGGTGTCACCTACGTGGCAGTGGCCGCGCAGCACCCGCTGGCACAGCAGATGGCCCAGTCCAACCCGGAACTGGCGGCCTTCATCGAAGAGTGCCGCCACACCAAGGTGGCCGAAGCGGATATGGCCACCATGGAGAAGAAAGGCATGCCGCTGGGTGTTGAAGCCACCCACCCCCTGACCGGCGAGAAGATTCCGGTATGGACCGCCAACTTCGTGCTGATGGACTACGGCACCGGCGCGGTCATGGCGGTGCCGGGTCACGACCAGCGTGACTGGGAGTTCGCCAGCAAGTACGGTCTGCCGATCAAGCAGGTGATCAAGCCGGTCGACAACTCGATCGAAATCGATCTGGGTAAAGAGGCATTCACCGACAAGGGCGTGCTGGTCAACTCCGGCGACTTCGACGACCTGGAGTTCGACATGGCGTTCAAGGCGATCGCCACCGAGCTGGAACGCAAGGGCAAGGGCCGCACCACCATCAACTACCGGCTGCGCGACTGGGGCGTCTCCCGTCAGCGTTACTGGGGCGCGCCGATCCCGGTGATCAACTGCCCGAGCTGCGGTTCGGTGCCGGTGCCGGAAGATCAGCTGCCGGTGGTGCTGCCGACCGAGGTCGAGTTCGACGGCGTCGGCTCGCCGATCAAGAAGATGGACAGTTTCATTCAGTGCAGCTGCCCGAAATGCGGCGCCGACGCCGAGCGTGAAACCGACACCTTCGACACCTTCATGGAATCCAGCTGGTACTACGCCCGCTACGCCTCTCGCAGCAGCGACAACGCGATGCTGACACCGGAGCAGGCCAACTACTGGCTGCCGGTCGACCAGTACATCGGCGGCATCGAGCACGCCATCCTGCATCTGCTGTACTCGCGCTTCTACCACAAGCTGCTGCGCGACGAAGGCCTGGTAGACTCCGACGAGCCGTTCAAGCGCCTGCTCTGCCAGGGCATGGTACTGGCCGACAGCTACTACTACGAAGACGACAACGGCGGCAAGGTCTGGGTATCGCCGACCGACGTCGAGGTCGACACCGACGACAAGGGCCGCGTGCTGGCTGCCCGTCACGCACAAAACGGCCAGCCGCTGCAGCATGACGGCATGTCGAAGATGTCCAAGTCCAAGAACAACGGCATCGATCCGCAGCTGATGATCGACAAGTACGGTGCCGACACCGTGCGTCTGTTCATGATGTTCGCGGCACCACCGGAGCAATCGCTGGAGTGGTCCGACAGCGGCGTCGAGGGCGCCCACCGCTTCATCAAGCGGCTCTACAAGCAGGTGCACGATCACCTGCAGGGCGGTGACGTGGTGGCGCTGGACCCGGCAGTCCTGAACGACGACCAGAAGGCACTGCGCCGCAAGGTGCACGAGACCATCCAGAAGGTCAGCGACGATATCGAACGCCGCCAGACCTTCAACACCGCCATCGCCGCGGTAATGGAGCTGTCCAACAGCATCAGTAAGTTCGTCGACGTCAGCGAACAGGGCCGCGCGGTCACCCGCGAAGCCCTGCAGGCGGCAGTTCAGCTGCTGGCGCCGATCACCCCGCACATGTGCCACTACCTGTGGCAGCAGCTGGGCCACAGTGACGACCTGCTGGTCGCACCCTGGCCGCAGGTGGACGAGTCGGCACTGACCCGCGACTCCATCGAGCTGGTGGTGCAGGTGAACGGCAAAGTGCGTGCCAAGATCGCCGTGGCGGCGGATGCCGACGAGGACGTAATCCTGCACACCGCGCTGGCCGAGGAAAACGTGCAGAAGCACATCGCCAACAAGAGCATCCGCAAGAAGATCGTTGTACCGGGTCGCCTGGTCAACATCGTGGTCGGCTAAGGAAGGTACCGGAACATGCTGCGCAGAACCCTGCTCTCGGCAACCGCTGCCCTGTTGTTGACCGGCCTGAGCGGCTGCGGATTCCAGTTGCGCGGCTATATCGACGTTCCGGAAGCGCTGCGCCAGGTACAGCTGGTGCAGCACGGCCCGCACAGCCAGCTGGCCAGCAGCCTGGTCAGCTCGCTGCAGCTCAACCAGGTACAGATCGTCAGCCAGGCGCCCTACCGGCTGGAGCTGCTGTCGGTGGTCGAAAACCGCCGCTCGGCGACGCTGGACAGCCGCGCCAAGGTGGACGAGTACGAGCTGCAGCTGCGGGTGCGGTTCCAGGTCAGCCAGGCCAATGGCGAGCTGGCATTGGCGCCGCAGCAGCTGACTACCGAGCGGATCTACACCTATGACGCCGACGCCGCCACCGCCGCGCTGGAGCAGGAACAGCTGCTGCGCCAGGAGATGGCCGACGACCTGGCGCTGCAGATAACCCGCCGCTACCTGGCGCTGAAGCCCGTTCAATGAAGATCAAGCCGGAACAACTGGGCCAGCACCTGAAGAAGGGGCTGGCGCCGGTCTACCTGATCACCGGCGACGAACCTCTGCTGGCCGAGGAGAGCTGCGACCTGCTGCGCGCCGAACTGCAGGCGCAGGGCTTCAGCGAACGCGAAGTGCTGCACGTCGACGGCGGCTTCAAGTGGGAGTACCTGCTGGAGTGCGCCAACGCCCTATCGCTGTTCGCCGAACGCAAGCTGATCGAGTTGCGCCTCGGCGGCCAGAAGCTCAGCAAGCCGGCCAGCGAAATCCTTCAGGAGTACCTGGCCAACCCGGCACCCGACAACGTGCTGCTGATCCTGGCCGACAAGCTGGACGGCGGCTCCAAGAAAAGCGCCTGGTTCAAGGCGATCGAGAAAACCGGTCTGGTGGTCGAGATCTGGCCGGTGGAAGCCAACCAACTGCCCGGCTGGCTGCGCCAGCGCGCCGCCCAACTGGGACTGTCGCTGGATGAGGAGGCGGTGCAGCTGCTGTGCGGTCGGGTGGAGGGCAACCTGCTGGCCGCCAAGCAGGAGCTGGACAAACTCAGCCTGCTCTACCCGGGCCAAACGCTGACCGCCGACACGGTGATCGACGCCGTCTCCGACAGCTCCCGCTACGACATCTACGGCCTGACCGACGCCGCCGTGCAGGGCCAGGCCGCCCGCACCCAGAAGATCCTGCAGGTGCTGCGCCAGGAAGGCACCGAAGGGCCGGTGGCACTCTGGGCACTGAGCCGCGAGATCCGCACCCTGCTGACCATCCAGCAAGGCCTGCAGGCGGGAGTGCCCTACGATACCCTGTGCCAGCGCGAGAAGATCTGGGGCAAGCGCAAGCAACTGCTGCGCAAGGCCGCCCAGCGCTGTCAGCCAGCACTGCTGATGGAGCTGCTGGAGCGCTGCTTCCGGGTCGACCAGATCATCAAGGGCGCCCGCGCCGGCGACCTCTGGCTTGAATTGAGCGCTATCTGCCTGGCGCTGGCCGGCAAGCCGATCCGCTTGCCGCAGTAGTCAGACGGCCACACCAGGCGCCAACTAATGGATTGGTGATTCAAGTTATTGCTCTAATCGCCGATAGCTTGAACAGGAATTAAGCCCCGGGAACCCCAGTTATGTCTCGAATTGGCTCCAGATGGCCGCTGCTGTTGCTGACCACCCTGCTGCTGACAGGCTGTGACGATCAGCCGTCGATGCCGGCGATGATGAAAACCGGCGGCGAGCTGTACAACTACTACTGCCGCAACTGCCACAAGTTGCGCGGCCCGGGCGAGTTGATGGAAACACGCGACCGCAGCCAGCCGCCGCTGAAACAGCACGAGATCATGCTGCTGATCGAATACGGCTCACCGCTGCGCCACCTGGATCAGCCCAAATTCCCCGAGCTGTCGCCGGAGCAGATCGACCTGATTGCCAGCCACGTCAGCAAGCTGCAGCGCGACGCGGAGCAACCTGCCCAGTAAGCCGTACCGGCGGCAGCGGGCAGATCAGCTCAAGCCGTGTTCGACCTGAGTGTTGAAGCGGATATTGTCGTGCAGCGGGCAACGCTCGCAGACCTCATCAAGAAACGCGACCTTCTGCTGCTCGTTCAGATCGGCATCCAACGTCGCCTTGACGTCAATGTATTGGAAACCGACCCGATCTTCGGTCGGTTTGCCCAACAGCCCCGCCAGATTCAAGCCCGCCTCCAGCTGCACTTCGATGCCACGCAACTCGATCCCCTGCTGACTGGCCGCCAGCCGGGCGATGGTGGCGATACAGCCCCCCAGCGAAAACAGGAAATACTCCAGCGGCGTCGGCCCCTCGTCGGTACCGCCGGCATTCCGCGGCTGATCGATCACCACCCGGTGGTCGCGAATACTGGCTTCGACCTTGCTGCTGGCGCCCATCTTGGTAGTCACGGAGATGGTTTTCAGGGGGCGGTTCTGGCTCATGCGTTTTCCTCAGTCACTCAAAACAGAAAACGCTAATATATTATATTGATATATATTTATTCAATTATTGAATAACAAATTCACTTCCAGTTTGGTAAGTCAGGCATCTCATACAGAAGATAAGCCCTGTCGAGGCGATTAGGATTGGACGGGGTTAAGCGAGCATTTGAAAAGGAAAGATAGCCTGTCGCCGCCGGAGCGGTTGGGATTAAGAACAGTCGCCCACGGAGCTACTACATCTTGTAGCAGCGGGCTCTGACCGCGATGAGGCGCGTCAGCCTGCGAGTATCGCCCTCGGAGCGAGCTGCTACGAGCAGCCCTCGCTCCGCGGGCGACAGGTGATCAGCGGGCGGACTCTTAAAAAGAAGATGACCGGGCTTAACCGACTTTTTCGCCCTTGGCCTGCAGGTCGGCGTGGTAGGAGGAGCGTACCAGCGGGCCGCAGGCGGCCTGCTTGAAGCCCATCTCCTTGGCCAGGCGGCTGAACTCGTCGAACTCTTCCGGCGTTACGAAGCGCTCCACCTTCAGATGGCTGCGGCTCGGCTGCAGGTACTGGCCGATGGTCAGCATGTCCACGTCATGATCGCGCAGATCCTGCATCACCTGGATGATCTCTTCGTTGGTTTCACCGATACCGACCATCAGGCCGGACTTGGTGCGCACCTGCGGGTTCTGCGCCTTGTACTTCTTCAGCAGCTGCAGCGACCACTCGTAGTCGGAGCCCGGACGCACCGCCTTGTAGAGGCGCGGTACGGTTTCCATATTGTGGTTGAACACGTCCGGCGGCGTCTGGGTCAGGATATCGATGGCGATATCCATACGGCCGCGGAAGTCCGGTACCAGGATCTCCATCTGAATGTTCGGCACCCGCTCACGGGTTTCCCGCACGCAGTCGGCAAAGTGCTGGGCACCACCGTCGCGCAAATCGTCGCGGTCAACCGAGGTGACCACCACGTAACGCAGCGCCATGTCGGCGATCGCCTCGGCCAGCTCGCGCGGCTCGTTCTCATCCAGCGCGTTCGGACGGCCGTGGGCCACGTCGCAGAACGGGCAACGACGGGTGCAGATATCGCCCATGATCATGAAGGTAGCGGTGCCGTGGCTGAAGCACTCGCCCAGGTTCGGGCAGCTGGCTTCTTCACAGACCGAGGCCAGCTTATGGTTGCGCAACTTGTCCTTGATCCGCTTAACTTCCGCCGACGAGCCCATCCGTACCCGCAGCCAGTCCGGCTTGCGCGGCATCTCATCCTTTTCGGTGGGAATGACTTTAACCGGGATACGAGCGACCTTGTCCGCGCCACGCAGTTTGACACCCTGCTCGGCGCGTTTTGGCTTGGAAGTTTCAGACATTGAGCACTAATCCAGAGAGGTTGTAATCGTCTGCGCAGTATACCCGATTTTGGCCACCAAGTGATCGACCAGGGCGTCCTGCGCCTGCTGGCTGTCGAACTCCGGCGCCAGCTCGACCAGTTGGGTCATCGCCATACCGGCGTAGCCGCAGGGGTTGATGCGCAGGAACGGCGTCAGATCCATATTCAGGTTCAGCGCCAGGCCGTGGAACGAGCAGCCGCGCCGTACCCGCAGGCCGAGCGAGGCGATCTTGGCATTGTTCACATAGACCCCCGGCGCATCCGGCTTGGCATAGGCCTCGATATCGTAATCGGCCAACAGGTCGACCACGCCCTGCTCCATGATGCTGACCAGGTCGCGCACACCCAGCTTCTTGCGGCGCAGGTCGATCAGCAGATAGACCATCGCCTGACCCGGGCCGTGGTAGGTCACCTGGCCGCCACGATCGACCTGCACCACCGGGATATCACCGGGATTGAGCAGGTGCTCCTCTTTGCCGGCCTGGCCCTGGGTAAATACCGGCTCGTGCTGAAGCTGCCAGATCTCGTCCGGAGTGTCGGCATCACGTTGGTCGGTAAACGCCTGCATCCGACGCCAGGTCGGTTCGTACGGCTGCAGCCCCAGCCGACGGATAATGAGCTGATCAGCGACCGCCATCAGATCACCATTCGCACGCGGCCGGAGGCCATCAGGTCGGTATGCAACGCGCGCAGCTGATCTTCGCCGGTGGCGGTGATCATCAGCGTCACCGATTGGAAGGTGCCGTTGCGGCTGTCGTTGACCGTCACCCGGGAGATATCCAGATCCGGCGCGTGGATCTGCACGGTTTCCACGACGAAGCCGCGGAAGTTGTCGTCGTTGACCCCAACCACCTTGATCGGGTAGTCCGGGCAGGGAAATTCAATTTTCGGTGCGTCTTGTTCAGACATCTTTCGCCCCCGTCATTAATGCTTGCTGGAAACCGATGAACAGCTGGAACATCCGCTGCCACATCGGCCCCTTGTCACCACCGCCGATGGTATGACCGTCCACCGACACCACCGGCACCACGCCACGGGTCGAACCGGACAGCCAGACCTCATCCGCCGCCAGCAGCGTCTGGTAATCGATATCCACCTCCTGGTAAGGGATACCTTCGTCGTCGGCCAGCTCCAGAATCAGCTCGCGGGTGATCCCGCCGAGGATCTCGGAACTCCGCTTCGGGGTGTAGATCACCCCCTGCCGGATCACGAACAGGTTGCTGTTGGCCCCTTCGGTCAACAGCCCGTCACGCATCAGCAATGCCTCATCGGCGCCCTGCTCGCGGGCCTGCTGGGCGGCCAGGATATTGGGCAGCAGGCCGGTGATCTTGATATCACAGCGGTGCCAGCGCAGGTCGGCGGTGACGATCGCCGTCAACGGCTTGATCTGGTCGGCGCCCAGCTGGTAGATATCCGGAATCGGTCGGCAGCAGGCGAATACCGTCGGCGCCATATCTTCATCATACTGCGGCCGGCGCTCGCCACTATCGCCCCGGCTGACCTGCAGGTAGGCCGACAGGTTACCGCCGCCGTTCAACTGCACCAGCTCGTGCAGCAGATCCGCCCAATCCAGCTCGCTGCGGATATGTACCGCCCGCAGGCTGTGACGCAGCCGGTCGAGGTGCTCCTGCAGCCGAAAGCCGACGCCCTGGTAGAACGGAATCACTTCGTACACTGCGTCGCCGAACAGGAAACCGCGGTCGAATACCGAGATCCGCGCCTGCTCGGACGGCTGGAAGACCCCGTTGAGATAGACGATATTCATAGCCACCCCAAAACAAAAAATGCCCACATCCTATAAATGTAGGCATTCAGGGCATATTGAAAGGGTCGCTTAGCCAATCAGGCTGAAGAAAAACATCAGCACGGCGTGCCAGATCCGCTTCAGCAGGCCCGCCTGAGGAATATCCTCCAGCGCGATCAGCGGCAGTTCCGCCACCAGCTCACCGTTCAGGGTGACACGTGCCATGCCGTATTCGCTACCCTTGACGATCGGCCCTTCGATCACCTTGTCGATATCCATGCTGGCATCCAGCTGGTCAGCCTGGCCACGCGGAATAGTGACCGACAACGGCTCGGCCAGGCCGAGCGCCACCTGGTCCTTCTCCGCACCCCATACCTGGGCCTGGTTCAGCACCTGCTCGGCGTCATAGAGCTTGTGGGTACGGAAGTAACGGAAGCCGTAGGCCAGCAGCTTCTGGCTCTCCTGGGCACGGGCATTCTCGTTCTTGGTGCCCAATACCACCGAGATCAGCCGCATGCCGTCACGCTCGGCGGAGGCCACCAGGCAGTAGCCGGCCGCATCGGTGAAGCCGGTCTTCAGGCCGTCGACGGTCTTGTCGCGCCACAACAGCTTGTTGCGGTTCGGCTGGCGGATCTTGTTGTAGGTGAAGTACTTCTGGGAGTACATATCGTAATGTTCCGGGAAGCGCTCGATGATCGCCTGCGCCAGCTTGGCCAGGTCGACCGCCGACGAGTAGTGATCATCCGCCGGCAGGCCGGTAGCGTTGCGGAACTGGGTGTTCTCCATGCCCAGCAGCTGGGCATGCTGGTTCATCAGGTCGGCGAAGGCGGATTCGCTGCCGGCGATATGCTCGGCCACCGCCACCGATGCGTCGTTACCGGACTGGATCACGATGCCGCGCATCAGGTCACCCAGCTTGACCTGGGTGCCCTCCTTGATGAACATCCGCGAGCCCTGGGTACGCCAGGCTTTCTCGCTGACCAGCACCAGGTCGTCCTCGGAGACGTTGCCCTTGCTGAGCTCGTACTCGAGGATGTAGGCGGTCATCATCTTGGTCAGGCTGGCCGGCGGGAAACGCTTGTCGGCATCGTGGGAGGTGATCACCTTGCCGGTATCGGCATCCATGACAATATACGCCCGCGCGTTGATCTGCGGCGGTGACGGGATCAACGTGGCAGCCTGCAGCTGGGCTGCAAACAGGGTGAAAATCAGCAGATACAGGGGTGTGGCGATCTTTTTAAACATCGTACCTGTTTATCGGTTGGTTCAAAGATAGGCCCCCGCCGTTTTTGTAATCGGCGAGGTACCTCTGACAGGCCGATCGTCGATACCGCAACGGCACCTGAACAATCGACCAAGTATTAAGCAATCAGACCCGGCTAACTCTACTTAACCGGGCTGGTTCACACAAGGGTGCCGCTCTGTCAGGGCAGCTCCACCAGGCGCACCCCCGCATAACCGGCGCGCTCCAGTAGATCCACCAGCGGCTGAACAGCCGATGAACCAAGCAGCGGCCCGGCCTGGACCCGGTACAGCGTGCGGCCGGCCACCTCGACCGGGGTTACCCGCACACTCAGCTCATCGAGCACGGACTGTGCGTTCTGCCGCACCTGCTCGGCGGCCTGCCGGGTGGAGAAAGCGCCGATCTGCAGAAAGCGGCCGCCCACGCCGGCAGTCGTGGCTCCCGCCGGGTTAACAGCCGGGGACGGTGCGGCGGGTTGGACCGCCACAACCGGATTTGGTTTCACTGCCGGAGCAGGCGGTGCCTTGGCCGCGGCCAGCACGTTGGTACTGCGCTGCCAACTGCGCGGATCGATCGCTTCCAGCTCCACCCGGGCGGTGCCTTTGCGCAGCATATCCAGCTTGTAGGCCGCCGCGTAGGAGAGGTCGATCAACCGGTTGCCGTGAAACGGCCCGCGATCATTGACCCGCACGATCACCTGGCGGCCATTGTCCAGGTTGGTAACCCGCAGGTAGGTCGGCAGCGGCAGCGACTTGTGGGCCGCCGACATGGCGTACATATCGTAGACCTCGCCATTGGAGGTCTTGTGGCCGTGAAACTTGTTGCCATACCAGGAGGCGGTGCCGCGCTCCTTGTAGCCCTGCGCCGAGTCCATCACCCGGTAGGTTTTGCCGAGCACCCGGTAGGAGGGCTTGTTGCCGCCGCGACTCTTGGCCTCGACCCGCGGCACGGCATCCTCGACATGGTCCAGATTGACCGTCTGGCGCGGACCGTGGTCCTGCTTGATCGAGTAGCGCCCCTCATTGGGGTTGCGCTTGTCGCCGATCGACGAACAGGCGGCCAGCAGCAGACTCAGCAGGGCGACGGCCAGCATTCTCATGACGACACCTTCTCACGCGCCGCCTTGACCTCCCGGCTCAGCTCGTACACCGCCGAGGCATACAGCCGGCTGTGGTTGTAGCGGGTGATCACGTAGAAGTTATGCAGTCCCAGCCAGTAGCGGTACTGCTCGCCGCTCTGCATCCGCATCAGCGTGGCCGGCTGGGTCGGGTCCAGCGTCTGGTCGGTGCCGACGCCACGTTCGGCCCACTGCTGCAGGCTCAGCTGCGGTTTCAGACCCTGGTTGACCCAATCATCCTGCACCGGCTGGTTGAACACCACCGGCGCCCGCACCGGTTCACCGCTCTGCCAGCCATGCTGCTTGAAGTAGTTGGCCACCGAGCCGATCGCATCGACCGGGTTGTTCCAGATATCACGTTTGCCGTCGCCATCGAAATCGACGGCGAAGTTACGGTAGCTGGACGGGATGAACTGGCCAAAGCCCATCGCGCCGGCGTAGGAACCTTTCAATGCGGTCAGGTCTTCGATCGACTCCTCGCGCGCCATCATCAGGTACTCTTTCAACTGGCCGCGGAAGAACTCACCCCGTTTGGGATAATCGAAGCCCAGCGTTGCCAGCGCATCCAGCACCCGGTAGTTGCCCATGATCCTGCCATAGCGGGTTTCCACGCCGATGATCGCGACGATGATCTCGGCCGGCACGCCGTAGGTCTGTTCGGCGCGCGCCAGGGTGTCGGCATGCTGGCGCCAGAACGCCACCCCCTGATCGATCCGCGTCTGGCCGAGGAAGATCTTGCGGTACTCGCCCCAGGTCAGCCGACGCTCGGCGGGCCGCGCCATCACCTCGAGGATCGACTCCTGCCGCTTGGCCTGCCCCAGCACCGATTTCAGGTAGCTTTCCTCGAAGCCCTGCTGGCTCAACTCGGCGATCAGCGGTTGGGCCTGCGGATGGCGGGCATAGTTCTGCTCGTGGCCACGTTCGGTGGCGGCGCAGCCGGTTTGTATCATAGCGCCCGCCAGGGTGGCGGTCGCCAGCATCGATCGGATCAAAGTACGCATCCTGAAACTTCCTACCTTAACAACATGGCGCGATGACTGTGTACCGACATCAACAAACCGAAGCCGGCCATCAGGGTGACGATTGAGGTCCCCCCGTAACTGACCATCGGCAAGGGTACACCTACAACAGGCAACAAACCGCTAACCATGCCAATATTGACGAAAACGTAGACAAAGAATGTCAGAGTCACACTGCCGGCGACAAGTCGGCCGAAACAATCCTGGGCATTGACGGCGATCATCAGGCCGCGAGCGATAATCAGCAGATACAGCAGCAGCAGCGCCAGCACGCCGACCAGGCCCAGCTCTTCGGCCACCACCGCGATAATGAAGTCGGTATGCGACTCCGGCAGGAAATCCAGCTGCGACTGGGTGCCATGCAACCAGCCCTTGCCGGTGACACCACCCGAACCGATGGCGGTCTTCGACTGAATGATGTTCCAGCCGGAGCCGAGCGGATCGCTCTCCGGGTCCAGGAAGGTCAGTACCCGTTGCTTCTGGTAGTCCTTCATCACCATCCACAGCCCCGGCAATGCCGCCGCGGCCAGCCCCAGCGCGGCGAACACATAGCGCCACAGGATGCCGGAGAACAGCAATACGAAGATACCGGAGGCGGCGATCAGCAGCGAGGTGCCGAGGTCCGGCTGTTTCATGATCAGCACCGTCGGCATGCCGACCAAAACCAGCGAGATGAATATATGCTTCATGCGCGGCGGCAACGGGCGGTTGGCCAGGTAGTACGCCAACATCAACGGCAATGCCAGCTTCATGATCTCGGACGGCTGGAAGCGGAAGCCGGGCAACGCGATCCAGCGCTGCGCCCCCTTGGCCCCCACACCGAACAGCAATACCGCCACCAGCAGTGCGACACCGGCAACATAGAACCAGATCGCCCAGCGGCCGATGAAGCGGGGCGACATCCGCGCCAGCACGATCATCACCAGGAAGCCGGCCGCCATCCGCACCGCCTGACGGCTGACATAGCCCATATCCTGGCCGGAGGCGCTGTACAGGATCAGCAGACCGACGCCGCAGAGTATCAGTAGCAGCGCCAGCAACCAGCCATCCAGCCGGGTATAGCTCCAGAGGCCGGGACGACGGCGCAGGTGCTCGCCAGCCTCCGGCATGGTGCGTTGGAAATCCCTCGCGTTCACGGCTTTTCCTCGGTTTCAGTCGGATCAATCCCCAACAGGTAGGCATCCATCACCTGGCGCGCGACCGGGGCGGCGGTGCTGGAGCCGCCGCCGCCGTTCTCGACGATCACCGCCACGGCGATCTTCGGCGCCTCGACCGGCGCGAAGGCGACGAACAGGGCGTGGTCGCGATGGCGCTCGGCCAGTTTCTCGGCGTCATACTCCTCATCCTGCTTGATGCCGACCACCTGGGCGGTGCCGGTCTTGCCGGCGATGGTGTAGCCGGCCCCCAGGGCGGCGCGACGGGCGGTGCCCCGTTCGCCGTGCATCACCTCGACCATGCCGTCGATGATCTCCTGCCAGTACTCCGGATGGTTGAGCGTCACGTCTTCCGGCAGCGGCTTGGCCTGCGGCAGCGGCACCGGCGCGCCCTCCGGCCTATGGGCTGATTTCATCATCTGCGGCCGTACCCAGCGGCCACGGTTGGCGATCACCGCCATCGAGGTGGCCAGCTGCAGCGGAGTCGCCAGCATGAAGCCCTGGCCGATGCTGAGGTTCAGCGAATCGCCGGTATACCAGCCCTGCTTGCGGGTACGCTTCTTCCATTCATGCGACGGCAGGATCGCCGGCGAAGCCTCCGGCAGGTCGTAACTGGTCACCTGGCCGAAACCGAACTTACCGAGATAGTTCCACAGCGGCTCGCCGCCGATCTTGTGGGCCATCGAGTAGAACCAGACATCGCAGGACTGGGCCAGCGCGTGTTTCATATCGACCCAGCCGTGCCCCCAGCGCTTCCAGTCACGGTATTTGCGGCCGTTCTTGCTGAGCTGATAGAAGCCGGGATCGAACACCCGATAGTCCGGCGTCAGGCCACCGCCATCGATCGCCGCCAGCGCGGTGATCGGCTTGATGGTGGAGCCCGGCGGGTAGCGGCCACGGATGGCGCGGTTGAACAGCGGCAGGTCGTCGGACTCGCGCAGCGCGCTGTAGTCCTCGTTGGAGATGCCGGTGACGAACAGGTTCGGGTCATAGCCCGGCGCCGACACCAGCGTCAGGATGCCGCCGGTATTCGGGTCCAGCGCCACCACCGCACCGCGCCTGTCGCCGAGCAGCTTCTCGGTGATCTGCTGCAGGCGGATATCCAGGTGCAATGTCAGATCGGCACCGGGTACCGGGTCGGTCCGCTCCAGTACCCGCATTACCCGGCCGCGGGCGTTGGTCTCGACCTTTTGATGGCCGACCTGGCCATGCAGCACGTCTTCGTAGAATTTTTCCACCCCGAGCTTGCCGATGTAGTGGGTATCGGCATAGTTCTGCTCGCTAACCCGTTGCAGCTCGCGTTCGTTGATCCGGCCGACATAACCCAGCGCATGCACCAACGAGGCGCCGTAGGGGTAGTAACGGATCAGCTCGGCCTCCACCCGTACGCCGGGCAACTGGTGATAGTTGACCGCCAGCGTGGCGATCTCCTGCTGGGACAAACGGAACCGCACCGGCACCGAGGTGAACGGCCGGCGGCGCTGGTGATAGCGCTTGCGGAACCGCTCGATCTCCTTATCGGTGAGCGGGATCAGTTTGCGCAGTTCGGCCAGGGTCTGCTCGAGGTCGTCGATCTCCTCTTTCAGGATCGTCACGCTGTAGCTGGGCCGGTTGTCGGCCAACAGCACGCCGTTGCGGTCGTAGATCAGGCCGCGGGTCGGCGCCACCGGCTGCAGTTGCACCCGGTTGTTGTCCGACAGCGTGTTGTAGCGGTCGTACTGCAACACCTGCAGGTAGTAGAGCCGGCCGACCAGCACGCCAAGCATGATCAGCACGATCAACAGCGCGATCACCGCGCGGGCGGTGAAGGTACGACTCTCCTGGCTATGATCCTTGAGACGTTCGGCTGCCATCGGTCCGGTGATTATTTATGGTACGGGTGGCCCTGCAGGATGGTGCAGGCACGGTAGATCTGTTCAGACAGCAACACCCGCACCAGCGGATGCGGCAGGGTCAGCGACGACAGCGACCATTTCTGGTCGGCGGCGGCCACGCAACGGCCGTCCAGCCCATCCGGACCGCCAACCAGCAGGCTGACATTGCGGCCATCCATCTGCCAGCTTTCCAGTTGCCCGGCCAGCTGTTCGGTGGACCAGCTCTTGCCGCCCACCTCCAGCGCGACCACGCGATCCCCTTTCGGAATCGCGGCCAGCATCTGATCGCCCTCCTGCCGTTTGGCGCGCGCCAGGTCGGCACCCTTGCCGCGGTGACCGAGCGGCAGCTCGACCAGCTCCAGCGAGACTTCCGGCGGCAACCGCTTGGCGTACTCGTTGTAGCCCTCGGTTACCCACTGCGGCATCTTGCCGCCGATGGCGATCAGACGGATCTTCATGGTCGATCAGGCGTCCTCGGCCAGATCGGCATCGAAGCTCCACAGCCGCTCCAGATCGTAGAAGCTGCGGGCGTCCGGCATCATCACGTGCACCACCACCTCGCCCAGGTCGGCCAGGATCCAGTCGCCCACTTCGGCGCCCTCCATGCCCAGCGGCAGACGGCCGGCCTTCTTGACCTTCTCGATCACGTGCTCGGCACAGGACACCACGTGGCGCTTGGAAGTACCGCTGGCGACGACCATGAAATCGGTCACGGTGGACTTGCCCTGTACGTCCAGGACTACGACATCCTTGGCTTTCATATCGTCCAGCGCGTCCAGCACCAGTTCAATCAGTTTGTCAGTCTGCATATTTCTCAGAGCTATCTCAGTTCAGTTTGTACGGTAGCCGTACAGTTGGTGTTGTTTGATGTAGTCCCAGACCCGATCCGGCAGCAGGTAGCGCGGCGACAGCCCGGCACGGATCAGCTGGCGGATCTGGGTGGCCGAGATCGCCAGCGGTGTCAGTTCATGCAGCAGCACGCAGCCGGCCGGCTCACCGAGCAGGCGCTGCTTGTCGTCGGTCTGGTGGCGCTGCATGAAATCGCGCATATCGGCGTCCGGCTGATAGTGGTAGCCCGGACGGGTGACCACCAGGATATGGCACAGTTCCATGAACTGCCGCCAGTTATGCCAGCTCGGCAGCGTCAGGAAGGCATCCATCCCCATCACCATGCAGATCGGCCGTTGCGGGCCGAACTCGTCGCGCAGCGACTGCAGCGTCAGCAGGCTGTAGGAGGGTTGCTCGGACAGGATCTCGCGCGGATCGGCACTCAACGACTCGGTGTCGGCCACCGCGCACTGCACCATCGCCAGCCGCTGCTCGGAGCTGCAGCCCGGCTCGCCCCGGTGCACCGGCATCTTGGAGGGGATCAGGCAGACCTGATCCACCGCCAGCCACTGCTGGATCTCCAGCGCGGTGCGCAGATGGCCATGATGGACGGGATCGAATGTACCGCCCATGAATACGAACGCCGATTGATTCATCCGTTACTGCCGGATATGACCGTCGCCGAGCACCACGTACTTCTGCGAGGTCAGCCCCTCCAGGCCGACCGGTCCACGGGCGTGGATCTTGTCGGTGGAGATGCCGATCTCGGCGCCCAGGCCATATTCGAACCCGTCAGCGAAACGGGTCGAAGCGTTGACCATCACCGAGCTGGAATCCACCTCGCGCAGGAAGGCACGCGACTTGGTGTAGTTCTCGGTGATGATCGCATCGGTATGGTGCGAACCGTACTTGTTGATATGGCGGATCGCCTGGTCCATCGAGTCGACCAGCTTGATCGACAGCACCGGCGCCAGGTATTCGGTCGACCAGTCCTCTTCGCTGGCCGGCTTGATCTGCGGCAGCAGCGCGCGGGTCTGCTCGCAGCCGCGCAGCTCGACACCCACCGCGATATAGCGCTCGGCCAGCTCCGGCAGGATATCGCCGGCCACCGCCGCGTTTACCAGCAGGGTCTCCATGGTGTTGCAGGTGCCATAGCGGTGGGTCTTGGCGTTCAGCGCCACGTTGATCGCCTTGCCCTTGTCGGCGTCATTGTCGATGTAGACGTGGCAGATGCCGTCCAGGTGCTTGATCACCGTGACCTTGGCATCGCGGCTGATCCGCTCGATCAGCCCCTTGCCGCCACGCGGCACGATCACGTCGACGTACTCCGGCATGGTGATCAGCTGGCCAACGGCGGCACGGTCGGTGGTTTCCACCACCTGTACCGCGGTTTCCGGCAGACCGGCCTTTTTCAACCCCTGCTTGATGCACTGGGCAACCGCCTGATTGGAGTTGATCGCCTCGGAGCCACCACGCAGGATGGTCGCGTTACCGGATTTCAGGCACAGGCTGGCCGCTTCGACGGTAACGTTCGGACGCGATTCGTAGATAATGCCGATCACCCCCAGCGGTACCCGCATCTTGCCGACCTGGATGCCGCTCGGGCGGTAGTTCAGGTCGGTGATGGCACCGACCGGATCTGGCAGAGCAGCGACCTGGCGCAGGCCCTCGATCATGGTGTCGATGCGCGCCGGGGTCAGTTCCAGACGGTCCAGCATCGCATCGTCCAGGCCGTTGGCGCGGCCGTTTTCCAGATCGCGGGCATTCGCCTCGGCCAGCGCCTCTCGGCTGCTGTCGATGGCTTCCGCCATGGCCAGCAGCGCGCGGTTTTTCATCCCGCTGTCCGCCTTGGCCACCAGCCGGGACGCATCTCTTGCCTGCTGCCCCAGCTCAATCATGTACTGTTCTACGTTCATGCCTCATCCTTCCAGATCGCTGATGGCGCCATTATAACGCCCCGCGCAGCCTTGGTCACAATTCCTACCCAATTAGTGCATATTATTCCGCCAGCACTTTTTTTCTTTATTTTCATATAGTTATCGATCAACCCGGCGCTATCTCAAGGATCAGGACCCAATTCAGACAGCCAAACCCCGTATCCGCCGGTGGCGCCGGTCGCTGCCGATAGCAGTTTTCGGTTAAGCGTTGCCCGCGCAGCTGCTATTATCGGGCCCACCCAGAGCAAGCCACCGAACACCGGAGCCAGCCGAAGTGCAGTTATTCCGTTGCCGCCGCAACCGCATCCTGATCTCAGTAGCCAGCCTGCTGCTGGCATGCCTGCTGAGCGCCGGCCTGTTCCTGCACTACGCCGCCGAACGCCATGCCGAGCAGGAGGTGCGCCAGCATGGCGAACTGCTGCTGCAACAGACCAGCCTGCTGGCCCGCCCACTACTGCTGGCCAACGACCGGGTCAGCCTGAACTACCTGCTCAATGAACTGGTCATGCTGCCGTACATACGCGCCGCCCAGCTGCATGACGATCGCGAAGGCACCGTGGCCCGTGCCGGCGAGGCCGGCGGCCTGGAGATGCAGCGGCCGCTGGCACCGGACAACCTCAGCCAGCTGACGTTCTGGCTGGATCCGGCACCACTGGCGGCACCGCTGCAGCGCCAGCTGATGCAGAGCGGGCTGTTCGCCCTGCTGACCCTGCTGGCGACCCTGCTGTCTCTGGGATGGCTGCTGCGCGAGCGCGCACCGCTTGCCGAGCAGCAGAGCCCGGCCGAACCCGCCGCTGCCGACTCCGCGTTCGCCGCCGGACCACAGGTGGAAACACAGCCGTACGATGAGCCGGAGTTTCCGGCCACCGAGGCGCCTTACGCCGATTACAGGACCAGCGAACCAACCGAAAAGAACGCTTTGGATGCGCTTACAGTTGTGCAGGCAGAACCGGCCAGCGAGCCGGCATTCGAAGCCGACTCAGCGCTATCCGATCAAATGGCGGCGCAATATGCCGAGGCAGACCAGATCGATGCAGCTGAACAGCGTCGAACCTCAGCCGCGCCAGAGCACCAGTGTTCAGACGAAGCCGAAGTTCCCGAGGAGAATATCCCGTTTATCAGCGATATCGTGCGGGATGAGGGTCAGTTCTCTCCTTCAATAGAACCTGCATACGCGACCGAATCCGCCCAGCGAACTCAGCCCTGGAATCATTACGAGCCGTCTTCCGAGCCCCAAGACGTTGCACTGGCAGAGATTGAAGAGCATCCGGCCGCAAAACCGACCAGCGACGAGCAGAGCGCCCGCCGACTGGAACCCAGCTTTGAAACCGATTCGCTGGTCCAGCTGCTGAGGCCCGAACAGCGCGGCCGTACCATGCCGCAGTTCCAGCCCAGCAGCCAGCCCGACGAAGAGCCGGCCCAGCCAGCCGAGGCCGATGCGGAACAACCGTTCGATCTCGACGAACAGGAGCTCGACCGCGACCGGCAACCGGGCCACGCCACCGCCACCGCCACCGCCGATACGGTAAAAACCCGCAACCCGCTGAAGGCACTGCGTGAAGAGGTACAGCTGGACCTGTACACCCTCGAGCAGGAGCTGGAACTGATCCTGCCCGGCGACGAAGCCGGCTACTGTCTCTATATCGACGTCGCCAGCTCCCATGGCGGCAATGTCGAAGAGAGCGAACGGCTGCAGCTGTTGAAGGTCTACGCGCGGATGGCCGGCCAGTCAGCCGCGATCTACGGCGGCACCGCCCATCAACTGGCCAACGGCGACCTGCGGGTCAATTTCGACCGGCCGGGCGCTAACGACAATCACGGCGTCAACGCGGTGTGCGCCGCACTGTTGTTCAACCTGCTCTACAAGGGCTACAACCAGGCCCGCATCCGCGCTTTCCTGCCGGTGATGAACCTGCATATGGCACTGGCCCGCGGCCGGCTCGACAAACCTGAACTGCTGCTGGAGGAAGCCCGCTTCCTGACCCGCACCACCCAGAGCAACGAACTGATCAGCCATACCGCACTGACCGAGGTGCCGGATCTGAAACGCAACCTGCTCGGCACCGCCGATGTACGCCGCGAGGATGAGGACAAGGTGCTGATCCTGAAACTGTCGGGCCACTACCAGGAATTGCTGCAGAAACAGGCCAACCACCTGCTGAACAAGCTGCTGGCCTGACCGTTCAGGGAAGATAGAGAACATAAAAAGCGGGCAGCTACGGCAGAGCCCTGTAGGGCGCCACCCGGGGCGCCACCGCCGCAGGTGGTTGAAAACGCCTGTCGGCGTTTGGCCGGCCAGGCCTACCCGGCCGGGTCCGGCCCTACATTGGCGGGGTGAAAAACCAGCCTTGTCGGGTGGGCACGTTTTAGGTGCCCACGCGGCGCTTGTGAATCGGATATAGATGTTTCCCGCTAATCCGCGAAGAACCCATAGAAAAGGCACCGCCACCGACTAGTCGACCAGGTAGTATTCCACGGTAGAGACCACCCTCACCTTCTTGATATGGGGGTTGTTGCGATCGCGGGCGCTGATCGAGAACTGCCCCTGGCTGGCCGACTTGATCTTGCCGAGCCGGCTGTTGGAGTCCTGGGCGAACTTCTCCGCCACCTCGCGGGCTTTCATCGTCGCCTCCTCGACCATCGCCGGCTTGACCTCGTTCAGGCGGCTGAACAGGTACTCGGTGGCGTTCTGGTACGGATTGCCGCTGAACACCACGCCCTGCTTGACCAGCGCGCCCAACCGGCTCTGCGCCTTGCGCACCCGCTCGACATCCTGACTGTACACCGTCACCGTCTGCAGCGCGCTATAGCGGAACTCGGCGCGCGGGCCGCCGCCGTATTGCTGGGCCAGTTTGTCGGTGATCGCCGGCGGCGACAGGCTGATCTGATCCGCCGGAATACCGTTGTCGGTCAGCAGTTGGCGGATCAGCGCCCCGTCCCTCTCCAGCGCCTCGTAGAGCGCGGCCAGATCGTTGCCCGCCTCGCTGAACTGGATCGGCCAGATTACGATATCGGCCGGATACTCCCGCTCCGCCAGCCCCTTGACCTTGACGGTACGCTCGTACTCCTTGAAGCGGATCGCGCTGTCGCCGAGCAGGTAGCCCAGTGCGGCCAGGCCGAGGAAGATGAACAGGCCCAGAACCGGGCCCTGCAGGTTGGTTTTCATGGCGGAGTCCCTTTGCTGCCGGAGAGGTTTTCAGCGATGCTGGTGCAGGCTAGCTGAACCCCGCCTGAAATACCCGGCCGTTAGCGATCGCCGAACCGATAGACCGCCATATGCAACGAACCCTGCCAGCTGCTGTGCAGCAGGCTGACCGGCTCCCCTTCGGCGGCGCCCAGCGCCGGATAGAGCGGCAGCAGGTGCTCGTCGGTCGGATGGGCCCGCACCGCGCCCGGCGCCTGCCGGCGATAGTTCAGCAGCGCATCGAGCTCGCCGTCCTGCAGCCGCTGCTCGATCCAATCGACGAACTCGACCGCATAGGGTTGAGGCCCACTGCCCGGCGGGGAATAAATAAAGTCACGCAGGTTATGGGTTGTACCGCCGCTGCCGATGACCAACAAGCCCTGTTCGCGTAGCGGCTTCAACAGCCGGCCCAGTTCCAGGTGCCACTGCGGTCCCCGCCCGATACCGAGCGACAACTGAAACACCGGCAGGTCGGCCTCCGGCCGCATCAGCAACAACGGCGTCCAGGCACCGTGGTCCAAGCCGCGCCGGAAATCGGTGGTCGCCGGATAACCCGCGCTGCGCAGCCGCTCGACGATGTGCTGCGCCAATACCGGTGCGCCGGGCGCCGGATAGCGCAGCCGGTAGAGCGGCTCCGGGAAACCGTAGAAATCATGCACCGTCTCCGGCTGCTCAGCCGCCGACAGCTGCGGCTGCTCCGTCAGCCAATGGGCGCTGACCATCAGGATCGCCCGGGTATCCGGCGGAATCAGCCCGGCGCCGCGCAGATATTCCGGATACTCGTCCTGCTGCAGCGGCAGCTCGGGCGAGCCATGACTGATGAAATAGGTTGGCAGCATCGGCCTCAGCCCTCCAAAAACTCACTGAATGGCAGCTCGGCCGGGCCGGCCGGAACGATACCGGTCGGGTTCAGCGCCCGGATCGAGTAGTAACCCCGCTTGATATGATCCAGGTTGACCGCACTGGCGAAGGCCGGTCGGGCGATCAACCGGTTCAGGTAGCGGGTCAGCTGTGGATAACTGCTCAGCGGGCGGTAGTTGCACTTGAACAGACCATAGTAGGCGGCATCGAAACGCACCAACGTAACGAACAGCCGGATATCGCTTTCGGTCAATCGGTCGCCCATCAGGTAGTCGCGGCCGCTCAGCCGCTGCTCCAGTCGGTCCAGCTCGGCAAACACCTCATCGACCGCCTCCCGGTAGGCGAGCTGGGTGGTGGCGAAGCCGGCCCGGTAGACGCCGTTGTTGAGCTGCTGGTAGATGCGGCTGTTGAGCTGATCGATCTCGCTACGGTGTTCGGTGGGGTAAAGATCCAGCTCATTAGCCAGCTCGCCGAAGCCGCTGTTGAGGATACGCAGAATATCGGCCGACTCGTTGTTGACGATACGCTGCTGTTGCTTGTCCCAGAGCACCGGTACCGTGGCCCGGCCGGTATAGTGCGAATCGGACAGGCTGTACTTCTGATGCATGTAGCGGGCGCCACCGTGCGGATCGCTGTAATGGCCGAACTGCCAGCCCTGCTCGGTCAGTTCAGGCTCGACCAGCGACACCGAGATCACCTCTTCCAGCCCTTTCAGCGCGCGGGCCACCAGCGTACGGCAGGCCCAGGGGCAGATATAGGCGACATAGAGGTGGAAGCGGCCCGGCTCCGCCTTCAGCGCCGGCTCGCCATCCGGGCCGGGGTTGCCGTCCGGGGTGATCCAGTGCCGGAAACTGGAGCTCTGGCGCACGAAGCCGCCCTTCTCGTCGGTGCCCTGCACCGGCTGCCAGTTCTCCTGCCATCTGCCGTCGATCAACATGCTATTACTCCTCTATTGCTCAGGCGGTCTTGGCGGCCGGCGAGGAAAGCGCGAATGCGCCATCGCCAAGCAGCGCCTGTACCACCACCGCCACGCGGACGGGGTACCGGGCTGTATCCCCCGTTTATGAGGCCAGTATGATTTTTGACTAACAAAGCAACAATACTCAGAATGATTGATACATTGTTTACTTTTTATTGACAGATATGGACAAACTCAGCCTGATGCAGAGCTTCGTGGCGGTGGTCGAACAGGGCTCCTTCACCGCCGCCGCCAGCCAACTGGGCAAGACCAAGGCGATCGTCAGCCGCCAGGTCCAGCAGCTGGAAGAGCTGCTGCGGCAGCGGCTGCTGAACCGCACCACCCGCACCCTGGCCGTCACCGACGAGGGGCGCGCCTGTTACGAGCGCTGCAAGCTGATACTCGACGAGGTGACGGCACTGGAGGTTGGCGGACAACGGGAGGATCAGCTCGCCGGCCGGCTACGGATCACCGCACCGCAAACCTTCGGCGAGACTAGGCTGATGGAGCTGCTGCCCGCCTTTATCGAGCAGCACCCGCAGCTGCACCTGGAGATGCAGTTGAGCGATCGCTACCTGGACCTGGTCGGCGAAGGCTTCGATATCGGCCTGCGGATCGGCACCCTGACAGATTCCAGTCTGGTCGCCCGTCAAATCGGCAGCGTCCGCTCTGTTACGGTCGCCAGCCCGGCGCTGCTGGCTCGCTACCCGAAACTCAGCTCGCCGGCCGATCTAGAACAGCTGCCCTGCATCCACGATTCCAACCGGCGTAGCGGCGTGCGCTGGACCTTCACGCGCAACGGCGAAACCCTGGCGATCCGCATCCAGCCCCGGCTTACCGTCAACAGCGCACTGGCCTCCACGCAGGCGGCCATCCAGGGCATCGGCGTGGCGCTGCTGCCCGATTTCGCCGTCGAACAGGCGCTGCAGCAGAGACAACTGGTCGCGCTGTTCAGCGACTACGACAGCGGACAGCTCGACATCCAGGCGGTCTACCCGCACCGCCAGCACCTGGCGGCCAAGGTCCGGCTGTTTATCGACTTCCTGCAGAGCCACTGGCAGGACCGATAACTCTCAGCCAGGCTTCAGAACCAGATCGCCGCCGCGGCATAGAGCGTCAGCAGTACGATGATGCCGCTGAACAGCCGCTGCCAGAACGGATCGGCCAGGAACCGCTTCACACCGGAGCCGGCCAACGCCCAGCAGCTGATGCAGGGCAGGTTGATCGAACAGAACACCAGGCAGAACACCGCCAGCGACAGCCACTGCGAATCCAGCGCCGGCATCAGCACCGAGGCGCTGGTCAGCGCCATCACCCAGGCTTTCGGGTTGGCGAACTGGAACAGCAAGGCATTGAAGAACCCCATCGGCCGGGCGTGCTCACCGTCGCCGCCTGCCACCAGGTTGGCGCGCAGCAGCCAGGCCAGGTAGAGCAGGTAGCCGGTGCCGAACAGTTTCAACGCCAGCGCGGCGGCAGGCAGGCTTTGGATCAGCGCGCCGACACCAACGCCGCACAGCGTCAGCAGCAGCGCCATACCGGCGTTGATGCCCAGGATATGGGGGATGCTGCGCCGGAAGCCGAAGCGGATGCCGGACGCGGTCAGCATCAGGTTGTTGGGGCCGGGGGTGATCGACGTCACGAAGGCGTAGCTTGCCAACGGCAGTAGAAATTCCATCTCTGTCTCCTCTTTTATGATGGAGACAGCCTAAAGCCGGCAGTAAAACCATTACAGATTCACCAAACAAACACTTTCGCATGACAGATAGGTAATACACCCCACTGTACCCGCCGGCCACCAAGATGCTGTATCGCACGGCCGATCTGTACCGCCAGCCGCCATTGCAACTGTACCGTTCCGCGTCTCGACCGCACTGTTGATCCCGATAAACGAACGACCAAATGACAGTTTGGTGACCGATTTTTTTCAGAAAGACTTCAGTTCTGTAACAAAGCTGTCACATAGATCGAAAATAATGCCCGCCAATGTTGAACGGCCCGGCCATGACCGCCTTCGGCCGCACGCCACCCCGGATTCCAAAGCTTAGTGAGAGACCTTTTCAGATGAACACCGGACAAAGCACCGCCCCTCTGAATCAGGAGCGCACCCGAGCCCACCACTGGCTGATGATCACCGGCCTGATCTACCTGCTGCTGGTCGCGGTTGGCATGATCGGCACCGGCTTCAAGTGGTCGACCGGCGGTCACGCCAAGGAACTGTTCGACTTCGCCACCAACCCGTTCGTCGGCCTGATGATCGGCACCGTGGCCACCGCACTGATCCAGTCCTCCAGTACCGTCACCTCGATCATCGTCGGCCTGGTTGCCGGCGGCTTGCCGGTCGAAGCGGCGATCCCGATGATCATGGGCGCCAACATCGGCACCACCATCACCAACACCATCGTCAGCCTGGGCCACGTACGCCGCGCCGACGAGTTCCGCCGGGCCTTCGCGGCGGCGACCGTGCATGACTTCTTCAACCTGATGGCGGTGATTATCTTCCTGCCGCTGGAGATGATGTTCGGCCTGCTGCAGAAGCTGAGTCTGTTCCTGGCGGAGCTGCTGATCGGCGGCGAGTCGATGAGCCTGAAGAGCTTCAACTTCATCAAACCGCTGGTCAAGCCGGTTACCGGCGCCACCAAGGACCTGTTCTCGGCGTTGCCGGAGCCGTTCGGCGGCGTGGCGATGATCGCACTGGGTATCGGCCTGATCATCTTCTCGGTGGCGTTCGTCGGCAAATTGCTGAAGAAAGCGATGGTCGGCCGCGCCAAGGAGATGCTGCACGGCGCCATCGGTCGCGGCCCGCTGACCGGCATCACCTCCGGCACCGTGGTGACCGTGCTGGTGCAGTCCTCCTCCACCACCACCAGCCTGATCGTCCCGCTGGTCGGCACCGGGGTGCTGAAACTGAAGGATATCTACCCGTTCACCCTGGGCGCCAATATCGGCACCTGCATCACCGCCCTGCTGGCCGCCACCGCCGTCAGCGGCGAACTGGCGATCTTCGCACTGCAGATCGCGCTGGTGCACCTGTGCTACAACCTGCTGGCGGTCAGCCTGATCTTCGGCCTGCCGCTGCTGCGCAATCTGCCGCTGAAGATGGCCGAAAAACTGGCCGAGCTGGCCACCCGCCGCAAGCGGATCGCGTTCAGCTACGTCAGCACGGTGTTCTTCCTGATCCCCGGCTCGCTGATCTTCCTGAGCCGCTGAGGCCAGGCACCGCGCGATCCAAGCTCAAAAATAAAAAGACCCGGCCACTTGGCCGGGTATTTTTTATTTTTTTAGTTATTCGGGGTGTTCCGGGCTGCACAGCCGCCTCTCATCACCATCAACTGATAGTTTGCTTCATCGCGGATTAGCGACAATCCTTCACGGTTGGCTTGCCGCTCCATGTGGGATGCGCCTGCCACTCGCGGTTAGCCGGCCCGGGCGCACGTGAAACAAACAAAAAACAGCGGCCGGACCGAAAGCCGGCCCGGCCGCAGAAGGGACATAGATCGGGTCAGATAAAAACTCAGGCCACCGCTTCCGCCTGCGTATTGGCCGCCTCGCTGCGGGCGAAGGCGGTCAGCACCGCCTGCAGGGTGGCCGCCGAGGTATCCTCCGCCTGGGCCACGCCGGTCAGACGCTGGCCGTTGAACTCGGCGGCGATACAGGCCAGCGCCTGGGCATCGGTACCGCCGCTGATGGCGTGCTCGTCGAACTGGGCCACCTCGATGCGGCAGTCGAACTGACGCGCCAGCGCATCGCTGAGCGCCTCCACCGCACCGGCGCCCTGGCCGGACAGGATGCGGGTCAACTCACCGCTGCCCACCTTGAACTGGGCGTTAACCTGCTGGCCTTCGGTATGCAGGTCGTAGCCCTGCAACTGCCAGTCCGCTTCCACCTCGACAAAGTGCGCCTCGTACAGCGCCTTGATATTGGCCGGCGACACCTCGACGCCGCTCTCTTCGGCGGCCTGCTGTACCACCTTGCTCAGTTCGGCGTGCATCCATTTCGGCAGCTCGATGCCGTAATCGCGCTCCAATACCAGCGCCACGCCGCCCTTGCCACTCTGGCTGTTGATCCGCACCACCGCCTCGTATTCGCGGCCGATATCGCGCGGGTCGATCGGCAGGTAAGCCACGTTCCAGAACGCCTGGTTGTGCTCCTCGTGGTAGTTGATCGACTTGCGGATCGCGTCCTGATGGCTGCCGGAGAAAGCGGTGTAGACCAGCTCGCCGGCCCAGGGGTGACGGGCCGCCACCGGCAGTTCGGTGCAGGCCTCGACCACCTCGATGATCTCCTTGATATCGGACAGATCCAGTTTCGGATCGATCCCCTGGGAGTAGAGGTTCATCGCCATGGTGACGATATCCATATTGCCGGTGCGCTCGCCGTTGCCCAGCAGGGTGCCCTCGATCCGGTCGGCGCCGGCCATCACACCCAGCTCGGCGGCGGCCACACCGCAGCCACGGTCATTGTGGGTGTGCAGGCTGATCCGCACCTGGTCGCGACGGGCCAGATGACGGCAGAACCACTCGATCTGGTCGGCGAATACGTTCGGCGTCGACATCTCGACGGTGGCCGGCAGGTTGATGATCACCGGCTGGCCGTTCTGCGGCGCCCACTCTTCGATCACCGCATCGCAGACCTCCACCGCGTAATCCAGCTCGGTGCCGGTAAAGCTCTCCGGCGAATACTGGAAGCCCCACTCGGTTGCCGGGTAACGGGCGGCGTAATCACGCACCCAGCGGGCGCCCTGCACGGCGATCGCCTTGATGCCGTCGCGGTTCAGGCCGAACACCTGCTCGCGCTGCACCGTGGAGGTGGAGTTGTAGACATGGACAATCGCCTGCTTGACGCCGGCCAGCGCCTCGTAGGTACGGCTGATCAGCTCCTCGCGGGCCTGGGTCAGCACCTGCACGGTGACGTCGTCCGGAATGCGATCCTCTTCGATCAATTTGCGCACGAAATCGAAATCCGGCTGCGACGCGGACGGGAAGCCAACCTCGATCTCCTTGAAGCCCAGCTTGACCAGCAGCTCGAACATGCGGGTCTTCTGCGCCACGTTCATCGGGTTGACCAGCGCCTGGTTGCCATCGCGTAGATCGACGCTGCACCAGTCCGGCGCGGCGGTGATCTGCTGGTCGGGCCAGCGGCGGTCGGTCAGGCGAATCGGCGTAAACGGGCGATATTTTCGATGGTCAAACATGGCTGAGTCCTGGGCTTACCGGCGGTAAGCAAAACAGTTGTTGTAATTAAGTCCCTAGCAGCCTTTCGGGCTTGACCGATCGTAGCGAGGGAAAGACGGTTGGAGGCAGATTTTTCGATTTTCTGAGGCGAATAGCGTGCTATTTAACGAGGAAAATCGTGAAAATATGACCAAATCCGGCTTTTCCGCAGTAGATCAGCGTTAAGTCCGACAGGCTGCTAATAACAAAGCCCCTGCAGCCTGAGAATCTAGCAAACGATCCCAGCCCGGAGGGGCTCTGAGAAAAAACCGGGCGATACTTCTGGTATCGCGGCTGGCAGCTCGGTAAGCCGCTGGAGTCGACCCGGAAACGCCCGCTTCTGGCGGTTGTCCCAGCCGGCCCTGATTGGGGCCGCGCTTGAAAAGTCGCTCGCAGAATTCGTCGGTGTTGGCACTGAAGGTGGCGCTGACGCCTGCCTCAACCGATGAAGAACAGTGTACGGCCAACGCCGCGCAATTAATCCGCTAAGTGCGTGCCTTTCGAAAAATTTGCGCAACCAGACCAAAGCCAATAACGTAAATACTATAGAAAAATTGCGCAGCAGAGAAAAACCATGAAATTCGATCACAAGTTGGACCGTTTCGACCTCAAAATCTTGCGCGAGCTGCAACAGGACGGCGCACTGTCCAACCAGGAGCTGGCCGACCGGGTCGGCCTGACCGCCGCGCCCTGCTCACGACGGGTCAAGCAGCTGGAAGAGGTCGGGGTGATCAGCGAACGGGTGGTCAGGGTCAACCCGCGCGCGGTCGACCTGAACCTGACCGCGATCCTGCATATCAGCATGGACAAGCATATCCCGGAGCGCTTCGAAGAGTTCGAAGCCACCATCCGCACCTTCCCGGAGGTAATGGAGTGCTACCTGATCACCGGCCACGACGCCGACTACCAGTTAAAGGTGGCAGTACCGGATATGGACCGCTACCACGATATCCTGCTCGGCCGGATCACCCGCATCACCGGCGTCACCGGGGTGAAGTCCAGCTTTATCATGCGCAAGATCGTCGATAGCACCGCGGTGCCGCTGAACTATGTGGAGTGAGGGTTTCTTTTAAGTTTCTTTTAATTTTCTTTTAATGGGTTAAGAAAGCGGCATAGGCGGAGCTGGTGGTGGTGGGCGGTGTCCGCTTGCGATTCGAAGCGGACACCGCCCAGAGTCCTTGCGCCCTGTGCATAGCCGGGCGCCGATATCCGCTTCCATATACAGAATATTGAGCGCCGCCCCCGTTGCCATGCGCGAACCATTACGGCAACCGACTAATTTCCTACTAGATTGATAACCTAAAATCGTACAAGATCAATGCATTATGGACTGAGGGCTGTGCATACTGCGCACGGCCCAGCACACAAACGCGCATGCTCGTTTTCAACGGAGGAGAATGACTGTGGCATATCAAATATCTTTGCCATTCAGTAACTTAGCCGTTCTTCACACTATATCGCGTTTGCACCTAAACGCGCATGCGTAGTATTAAAATGTTAGGCTACACAATCAGAGGATCTATAATACTGTGGCGAGATGCTTTCAAGATTGTGCGTGTCAATGCGGTCAGACTGACAATGAGTTTAATCTAATCGCAGCCAGTGAACTTGCAAATCCTATTTCCTTGCAAAGTATTGCCCGGATGAACATTGGTTGGTTTGGTGATCGGAATATCTGCGATCATCACATCAATGAATGGGGCCTGGATCATAAAGAGGGTGTGTACATCCTTTGGCATAAAAGTGACTATTGTGCTGAGCATGAACGTTTTCACATGAGAGCGCTGTATGTTGGTAAGGGCAACATTGGTATACGTTTACGAACTCATTGGAAGAACAAAGATTTTTCGGACCAGTTGCTTATATATTTCACATATGTAGAAATGCCAAATAGGCTTTCAAAATATGTCGAGCAAGTCTTGCTTGACGTGTACGATTTTCCACTAAATAAATCGGAAAACACTGGGCACAAAGTTTTATGTGAGCACTTTACTCAAAACGAGGTGGATTGAATGGCGTTTAATTGGGCTGTTAGGCTTTTGAATAGGAATATAACCAAGAAGGAGAAGGTAGATGGCACCATCATTTAAGTTTCCAACACCAGCGTCATGTAAGCTCAAAGACAATGCTGTCTTATGTACTTCCGATAGAATACTGGCCCTGTATAACCAAGCCACAGGAAAGGAACAAAAGCGAATAACCCAACCAGTAAAGACTTGGTTTGCAGCCGAAGCCCAAAATAATGGCTGGGCCGGCGGGCACTTTCTACCGGAAGTTCAATCGGGTCATGGAGCCGGTTGTGTGCTTTTTGTACCACCAAGAGAAATAAATGTTTCAGTAAACGTTACTGAAAAAACTCTAGTTTTAATGGCTGATGAAGATTAGCCTAACAAAAACAAGCACTGGACCCCAAAAAGCTGCGCTTTTTCGGTCCAGTGTTGTGAGCGTTAGAGATCGAGAGCACGCAATATGGATATGCAGCTTGCAACAATAATCGGAATTTTCATAGTGGCATCGATTGCACTAATCGGCAGCTTTCGCCAAATGAAGCCAGGTTTTGGTCCGTTTAATCTTCGGGTAGTTGGAATCATCTTGGTTGCTACATTTGCAACGGTACTTGCGTTAGTCGATAACGGAAAAATAAGTGCTGCAATTGGCATTCTTGGTGCTATTGCCGGTTACTTGTTTGGATTCCAGACAGTGCCCAAGGAGGAATAATGGCTACGAAACATGATCTTCAAGATTGGGTTCATCACGCTCTCAAAGAATTAGGTGGACGCGGTCGACTAATTGATGTCGCAAAAACTATTTGGAAAAACCACGAAGCTGAATTGCGATCATCTGGTGATCTGTTTTTTACCTGGCAGTACGATATGCGGTGGGCTGCTAATAGATTACGGCATTCAGGAATAATGCGCCCTGCCGATGTATCACCAACTGGGGTCTGGGAGCTGAAATAACTCTCTAACAATCGCAGGCAGAGCGACGTGTAGTTCCCCCGCTTTAGTGGACACCTCGATCTAACAAAGTCGAGGTGATAAATGCCAGCGTACAAGAACCAGAAGAAGACACGACAGTACACGAATGAGTTCAAAGTCAGAGCTGTTAAACTGACCCACCTGAGTGGAGCGAGCGTGAAAGGTGTCGCGGATTCACTGGATATCCATCCCTTCATGTTGTCGCGGTGGCGTAAGGAATACAGGGAAGGCAAGATCGTGGCGGACAAGCGGAAGAAGGTCGGCAAGAAACCGAAAACACTGAGCGAGAACGAACGGGTTCGGATGTTGGAGAAGCAGGTTGCGGACTTGAAAGAGGAGAACGATCTGTTAAAAAAGTGGCAACGGTTTCTCGCGGAGGAACGCAAGAAAGGTTCCGGTTCGTAGCCAAGCATCGCGAGCGTTACGGAGTGCGCCGGTTGTGCCGGTTTCTGAAAGTGTCAGCCAGTGGCTTCTACGCCTGGCTGAAGCGCGGTGTAAGTCAGCGAGCGCGAAGTGATGCTGCACTGACTGAGCAGATTAAACGGATCTTCGAGGTGAACCGGGAAACCTACGGTAGCCCGAGAGTACACCAAGCCCTGAAGCGACAAGGAGTCCATGTGGGAAAGAAACGCGTTGAAAGGCTGATGCGGGAAGCAGGGCTGAAGGCCAGGGTTACTCGCGTCTATCGTAAGCTGGCGGGACTACACCGGTTCTATCAGCGTGCACCTAATCTGCGCAAAGACCTGCCCAAGCCCACTGCACCAAACCAGCATTGGGCTGCCGACCTGACCTATATCCGGGTTGGGAAACGCTGGCTGTATTTAGCGGCCGTTATCGACCTCTACTCCCGTCGCATCGTGGGATGCTCCCTGGGAAAGCAAAAGACCGTATCGCTGACACGTGCTTCATTGCAGATGGCGCTGAGAAATCGCAAGCCAGAACCAGGACTGATTTTTCATACGGATCGTGGTGTGGAGTATCGTGCGCACGAGATCCAAGCCTTGTTGAAAAAGCATGGCATCCAAGCCAGTGCAAACCGTCCGGGTATGTGTACCGACAATGCGGAAATGGAATCCTTCTTTCATACCCTGAAGGGTGAGTTGATCAAGAAGCGAACCTTCTATGGCGAGATGCATTTACGGGATAAGCTGACAGGGTATATCCAGCATTTCTATAATCGAGTTCGACTGCACTCAAGCTTAAATTATCTGAGTCCGGTCGAATATGAAGCAATGATAGCGTGAGCAGCGAAGGTGTCCGATTTTTCGGGGGAAGATCATGGTCGCTACTACGCAGCGATCACCCATGATTTAAGCGTTATGCCTAGTCGACCAAGAAAAGTACTAAACTTTTCCAAATAAAAACGCTAAATTCACAAGACAATTAGTAAATTCGGCGTCAGTCTATCGAAACGTTGAATCGAATATTATCTACGGTTATCATCCACTGAAAGAAATGTTTAAAAAAGAGGTTTCAGATGGTGCTGTTCTTGCCAGTCCAACAAGAACTTGATTGCATTAATGGTAGTGGTCATATTCTCGGGAAGATAAAGTTTGATGCTTCTAAAGACAAGCACATATTCTACCCTGACAATGAATCAATAGCCTTATCAAGTTTAGAAAAATCAAGTATTGCTGAGAGGTTATCAGGTCTTGATTCAGGTAAGTATTCAATACCTATGCAAGATGATGATTGATTCATAAATTGCGCCAAAGAGGCTAGAAAACAAATTTAGTACTTTGGTTGGTCACCCAATACCTTTTAAGGGTCGAGAAACATCGAAGTTACTTCTCTGCATTTAGTTGTGTGTAGCAAGTTTTAGTGGTGGCGGCGGGAATTCAGATAATAAGTGCGACACTCATGGTTGAACGGCGGAAGGAGGTCAACGGCTGACAGTGGTACGCTTCTTCTCGCCAAAGTAGATGCAGTATCACCATGAGCTATCAGCAGTTGACCGTGGGGAAACGATATCAGATATCGGCTCTCCTTGCGCAAGGATGTTCGCCAACGGCGATCGCAAACAACCTGGGAATCCATCGTTCGACGGTCTACCGGGAGCTAAAACGCAACGGGAATAACGGCGTGCACGTGCCTGAGCCAGCTCAGGCCAAGGCACCGGCACGCAAGGCCCGTTCCCGCTCTGCACATCATTAGTCGTTTAATTGACCAGTAAGGCCGTATCCGGCTCGCTGACCCGGTTACGGCCGCCGCTCTTCGACGCCAGCAGGGCATGGTCGGCGCGCAGGATCATATCGTCCGGGCTTTCCTGTTCACCGAGTTCGGACACACCGAGGCTCAACGAGAGCCCGACCAGCGCCTTGTCCACCCGGATGCGGTGGTTTTCGACCGCGGTGCGCAGTTTTTCCGCAAACCGGCAGGCCTGCGCCTGGTCGCAATTGGGCAGGATGAACAGGAACTCATCCCCTCCCCAGCGGCATATCAGGTCCGCCTCACGTGTCACGGCGGTAAACAGTTCGGCGATGGAGCTTATCATCAGATCGCCGGCCGGGTGGCCGTAGGTGTCGTTGATCTGCTTGAAACCGTCCAGGTCGGCGATCACGCAGCTGAGCGGCTCCTTGCGACGTCGCGCCAGGGCAACCTGTTGCGGCAACATCTGGTCGAGCATCTGCCGGTTGGCAAGCCCGGTCAGCTTGTCGGTATGCGCCAGGGCTTCCAGCCGACGCTGAAATCCGCTGACCGTCAGCCAGGCCAGCGACAGCACCACCAGCGTGACGACGCCGGAACCGATCAGGTTCAGCACCAACGTATTGTAGATCTTCTCTGAGCTGGGGTTGCTGGCCTGCTGTACGATCAGGTACCAGTTGAACTCCGGAACCAGCCGGCTGTTGACGAAGACCGTACGCCCGTTGGCTTCATAGCTGAACGCGCTGCTTGGCGACGTCAGAATACGGGTGGCATACAGGCCTAGTTCGGGGCTGCTACGGATCTGGTCGGTACCGCTGTAGGTATCGCTGTGCATCATCACGCGACCGAAGCGGTTGATGAAGAATATCTCCCGGTTATAGCGGCGCTGGTAGTCGTCGATCAACTGTTTGACCATTGAGGTGGAGAGACCGACGCCGGCCACGCCGATCAGATTGCCGTCGTAATCGAAGACCTTGTAGTTGATGAACACGGTAATGCGACTGGGGTCGGCGGTGTCCCGGTCGATATTGATCTCGTAAGGGGCGATGCCGCTTTTAAAACGGAAATACCAGCCATCCTGCTGATCGTCTTTGCTGACGGTTTTGATTACACCCTGCGGGTGATAGTAATTGCGTGTCCTGTCCGAAACGAAGAAGCTGGTCTCAGTGTCGTAACGCTGTTGAATCGCCTTCAGGTAACGGGCGATCGCCGTCGAGTCCTGCTCGCCGGCGATCACCCAATCCCGCAGGAACGTATCCTGGGCCATCAGCGACGAGATGAAGATCGGTCGCAACAGATCGCGCTGAATTTCGGAATAGATGTTGTCCCCGGTCAGCGGCAGCGTGTTCTCCTCTATCTGCCGAGCCAGGCTATCGTGGGCGGTGAAGTAACTGACCAGGCTGGTCGTAGTGAATCCGGCGAACAGAATCAAGCCGAGTACGATCAGGATCTGGTATTTTTTGGTCAAAATTTGCCACTCCATTGAACCGGCCGGAGGCGTATGCGAACAGGTCGGCCGGTATGCCAACTTCAGTAAAATAGAGCAATCCCGCCGGGAGTTGAAGCCCCGTCGGATTAGTGCCTAACCCGGCGGATGAAGCGCATCAAGCCGCCAACGCCCCTATTCAAAGCGTCCCGGCAAAAAGCTCAGCGATAGTGGATCAGGTTATGAAACAGCGCCTTTTCCGCCCCCAGGTTGCGGTAGCCGTGCGGTTGGTTGGCGGCGAAGCGGATCGCCTCGCCGCAGGCCAGAGGATGCCAGTCGCCACCGGCCAGCACCTCCATAGCGCCGCTGACCACAATCACATGTTCGGTGACGCCTTCGTCATGCGGTTCCGACAGGTGTTCCTGGCCGGGTTCCAGGGCGATCTGGAACAGTTCGAAGCCGAACGCCGGGTCGAACGGGAACAGCGGGAAGAACTGCAGCTGTTCGCTCTCCTGCAATGAGGATTCGGCCACCCGGCGGATCACCGGTCGCTCTCCTGCCGGCTCGGCGACCTCCAGGAAGCTGGACAGCGACAGTTTGAAGCCGGTGGCGATCTTCCACAGCGTGGCCACCGTCGGGCTGGATTCGCCGCGCTCGATCTGGCCCAGCATCGCCTTGCTGACGCCGGTTTCCCGCGCCGTGCGATCCAGACTCCAGCCGCGCTGCTGGCGGGCCTGACGCAGTCGTTGGCCGATCTGTTGCTGTACCTGTTCCATCGTTGTTCCTTACTGCCTGATAACGCTTCGGCCTATTGTGGGGTGCTGGGCGGGGAAGGCAATGCCTTCGTACAGGATTATGGCTGAAGTGTGTTGCGTGGAGGTGCTATTGGTCGGCTGAACCTGCCCGGCCGGAGCCAACCCTACATTCGCTTGATCGAACGGCATTACCCTGTAGGGCGTACTTTAGTGCGCCACCGCCGCAGGCGGTTCGGAGCCCTTCGGGCTCCTGGGCGGCTGAACCTGCCCGGCAGGAGCCAACCCTGCATCGTTCTACATACCCTTACCGCCTGCGGCGGTGGCGTCCCGGGTGACGCCCTACAGCAACCCTCCCTACCATGCTTACGATCAACCTTGTGCGCTATAGCGCACAACCCAAAAAGCCGTTATAGTCAGCCGACAATTGAGCGTTATAACGCACAGATCTAGCTATTAAGAAATAAAAAAAACGGAGGCTGTTGCTATGCTGAGCCAACTTCGCCTGAACCACGTTAGTGCCGGTTTTATCGCGGTACTGGTCGGCTTTACCAGCTCGGTTGCGCTGGTGTTCCAGGCCGCCGAAGCGGCCGGGGCCGATCCGGCGCTGATCAACTCCTGGCTGCTGTCACTGGGTATCGCCATGGGGGTGACCAGCATCGGCCTGTCCTGGTACTACCGGATGCCGGTGCTGACCGCCTGGTCGACGCCGGGCGCCGCGTTGCTGGCCTCAAGCCTCAGCGGCAGCACGCCGGGCGAGGCGGTCGGCGCCTTTATCGCCGCCGCATTGCTGACGGTGGTGTGCGGGCTGCTCGGCTGGATCGAGCGGCTGGCGCGGCTGATCCCCGGCAATATCACCAGTGCGATGCTGGCCGGGGTATTGATCAATCTCGGTATCGGGGTGTTCGCCGAACTGGAGCAGCAGCCGCTGCTGATCGGCCTGATGCTGCTGACCTACCTGATCGGCAAGCGGCTCAGCGGCCGTTACGCGATTCCGCTGGTACTGGTGGTGGCGTTGTTGGTCAGTTGGCAGCTCGGCCTGTTAGGCTGGCAGACGGTGGCGCTGAGCATCGCCCGGCCGGTGTTCGTGATGCCGGAGTTCAGCCTGGCGGCGATGATCGGGGTGGCGCTGCCGCTGTTCCTGGTAACGCTCAGCTCGCAGAACATTCTCGGCCTGTCGACCCTGCGCGCCAACGGCTACCAGCCGCCGGTGTCGCCGATCATCACCAGCACCGGCCTGATCAACCTGCTGCTGGCGCCGTTCGGCTGCTTTTCGATGGGGCTGGCGGCGATCACCGCCGCGATCTGCATGACCGAGGATGCCGACGCCGATCCGAAGAAGCGCTACCTGGCCAGCATCTGCGCCGGCTTTTTCTACCTGCTGACCGCACTGTTCGGCGCCACCGTGGTGGCACTGTTCGCCGCCAGCCCGGCCGGCATGGTGATGGCGCTGGCCGGTATCGCGCTGTTCGCCACCATCGGCAACAGCCTGGCCAATGCCTTGCGGGAGGAGAGCGGTCGCGAGGCGGCACTGCTGACCTTTATGGTCACCGCCTCCGGGCTGAGCCTGTTCGACATCAGCGCCGCGTTCTGGGGCTTGCTGGTCGGACTGCTGGTGCACTATCTGCAGCACAGCAACCGAGCGGCGCCCGCCGCTCAGCCGGCCGCCCAGCGCTGAGCGGGAGGAACGGAGATCAAGACCATCGGACCGTTCGTATTAGTCGTATTAATCAACGCGGGCGGTTCAGCTCCTGATCGAACTGGTACTTGCGCGAGGTGACGTAGCGCTCCATCGCCCGCAAGCGCTGTTCCAGCTGTTCCATCCGCTGGCGCACCTCGGTCACCCGGCCGGCCGGCGACGGGCCGTAGTTGAATACCCGGTCTTTCAGGTTATGGCCGCTGTCCCGGCGGCCCTGTCGCCGGCAGCTCGATCTCTCGTACTCCGGTTGGCCGTATCCCGGTTGGCCGTACCCCGGTTTGCCGTATCCCTTCCTGGCCGAAACCGGCCGGTTGGCCAGCATCACCACCGCCACCAGGTAGGCGATCACCGCCAGGCTGCCGGTGAAGGCAAACAGGGTCAGTGCCAGCAGCCGCACCAGCCAGGAGGGCCAGCCGAGGTTTTCGGCGATGCCGCCGCAGACCCCGGCGATCCAGCGGTCGTCGCGGCTGCGGTACAGGTCCATGTCGTAGCCGTTGCGTTTACCCTCGAACATCGTAATCCCCCCCGGCGCCGTTGCGCGGCGCCTGCTGCTGGCGCCAGCCCGGATGGTCGGCATCCAGAATGGCCTCCAGCGTTTGTATCCGATCTTCCAGCTTGTCGACCACCGCCAGCGCGGCCTCCAGCTCCTGCCGGTCCTCCGCCGACAGTCCCTTGGCGGCGCGCGACTTGCTGAGGTAGTGCAGCAGCAGCCAGAGCGGCGCCACCAGCCCCATGAAGATCACCGTCGGCACGAAAAAGAACACCAGGCCAGACATGATCAGTTACCTTTGCTGTCTTTTTTCATGCTCGCCTTGAGCTTCTCCAGCGCCTCGTCGACCTTCTCGTCGCGGGCCAGATCGGCGATCTCGTCAGCCAGGTCCTTGGCGCCCAGATCGTAGCTCTCCACCTCGCCTTCCATATCGTCCATCCGGCGCTCGTACTGCTCGAACTTCTGGAACGCCTCGTTCAATTTGTCGCGGCTGAAGCGGCGGCGGATATCGAGCCGCGAACGGGCGCTCTGCTCGCGTGCCAGCAGCGCCTTCTGCTTGCTCTTGGCATCATCCAATTTGCGCTGCAGCTGGCCGATCTCGTCGTTCAGTTCTTCCAGGTGCTCGCCGACCTGCGCCAGCTCCCGCTCTGCCTGCTGGCGCAGCTCCTCGAGGCTGGACTGCTCGGCCAGCGCGGCGCGGGCCAGATCCTCGCGGCTGCGGCTCAGAGCCAGCCGGGCCTTGCCCTGCCACTCCTCCGCCTCCTCCTGCAGGTGGCGGATGCGGCGTTCCAGCCCCTTGCGGTCGGCGATCACCCGCGCCGAGGTGGTACGCACCTCGACCAGCGTCTCCTCCATCTCCTGAATCATCATCCGGATCATCTTTTCCGGGTCCTCCGCCCGGTCCAGCAGGGCGTTGAGGTTGGCGTTCACGATGTCCTGAAAGCGCGAAAAAATCCCCATGATCTCGTCTCCTTTTTTAGATGACTGCGTTTTTCAGCTACCCGGTTTATTGCCAACGGCATGCCAATTCGGCGCAAAAATCGACAAGTCGTTGTTTCTTCCGCGCTTTTAGGCTGGCCATATAACAAGCAATCGTTCAAATAAATAGCTTTATTGACTAAACACCAGTTATTAGAACTAATATTTAGCGTATGGAACCGATAAAACGACAAACATTGGTCGGCCAGTCGCCGCTGTTGATGGACCTGACCGACCAGCTCTCACGGCTGGCGCCGCTGGACAAACCGGTGCTGGTGCTGGGCGAGCGCGGCACCGGCAAGGAGCTGATCGCCGAGCGGCTGCACTACCTGTCCAACCGTTGGGATCAGCCGTTCATCAAACTGAACTGCGCGGCGATGAGTGAAAGCCTGCTGGAGTCGGAGCTGTTCGGCCATGAGCGCGGTGCCTTCACCGGCGCCACCGGCCTGCACCGGGGGCGTTTCGAGCGGGCCGATGGCGGCACCCTGTTCCTCGACGAACTGGCCACCTGCTCGCCACGGGTGCAGGAGAAGCTGCTGCGGGTGATCGAATACGGCGAGCTGGAGCGGGTCGGTGGTCACCAGAGCATCCAGGTCGACGTGCGGCTGGTCGCCGCCACCAACGCCGATATCCGCCAGCTGGCGGACGAGGGCAAGTTCCGCGCCGACCTGCTCGACCGGCTGGCGTTCGAAGTATTGCACCTGCCGCCGCTGCGCTACCGGGGCGAGGATATCCGGCTGCTGGCGGAGCATTTCGCGGTGGCGATGTGCCGCGAACTGCGGCGCGCCTACTTCCCCGGCTTCGGCGAACAGGCACTGGCCAGCCTGATGGACTACCACTGGCCGGGCAATGTGCGCGAACTGAAAAACGTCATCGAGCGCAGCGTATACCGCGCCGGCGACAGCGAGCAGCCGCTCGACGAGATCGCGCTGGACCCGTTCCAGCCCCCCTGGCAGCAGACCCAGCCACCACAACCGTCGACAGAGGCCGAGACCGCCCCGGCAACAGCAGAAGAATTGCCGACCCAGGTGCGGGCGCTGGAGAAAAAGCTGATCGAGCAGGCATTGAAAAAGCACCGCTACAACCAGCGCGATACCGCCGATGCTTTGGGGTTGAGCTACCACCAGCTGCGCGCCCAGCTGCGCAAGCACCGGATGCTGCCGCTGAAACGCTACCTGGCCGCGCAAGCGGAATAATTTTTAATACTGGAGAAAAACTTCAGCGTTCACTGGTTTTGTATTAACAATCGCCAGCGGCGGCGGGCCGTCAAAATTCTCATTAACTGCACCTGCCCCTCCCTCTATCACAGCAGCAACTGATACCGCTTTGATACCGAGATGATACTGACCGGGCCGTTGATACGGGCCTAAACTGGCTTTCACTGAGTGCACAAACAGCCCAGTATTTTCAATCAAATCAAGGAGATAACAGGATGCTACCTCCCATCAAAGTGAAAGTCGGCGAACCGATCGTAATTCAGCTGGAAGACAACCCGTCAACCGGTTTCAACGTCTGCCTGACCGAAATGCCGCAAGGAATTGCGCTGGCGGACGTGAGCTACCTGCCGGGCCAGGCGCTGCCGGGCATGGTCGGCGTACCGGGCACCCGCCGCTTCACCTTCATCGCCCTCGCCCCGTGCGAAGGCCCGCTGCTATTCAACCAGATCAAGTTCACCCATCCGGAGCCGACCGTGCAGGAACCGACCCCGATGGAAAACCGCTTCGTGATCGTCGAGTCCTGATCAGGACTGATCGAACCCTGACCGAAGCCAGCGCGGCGCCTCCCGGCGCCGCGTTTTTTGTTTTTTTTATGCAATGCCTCGCATTTGTAGATACCATCTCTCGATTCCGGCCACAACAGCCTTTTCTTGTGGCTGAAGCTCCTGCTGGTTCTTCACCACGCCAATGTAGGGCCGGACCCGACTCTACATGCTCTCTCATGCCACCACCCCATCAAAATACCTGATCGACCAGATTCGATTTATCCGATATTTATCGATCAAAATCCGCACTAGACTCGTGGCTATTGGTGAATTTTTGGGCAAGGCCGCCCACAGGCCACTGCCCGTCCGATTCGAGCTTTTCAGCTTTTATCCTTTTCAGATCAGTTATCGACGAGGTGGCTATGAATCTTGCAGAAGTACTGCTCCACGCGCTGAAAGCCCACGGGGTACAGGAGATATTCGGCATCCCGGGCGACTTCGCCCTGCCATTCTTCAAGGTGGCGGAGGAGTCCGCCATCCTGCCGCTGTACACCTTCAGCCATGAACCGACCGTCGGCTACGCCGCCGATGCGGCGGCGCGCTGCCACGGCAAGCCGTCGGTGGCGGCGATCACCTACGGCGCCGGCGGCTTCAATATGGTCAACCCGATCGCCGCCGCCTATGCCGAGAAATCGCCGGTGGTGGTAATCTCCGGCGGCCCCGGCGAAGGCGACCGCAACACCGGCCTACTGGTCCATCACCAGGCCAAGCGGTTGAACTCGCAGCTGGAGGTCTACAAGGAGGTCACCTGCGATCAGGTGATCCTCAACGATCTGCAGCGGGCGCCGGCCGATATCGCCCGGGTGCTGGCCAGCTGTATCCGCCACTCGCGGCCGGTCTATATCGAGCTGCCGCGCGACCTGGTATTCCAGCCCTGCGCGCCGGTCGAGCCGATTTCAGCCGCGCCGCCCAGTGCGCAGCAACAGGCCACCCTGGACGCCTGCGTCGACGAAACCCTGGCGCTACTGCGGCAGGCCCAGTCGCCGGTACTGGTGGTGGGGGTGGAGATCCGCCGCTTCGGTATCGAGCAGCAAACCGCGGAACTGGCCCGCCGGCTCGGCATCCCGGTGGTCACCACGCTGATGGGGCGCGGCCTGCTGAACGGTATGGAGCTGCCGCTGCAGGGCACCTACCTGGGTGCGGCCGGCGACCCGCAACTGACCAAGCTGGTCGAGGAGTCGGACGCACCGATCCTGCTGGGCACCATCCTGACCGACGGCAACTTCGGCGTCTCGGAAAAGCAGCTGGATTTCCGCAAGGTGGTCTTGGCCTGCGACGGCCAGGTATCGATGGGTTATCACCTCTACCCGGAGATCGCGCTGGCCGATTTCATCAACGAGCTGAACAGCCGGGCCGACAGCCTGCCGCCGCGCAAAGCACCGGCCGCCGTACCCGCCCGCTACCCGCGCGACCTGCCAGCGGACGAACAACCGATCAGCCCGACCGATATCGCCACCGCGATCAACGACCTGTTCCACCAGCAGGGGCCGATGCCGATCGCCGCCGATATGGGCGACTGCTTCTTCACCACCCTGGATATCGAATACACCGATCTGGTGGCGCCCGGCTTCTACGCCACCATGGGGTTCGGCGTGCCGGCCGGCTTCGGCATGCAGGTCGCCAGCGGCCGGCGGCCAATCATCCTGGTTGGCGACGGCGCCTTCCAGATGACCGGCTGGGAGTTGCTCAACGCCGGCCGCTACGGCTGGAACCCGATCGTGATCGTGCAGAACAACAGTAGTTGGGAGATGCTGCGCACCTTCCAGCCGGAGTCCAAATTCAACGACCTGCCGCAACTGAACTACGCCCGCCTCGCCGACGAGCTGGGCGGCACCGGCCGCCGGGTGACAAGTCGCCGCGAACTGCAGCAGGCGCTGGCAGAAGCCGCCGCCGATACCGGGCGCTTCCAGCTGATCGAGGCGATCATCGACAAGGGGGTGCTGTCCAACACCCTGAGTCGGTTCGTCGCCGGCATCACCCGGATGCGCCAGCAGGCCGCGGCGAAATGAAACTTGGCCGGTTTGCGGTTAAACGGCAACCGGCCGATCAGCTCTGCGCCGGCCAGGGTGACAGGGAGGCCAGCTCCGCCAGCTGTACCGGTTTAACCGGTGCACGCAGGCGGTAGTAGCCGGTCGCTTCCGGCGGCTGCTGTTGCAGCTGCGCCATCAGCTCGCTTACCGTCAGGCCGCACTGGCGCCCCTGGCAGGGCCCCATGCCGCAACGGCTGAAACTCTTCAGCTGGTTAGGGCCCATGCAGCCGGCCGCCGCCGCGTCGGCGACCGCCTGCCGGGTGACCGACTCGCACCGGCAGACCAGCGTGGCGCCGTCCTCAGGGGCACGGAAACGGTCCGCCGGACGGTACAGGGTATCCAGGAACGGCCGGAAGGCCAGCTCCTTATCCAGCCACTGGCGCAGCGGCGCCGCCTGCCGGTCGCGCTCAGCGTTGTCCAGCCGCTGCTGCCGACAGGCGATCTGCAACGCCGCCAGCTGGCCGCGCAGCGCGGCCGCCTTCGCCCCGCCGATCCCCATACCGTCGCCAGCCAGACTGACCCGCTCCAGGTTGCTCTGACCCCATTCGTCGGTGACCGGCTGCCAGCAGGCCTGCAGCGGACTCCAATGGTGTTCGCAGCCACTGGCCATCGCCAGGTTGACGTTGGGCACCACCCCCTGGTGAAGAAAGACCTGTGAGGTCGGTAGCGCCTGCCACTGGCCGTTACGCTGCCAGCGCACCCCGCTGCAGCTCTGCTCACCCTCGATCTCCACCGCCTCGACACCGCTGATGAACGGTATGCCGGCCTGCCGGATGGCGCGGATCATATTCAGCCCCTTCCACAGGTAGCCGATGCCGTGGCGGGCGGCCGGCAGTTTGCCGAGGCCGGTGAAATAGTGCCGCCGCGGCGTGGTGTCGATCAGCGCCTTGACCGTTTTGCCGGCCTGCAGGTACTGCCAGACGATCAGGTAGAGCAACGGGCCGCTGCCGACGAACACCGCGTCGTCACAGGCCAGGCCGGGCGATTTAAGCAGGATCTGGGCGGCACCGGCGGTCATCACGCCGGGCAGCTGCCAGCCCTTGACCGGGAACGGCCGCTCCTGGGCCCCGGTGGCCAGCAGGATATGCTTGCCCTGCGCCTGGTAGGAGTGGCCGCGGCGGGAGAAGCAGACCTCGCCGGCGGCGTTCAGCTGCCACACCACCGCCTGCTCCAGATATTCCAGCCGGCTGTTGCGGAAGGCCGATACCAGCGCGTCACCGGCCTGGTAGTCCGGCCCCAGCAGATCGCGCAGGCGGCTGGAGGTGGTCTCGATATTGCGGTAGATCTGCCCGCCCGGGCGCGGCTGTTCATCCAGTACCAGGATGCTCAGCCCCCGTTCGGCGGCCTGGGCCGCCGCCGCCATGCCGGCCGGGCCGGCACCGACGATGATCAGGTCGTAGGTCATGCGGCGCCCTCCCCTTCATCGGCACACTGCAGCCTAATCTGCATCCCCTGGCTGACCTCGCGCATGCAGGCCTGCTGGTTGCGCTGGCCGTCGATCTCCACCAGGCACTCATAGCAGACGCCCATCATGCAGTAGGGCGCGCGCGGCCCGCCGTCCACCGGCGACTGGCGCGTCCGGCGGTGGCCCTGGGCCAGCAGCGCAGCCGCCACCGTGTAGCCGACCGGCACGCTGACCGTTTCGCCCTCTATCTGCAGCTGCACCATCGGCAGGTTGCTGGCGTTTTCAACAGACGTGAACATGGGATTCCTCCGCAAAACGTGTGCAGTCAAAGGCCGCGGCATCGCCGCTGAGCCGGCCGGCAATGATCTGGGCGGCCAGCGCCTCGGCGTGGGCCGCCGCCAGGGTAACCCCGCTGTGAGAGGTAAAGGCGAAGGCGCCCGGACAGCTCTCGGACTGTTCGTAAACCGGATAGCCGTCCGGCGTCAGCACCCGCAACGCCCCCCAGGCACGGACGACGTTGTAGTTCGCCAGCCGGGGCAGGATGCGCTGGGCGCGCTGCGCCAGCCGGGCGATAACTTCGGCGCTGGTGCCGTCGTCCAGGCCGACCTCCTCCTTGGAGTCGCCGATCTGGATCGTTCCCTCCTGGGTCTGGCGCAGGTAGTTGCTGGGATAGTGCAGCAGCGGCTCCGGCAGGCGTTCGGTCACCAGTACCTGGCCACGCTGCGGCCGCACCGGTTGCTGCAGACCGACCATCGCCGCCAGCCGGTGGTTGTCGAGTCCGGCCGCCAGCACCACCTTGGCGCATGTCAGGCTGCCGGCTGTGCTATCGAGCCGGAAACCGGGCGACAGCGGGGTGATGCTGTCGACGCCGTGGTTGGCCCGGTAACTGCCGCCCTGCTGCTGAAACGCATCGTGCAGCGCGCGCAGCAGGTAGAGCGGGTTCACATGGCCATCGTGCTCGGAGTAGCTGGCGCCGGGAATGCTGGCGCCGACTGCCGGCACCAGCTTTTTCAGCTCGGCGGCCGAAAGCATCTGGTAGCGGAACTGGCCGTCGGCACCCGCCGCCAGTCTGGCCAGGTCACGGTCGCGCTGCTCCAGCTCCGCCTCGCTGAGGCAGAAATGGATGCCGCCGCGCTGCTGGAAACCAAGATCGAGACCGGTCTGCGCCTCCAGGCGGGCGGCAAACTGCGGCCAGCGCTGGGTCGAGTAGCGGGTCCAGGCGGCGTATTCGGGGAACTCGATCCCCTTGCTCTGCACCCAGACCAGGCCGAAGTTGCCCCGCGCGGCGCGGAAATCCCGGTCGCCCTTGTCCAGCAGCACGGTTTTCGCGCCCTGCGACTGCAGGCCGTAGGCGATAGCCGCGCCGAGCATGCCGCCACCGATGACGGCAATATCGAAGTCGTTCATGGCGTTCACTGCCCCTTGCCGATCATCAGCCGCTCCAGACCGTAGATCCGGTCCAGCACCGCCATCAACAGCATGGTGAGAATGATCAGCACCGCGGAAACCGAGGTTACCAGCGGGTCGATCGTCTCCTCGATGTAGTTGTACAGCCGCACCGGCAAGGTCACCGTGCTGGGCGAGGCGAGGAAGATGCTCATGGTCAGCTCATCGAAACTGGTGATGAACGCCAGCACCCAGCCGCTGACCACGCCGGGCATCAGCAACGGCAGAGTGATACGGCGGAAGGTGGTCAGCCGTGATGCGCCCAGCGACGAGGCGGCATGTTCCAGCGTCGGGTCGATGCCGACCGCGCCGGACAGCACCAACCGCAGCGCATAAGGCATGATCAGCAGGGTGTGCGCCAGCACCAGGCCGACGAAGGTGCCGTTCAGGTCCAGCGCGGTGAAGAAACGCAGGAAGGCCACCCCCAGCACCAGGTGCGGAATCATCAGCGGCGACAGCAGGAAGGCATTGATACCGTCGCGACCGGGGAAGCGGTGGCGGCTGATCGCCAGCGCCGCCGGTACCGACAACACCAGGGCGATGCTGGCGCTGGCGATGCCGAGGTAAAGGCTGAACCAGAAGGCGTCGATAAACTCCGGGTTATCGAGGATGGCGTAGAACCAGCGCAGCGAGGCGCCGTCGAACGGCATCGACAGATAGCCCTTGTCGGTAAAGGCGACCAGGCAGATAACCATCAGCGGCGCGACCGAAAACAGGATGAACAGCGTATGGAACGCCAGGGCTAGGTATCCGTTTCTCATGACTCAAACACCTGTGCGTATTTACGTTCGATGTAGCGGTTGTAGCTGGCGATGATGGCGACATTGGCCAGCAGCAGGATTACGGCGATGGCGGCGCCCAGCGGCCAGTTCAGGGTGTTGAGGAACTCGTCGTAGGCGGTGGTGGCGACCACCTTGAAGCGACGCCCGCCGATGATCGCCGGGGTGGCGAATGCGGTCGCGGCCAGCGCAAAGACGATCACGCTGCCTGACAGGATGCCGGGCATGATCTGCGGCATCACCACCCGGCGCATGATGGTCCAGGGCTTGGCGCAGAGCGAACTGGCGGCCCGTTCGGTATCCGGGTCCAGCCGCTGCAGCGAGGCCCAGACCGAGATCACCATGAACGGCACCAGCACATGCACCAGCGCGATCACCACGCCGGTCTGGCTGTACATCAGCGACACCGGCCCGTCGCTTAGGCCGAGCAGTTGCAGGCTTTCGCTGATCAGCCCCTCGCGGCCGAACAGGATCGCCCAGCCGAGGGTGCGCACCACCACCGAGATCAGCAGCGGGCCGAGGATCACCAGCAGGAAGATCCCTTTCCAGGGCGAGCCCATGCGGTTGAGGATGTAGGCTTCAGGTACCCCCAACGCCACGCAGACCAACACCACCAACACCGACATTACCAGGGTGCGCAGGAAGATCTTGTGGAAATAGGGGTCGGTCAGCACCTCCAGATAGTTGTTGAAGCTGATCTGCTGCTGAATGCCCAGGATGTCGTCGAAGGCGTACAGGCTGAGCAGCGCGGTCATGCCGATCGGCACGATCAGCAGCAGGGTGTAAAACAGCAGGGCCGGCGACAGCAGCCAGTAGGGCCCGCGCGGGGCTCGGCTGGCGGTTTGACGGGCCGGGCTGGCGGAATTCGCTGCGTTCATCAGACTGCCTCCTGAATCACCCGCAGGTCCACCGGGTCCCAGGTCAGGCCGACCCGATCACCCTCGCGGGCACCCTCACGGTGGTTGTGGTTGGTTTCAAACACCAGGAATTCGCCAAGCCGGGTGTCGACCTCGTAGATCCACTGGTTGCCGAGGAACACCCGGTTGCTGACCACCCCGTCCAGCTGGCCCTCGCCGCGGGCGACAAAGCGGACCTTCTCCGGCCGCAGCGACAGGTGCACCTGCTGGCCGGCGCTCAGGTTGTCGCCATTCGTCAGCAGCGCCTGGCCATCCAGCTCGACCTCCGCATGCTGGGCATCGATCCGCCCCACCTGGCCCTGCAGCTGGTTGGCCTTGCCGAGGAACGAGGAGACGAAGCGGGTCTGCGGATACTCGTAAACATTGAACGGGCTGTCGATCTGCTCGATCTTGCCCTGCTGCAACACCACCACCCGGTCGCTGAGGGCGAGCGCCTCCGCCTGGTCGTGGGTTACCAGGATGGTGGTGGTGCCAACCGTGCGCTGGATCTTGTGCAGCTCCAGCTGCATCTCCTCGCGCAACTTGGCATCCAAGTTGGACAGCGGCTCATCCAGCAGCAGTAGCGGCGGGCGGATCACCAGCGCCCGGGCCAGCGCGACCCGCTGCTGCTGGCCACCGGACAGCTGCTTGGGGTAACGCGCCGCCAGGTGGTCGAGCTGCACCAGCTCCAGCGCCTCACGGACCCGAATACGCGTCTCATCCTTGGCGACCTTACGCATCTCCAGACCGAAGGCGACGTTTTCCGCCACCGTCATATGGGGGAACAGCGCGTACTTCTGGAACACGATGCCCAGCTGGCGCTCGCTGGCTTTCTTGCGGGTGATATCTTCGCCGTCGAGCAGGATCTGGCCGCTGGAGGGCTCCAGGAAACCGGCAATCATCTGCAGGGTGGTGGTTTTACCGCAGCCGGACGGCCCCAGCAGGGAGATGAACTCCCCCTTGCTGACGTCGAGGTTGAGGTTATCCACCGCGGTGAAATCGCCAAAATGGCGGGACAGGTTATTCAGGCTCAAGTAGGACATGGTCGGCATCCGGATAGAACGGGAGGGCTTCCCGGCCGGGCGGGCCGGGAAGCGGGTCAGGGACGGTTATTCGACTTCGCGGTTCCAGCGCTTGGTCCAGCGGGCACGCTGCTCGTTGACGGTGTCCCAATCCAGACTGATCATGCGCTGCACGTTTTCACCGTTCGGCAGCGTGGCGGCCAGCGCCTCGTCCAGTTGAACGCTCTTGTTAGTCGGCGCCCAGCCCTTCTGCTCGGCCAGGATCTTCTGCACTTCCGGCGACAACAGGTAGTTGATCAATGCCAGGCTCAATTCCGGCTGGTCGGTGCCCTTCACCGCGCAGGCGGAGACGCCGAGCGCCACCGCACCTTCTTCAGGGTAAGCGAACTCTACCGGGAAACCGCTGTCGGCCAGCGCCTTGACGCGGCCACTGCCCCAAACCGAGAGCACGATCTCGCCGTTCTGGAACAGCTCGGACATCTTGCCGGAGGAGGGTTCGAACACCAGCACGTTGTCACGGATCTTGTCAGACATCACTTCGAAGCCCGGCTCGATATTGGTTTCGCCGCCGCCGTGCAGCCTGGCCGCCATGATCAGCGAGATCAGGCCGTAGCCATTGGTGATCGGCGGAATGGACAGGCGGGCCTTGTACTTGCTGTCCTCCAGATCACGCCAGGAGCTGGGCGCATCCCAGCCCTGGGCGGCGAAGTATTCCTTGTTGTAAGCCAGGCCGGTGGCCACCAGGCCGATACTGACCGCCTGGTCTTTATTCAGACGGGCCACCTTGTGCACCTGGTCGAACAGCTCGGCCGGCAGCTGGCGGCACAGCCCCATGCCGGTCGCCTGGGCGATCGGCCCCTCATCGATCAGCGCCACGTCGATCTCAGGGTTGTTACGCTGGGCCTGCAGGCGCGACAGCGTGGTGGTGGAGTTACCGGCGACATACTCGACGCGCACGTTATGCTTCTTCTCGAACGCCGGCAGGATATCTTCCTTGAACGCTTTCTCACTCGAGCCGCCATAGGCCGCGAAGTAGAGTGTGTCCTGAGCGTATGCCTGAGAGGTGGAGAGAGCGGCGGCGAGGCCGGCGGCTGCCAGGATTCGATGAGTGGTTGGTTTCATGTTCCAGGTTCCTATGTTTATTGTTGTTTCGGTCTGGTGGTCAGCGATTTTGATTGGATGCTAACAAAACATTAAATTAAGATTAAAATATTTTTCATAACTCAATATTATGTTGCTTACACCATGACACCTCGACAGATAGAAGCCTTTCGCGAAGCGGTGTTACACGGCAGCCTGACCGCCGCCGCCCTCACCCTGAACATCTCGCAACCCGCCGTCAGCCGAATGATGAAGGACCTGGAACAGGAGGTCGGCTTTGTGCTGTTCGAACGCCGCCAGGGGCGGATGCAGCCGACCCATGAAGCGTTGATGTTGTACGAGGAGGTGGAGCGCTCGTTCGTCGGCCTGGAGAAGATCCGCAAGACCGCCCAGCAGATCCAGCAGATGCAGTCCGGACGCTTGCGGCTGGCGGCGATGCCGGCGCTGGGGGCCTCGCTGCTGCCGCTGGTGATGGACGAGTTTCTGCGGGCCGAACCCGATGTCGCGCTGGCGCTGGAGGTGCACTCCTCCAAGGTGGTGGTCGACCTGGTGCAGGAACAGCAGGTGGAGATGGGCTTCGTGGAAGCGCAGACGACCCCGGTCTACAGCAGCGTCCAGCGGGCGATGCGCATTCATGTGCCCTGTGTCTGCGCGTTTCACAAGGATCACAAGTTCGCCGACCAGCCGTACGTTGCCGCCAGCGATATGCAGGGGCAGTCATTGATTGACGTTTATCGCCAGAGCCAGATCACCCGTGAGATGAGCCGGATCTTCAACGTGCAGAACATCAACGTGGCACACCGGGTACAAACCTCCTGGTTTCATACCGCCTGCCAGTTCGTGGCGCAGGGGCATGGGGTGGCGATCGTTGACCTGTTTACCGCGCAGAACTTCAATCATCCGGACTTTCGATACTGCGAATTCCGCCCGGAGATCAGCTTTATCCTGGATCTGATCTACCCGCCGGTCCAGGCGCCGAACGAGTTGGTGGACCGCTTCATCAAGCGCTTCCTGGCTCACCTGCCCGGCGAGGTGAAAGTGGAAACAGTGGCGGACTGATTACAACGGATTCACTGACAAATCGCCTCTAAGCGGCGACCATAACCTGATGTTTGGCGTTTTTGGGCGATATTTCCAAAATTTGTGGGCAAGTCGATGCAATCGTCTGTAAATGGGCGCCGCCGGTAGATCAAATCCAATACCTGGCTGACGACCGGCCTGCCTCATCAATCCGCCGGCGGCTGGGAGGGCTGATCATCCTGCGGCGGCTGACCGCTCAGCTCTTCACGGACATAGCGTTCGATATGCCGTTGCGCATGCCGGTTGGTGTTGAGCAGCCACACCGCCACCAGCGCACCGAGCCCGAAGATGAACACGCGCAGCTCCGGCAACAGCATCGCCAGCAACAGCACGATCGGCGCCAGTACCGCCACACCGACGGTGGCCCGCCGGCCGAGCGACTGGCGCAGCTGCTCAGCCTCCCGTCGGGTATTGATACCGGCGGAACGCAGCGAACTGCACAGTGATTCGTATTCTTTCTGGCGTTGTTTAGCCATGCGACCAAAAGGGTCGTTGAGGTTCATCGGCTCTCTCCGGATATATCTAACAAGAACACGATGATAGCCCGCGCCGGGCGGCGCGGGCCAGAGGGAAACCAAGACCACTGATCAGGTCGTTGGCTGATGGCGGCGTTGCCAGAAGGTTGCCTGCGGCCAGCGCTGCTCCAGCCGGTAGTAGGCCAAGCGCTCCGACAGATAATGACGCAACGCCTGGTCGGTCGCTTGCGCATAGCCCACCAGCCCACTGCTGTCACCATCCAGATAGCTCAGCAGCGCATCAGCACCGCGAATGCCGTCCTGCAGCGCGCAGTGGATACCGGAGGCGGTCAGCGGGTCCAGGCTCATCGCGGCATTACCCAGCGCCAGCCAGCCGGGACCCGACACCCGATCCAGATAAGCGGAGTGTGCCGGGTAGACAAACAGCTCACTGCCGTCGGTAAGATCGGCCAGCAATGAGGGCAACAGTTCACTGCGTCGCGCCTGCTCGCTGAACTGTCCGCATTCGGCCAATTCCTGCTGCTTGAGGATATCCGCATCGGTCATGAAAGCGATCACCTGCCGCTGGCCGGGGATATCCGCCGCGTACCACCAGCCATGCTCGGTAGCTTCGATCAACGACAGATTGTCCAGCCCACCCGGCAGCTTGGTCAGTACGGCGACCGCCATCAGGGTATCGAGCCGCCGCCGTGTGGCTCCCATGCGTTGGGCGATCAGCGCGCGATTGCCGGTGGCATCGACCAGGCTTCGGGTCAACAGCTGCCGTTTTCCGCCTAGCTCATCACTGAGTTCCAGCCCCCAGCACTGGCGCTTGGGCAGCCAGCCCAGGCGCTGCAGTTGAAGCCCGTCCAGGAATTTCACCCCACACTCGCGCGCTTGATCACGCAACTGGCGGTCGAAGGTGGCACGGTCCAGATGCCAGCCGAAGCCCTGCCCCTTGAACAGGAAGTCCTGCTCGTTGACGGCGTCGCCGCCCCAGATCGAGCGGTTGCCGTAACAGGGCAGATGGCCCAGCTCGGCCAGATCCTGTCGCAGCCCCAGTTCGGCCAACAGCGGCACCACCGCCGGCGCTGCCGATTCGCCGATCTGGTAGCGCCCGGCCGGTGCAGCCCGGTCCACCAGCAGCACATCCGCCTGCGCGCGCTGCCGCAGACGGATGGCCGCGGCACAACCGGCCGGGCCACCGCCAAACACCACGCAATCGCTAACGGTCATGGTGCGACTTCTTCACCTCGGCAGCACCGGCTACGGCAACCAGCGCCGGTTTGCCGGGCTCCCCTTCATCCAGCACAAACTCCAGGTCGTGCCACTTCTCCACCATATCGATATTGTCGGCAAAGCTAACGAAGTTGGGCGCATTCATGTCGTAGTCCACACCCACCCAGGGCTTCTGCTCGATCTGCCCGTCCAGCACCATCTGGTAGATGCTGTCGGCCGGCTCGAGCTGCTCTACGCCTTCACACTTGCGATAGACATAGAGCGGCCGTTGCGCCGGCCACCACCAGAGCGTGCGGCCGTCGATCGGCTGCGCCGAGCATTCGTTGAAATCGGCCTGCCAGGGGATCGCCATCAACTTGGTGATATCGCCCGGTTCCATGCCGGCGGCAAAATCCCAGCCCAGGTCCAGCGGCCAGTCGACATCCTGCTTATGCCGAATCCGGAACGGGGCGTCGTAGATCTGCGGCAAGCGGGAGATCCAGGTCATCTCGATGCCCGGCGAGAACGCACCGCCGACGCAGTTGTTCAATACGCCGCGGGTCAACGCCTCGCCGGCGTTGCGCGCATCCGCCGCGCCCGGTTCGAAATGCCCCTCGGCCCACTGCGACAGTATGAAGTACTGGGTATCGGTCAGGCGCAGGAACTTCGAGGTTTGCTGGCCAGCCACGATACTGGCGTCGCCGGCCAGGTAGGGCATCATGGTGCCGCCCTTCGACGAGATCAGTTCGTTCTCTTCGCCGGGCCCGCGCAGGTAACCGAGGATACGCTGGCGCAGACCGTTGTAGCCGGTATCCGGATCGCCCAGCATGTCGATGTTGAAACGGTGCGGCTTGGGCGGGATCGCCACCACCCAGGGGTAACCTTCACCGCGTTTGAGAATCGGCTTGATATGGGTTTCGAAGCTCGGCTTGAAGCCATTCGGCCCGCTGTTCCACATGCCGTTGCTGAAGATCTCCGGTGCCGCCCCCTGCTTGCGCACGGCGATATCGAAAATGGTGTCGTACAGGGTGACCAGATTGGCGACCTGCGGCGCATAGGACGGCGGGCCGACCAGCACCCAGGCCGGTTCGACCGGCACCTCATTGCCGTTGATCCACAGCCGGGCGGCCACCGGGCCATCCGACGTGTCATCGAACCAGCCGTCGTTGTTGGCGTACTCGGGCAGCGAACGATCCTCCTTCAGGGTACCGGAGTGACCATGACCGCCCAGCACATGCAGCGAGCCATCCGCCATCAGCCGCATCCCGCCCAGGGTGTCGATCTGCCAGGGCTTGAGCCCCTGCGGCGGGAAGCGGTGTGCGGCGTCGGGGGTGCTCTGCCGGTCAAATTCGGCACTGCTCAACCCGCCGCCCTCGGCATCCAGCCACAGGGTCCGCGGGCCCGGATCGGTGATCAGCCGTACCCGCTGTTCGGGATCGCTGACCTCGGCATTGCGCAGCGGGTGGTTCGACGCGTAGCCGTCCTCGCCCTGGCTGGTCTGGAACTGGTACCAGATCGGCTTTTTATTGGCCAAGTGGACATCCCATTCCAGCCGTTCCACCTCCGCCGAAGTCAGGTCCAGCGGCGTCGCCCTACCCTGCTCATCCACCTGGTAGATCTGGAAATGAGCGGCCTGGCGCTTCATCCGGCCCTGGCCATCGCGAAAACTGGCGGCATCGAACGGGCTGCCATCCAGGTTGGTCGGCAGTGCGCCCTCCTCGGTCGGACAGAGGTAATATTCGTCGCTGGTGCCCACACGTGCGATACCGATTGCCGGATAGATCTTGTAAGTTACGTTGCTCATAACGGTTCCATTCATCCTTTAGCTATTTTCCTTCGCCATGGTCCGCTGCGCTCAGAGCGAGCAGCCGGTCACATTGGCTACCGCGACCATCTGGTCGGCCTGCTCTTTCACCGACTCCAGCACGCCCAGCATCGTCTGCAGGGTGGCGGTTTCCGTAACCGTGCGGGCCTGACGTTCCGCCAGCTGCAGTCGGGCGACCAGCGCCTGGGTCTCGGCCTGCACCGCCAGCAGCGGCTCATCGCGGTACTGCCAGGTGGGCGCGGCGTTCGGCCCCGCCGAGGCGCTGCCCTGTTCCCAGACACAGGTCTGCATCATCTGCTGCGCCAGGGTCGGCAACACGGCATGCATGATCGGTAACGCGGTCTGGAAATAGAGCTTCTGCTTGGCGGGATCATCGGAGAAGGCCTGCTCCATGGCCCGCAGGAACACGGAATAGAAACCGTTGAACAGATCGCAGAGTTCGGCGGCATCGCCCTGATAGTTGTCGCGCTTGGGCAGCGCCACGATCGGATAGGTTGCCGGCAACGGCGCCGAGCCGTCGGCGATCCGCTTGAACTTGAAGTAATGGGACAGCTCGTAGGGCTCCGAGCCGAGAATCGGCCCATAGTTGCCATCGATGCGATTGCCGTAATGGTTGTAGGCACCCCAAGCCTCGGTCGGCACCAGCGGCTCGCCCGGTTTGACCGCGCCTTCGCCCTGCTCGACGATCTGGCGGATCGCCAGCTTGGCGCTGGCCAGGTCGGTGACCTTGACGATATAGCCGCCGCCCTTGCCGATATAGAAGTCGGTGGTCTGGGTGTAGCCCGGCGCGTTGTGGAAGATGGTCTCACCCGCCGGCATCTGCGCTTCAAGGTATTCCAGACCCAGCTCGATCGCCTTGTAGAACTGGCCGATGGTGCGGATATTTTCATCCTCCGGCGGTGCCTCCGCCGGCGCCGGGGTTTCGATGCGCATGAACACATCCCGGTACACCTCGGGTGTCGCCGCACGCAGACCGATATAGGGCGTCGCTTCCTTGTCGCCGTTGGGAATGAAGGTCGGATAGGTCGGCGTATCCTCGCCGGTAAAGCGGGGAATCCCGCCCACCGCGATCAACAGGTTGGCGGCCTGGTAGACATGGAACATCTCTTCCAGGGCGACACTGCGGGTCAACCGGTAGGCATCGCCATCGACCTCTTTCATCGAGTAGAGCGCGGTCAGGTAAGCGGGGATGGTTGCGAACTCCAGGGTGACTGCGCTTTGCAGGTAGGTACGGAGCTCTTCCAGCGTGCTAATCGGGGTGTATTGCTTCGAGAAGACGTCGCACAGGCACTGCGACGGGTAGGGCTGAGTTGTCATTGCATAATCCTTTATGGGGTTGCGATCACAGCGCAGGGGCGAAGACTTGTTACATCCCGCTGCCAGCTCTGAACAGCCCAACGCACCCGGTCAGCGAATCGCTACAACTCAGCCCGGTGCATCTCAGTGCGCTTCCTGCGCGTCCAACCAGTATAGATATTATTTTTGTGGTTTTTCTAAAAATAATTTCGCCAATCGGGGAGCGAGTGTTCAGGCTCCCGGGTATCCATCCCAAAGCCACAGCCTGCCATTTGTCATGAAATAGGCGAGTGCCCTGCCATAAAAAACCGCAGCGACCGGGGCCGCTGCGGTTTTCCAATCTGTTCACTGTAAGCTGTTAACTTACAAATCGCTTTCCAAGGGCCGCTTCCGCGTACCCTACCCGCCATCAACCCAGCCAAACGTCGTAAGAGATCCCGTCGGCGATCTGGCTGGCAACGTTCTGCTGGTTCTCGGCACTTTCGCTGAAACCGACCAGCACCCCTTCGCGGCTGTCGGCAGCCGAATCCAGCACGTCCAGCCACCAGGCGAAGCCGTCGCCGTCCGGATCACGGTCCAGCACATTCTGGTAGAGCGCGGTCAGGAATTCGCTGTTGCTGGTGTCCTCGCCGTACAGCTGGCGGAACTCGGCACTGTTGATGAAACCGCTGGCGACGCCCTGCAAGGCATCGCCGTTGTCCATCGCGTCGATCCAGAAGCCCAGCCCTTCGCTGTCCGGCTGGCGGTCGAAGGCTGCCTTGTAGAGCCGGTAGCTCTGGCCGGCGACGCCGTCGGTATCGAACGCCAGCGCCTGGTCGTTGAAGTGCATCCGCTCGATATTCACCAGCGTATCGTTACCTTCGGGACCGTTCACGGTAATGCTGTCGTCGTCCTGCTGAGTGACCGTATAGTTGCTGCGATCCAGACTGAACACCACCGTATCGGTGCCATCGCCGCCATCGAAGGTCTCGTCGGCGATGGTCGAGGTCCAGCTGTCACTACCCGCCGTACCGGTGTCGGGACTGTCGTCGTCACGTACCGCCCGGGCGTAGTTGTAGATCCGGATCACGTCGCCCTGCGGGCCGAAGCCGTAGGGGTAGTCGTCCGGATCACCGCTTTTCGGATCGCTGCGCTGGGCGCCGGCACCATGCACATCCATCAACGTGTAGTCGCCGCCCTGCTCCATCCAGCCCAGTGCCCGGCCGAACGACAGGTAGACCGCATGATCACCGCTGTTGCCCTCGACATGGGTGGTGCCGCTCCAGTAGAAGCCGTATTCGGGCGCAGCTTCACTGCCGATATTGGTGGTTTCGAACAGCGGATCGATGGCGGCGGAGTTGGTGGTATCCGGCGAGCGGCTGTAATCGACCAGGCTCTGCAGCTCCTTGGCGTTGGGCAGCCGCCAGTCGTCGTAGCCGCCGTACTCCAGGTTTTCCGCCCAGGCCAGTGCATCCCGCCAGCTCAGCGCCTCGCCACTGTCGGCCTGCAGCCACATCAGATCGGTGGCCTGATCGCTGACGGTGCCGTCGCCGTTGTCGGTGAAGTCGTTAACGCCATAATCCTCGTTGCCACGCACATAGCGCACGTAGCGCTCCATATCGGTACTGCCGGCGGACAGACCGTTGGGATAGCCCTTGATCCGGCCGTCGGCGAAGTTAACCCCGAACGTGGTCGCATCGCCGTTCATGGTGGTAGAGACGTACTCGGTGGAAGTCCAGTACTGGGCATCGATAAAGCGATCACCCGCGCTGGTATCACCGTATTCGAAGCCGAACACGCCGCTGTCCAGATAGGGGCTGGAGCTGTCGGCATCCTGACCGGTGTAGCCGCTGAAATCCATCAACGAGTACAGCTCCTTGAGGGTCGGCAGGCGCCAATCATCGTAGCCGGCCAGCGAGAACGAATCGGCGCCGGCCACCGCCTCGCTGTAGGTGATGTCGCCAGTCGGTGCCTGGGCCCACATCAGGCCGGTATTCAGGTCGCTGACGGTACCGTCGCCGTTATCCTGATAGGACGCCTGCACCCCCTGGTACTGGGCATCCTGACCGTAGAACGCGGCCCCCTCGGCGGGTCTGCCGATGACGCTATCCACATCGTAGTAAGTGGTCTGTCCGGTATCGACGATGGTGTAGCTCAGCGATTGGCTCATCCGTTTCCTCCAGTTCCTTTCGTTCGGCTGGCGCCGTTAAATCAGTCGAGCATAGCCGAGTCGCCGGACAGGGAAAACATTCACGGACAGAACTCATGGCAATTCCCGTATTCCCCGCTTATCCGCTCGGCCTATACCGACAAATAGCAGCATTAAAAAAACCGCAGCGGCCGACGCGCACTGCGGTTTTTTAGATGGCTTACCATCCTCAGCAGACTTGATGTCGCTCAAGCCTCCTGAGCCGGCTCCTCGCTGCGAATCACCTCCAGGAGGTCGACCCGCTGGTAGCCGCGTGGCAGCTTGTTGCCACGCCGGCCGCGTTCGCCGATATAGTGCTCCAGATCGCCACCCTTAAGCTTCAGGTGCTGCTTGCCGGCATGCACCTGCAGAGTATCCTCGCGGCTCAGCACCGCCATCGCGACCATCAGCTCTTCGCGGGCCGCAGCACGGGCGCTGGGGATATTGATCATCTTGTTACCCTTGCCGCGCGCCAGTTGCGGCAGCTCGGACAGCGGGAACAACAACAGTCGGCCCTCGTTGGAGACCGCCGCGATCAATGCATCCTCGCGACTACCCAGCGGCACCGGCGGTACCAGCTGGGCGGCCTTCGGCAGGGTCAGTGCAGCCTTGCCGTTCTTGGTCTTGCTGGTCAGGTCACCGATCCTGGCGATAAAGCCGTAGCCGGCGTCGGAGGCCAGCAGCACCCGGTCGCTCTCCTTGCCGTTGAACGCGGCATCGACGGTAGCGCCTTTCGGCAACGAGATCTTGCCGGTGATCGGCTCGCCCTGACCACGCGCCGACGGCAGGCTGTGGGTGTCGACGGTATAGCTGCGTCCGGTGCTGTCGAGCAGCAGGGTCGGCTGGTTCATGCGGCCCTTGCAGGCCAGCTTGAAGCCGTCACCGGCCTTGTAGCTGAGCCCTTCGGCGTCGATATCGTGGCCCTTGGCGGCACGTGCCCAACCCTGCTTGGAGAGCACCACGGTCACCGGGTCGGCGGTGAGCAGGTCCTTCTCGCTGAACGCCTGCGCCTCTTCGCGCTCGACGATCGGCGAGCGGCGCGCATCGCCGTAAGTTTCCGCCGCTTCCTCGATCTCCTCCTTGATCAGTTTGCGCATCAGGGTGTCGGAGCCCAGTGTCTCCTCCAGCCGCTTGCGTTCCTCTTCCAGCTCCTGCTGCTCGGCGCGGATCTTGAACTCTTCCAGCTTGGCCAGGTGGCGCAGTTTCAGGTCGAGGATCGCGTCGGCCTGGCGCTCGCTGATATTGAAGCGGGCCACCATCTCCGCCCTGGGATCATCCTCGTTGCGGATAATCTCGATCACCTCGTCGATATTGAGGTAGGCGATCATCAAGCCGTCGAGGATATGCAGCCGGTCGAGCACCTTCTCCAGCCGGTGGTTGAGGCGGCGGGTCACCACGTCGGTACGCCAGGTCAGCCATTCGGCCAGAATCCGGCGCAGATCCTTGACCTGCGGCCGGCCGTCGATACCGATCATGTTCAGGTTGACCCGGTAGGTGCGCTCCAGGTCGGTGGAGGCGAACAGGTGGGCCATCAGCTGATCGACGTCGACCCGGTTGGAACGCGGCACGATCACCAGCCGGGTCGGGTTCTCATGGTCGGACTCGTCGCGCAGATCGGACACCATCGGCAGCTTCTTCTGCTGCATCTGCTGAGCGATCTGCTCCAGCACCTTGTTGCCGGACACCTGATGCGGCAGCGCGCTGATCACGATATCACCCTGCTCCCTGGCATATACCGCGCGCATACGCAGCGAACCTCGACCGGTCTCATAGATCTTGCGCAATTCATTACGCGGCGTGATGATCTCCGCCTCGGTCGGCATATCCGGCCCAAGAACATGCTCGCAGAGCTCGTCCAGGGTCGATTGCGGCTTATCCAGCAGATGGATACAGGCGGCGGCGACCTCGCGCAGGTTGTGTGGCGGGATATCGGTGGCCATGCCGACCGCGATGCCGGTGCCGCCGTTCAGCAGCACGTTCGGCAGCCGCGCCGGCAACACCTCCGGTTCACGCAGGGTGCCGTCGAAGTTGGGTACCCACTCGACGGTGCCCTGGCCTACTTCCTGCAGCAGTACCTCGGCATAGCGCGCCAGGCGGGATTCGGTGTAACGCATTGCGGCGAACGATTTCGGATCGTCCGGCGAGCCCCAGTTGCCCTGGCCGTCCACCAGCGGGTAGCGGTAGCTGAACGGCTGCGCCATCAACACCATCGCCTCGTAGCAGGCGGAGTCGCCGTGCGGGTGGAACTTACCCAGCACGTCGCCGACGGTACGGGCGGACTTCTTGTACTTGGCGCTGGCTTTCAGCCCCAGTTCGGACATCGCATAGACGATACGGCGCTGCACCGGCTTCATGCCGTCGCCGATATGCGGTAGCGCGCGGTCGAGAATCACGTACATGGAGTAATCCAGATACGCCTTCTCGGTAAACTCTCTCAGCGCGATGCGCTCGGTGCCGCCTTCAAAGGTGGTCTCTACACTCATCGAGTTGCCTTGTTTCCATTGATAACCGCGCCGTCCGGTGCGGCGCGACCATCCGATCGCTAATCCCAGGTTCCCGCCGTTTTTTCAAACATCGGGAACATAAATCTGAAAAACTATAAAAAAACCGTGGCATCGATGGAGAAGCGCAGTTGATCCGCATCGCTGCCTGAAATTTCGTTCACCCCGAACGCGCCGTCGAAACGGTCATAGCGCAGTTCCGGCCGGACCCGCAGCCAGGGCTGCGGGTACCAGCTCAGGTTGAGGGTCCAGCTGCGGTTGATACCGGTGGCCCGCTCGGCATGGGCGCCATCGCGGTCGCGGAACCACTCGTAGCGGACGGCCAACTGCAGGTCGTCGCGCAACTGCCGGATCAATGCCGCGTTGGCGCCGTACCATTCGCTGTCCTCGACGATCAGCCCGTCGCTGCCGCCATCGAACGCCGGGTCGCCGCCCTGCTGGCGGCCATGCACCGCGTTCAGCACATAACGCCAACGTTTATCCGCATCCGGCCAGTGGCGCAGGCTCAACGAATAGAAACTGCGCGCCAACCCACGGCCATCGTCGCTCAATGCCACGAACGGCCGCTGATCGGTGATGCCGTCCTGCGACTGCTCATCGCCCCAGATCGCCTCCATATCCAGCTCCAGCCGTTTATCCCGGCTGCGCCGATGCAGCGCGGCGATCAGGCTGGGACGATCGTTGTTGTCCTGCAGGTTGTCCCACCCCTGTACCAGGCCAAGATCGACACTCCACAGGCCATACTCGTCTGCCAGCGGCAGCCGGCTCGACAGCAATCCGCCAACATGCCGTTTGGGGCCATATTCGTAGGCCAGACTGCGGCTGTAGAACGGCTGCGGCGGATCGGTCGGCGCATCCCCCTCGTTACCGACCGGGCTGACGAAGTTACCCAGTTGCAGCACCGTACCGCCGCCGAGCGGGGCATAGCCCTTCAGCAGCCACTGCGGCAGACTCAGCTTATTGCGGTGGGCCCGGTTGAGGCCCCAGTCGTCGTCGAAACCGTACAGCGGATTGAAGTCCTCGCCGTAGCGGGCCTCGACCAGAAAACCCCAATCCCAGTTCGGCCGGCGTGAGCCGGCATCGGCATAGCCGCCGGGCGCCACCCGGCTGCGCAGCGGTTTCTCCAGCAGCAGCTCGATCCGGTTCAGGCTGAAACCGTCGCGACTGAACAGCTCATTGCCGCTGTTGTCGATGCTGAGGCCGCTCTGCAGCCGGGCCGCCACATCGATCCGCTGCTGCTGCCAGAGCTCGCGGTCAACGAACAGCTGGTAGGCCCAGCCCTTCGGCTGAGCCGCCTGGGCCGTCAACGGGGGCAGCAACGCTAACAACAGTAGCCAAATCACCTTGCCGGTTGCGCTCATCCGCTGCCTCCCATCCTGTGCTCGGACTGGTTAAACCACCTCGGCCAGGTCGCCCTTGGTTTCCAGCCAGCTCTTGCGATCGCCGGAGCGGCGCTTGGCCAGCAGCATATCCATGGTTTCGGCGGTGCCGTCGCCCGGCTCCACCATCAACTGCACCAACCGGCGGGTATCCCGCGCCATGGTGGTCTCGCGCAGCTGCATCGGATTCATCTCGCCAAGGCCCTTGAAGCGCTGTACGCCGATCTTGGCGTTCTTTCGCTCGCTCTGGATACGGTGGATGATGCTGTCCTTCTCGGCATCATCCAACGCGTAATGGACCTCCTTGGCCACGTCGATCCGGTACAGCGGCGGCATCGCCACGTAGACATGGCCGGCCGCCACCAGCGGCTTGAAGTGGCGTACGAACAACGCGCACAGCAGGGTGGCGATATGCAGGCCGTCGGAGTCGGCATCGGCCAGGATGCAGATCTTGCCGTAGCGCAGCCCGTCCAGGTTGTCGGAGCCCGGCTCGACGCCGATCGCCACCGAGATATCGTGCACCTCCTGCGACGCCAGCACCTCGGCCGGTTCCACCTCCCAGGTGTTGAGGATCTTGCCGCGCAGCGGCATGATCGCCTGGTATTCACGATCGCGGGCCTGCTTGGCGGAACCGCCGGCGGAGTCACCCTCCACCAGGAACAGCTCGCCCTCCATCGCATCGTTGCCGGTACAGTCGGCCAGTTTGCCAGGCAATGCCGGGCCGGCACTGACCTTCTTGCGCACCACTTTCTTGTTGGCACGCAGCCGTTTCTGAGCGTTGCTGATCACCAGTTCGGCCAGCTGCTCGCCCTCCTCGACGTGGCGGTTGAGCCACAGCGAGAAAGCGTCCTTGATTACCCCGGAGATAAAGCCGGCGATCTGGCGCGAACTGAGTCGTTCCTTGGTCTGGCCGGCGAACTGCGGATCGCGCATCTTGGCCGACAGCACGTAGCTGCAGCGGTCCCAGACGTCGTCGGCGGTCAGTTTGACGCCGCGCGGCAGCAGGTTGCGGAACTCGCAGAACTCGCGCATCGCCTCCAGCAGGCCGGTGCGCAGGCCGTTGACGTGGGTGCCGCCCTGGGCGGTGGGGATCAGGTTGACGTAGCTTTCGGTGGTCTGCTCGCCGCCGTCCGGCAACCACTGCACCGCCCACTCGACCGCGTCCTCCTCACCCTGGTGGTTACCGGCGAACGGCTCCGCCGGCAGCACCTCGTAGGCCTGGGTATTGCCCTGCAGATAGGCGGTCAGGCCGTCCTCGTAGTACCACTCCTCCTTCTCGCGCTGGGCGCCGGTCAGGTCGGTGAAGGTGACCTTCAGGCCCGGGCAGAGCACCGCCTTGGCGCGCAGCATATGCTTGAGCCGGCTGACGCTGTATTTCGGCGAATCGAAGTATTTCGGGTCGGCCAGGAAGCGTACCGAGGTGCCGGTATTGCGCTTGCCGCAGCTGTCGATCACCTCCAGCTCGGACACCTTCTCGCCGTCGGCGAAACCGATCCGGTAGACCTGGCCGCCACGACGGACCTGTACTTCCAGCAGCTTGGACAGCGCATTGACCACCGACACCCCAACGCCGTGCAAGCCGCCGGAGTAGTTGTAGTTCTCGTTGTTGAACTTGCCGCCGGCGTGCAGCTTGGTGAGGATCAGCTCGACCCCGCTGACGCCCTGCTCCGGGTGGATATCGACCGGCATGCCGCGGCCGTCGTCGGTCACCGTCAGCGAGTTGTCCTTGTTCAGGATCACGTCGATCTGCTTGGCGTGACCGGCCAGCGCTTCATCGACCGAGTTGTCGATCACCTCCTGCGCCAGGTGGTTGGGACGGTCGGTTTCGGTGTACATGCCGGGGCGGCGTTTCACCGGGTCCAGACCGCTGAGTACCTCAATGGAATCGGCTGTATATTGGCCCATTGCTCGTTTCTTACCTCAGCTACTCAGAGGGGACGCGACCGGCGTCACCTCGGGCAGTTCAATTCGTCCATCGGCAAATGCCAGGATGGCGGGGATCAGCTTGTCGAACTGTTCAAAACCGTGGCTACCGCCGGGCTGCACGAACTGCGGACTGGCGGCGTACTTCTGCACTGCCTCCATATAATCCAGCGTCTCGTCTTCGGTCTGGGTCAACAGCAGGTAGGCTTCCGGCCGCAGGATCTCGTCGCAGTCCAGCACGATCAGCTGCGACAGGTGCTCGCGGGTCAACTGGTATTTTTCGTGGGTGTAGAGATTCTGGTTGTCGCCCAGCAGATCTTCCAGCAGCCGGTAGGGTGCCACGGCCGGGTTGACCAGCACCGAGCGCACATGCACGTAGCGCTCGGTCAGCCAGGTACTGTAGTAGCCGCCCAGCGAGCTGCCGATCAGCACCACCGGCCGGTCGAAATTCTGCTTAACCAGAGCTTCCAGGGTCTGCATCGCCTGGCTCGGCCAGTGACTCAGCTCCGGCACCAGCACCTGGTCTTCCCGACCCAGCGCCGCCATATAGCGACGGAACAGCTGCGCCTTGAACGAGGCCGGCGAGCTGTTGAAGCCATGCACGTAAATAAACAGTGGGGTTTTCAAAGACTCATCTCCCTGCAGGTGTTGGAAAGGTACCGGAGCGCAGGAAGAGGTGCAAGAACCATGGTCAAATGTACAGTGGTTGGGGGAGTGGTGAGTTAACAGTTGGGAGTGGGGAGTTGGGAGTTGGGAGTTGGGAGTTGGGAGTTGGGAGTTGGGAGTTGGGAGTTGGGAGTTAACAGATTTAAGTAAACAGTTTTGAGTTGACAGTTAACAGTGCCGCACAGAGCATATGCTCACCGCCATCGTCCCGATAATCTCCGTCACTGTTAACTCCTAACTGTTAACTTCCCACTGACAACCTGATCAAGCCGGTCTCGAAGCGGCCGTCGTCGTGCAGCCGCAGCCAGCGGGCGGCCGGGCCGGTCAGCGCCGGGTCGTCCTCCTCGCAGAAATCGGCCTGGCGGGGCTTGAACTGGGGCGCGATCGCCGGGGTACCGAGTACCCTGACCTGGCCGCGCCGCTGCTCGAATGCGTGGTGGATATGGCCGTGGATCGCCAACTTGACCTGCGGATAACGTTCGACGATCCGCCAGAAGGCGTCGGCGTTGCCGAGCATGATCGGGTCCTGCCAGCCGCTGCCGGTGGCCAGCGGGTTGTGGTGCAGCACCAGCATCAGCGGCCGGTCGCTTCCCGCCAGCTCCGCGTCCAGCGCCTGCAGCTCGCTATCGGCCAGCGAGCCGCCGCCGCGGCCGTCCGGTTCGGCGGTGGTATCGAGCAGCACCAACCGCCAGCCGGGCAGCTCGATGCGGCGGGGCCGGAGCTCGCCGTCCATCAGCTCGGCGCAGTCGTGGTTACCGGGAATCCAGCTGATCCGCCCGGCTCGGCCCTGCACCTTGGTTTGCAGCCAGCGGTAGGTGGACAGATCGCCGTGATCGGTCAGATCGCCGGTCAGCAGCAGCTGGTCGATCCGCTCGAAACGTTCGGCCAGATGATCCAGCATCCGCTGCAGACGGCCGGCGACATCGACACCGCGGAACGGATCGGTGGGAACGCGCGGCAGATGGAGGTCGGTCAGCTGGATGATCAGCGAGGAAGCCATCAGCCGGCGTATACCGGTTCGATCTGATGACCGTGGCTCAGGCAGTGGCTGAGCCATTCACCCAGGTAATCGTTGAGCTGGGCTTTTTCATCCGGCTGGTGCATATCGGGGTTCGGGTAGGGGTAGACGCCGGAGATCTGACGCCGCCGGGTGCAGACCACCTCGGCCATGCCGGCGTCGTGGTACAGCCGTACCACCAGGGTCGGCGCAGCCAGCCAGGCAGAGGCGCCCTCCTGCTGCTGGGACACGGCGATGGTGCTGGTGTAGGCGAACCGCTCAGCTACCTCCAGCCGGATCAGCGTACGCAGCGGCTCGCGACTGATCTGGAATTCACGGCTGTCACAGTTGTCCAGGTCCGGCAACAGTTTCATGATCCGCATATAGTTGGCCTCGCACTGGGCCATCTGACGGCTCAGATCGGGTACGTATTTGCGCTTCACGAACGAACTCCCCAGCATTGTTTCAAGGTCTCTCTGTGCAGTTGCAGCCACTGCAGGGCAATAATGGTTGCGGCATTGTCGATCCGCCCGTTGTCGACCAGCGCGAAAGCGGCCTCGGTCGGCAACACGTGTACCCGGATATCTTCATGCTCATCGGCCAGACCATGCAAGCCCCCCATGCCGCTGCTGTCGACCCGGCCACAGAACAGCTCGACATACTCGCGGCTGCCGCCGGGGCTGGGCAGATAGCGCATCAGCGGCTCCAGCTGGCGAATCTCGGCACCGGCTTCCTCATGGGCCTCACGATGCGCCACCTGGTCGGCCGCTTCGCCCGGTTCAACGATACCGGCCACCAGCTCCAGCAGCCAGGGGCTATGCGGATGATCGATAGCACCGATGCGGAACTGCTCCACCAGCACCACCTGTTCAAGGTCCGGGTCGTACAGCAACACAGCAACCGCATCATCGCGCTGGAACAGTTCCCGCTCGATGGTCAGCTGATCGCCGTCGAAACGGCGGTGACACAACCGCAGCCGCTTCAGCTTGAAGAAGCCATCGTACAGCATCTCCTCTTTGAGTGTGCTGACGTGACGATGGTTCATCTCCGGTTGCCAGCCCTTCGACATACACTCTCCCCCCTTCGAAGGCTGAACTATAGCATGCGCATCTGCGCTGGGTGGCGGTACTGACATTTTGGTGCAGGCAGGGCCGGATGGAGCGCTGGTGTTCCGATCTGGAGGGGGTAACAGGATCAAGGCCGCCTTCGGCGGCGGCGCCCCAGGCGACACCCTACAACGGAGCCACCTCGTAAGATCGCATTCGGGCAACCAAACGCCGGCAGGCGTTTCAGCGGCCCGGGCACGCTATCGAAAGGGGCTATCGAAAGGAGCTATCGAAAGAACGATATCAAAAAAGCTAGTTGAACTGCTCCGACGGATACTGCGGCAGCCATTCGGCGCCGAGCTCCCCCGGCATCACACAGCTGCCGCAAGAGCAATCTTCCGAGTCTCTACGCTGGTTTTCCGTGCCGCCGGACGGGTAGCCGACCATCCGTCGGCGCGACACGAACAGCGTGCTGGCGCTGCCCTTCTTGGCCTCTTTCTTGGCCAGCGCCGCCAGCTCGGCCACTTCGTGGTGGCTGGTACACTTGTACGGGTCCGGATGGACCACGCCGATCGCCAGCCCCAGCAGCGGATAGAAGGTCGCCTCGCCCTTGCGGTCGGAGGCCCAGATGCCGCCCTGCTGCAGGTCGCGCGGGTTGTAGAAGCCACGTACCTGCTCGTCGAACTGGCTGAGGATCCGCTCGCAGATCTGCTGCCACTGCGGATGGCGAAAGATCACCACGAAGTCATCGCCGCCGATATGGCCGACGAAGTTGTCGCTGCTGTCGGCATAACGCACCAGCAGATCGCCCAGCAGGCGGATCACCTGGTCGCCCTTGGAGTAGCCGTAGCAGTCGTTGAACGGCTTGAAGTTGTTGAGATCGAAATAGGCGACCCGGAAGTCGCTGGTCTGTTGCAGCAGCAGGTCGATCTCGCGCTGGATCGGCACATTGCCCGGCAACAGCGTCAGCGGGTTGGAGTAGCGGGCGTTGCGGATCTTCAGCTCGGTGATCCGCTTGAGCAGGTCGCGCACGCTGCCCATGCCGAGGTAGCTGCCGTCCTGGGTGATGACGATATCCTGCTGCAGGGTGAAATCGTCCTGCTCGGTGACCATCCGCGACACCTGCTCCAGGGTCATCTCCGATTCCACCACCAGCGCCTGCTGACTGAGCAGCTTGCTGACCGGTTTGTTCTCATAGAGCGCCCGGCCGTACTGGGCGGAGAACACCTCCAGCAGGTCGTCCTTGCGCACCACGCCGACCGGCCGGCCGTCGCTCAACACCGGGATCGCGGTCAGCTCCGGGTGCTGACGGAACAGCTCGTTGGCATGGCCGATACGGTCGTCCATGCTGACCGCCGGCGCCGGCCGCAACAGCAGGAAGGCGGTCTCGCCGACTTCGTTGTGCCGCTTGTTGCCGGCCCGCCTGAACTCGTTCAGTACCGCCTCGGGCAGCACCGCCTGCGGCAGCGGTTCCGGCCGGCCGAGCAGATAGCCCTGGCCCAGTGACACGCCAAGCTTCTTCAGCGTACGCAGTTCCTCGACCCGCTCGATCCCTTCGGCAATCACCTTGCAGCGCATGCTCTGACCGATATTGCAGACCGAGCGCACCAGCTCGCGTTTGACCGGGTCACGGTCGATATTGGCGATGAAGTGCTGGTCGATCTTGACGTACTCCGGGGTCAGTTGAGACCAGAGCTTGAGCCCCGAATAACCGCTGCCGAGATCGTCGATGGCGATATCGAAGCCCATCTGGCGGTAATGCTCCACTGCTGCGCGGGTCAGCCCCTGATGATCGAACGGGTGCTGTTCCGACAGCTCGATCACGCAGCGGTCGATACGGATATCGTGCTGGCGCAGCAGTTCAACGGTATAGCCGTTCTTGTGCTCGCTTTTCTCCAACGAAGAAGCACTGACGTTGAGGAACAGCTTGCCGGGCAGTTGGAGCTGGGCGAAGCGCTCGATCGAACGCTTACGGCAGAGCAACTCCAGCTCCAGCATTCGGCCGCATTCGATGGCGGTGTTGAACAGTGCATCGGGGAACTGCAGCGGACAGTTGGCCGGACCTCGAATCAACGCCTCGTGACCGATCACCTCGCCCTTGTTCAGGTCGACGATCGGCTGGAAGTGCGGCTCCAGCTGTTCCGTTTTGATGATTTCGAGCAGCCGCGCCTCCAGTGAGGGGACATTCGATACCGCTGACATTTCCATAATGTGCTGTTCTCAACGTTCGGGTCAGCCCAAAAGATTAAGAACAAAAAGTGACACCCAGATGACAACCGCCCAGCAATGACGATTGGTCAACAAGCGTAACCCCAGGGTTACGTCCTATCGGGGGATGGCGGCGGCGCGCCGGTAGGATCAAAAAAAAGCGCGATTCGCTGACAGATTCGCCTGCGCAAGGCCGTGCCGCGCCAGCAGCGCCCTTACTCGGTCAACTCGAACTCCAGCAACTCGAGTACCTCGGCCAGCGGGCCGGGCTTGGCCAGCAGGTAGCCCTGGCCCATCTCGCAGCCATTCTGGCGCAGGAAGCTGAGCTGGTCGTGGGTCTCGATTCCCTCGGCGATCACCTCCAGCCCCAGCTTGTGGGCCATCGCGATCACCGCCGCGGTGATCTCCATATCGCTGCGGTCGTGCGGGATATCGCGCACGAACGAGGAATCCACCTTGAGCTGGTCGACCGGCAGTTTCTTCAAGTAGTTGAGCGACGAGTAGCCGGTGCCGAAATCGTCGATCGACAGGGTGATGCCCAGCTCCTTGAACTGCTGCAGGGTGGCCAGTACCCGGTCGATATTCTCCATGATCATCGACTCGGTCAATTCCAGCTCCAGCCGTTGCGGCTCCAGGCCGGTCTCTGCCAACGCCTGGCGGATGCAGCTGAGCAGGTTGGGGTCGCGGAACTGGCGCAACGACAGGTTGACCGCCACCCGCACGTCATGGCCCTGGCGCTTGAGCTCCTGGCCGGCCCGGCAGGCCTCCTGGATCACCCACTCGCCAAGCGGTACGATCAGGCCCAGCTCCTCGGCCATCGGGATGAAGTCGGCCGGCGAGATCCAGCCGCGCTGCGGGTGGTTCCAGCGCACCAACGCCTCGACGCCGGTCAGTCGCAGCTCACCGAGCAGCGACCACTGCGGCTGGAAATGCAGCACGAACTGGCCCTCCGCCAGACCGGTGTGCACCTCCTGCTCCATGTAGCTGCGCTTCATCACCTCGTCGTTCATATCGGCGGTAAAGAAGCGGTAGGTGTTGCGGCCGCTCTGCTTGGCGCGATACATCGCCAGGTCGGCGTTCTTCATCAATTCAGAGGCGTCGCGACCGTCGTCGGGCGCCATGGTGATACCGACACTGGCGGTGACGTTGGCGGTATGCCCTTCCAACTGGTAGGGCGCCACCAGGGCATCGACCAGTTTGCTGGCCACCTGGCCGACCCCTTCGGCGCTGGGCGCATCCGGCACCAGCACCACGAACTCGTCACCACCAAGCCGGGCGATGATATCGGACTCGCGCAATGACTGACGCAGCCGCTTGCCGACCTGGCGCAGCAGCTGGTCGCCGACATCGTGGCCCTGGCTGTCGTTGACCTGCTTGAAGTTATCCAGGTCCAGATAGAGCATGCCCAGCCGGCTGTTGTTGCGCTTCAGTTTGCGCAGCTCGACATCCAGCTGCTCGCGGAACAAGCGGCGGTTGCCGAGGCTGGTCAGCGGATCGTAGAACGCCAGCCGCTCGATCTGCTTCTGGGTTTGTTTCTTCTCGGTGATATCCTCACTGATCGCCACATAGTGGGTGATCTCGCCGGTCTCGTTGACGATCGGCGAGATCGACAGCGCGGCCCAGAAATGCTGGCCGTCCTTGGTACGGTTCAACAGCTCGCCATGCCAGTCCTCGCCGCTGCTGACGGTCTGCCACATATGACGGAACATCTCCGGATCGGACAGGCCGGAGTTGATCACCCGCGGATCGGCGCCGATCACCTCCTGGGGCTGGAAGCCGGTCACCTCGGTGAACTCTTCGTTGACGTATTCGATGGTGCCCTTGGCATCGGTGATCAACACCATGCTGGGACTCTGGTCCACCGCCCGCGACAGTTTCTGCAGGTTCTCCTCGGCCTGCTGGCGCTCCAGCGCCAGGCTGGTCAACCGGGCCGCGGCCTGGATCAGATCGATATGCAGCTCGTCCGGTTCGTGGGCGTCGCGGTAGTAGACGCTGAACACCCCGACCACCTCGCTGTTGCTGCCGCTGATCGGCTGCGACCAACAGGCAGCAATGCCGGCCCGCTGGGCCAGTTCACGCAGCCCCTCCCAGTTGGAATGGCGCTGGATATCGCTGACCGCGGTAAAGCCGCCGGTGAACGCGGCGTGGGCACAGGAGCCGACCCCGGGGCCGATCTCCAGCCCGTCGACCGCCTGGTTGAAGAACTCGGGCAAACTGGGCGCGGCACCGTGCACCAGCCGCCGGCGGTCGCGATCCAGCAGCTGGATCGAACAGATCAGGTCCGGGAAGTCACTTTCGATCAGACTGACCAGCTCGTGCAGCACCTGCGGCAGCCGGGCACCGCGCACCACCCGGTCGAGGATCGAGGTCTGCATCCGCAGCAGCAGCTCTTCATGCTTGCGGCGGGTGATGTCGCGGGAGATCGACAGCACGCTGTCACCCTCGCCCGGCGCGCCGAGGATCGGCAGCTTGGTACTTTCCAGCAGCACCCGGCGGCCATCGTAGTAGCGGGTCCAGCCCTCCACCCGGCGGGCGACCTTGGTATTGAGGATGCTGTCATCCTCCGCCTCCAGCTGCTGATCCGGCTGGATCAGGTGGCCGCTGGTGCCGATCAGCGCCTTGCGCTCACGACCGAGGAAGGCGGCGAAGGCCCGGTTGCAGTCCAGGTAACGGCCCTGACTGTCCTTCACGTAGATCAGGTCCGGGACGTTGTCGATCAGCGCCCGCAGCCGCTGTTTCTCCTCCTGCAACGCCTTCTCGCGAATCCGGGTCAGGTGCAACTGACGATGGCTGCGCCACAGCAGCAGCAATGCTACCAGCAGCGCCAGCGTCGGCAGCAGCCACCAGAGATTCACTGACCGGCCTCCTGCACCGCTGCGCCGGCAAACGCCCGCAGCTGGCGGATCTCGTCGGCCCAGAGGGTCTCGTCGATGGTCTCCAGGATCAGCGGCACACCGCGGAAACGGTCATCCTGCATCAGGTATTCGAACACCGTCCAGCCGATCTCCCCCTGGCCCAGGCTGTGGTGGCGATCCAGCCGCGAGCCGTGGCCGCCCTTGGAGTCGTTCAGGTGCATGCCGCACAGGTAGTCGAAGCCGACCAGCCGCCCGAACTCGGCGAACGCCTGCTGACAGTCTTCGCGGCTGCGCAGGTCGTAACCGGCGGCAAACAGGTGACAGGTATCGATACAGACGCCGACCCGGCTCTTGTCTTCCACCTGGTCGATAATCTGCGCCAGTTGGGCGAAGGTGTAGCCGAGGTTGCTGCCCTGGCCGGCGGTATTTTCCAGTACCGCGGTGACGCCATCGGTCTGTTCCAATGCCCGGTTGATCGACTCGGCGATCAGGCTCAGGCACTGGTCCTCGTCGATCTGGCGCAGGTGGCTGCCGGGATGCAGGTTCAGGTAGCAGAGGCCGAGCTGCTGACAACGCTGCATCTCGTCGATAAAGGCGTCCAGCGACTTGGCTCGGGCGTCCGGTTCCGGGTGACCCAGGTTGATCAGGTAACTGTCGTGGGGCAGGATCTGGCGCGGACTGAAACCGTGCTGTTCACAGTTACGCTTGAAGGCGTCGATATCAGCCGTCGCCAGCGGCTTGGCCACCCAGCGACGCTGGTTCTTGGTGAACAGCGCGAAAGCGTTGGCGCCGATCGCGGCCGCATTGAGCGGCGCGTTCTGTACCCCACCGGCGGCACTGACATGGGCGCCAACGTAATAAGGTGTTGTCATCGGTTACAGTTTGCAGGCGCCACCGAGACAATCGTCGAAATCCATACTTTCCAGTTCCTGGCGCTCTCCATGAGCTTCCTTCAGGCGACGCAGCAGATCACCGGCCATGCCGTCCGGCTCAGCGACGCCAGCTTTCTCGAACACCCCCAGCAGGGCGCTCAGCTCATCGAGCGTAAAATCGTTCATCTCAGGTACCTCAGTTTCGAAATAGGTAACTTTTTAGTAAGGCGCCAAGTCTAAAGGCAGTGCTTCAGGCGGGCAACAGCTGTTCGACCAGCAACTGTACACTGCGTTGCCCCCGAAATTCATTGACATCCAACCGGTAAACCACCCGTACCCGGTTGATCCCCTCGTCGGGCCAGAGCTCGGTGTCGGCATTGAAGTGGATCGCATCCAGCGCCAGCCCGCTGGCCGGCTCCATCAGCACCATCTTCAGGTGGCGCTGACCGACGATCCGCTGCTGCAGCAGGCTGAATTCGCCATCGAACAGCGGCTCCGGAAACTGATGCCCCCAAGGGCCGCTTTCACGCAACAGTTCGGCCAGTTCGAGGCTGATCTGCGCACCGTTCAGTTCACCGTCGGTGGCCACCCGCAGCAGCAGGTCGTCTTCGCTGAGCTGGCGCGCCACCTCATCGGCGAACGCCTGGCTGAATTCGTCGAAGCGATCGGCATCGATGGTCAAACCGGCCGCCATCGCATGGCCGCCGAACTTGCGCAGCAGTTGCGGCCGGCGGGCAGCGATGGCGTCCAGCCCGTCGCGGATATGGAAACCGGGGATCGACCGGGCCGAGCCCTTCAGCTGGCCGTCATCACCGGGCGCGAAGGCGATCACCGGCCGGTTGACCCGCTCCTTGATGCGCGACGCCAGGATACCGATCACCCCCTGGTGCCAGCCCGGCTGGTACAGACAGAGGCCAAACGGAAGATCATCCTCGGCCAGCTCCAGCTCGGCCAGGATCGCCAGTGCCTGCTGCTGCATCTGCTGCTCGATCTCACGACGTTCGCGGTTCAACCCGTCCAGCGTAGCGGCCAGCTCGCGGGCGTACTCCAGCTCCGGGCTGAGCAGACACTCGATGCCGATCGACATATCCTCCAATCGGCCGGCGGCGTTGAGCCGCGGCGCCAGTGCAAAGCCGAAATCCGAGGCCACCAGCCGGCGGTGGTCGCGGCCGGACACCTCGATCAGCGCCTGGATACCGGGTCGCACATGGCCGGCGCGGATCCGCTGCAGCCCCTGGTAGACCAGGGTGCGGTTGTTCTGCTCCAGCGCCACCACGTCGGCCACCGTGCCGAGCGCCACCAGGTCCAGCAGGCTGGCCAGGTTGGGCGGCTGACAGCCGATCCGCTGGAACCAGCCCTGCTCACTCAACGCCCGGCGCAGGGCGATCATCACGTAGAAGATTACCCCAACGCCGCAGGTGGACTTGGCGATAAACTCGCAGCCCGGCTGGTTGGGGTTGACGATCGCGCAGGCCGCCGGCAATTGGTTGCCCGGCAGGTGGTGGTCGGTAACGATCACGTCGATGCCGTACTCGGCGGCACGGGCCACCCCCTCCACCGACGAGATGCCGTTATCGACGGTGATCAGCAGCTGCGGCTGCTGACTGGCGGCCACTTCGACAATCTCCGGACTGAGGCCGTAGCCGTACTCGAAGCGGTTCGGTACCAGGTAGTCGACCTGCGCCGCGCCCATCATCCGCAGCGCCTCAATTGCTACCGTGGTACTGGTGGCGCCGTCACAGTCGAAATCGCCGACGATCAGCATCGCCTCGCCACCGGTTACCGCCTGCACCAGCCGGTTCACCGCAGCGTCGATCCCCTTGATCTGGCCATCCGGCAGCAGCTCTTTCAGGTTGCGGCCCAGCTGGGCGATATCCTCGATCCCCCGGCTGGCGTAGATCCGCGCCAGCACCGGGTGCACCTGGCGGTGGATCGGCAGATCCGCCGCCGGCTCCGGGCGACGCTCGATAATCAGTTGTTTCATGTTCACTTCTGTTCCGGGGCCGGAAACCACTGAGAGGTCTTTCCGGTCAGGTAATAGACGCTCAGGCCGAGCCACTCGTGGCTGGCCAATGACAGTTCACTCAGGTTGCGCCACAGTTGCGGTCGCACACCCAGCGGCGCGCTGTTGAAGTCCACCGGCCAGCCGATCACCGGCCAGCCCTGCCGACGAAACACGCCCACGGCACGCGGCATATGGGCCGCCGAAGTCACCAGCAGCCAGCGCTTGTCCGGCACCGAATCGAGCATCGCCAGGCTGTAGCCGGCGTTCTGCCAGGTGTTGCGCGAGTCACGCTCGAACCGAACCCGCTGTGCCAGGCCAGCCTCCGCCAGCCATGCTTGAGCCAGGTCGGCGCCACGTTGATCCGGCCTGGCCAGGCTGCCGGAGCCGCCGCTGTAGATCACCGGCAGATCCGGGTAGCGGCGCAGCAACGGCACCAGTGCCATCAACCGCTCGGCCGCGCCGTTGAACTGCGCTTGCTGCCAAGCCTCGCTGGGGCCAGGCAGTTCGGCGCCACCGAGCACGATGATGCCGCCGAGCCGTTCGGCCGGCGGCGGCGCGATCGTCGGGAAGCGGCTTTCCAGCGGGCGCAGCAGCAGCTGGCCGAGCGGCAGCACGGCCAATACCAGCAGCAACAGCACAACGGGTGACAACAGCGCCAAGCCGAGTCGTCGCTGACCGGCCCACAGCAGCAGGGTCGCCAGCAGCAACAGTAACAGCAGCAGGTGATCCGGTTGCAACAGCAGCCAGGCTATTTTGGCAGCGGTAAAAAACAGGTCCATCAGCGCTTTCGTTATTCTTCTCTATCGAACCGGCCTACGAGAGGTGTTCGGGCAATAATAAGGCTCTTCGCACTTTAGCGGGAAAACCTCGAACCAGTTGGTTACAGCAGAATTACCAAGCCAGGTAACAGCAAGAGGAAGGCGCGCGCCGCTTAGCCAGGCAATCCGGCGACGCTGCCCCAGTAACCCAAACTATAAAAAATCCAATAAAAAAACCCGGCGCCAGCCGCCTGTCGGCGCGAGCTAACCGGGTTTTCCAGCCGCACAGGGCGGATCAGTTGCGGTGTACGTGGCTGGCGACGAACTGCTGTACGGTGGCCAGGTCGTTGGCCAGCACTTCGACACGCTCCTCGCGCTCGAACAGGTCGGTCAGGTGAGCCGGCAGCTGCGGACTTTCCAGGCCGGCCTTGACTACCGGTTCCGGGAACTTGACCGGATGAGCGGTCGCCAGGGTGATCATCGGCACGCTGGCATCGCGGTTGCATTCGCGGGCCGCCTTGACGCCGATCGCGGTGTGCGGGTCCAGCAGATAGCCGGTCTGGGCGTGCACGTCCTTGATCACCTCGCAGGTGGTTTCGTCGTCCACCGCGTAGCTGTCGAACAGCGCGCGGACCTTATCCCAGCGGGCGCCGTCCAGCTGCACCGCTTCAGCCTTGAAGCGCGCCATCAGCTGGTCGATCGCCGCGCCGTCGCGGTCGTAGACGTCGAACAGCAGCCGCTCGAAGTTGGAGGAGACCATGATGTCCATCGACGGCGACAGGGTGTGCTTCAGCTCGCCCTTGGACATGTCATTGCCGCTGATCACCCGGTGCAGGATGTCGTTACGGTTGGTGGCCACCACCAGCTGCTTGATCGGCAGGCCCATCTGCTTGGCCAGGTAACCGGCGAAGATGTCGCCGAAGTTGCCGGTCGGTACCGAGAAGCTGACCTCGCGGTGCGGACCGCCGACGGCCAGCGCAGCGGAGAAGTAGTAGACGATCTGGGCCATGATCCGCGCCCAGTTGATCGAGTTGACCGCGCCCAGTTTCAGACCGTTCAGGAAGCCCTGGTCGGCGAAGCTGTCCTTGACCATCTGCTGGCAGTCATCGAAGTTGCCTTCCAGCGCGATGTTAAACACGTTGTCGGCCAGAATGGTGGTCATCTGGCGACGCTGCACCTCGGACACCCGGTTATGCGGGTGCAGGATGAAGATATCCAGGTGCTCGCTGTGGCGGCAGCCTTCGATCGCCGCCGAGCCGGTATCGCCGGAGGTGGCCCCCATGATCACCAGGCGCTCGCCGCGTTTGGCCAGCGCGTAATCCATCAGCCGACCCAGCAGCTGCAGGGCGAAATCCTTGAACGCCAGGGTCGGGCCGTGGAACAGCTCCAGCACCCACTCGTTGGTACCCAGCTGCTGGACCGGCGCCACCGCGATATGGTTGAAGCCGGCGTAGGTGTCGTCGATCATCTGCTTGAGATCGGCATCAACGATGCAATCGGCGACGAACGGCTTGATCACCTTGAAGGCCAATTCGTTGTACGGCAGGCCGGCCCAGGAGGCAATCTCCTCGGTGGAGAATTGCGGCAGGGTTTCCGGCACGTACAGGCCGCCGTCGCTGGCCAGGCCGGCCAGCAGCACGTCTTCGAAATTGAGAGCCGGCGCCTGGCCCCGGGTCGAGATATATTTCACGGTTAGCTCCTTCGCTTACAGCTGCTCAACGCGGATACGGGTTACCGCGCCGTTGATCGCGTCCAGCGCTTCGATCTGGGCGATGGCATCGTTCATTTTCTGTTCCTGCACCCGCTGGGTCAGGATGATCACCGGTACCTGCTCTTCGCTGGTCTCTTTCTGGATGATCGCTTCGATATTGATCCCCTGGTCGCCGAGGATCTTGGTGACCATCGCCAAGACGCCCGGCTGCTCGGCGGCCTGCATACGCAGGTAGTAGGCGGTTTCGGTCTGTTCGATCGGCAGCACCGGCAGGTCGGACAGCTGGCCCGGCTGGAATGCCAGGTGCGGCACCCGGTTGTCGCGGTCGGCGGTCAGCGTGCGCACCACGTCGACGATATCGGCCACCACCGCCGAGGCGGTCGGCTCGGCGCCGGCGCCGGCACCGTAGTAAAGGGTCTGGCCGACGGCATCGCCATCCACCAGTACCGCGTTCATCACGCCGTTAACATTGGCCAGCAGCGCCTGGGCCGGAATCAGGGTCGGGTGTACGCGCAGCTCGACGCCCTGCTCGGTGCGGCGGCTGACGCCGAGGTGCTTGATCCGGTAGCCCAGCTCTTCGGCGTACTGGACATCTTCCGGGGTGATCTGGCTGATCCCCTCGGTGTAGGCCTTGTCGAACTGCAGCGGAATACCGAAGGCGATGGAGGCCAGGATGGTCAGCTTGTGTGCGGCGTCGATCCCCTCGACATCGAAGGTCGGGTCCGCTTCGGCGTAACCCAGCGCCTGGGCTTCGGCCAGCACGTCGGCGAAATCGCGGCCCTTGTCGCGCATCTCGGTCAGAATGAAGTTACCGGTGCCGTTGATGATGCCGGCCAGCCAGTTGATCTGGTTGGCGGCCAGCCCTTCGCGGATCGCCTTGATTACCGGGATACCACCGGCCACTGCCGATTCGAAGGCGACCATCACGTTTTTCTTCTGGGCGGCCTCGAAGATCTCGTTGCCGTGCACCGCGATCAGCGCCTTGTTGGCGGTCACCACGTGCTTGCCGTTTTCAATGGCGGTCATGACCAGCTCGCGCGCCACGTCGTAGCCACCGATCAGTTCGACGACGATATCGATTTCCGGGTTGGACGCCACATCGAAAATATCGCGGCTAATCTGGGTGCCCTTGGTGTCGCAGTCCGGGTTGTCACGACGAGCGCCAATCTGTTCAACCACAATACGACGGCCCGCACGACGACTAATCTCGTCCGCGTTGCGCTTCAGAACATTAAAGGTACCGCCACCGACGGTGCCCAACCCGCAGATTCCAACTTTTACCGGTTTCAAGCCAACACCTCACGTCATCAAGTACGATCGAACCGGCCGCATCAGTATGCGCCGAGAAAAAAGAGCCCCATAGTATAGCGAAATCGCATTTTCAGCTCTATCGCCCACAGACAATAAAAAAGGAGGACAAAATCCTCCTTTTTTCCGTTCATTTTCAGAAAGTTATTCTATGCCAAGCATGGCACCGAGGCGGGCGGCGGGCATATAGCCCGGCACCAGGGTGCCATCCTCCAGCAGCAGCGCCGGTGTCCCGGTCACGCCAACCGACTGGCCCAGCGCCATCTGCTCCATTACCGGCGACTTGCAATCGAGCTCCTCGATCTTCTGGCCCGTTTTCACCTTGGTCATCAGTTCGGTGCGCGTGCCCGGCTCACCGCACCAGATGGAGTTCATCTTCTTGTAGGCCGGCGAACCGAAGCCGGCACGCGGGAACGCCAGGTAGTTGACCTGGACACCCATCTCGTTCAGCTTCGGCACCTCTTCGTGCAGCTTGCGGCAGTACGGGCAATCGACATCGGTAAACACATTCAGCGTCGCCTTGACCTCGCCCTCGGGCGCGAAGATCACCATGTCCTCTTCAGCCACCTGCTTGAGCTTTTCGGCCCGCTGGGCGGCCAGCTTCTTCTCGGTCAGGTTGACGAAGCCGTCCTGGTCGCTGTAGCGGTACATCTGGCCCACCACGAAGTACTCCCCCTTCGGGTCGGCATAGAGCACTTCGCCGCTGCCCAGGGTGACTTCGTACATGCCCGGCATCTGCGCTGGCTCCACCGAGACCACCGGAATCGATTTGTTCACCTTCTGCAACTGCGCGACGATGGTCTCCTCGGCGCTCGCGGCCGCCTGCAGGCTGGCAGTGATCCCCGCAAGCAGCAGGGCGGTCGACAATGTTTTACGCATGATTACTCTCTTTATAATTCCGGTTAGAGTACGGATTGACTGTTCGATGCGGAGTCGCGGCCAAAGTTCCTCAACCGCGCGGATGGTGTTCGCGGTGCAACGCCTGCAGGCGATGCTGAGCGACATGAGTATATATCTGAGTGGTGGACAGGTCACTGTGACCCAGCAACATCTGCACCACCCGCAAGTCCGCGCCATGATTCAGCAGATGGGTGGCGAAGGCGTGCCGCAGGGTATGGGGGGACAGCGGCTTGTCGATGCCGGCGGTCAGCGCGTGCTGCTTGATCCGGTACCAGAAGGTCTGCCGGGTCATCGGCCGGCCACCCCGCCCCGGGAACAGCACCTCGCCGCTGAGGCGCGGATCGAGCTGCGGCAGATAGCGCTGCAACCAACCGATCGCCTCGTCGCCCAACGGTACCAGCCGCTCCTTGTCACCCTTGCCCACAACCCGCACCACCCCCTGCTGCAGGTTCAGCTGCGACAGGGTCAGACCGACCAGCTCACTGACCCGCAGACCGGCGGCGTAGAGCAACTCCAGCATGGTGCGGTCTCGCAGCCCCAGCTCGGTCGACAGGTCGGGCGCCGCCAGCAGTGCCTCCACATCCCGCTCGGTCAGCGTCTTCGGCAATGCCCGGCCACGTTTCGGACTGTCGACCCGCAAGGTCGGATCCTGCGCCAGCCAGTTTTCGCGCAGCGCATAGCGGTAGAAACCGCGCAGACAGGAGAGCAACCGGGCGGTCGAACTGGCCTTGAGCAGCTCCCGGGCCCGCCAGGCCAGGTGCGCCTGCAAGGTCTCCCGGCCGACATCCAGCAGCCCATCACCATGCTGGTTGAGCCAGCAGGCGAAGTGACACAGGTCGCGCCGGTAGGAGGCCAGGGTATTCTCGGCCACCCCCTTCTCCATCCAGATACTGTCCAGATACTGTTCGATCAGCCGCAGATCGGCCTCGGCCGGCTGCAGCGCAGCGGTTCTAGCCACGCATACTCCCAAGTTGCGCTCTGTTTTTATCGAGCACTAACGCTATAGCAATCCACCGCCGGACGAAAGACACAAAAAAAGCGGCCAATGGCCGCTTTTTTCAATGCATCGCAAGAGAGGCTTAACCGAGCTTCTCTTTGATACGTGCAGACTTACCGGAACGCTCACGCAGGTAGTACAGCTTAGCCTGACGAACGTCACCGCGACGCTTGACAGTGATGCTGTCAACGGTCGGGCTGTAAGTCTGGAAAGTACGCTCTACACCTACACCGTGAGAGATCTTACGGACGGTGAAAGCAGAGTTCAGGCCGCGGTTACGCTTGCCCAGAACCACACCTTCAAACGCCTGCAGACGGGTACGGTTGCCTTCAGTTACCTTAACCTGAACAACAACGGTGTCACCCGGGCCGAATGCCGGCACTTCTTTGCTCATCTGTTCAGCTTCGATCTGCTGAATGATCAGGTTTTTGCTGCTCATCGCTCGCTCCTAATCCTAGTATTTAGCCGCCAGACGTCTCGGTCTCGCGGATATATTCGGTTAACAAAGCCTGCTGCTCGGCTGTCAGTTCCACGTTTTCCAGCAGGTCCGGCCGGCGTTGCCAGGTCCGCCCCAACTGTTGCTTCAGGCGCCAGCGCCTGATCTGTTCGTGGTTGCCGCTCAGCAGTACATCAGGTACCTGCATGCCGTCGAACTGTTCCGGCCTGGTGTAGTGCGGACAGTCCAGCAAGCCTTCGCAAAACGAATCCTCCGCCGCCGAATCCTGGTGCCCGAGTACGCCGGGAACCAGCCGGGAGACGGAATCGATCAGAGTCATCGCCGGCAGCTCGCCGCCGCTCAGCACAAAGTCCCCGAGGGACCACTCCTCATCGATCTCGGTCTCGATCAGGCGCTCGTCGATACCTTCGTAGCGCCCGGCGACCAGAATCAGTTTGCTATGCCCTGCCAGTTCCTGAACGCCGGCGTGATCCAGCTTGCGACCTTGCGGTGACAGATAGATCACTTTGGCATCGCCGCCCGCGGCCTGCTTCGCTGCATGAATGGCATCGCGCAACGGCTGCACCTTCATCAGCATGCCGGGACCGCCGCCGTACGGCCGGTCGTCGACGGTGCGGTGTTTATCCAGAGTGAAATCGCGCGGATTCCAGCTCTCGATCGCAACCAGCTCGTTGCGAACTGCCCGTCCGGTGACGCCGTAGCTTTTGATCGCTTCGAACATCTCCGGGAACAGTGTCACCACACCGAACCACACGGTTCAGAACTCCGGGTCCCAATCGACCCGCAGGGTACCTGCTTCCAAGTCAATTTCTTTGATCACCTGATCAGGCAGATAGGGGATCAGACGCTCGCGCTTGTCGATGCTGCCTGCACACTTTCTAACCACCAGCACATCATTCGAGCCGGTTTCAATCAGGTGATGCACCTTGCCCAGCAATTCGCCGGACAGGGTGTAAACGCTCAGTTTTTCCAGCTGGCTCCAGTAGTAGTCGCCCTCTTCCAGTTCCGGAAGACGGCTCTGTTCAACCGCGATATCCAGGTTGCAGTATTTGCGCGCCTGATCGCGATCGTCCACACCGGCCAGCCTGACGATGATGCCCTTGCCATGACGCTTGCCCTCAGCCAGCTTGACTTCCGTCCAGCGGCCATCGAGGTTCAGCAACCACGGCGAATAGTCCAGGATATTTTCCATCGGCTGGGTGTGCGAGAAGACCTTCACCCACCCCTTGATGCCATAGACGGCGGTGATACGACCCAGAACAGTCAATTTATCCGAAGACATATCACTCATATCCCGACCCGCACCACTTACTGAGCTGCTTTCTTAGCCTGTTTAACCAGGTCAGCGACACGGTCAGACAGCTGAGCACCTTTGCCCTGCCAGAACTCAACACGTTCCAGGCTCAGGCGCAGACGCTCTTCCTGACCACGAGCCAGCGGGTTGAAGAAACCCACACGCTCAATAAAGCGACCGTCACGCGCGTTACGTGAGTCAGCTACGGTGATGTGATAGAAAGGACGCTTTTTAGCGCCGCCACGAGACAAACGAATAGTTACCATGCGTTAGATCCCTTTATTGAGTGGGTTTTGGCATCGCCCACTGTTTGAATTACCGTACCGGGGACGGCCCTGAGACCTGCCCCGAAACGGGCCGAATAAAATCAAGGGCGGCAATTCTACGCGAATCCGCCGCCCTTTAGAAGCCTATTCCGACCAAAACCTAGCCAGATATTGGCCGATTGGCTGCTATTTCTTGAACGGGAAGCCGCCACCGCCCATGCCCGGCGGCAGACCACCGCCCGGCCCGCCCATACCGCCGCCCATGCCCGGCGGCAACATTCCCTTCATACCGCGCATCATCTTGCTCATGCCACCCTTGCCGGAGAACTTCTTCATCATCTTCGACATCTGCTTGTGCTGCTTGAGCAGGCGGTTGACGTCCTGGATCTGGGTGCCGGACCCTTTGGCGATACGCTTCTTGCGCGAACCGCTGATGATATCCGGGTTGCGACGCTCCTTCGGGGTCATCGAGTTGATGATCGCCTCCATCTGGACGATCCCCTTCTCGGCGTTGGCCGACTGGGCCGCCTCGGCCAGCTGACCCATGCCGGGCAGCTTGTCCAGCAGCCCCATCATGCCGCCCATGTTCTTCATCTGCTGGATCTGTTCGCGGAAGTCTTCCAGGTCGAAGCCCTTGCCCTTCTGGATCTTCTTGGCGAATTTCTCCGCTTTCTGCTGATCGATCTTGCGTTCCGCTTCCTCGATCAACGACAGCACGTCGCCCATGCCGAGAATCCGCGAGGCGACACGGTCCGGATGGAACGGTTCCAGTGCGTCGACCTTCTCGCCGACACCGATGAACTTGATCGGCTTGCCGGTGATATGGCGCACCGACAGCGCGGCACCGCCACGGGCATCGCCGTCCGCCTTGGTCAGGATCACACCGGTCAGCGGCAATACATCGTTGAAGGCACGGGCGGTGTTGGCGGCGTCCTGGCCGGTCATGGAGTCGACCACGAACAGGGTCTCGACCGGCTTGACCGCCTGATGCAGCCGCTTGATCTCGTCCATCATGTCGCTGTCGACATGCAGACGGCCGGCGGTATCGACCAGCAGCACGTCGTGGTGCTGGATACGGGCGTGCTTAATGGCGCCGTTGACGATATCGACTGGATCCTGATCGGCGCTGGACGGGAAGAAATCGACCTCGACCTCGGCCGCCAGGGTCTCCAGCTGCTTGATCGCCGCCGGCCGGTAAATGTCGGCCGACACCACCAGCACCTTCTTCTTCTTGCGCTCGCGCAGGAAACGCGACAGCTTGGCCACGGAGGTGGTCTTACCGGCACCCTGCAGGCCGGCCATCATCACCACCGCCGGCGGCTGGGCGGACAGATCCAACTCCTCGTTGGCCTCGCCCATCACCTTGACCATCTCTTCGTTGACGATCTTGACGAACACCTGGCCCGGCGTCAGGCTCTTGCTGACCTCCTGGCCGACAGCACGTTCCTTGACGCTGTTGACGAACTCCTTCACCACCGGCAACGCCACATCGGCTTCCAGCAGTGCCATGCGCACTTCGCGCAGGGTTCCCTTGATATTGTCTTCAGTCAGTTTGGCCTGACCGGTCACGGAGCGCAGCGTCTGCGTCAACCGTTCGGTAAGATTCTCAAACATGCGTACTCTCTGCTGATTGCCCCGAATGGCGCGAAGGCGCTGCCGGGCCTGAGAATGGTTCGGAATAACGCGACAGTATACAACAGCACCGGTTCCACTCACAGCGCCGCCGGCCCATTCCACGCCCCAGCGAAATATGCCACACTAGGCCGCTCAGGAATCGGCCCGGCCGCACGGACCACGGGCTCTGGAGGATCAATGCTGACGTTTTTTACCCTGCTGGCAGTGGCCTGTTATCTGATTGCCACCGGCATGCAATGGCAGATTCTGCAAAACTCCCGGCCACAGTCGCAGACCACCAAATGGCTGGGCGCGATCGGCTGGCTGTCGCACACCCTGTGCCTTTATCTCCAGTTACACCATCAGGGTGGGCTCGATCTCGGCCTGTTCAACGTGGCCTCGCTGATCGGCTGGCTGGTCGCCGGCATGGTATTGCTCAGCAGCCTGCGCCAACCGATCGACAACCTCTACCTGGGGGTGTTCCCGATGGCCGCAGCAACCGCCCTGGTCGACCTGCTGATACCGGAAAGCGGCGCTGCCAAACCCTACAGCGCCGGGGTGATCAGTCACATCCTGCTGTCGATCCTGGCCTACAGCATCTTCACCATCGCGGTGCTCCAATCATTGTTGCTGCAACAGCAGGAACGGGCGCTGAAGCATCACCACACCCGTGGCCTGGTGGCTACCCTGCCGCCGCTGCAGACCATGGAACAGCTGCTGTTCGAGATGCTCGGCACCGGCCTGGCGCTGCTGACCGGCGCACTGCTGACCGGCTTCCTGTTCTTCGAGGATTTCTTTGCCCAGCACCTGCTGCACAAGACCGTACTGTCATTGATTGCCTGGGTGTTGTACGCGGTACTGTTGGCCGGTCGCACGCTGTTCGGCTGGCGTAGCCGCACCGCTGTCCGCTGGACCATCGGCGGCTTCGCCACCCTGGCGCTGGCTTTTTTCGGTTCCAAGATCGTGCTGGAACTGTTCTTGCGCAGCCAATAACCGGAGCAGACCTGCCATGCCGACCTACGATTACCGCTGTCCGACCAACAACCGGGTGGTAGAGGTCCGTCACCGCATCAGCGAACAACTCAGTAGCTGGGGTGAACTGTGCGAACAGGCCGGACTGGAGGTGGGCGATACGCCGCCGGACAGTCCGGTCGAGAAGCTGGCCACCGGCGGCCAGGTCGTGCGTAGCGGCAGCCTGGGCGACAACAACCGCCCCTGCCAGATGGGCGCCCGCTGCGGCGGCGGTAGCTGTCCGCTCAACTGAAGCCGGAGATGATCAGCACGGCACGCCCCTTGAGCGTTTCCCTTGACAGGGCCCCAGGTGCAATTAAAAATGCCAACTCGCCCATATCTTAAGGTTCACTTGTCTTGGAAGACGCATCGATAGGCCTGTTATCAGGCATTCTCTGTTTCCTTATATTCTGTTCCGCTTTCTTCTCCAGTTCCGAGACCGGCATGATGTCGCTGAACCGCTACCGGTTGCGGCATCTGGTTAAGAAAAAGCACCGTGGCGCCCGCAAGGCCAGCAAACTGCTGGAGCGCCCGGACCGGCTGATCGGCGTGATCCTGATCGGCAACAACTTCGTCAATATCCTGGCCACCTCGATCGCCACCGTACTGGCGGTTCGCCTATGGGGCGACGCCGGTATCGCCATCGCCACCGCGGCGCTGACCCTGGTGATCCTGGTATTCGCCGAGGTCACCCCGAAAACCCTGGCAGCACTGCATCCGGAACGGATCGCCTTTCCGGCCAGCTTCCTGCTGCAGCCGCTGTTGAAACTGAGCTATCCGCTGGTCTGGATCGTCAACGGCATCACCAATAGCCTGTTGCGGCTGTTCGGCGTCAAGGTCAACGAGGGCAACAGCCACCACCTCAGCACCGAAGAGCTGCGCACCCTGGTTAACGAGGCCGGCGCGCTGCTGCCGCAGACCAACCAGTCGATGCTGCTCGGCGTACTGGAGCTGTCCGAGGTGACCGTTAAAGACATCATGATCCCGCGTAATGAGGTGTTCGGTATCGACCTGGAAGATGATATCGACACCATCATCCAGCAGCTCGGCGCGTCGGATCACACCCGCCTACCGGTCTACCAAGGCGACCTGAACAAGGTGGTCGGCCTGCTGCACATGCGCAACCTGGCGCAGATTTTCCATACCGGCAAGGTCACCAAGGCGGCAATCATGCAGGTGATCCGAGAGCCCTATTTCGTGCCGGAGAGCACCCCGCTGCAGACCCAGCTGCTCAATTTCCAGAAGCAGAGTCGCCGCATGGGACTGGTGGTCGACGAGTACGGCGACATCCTCGGCATCGTCACCCTGGAAGATATTCTAGAGGAGATCGTCGGCGAACTGTCGGCGCAGAACCGCGAAGACAGCCAGGGGATCCATCCGCAGGAGGATGGTAGCTACTTTATCGACGGCAGCGCCTATATCCGCGAAGTCAATAAGGCCCAGGACTGGCAGCTGCCGACCGACGGCCCGAAAACCCTTAACGGCCTGATCACCGAAACCCTGGAAGCGATCCCGGACGCCAACGTCTGCCTGCAGCTGGACAACTACCGGATCGAAACCCTGCAGATCAACGACAACCTGATCAAGACCGTACGGATCACGGTGCTGGAATCGGCCGGCGCCGACGAGGAAGATTGACGGAAAAGTTATGAGTTAACAGTGGTGAGTTGACAGTTGGAAATTGACAGTAGCGAGCCTTACCGAGCCACTGTTAACGTACAACTGTAAACTCCCGTCTTACTTAAGGCATATAGGTGTCGTCCGGCACCTTGCGGCCCAGCTTCTGTTCGACACTACGTACCTTGTCGGCCATGTTCTGTTCGCGGTCGGTGCGGGTACCGATCCGCATCGAGCTGCTGATCCGCGCGGCGCCCATCTGATGCACCACCTCGTGGCAGCGCTTGACCGCCGCAAACACCGCATCCCAGTCACCCTCGACATTGGTGCCGTAGGCATGCATCTGGTGCGCCAGGCCGGCTTCCTCGAACACCCGCTGGCAGGCGGCGACATGCTCGGACACCGACAGGCCGACGCCGATCGGCACCACGCAGAGATCGATCATCACGTGCATCAACGCACCTCCTCACCCCGTTCGCAACGGGCCACCTTGCGCATCACGTCGCGCTTCTGTTCATTACTGAGCACGCCCCATTCTGCGATCTCGATGCCGCTGCGGTGGCAGGCGATGCAGATATCATTCTCATCCAGCGCACAGACGCTGACGCAGGGACTGCGGACCGGTTGTTCGTTCACCCATTACTCCTGAATCTGGAAACCGCGGTTATAGCGGCGCATATTCTCGACATAGTGATAGGCGTTGTCGATCAAGCCCTGCCGCTGCTCGTCGCTCAGGGTGCGCTTGACCTTGCCGGGCGAGCCGACCACCAGCGAACCGTCCGGCACCTCCATCCCCTCCGGGATCAGCGCGTTGGCGCCGATCAGGCAACCCTTGCCGATACGGGCGCCGTTCAATACCACCGCACCGATACCGATCAGCGAGCCGTCACCGACCGTACAGCCGTGCAGCATCGCCTGGTGGCCGATGGTCACGTCACGGCCCAGGGTCAGCGGAAAACCGGGGTCGGTATGCAGTACCGCACTGTCCTGCACGTTGCTGCCCTCGCCGATGACGATCAGGTCGTTATCGCCGCGGATCACCACGTTGAACCAGACACTGCTGCGATCGTGCAGCTGAACCGAGCCGATCACCGTGGCGTTGTCGGCCACGTAATGCTCGCTGCCGAGCAGCTCGACCCGCCGCTCCTCCAATGAATACAGCATCGCTGCCTCTCCTTCCGTTATCCTGTTGCGCGCGCCGGCAGGGGCTCAGCCCGCCAAGTCACGATGTTCGGGCCGCGCCCGCAGCGGTATCCGGGCGTCGAACGCCAGGTTCATCAGCTCGCCCAGCACATAGGCGGTCAGCCCCCAGATCAGGAACTCCTCATAGCGCCAGGCGGGAACTTCATGTATCAGCCCATTGGAGCGGATACTGTGGGTGCGAAAATGCTGCTGTTCCAGGAAGAAGCTGACCGGCACCCGGAACACCGCATCCAGTTCGCCGGGATTCGGCTCCAGCTCCACCTGCTGCGGCACGATACCGACATAGGGGGTCACCTGCAGGCGGTGCTTGGACATTACCTGGCCGAGCGGACCAAGTACCTCGACCAGCTCCGGCGCCAGGCCGACCTCCTCCTGGGCCTCCCGCAACGCGGTATAGAGCAGGTCGGGGTCGGTCTCATCATGCTTGCCGCCGGGAAACGCCACCTCGCCACTGTGGGTGGACAGCTTGGCGGCACGGCGGGTCAGGATCACTTCGGGATCGACGGGGTGATCAGTCAGCGCCACCAGCACGCCGGCTTTCTGACCGTCGCTGCGAAAGCGGATCGGCTGATGTTGTTGTACGCGTTCTCTGAGTTGGCGAATCATATCTCTGATTTAACTACTGAACTTACCTGATCATACCTAGGGTCTGGCGAAAAGTTGAGCGCCGAATGGTCAGTCCGTGTTACTTGTTGTCGAGCCGTGGCTGACTCTACAATGGCAGGGGCGGGCAACGACCGGGCAAACCCTGCCAGCAACGGGCCCGCCGCAAACGCCTTAGAGCCTGTTCACGATCTTGTGCCAATTGCGTTGTCGCCGCAAAGAGCGCCAGGCAAGGCACGAGATGCGACGTTTAGTTACTCTAAATGAGCGTCGAGCAACGCCGTATGGTGCTTTTTGCGGCACAACCCGAAGGGACGGGGCTCTTTTCGCGCATTGCTGCGTCACTCGTCCCTTATGTACAGCAAGTACACTACGCTCCTCGTTTCTTGCACTGCGCGAAAAGAGCCTCCGTCGCAGCAGGCAAAAGATCGTGAACAGGCTCTTAGAAAGGATAGATGATGAAATTCTGCAGCCAGTGCGGTAGCCAGGTCGAGCTGATGATCCCCGAGGGCGACAACCGGCCCCGCCACGTCTGCAGCGCCTGCAACACCATCCACTACCAGAACCCCAATATCGTTGCCGGCTGCCTGCCGGTGCATGGCGACCGGGTACTGCTGTGCCGCCGCGCCATCGAACCGCGCTACGGTTTCTGGACCCTGCCGGCCGGCTTTATGGAAAACGGCGAAACGGTCGAGCACGCCGCCCGCCGCGAGACCCGCGAGGAGGCCTGCGCCGAGGTCGAACTGCTGCAGTTGTATACCGTCACCTCGATCACCCACGTCAACCAGGTGCAGATGCTGTACCTGGCCCAGTTGGCCCGCCCCGAATTCGGCGTCGGCGAGGAGTCGCTGGAGGTGGCGCTGTTCGACGAGACGGAGATCCCCTGGGACGAATTGGCGTTCGAGACGATCCGCAATGCCCTGCAGTTCTATTTCGAGGACCGCAAGCGGGGCGAATTCCCGACCCGCCACGTCGAGATCCACCGCAACCGCTAAAGCCAACGCGCTGAAGGCCTGCCAAGTTGTTGCCGGACGTTTCACTCCCAGCACGCGCGCGGTTCTACGCATTGCTATCGCGCCAGGATAATCCCCGTCTGAATAAGCATCGTCGGCTGATGCAAAGCTGTGCCTGGCACAGGCTTTAAACCACAGCTTATCCACAGCCCCATTCTAAAACCTGCCCAACAGGATCGATTTCCGGTACCGCTGTTAACAAGCGGATGACATCCGGATGTCGAATTCATGTAAAAAAACTACAAATCAAGTCTTGACGGCTCATCGGAAAAGCATCGGAACAATCGGCGAAGGCCCTTGACATATGGGGCCTGGAGGCATTTTCAGCGGATGCTGAAAAATCCACCAGCAAAGCCGTAGTGCCCGAAAACGGGCGGTGGCGACAGCTATTCTAAGGTTACTCCCACGTTACCCCACAAGTTACCCACAGAAGCCGTGGATAACCCGGTTATTCACAGCTGCAAGCTGCAAGCTGCAAGCTGCAAGCTGCAAGCTGCAAGCTGCAAGCTGCAAGCTGCAAGCTGCAAGCTGCAAGCTGCAAGCTGATAACAGCATATTGGCGCTTGGCGGGGTGCAAGCCCGCAGGACTGTTGATTGCCATGCGAGTCGCGGCAACCGAGCGCCATCGCCAGCGTTCAGCCCCTATGCTTGACCGCAGCTTCAGAACGGGCGCATGATGCGAGTTCACTGAATTGGAAACCCTTATGATTCATCGTCCCTACCACCGATTTGCTGCAACCGTCCTGCAGGCCCCAGTGGCCCGCTGGCTGCGGCCGTCCGCGGTCGGGAATTGACCGGTTCCAGTCAGTAACCGGGTTTCCGAGGCCGCAGCGCTCCCGCCTGCGGCCTCTTTATTTATGGGCCGGGGAGGCTGCGCCAGCGACGGAAACAGGGAGTTCTCATGAGCGACAAGGAGCGACACAGATGTCCGTACCAACCGCCTATCTGGCTGTACTGGTAATCTGGGCCACCACCCCGCTGGGCGTGGCCTGGAGCAGTGAAACCGTTCACCCGCTGATGGCCGCCTGGCTGCGCATGGCGATCGCCGCGCTGTTGGGCTGGCTGCTGGTACGCGCACTGCGCCTGGAGCTGCCATGGCACCGCAGCGCGCTGCGCTCCTATGGCTACGCAACCCTGGGGATATTCGGCGCCATGAGCGCCACCTATGTGGCAGTCCGTTACATCCCCTCGGGTCTAATCTCGGTGGTGTTCGGCCTGTCGCCGGTGATCTCGGCCCTGCTCGCCCAGCCGTTACTGCGCGAAGCACCGCTGGCAGCGCACCGTTGGCTGGCCTGTGCCGTCGGTCTGGCGGGGCTGGGCTGGATCTTTCTCGACGGCGCCACCGTCAATGGCGACAGCTGGCCCGGCTTCGCGCTGCTGCTGCTGGCGGTGGTGCTGTTCAGCCTGAGTGGCGTGTTGATCAAGCGGGAGGCACTGGATATCCACCCGCTGTCCCAGACGGTCGGTGCGCTGATCATGAGCCTGCCCTGTTACGGCGCGCTCTGGCTGCTGCTCGACGGCCAAGCGCCCACACTGGATTTCAGCAGCCATTCACCCTGGGCGATCCTCTATCTGGCGATATTCGGATCGCTGGTCGGCTTCGTCAGCTATTTCCACATCCTGAGCCGCCTGCCGCCGAGCACCGTGGCACTGGTCACCCTGATGACGCCGGTTTTCGCATTGATGCTCGGCAGCTGGCTCAACAATGAACTGGTGACGGCGAGGGTCTGGGCCGGCACCAGCGTGATCATCGCCGGCCTGGCACTGTTTTTCTGGGGCGACCGGTTATACCAGCTACGCCGGCCGCAGAGGGCCTGAAGCGGGTGGAGTTCTACCCTAGAACTCCGCCAGCCGCCAGACGTCGTAGGCCACCTCCTCATAGGGGTGGGCCTGCTTCAGGGTCGCCACCGCCTGGGCGATCCGGTCATCGGCGCAGACCATCTCCACCTTCCACTCGGTCAACTGTTCCACTTCGCCCTGCTGGCCGATATGCGGGTTGCTGCCGGCCAGCGGCCGGAACTGGCCGATCCCCCGGGTCTGCCAGCAGCAGCAGTCGTAATCACCGATCTTGCCGACACCGATGTCGAACAACGCACGCTTGACCGCATCAAGGTTTTCGTCGGGCACAAAAAAGCACAATTTATACACGGCAGGTTTCCTACTCAGTAGACCGGTTGTTGGCGGTCAGCCATTGCTCGACCTGGGCACAGGCCGGCTCGAGCGCCGCCTCGATCGCCGGACTCAGCTCCGCCATCGGCTGCACCTGTTGCAGTTGGCAGAGCAGCAGTTGCAGCGGCGGCAACGGCTTGCCCAGCGCCGTCGCCAACTGTAGCGAGTCGAGCAGGCCGATGCCATGGCTGTCGCCCGTTGATGCGGCGACCGAGGGCAGCTGATCGGGTGTCAGCCAGAGCAATTGCCCCGGCGGCAGGCCGGCATCGACCGCATCGACCAGCAGCGTCGGCCGCTCCGGCGACAGTTGCTGCAGCAGGCCGGGACCGGGCCGGTCCAACGCGGTCAGCTCCAGGCCGGCGGGCACACCGGCGGCCACCAGCCGTTGCAGCAATACCCAGCCAAAGCGGTCATCACCGTGGGGCGAGCCGATCGCGATAATCTTTGTCATGGCCGATCCAATTTGAGGTTCAGGAAATGGGTGGCGCATGAGATACAGGGGTCGTAGTTGCGGATCACCTGCTCGCAGAGCTGACGCAACTCTGCCACCGGTCGGTCGAGTCCGTATGCCTCCAGCGCATGGTGCAGGTCCTGCTCGATGCGGGCCTGGTTCTGGCTGGTCGGCGGCACGATCCGGGCACTGCGTACCAGGCCCTCGCCATCCAGCTCATAGCGGTGCCACAGCAGGCCGCGCGGCGCCTCGCTCCAACCGCAACCGACGCCGGCACGCGGCTGCACCTCGACGGCCGGCCGATCCGGCAGCTGGTAGCTTTCCAGCAGGCGGGCGGCCTCGCTCAACGCCCAGCAGATCTCGATACCGCGCGCCAGCATGCTGTCGAACATATCCTGCGACGGAAAATTGCTGAGCGTTCCATTCAAGGCGCAATCGCAGTCGGTCGCCAACTGGCCGGCATTGAGGTTCAAGCGGGCCAGCGGACCGACCAGATAGGGCTCGCCATGCAGCTGGCTCCAGAGCGCGGTGGAGTGCGGCGCCTGGAACTCTTCAAAATGGTCCGGGTACTGCGCCGGCTTCAGTGCCAGGCTGCCGCTGCTGACCAGTGCGCCGTTGTCGATCGCGTAGCCCTGCGGGCTGCGCAGCGCCACCGAAGTGAAGCTCTGCGGATAGCGCGGCCGCTCGATACTGGCCAGCCACTGCACCATCTGCGCCGCCTCCGGCAGCGCCGCGTGCAGCCGCTCCAGTATCCGCCCCACCTCGCCGGGGTCCGGCGCCCGGTGAAAGCCGCCGACCCGGATACCGACCGGGTGCACCGAGCGGGCGCCGAGCAGCCGCATCAGGTCGTTGCCCAGCGCCTGCAACCTGAGCCCGCGCCCGATCTGCTCCGGGTAGTCCCTGGCCATCGCCACCCCGCTGTCGTAACCGAAAAAGTCCGGCAGCGCCAGCAGGTGGATATGCAGCGCGTGGCTTTCGATCCACTCGCCGCAATAGAGCACCCGGCGCATCGCCGCCACCCAGGGGCCGACCTCGACCCCGAACAGACTCTCCAGGGCGTTGACCGCACTGGTCTGGTAGGCCACCGGGCAGATACCGCAGATCCGCGCCACCAGGTCCGGCAGCTCGTCGTAGTGGCGCCCCTCGAGGAACTTCTCGAAGAAGCGCGGCGGTTCGTAGATCCGCAACTGCAGCTTCTTGATCCGCTTCTTGCGGATCTTCAGCTCCAGCGCGCCCTCCCCCTCGACCCGCGCCAGGATCGGCACATTGAGATCAACTTTGCGCGCCATCGTCGGCCTCCTTGCGGTGTTGCGCTTCAAAGGCGGTGCTGTGGATCAGTTTGAAGCGGCGCCGGCTCGCCGCGCGGCTCAAACCGATCCCCTCGAACCAGCGGCCCAGCGAGGCGGCGTTAGGCAGCTCCGACGGGCCGTAGCAACCGTAGCAGTCGCGGCCGAAACGGGGGCAGAGCGCGCCGCAGCCGGCCCGGGTGACCGCGCCCAGGCAGGGCTGGCCGCTGGCCACCAGGGTGCAGACATTGAGATTGCGCTTGCACTCCAGGCAGACCTTCTCACTCTGCTCGGCCGGCTTCACACCGCGCAGCAGGGCATTGAACAGCGCCACCAGCTGGCGCGAGTTGATCGGGCAGCCCCAGAGTTCGAAGTCCACCTTGACGTGCTGGCGGATCGGCGTCGATGTCGCCAGGCTGTCGATATACTGCGGGCTGGCGTAGATCGCCTGGCACCAGTCGGCGCCGTCGTCGGCATAGTTGCGCAGCGCCTGCACACCGCCGCTGGTGGCGCAGGCGCCGATGGTGATCAGATAGCGGCTCTGCCGGCGGATCCGCTGAATCCGCTCGCGGTCATGGGCGGTAAACACGCTGCCCTCGACAAAGGCGATATCCGCCTCGGCCGTCTCGTCGACCACCCCCATCTCGGCGAAATGGACCACCTCCAGCTGCGCCAGCAACGTCAGCAGGTCGTCGCCCATGTTCAGGAACGCCAGCTGACAGCCGTCGCAGGAGCTGAACTTGTGCACCGCCACCCTGGGTTTGTCGGTCATCATGTCGGCCATCAGACGCCCCTCCGGCCGAGCCGGTCGGCGATCTGGCGGTAACTGAATACCGGCCCGTCGCGGCAGATGAAATCGGCGCCGTACTGGCAGTGGCCGCAGAAACCGAGCGCGCACTGCATATTGCGCTCCATGCTCAGGTAGATATCGTCACCGGCCAACCCCTGCCGGCGGAGCCCCTCGCTGGCCGCCTTCAGCATCCCCTCCGGCCCGCACAGCATGGCGATGCTGCGCGCCGGCACCAGCTCCAGCCGTTCCAGCAGGTCGGTGACCCGGCCATGGTGAAACGGCCACAGCGGCCCGCCCTGATCGGCGGCGATCAGCACCTCGGTATTGGGCAGCCGACTCCAGTAGTCGTAACGTGCACGCCAGATCAGGTCGTCGGCATGCTTGACCCCCTGGATGATGGTCAGCCGGCCGAACTGCTCGCGCCTGAGCAGCACGTAGTTGATCACCGCCACCACCGGCGCGCAGCCCAGCCCGCCGGTGACAATCAGCAGGTCGCGTCCCTGCGCCTGGGCCATCGGCCAGCCGCGACCGAACGGCCCACGCAGACCGATCTGCTGGCCCGGCTGCAGTTTCGCCAATCCCTCGGTGACCCGGCCGACCACCCGGATGGTATGGTCGATCAGGGTTTCGTCCTGGGGGTCGGAGACGATCGAGATCGCCACCTCGCCGACGCCGAACAGATAGAGCATATTGAACTGGCCGGGCTGGAAGCTGTAGGCCCGCTGCTGTTGCGGATCGACCAGCCGCAGGCGCAGGGTGAAGATGCTGGGCGACTCCTGCACTCGGTCGATCACCTCGGCGCTAACCGGCAGTTGCGGATTCAGTTGCATGGCGGCTCCTTCATCAGGGCGTCGGCTTCGACGACCAGGTCGATCCCCACCGGGCACCAGCTGATGCAGCGTCCGCAACCGACACAGCCACTACGGCCGTACTGCTGCTGCCAGCTGTCCAGTTTATGAGTCAGCCATTGCCGGTAGCGGCTGGCGATATCGGGCCGCACCTGGAAGCCGGCCAGATAGGCGTGACCGTCGCCGAAGCAGGAGTCCCACTCGCGCTGCTGGCCGGTATAGCGGAACTCCAGACTGGCCAGCGGCTGCTCGCGGTGGCAGAAACAGGTCGGGCAGACCTGGGTACAGTTGCCGCAGGCCAGGCAGCGCTCGGCCACCGCCTGCCAGTGGGGATGCGCATGGCGCTGCTGCAGATCGCCGGCGGCGATGACCGGCAGCCGGCGCGACTGGCAGGCCACCGCCGCCTGGTGCTGGTCGGCCTGCTGTTGCAGCATCGTCTCGGTCACCTCACTCAGCGGCAGCTGGTTGGCCAGCTGCCGGCCACGTTCGCTGCCGACCTGCAGCAGGAAGCCGTGGTCCAGCTCGGTCAGACAGAGGTCGTAGCCCTGCTCGGCGCTGGGACCGTCGCCGGTGGAGGCGCAGAAACAGGTGTCGGCCGGTGCGTTGCAGTTGACCGCCACCAGCAGCAGGCCGCGACGGCGGGCGGCGTAGGCGTCGTCGGCCAGGTCATCGCGCAGGAAGTGGCGGTCCTGCAGTTGCAGCGCCGCCAGATCGCAACTGCGCACGCCGAGCAGCGCCAGCGGCTGTGACGGGCGCTCGGGGGGCTGGAAACAGAGCGTGCCGTCGGCTCGCTGTTCGGACCGCCAGAGGGTTTCACGTGGCGCGAACAGCAGCGGTTTCAATGCCTGGGGGCCGTTGACGATATCGAACCAGCGCGCCGACTCGCTGGTCTGCAGCCGGTAATAGCCCGGTGCCTGCTCCGCCTGCTGGCGGCGCGGCAGCTGGTCGGTCGATTCCAGTTCGAGAAACTGCAGCGCGCCGTCACGCAGTTGCGGACCGAGCAGCCGGTAGCCGTCGGCCCGGATCAGCTCGATCAACCGCTGCAAGTCGGCCCTGGCCAGAAACCCTGTCGCCGGTTGCCCCATCGCGGCACTCCTTCTTTGGATCGCCACTACAGCCTAGTCAATTTTATGCCCCTTCGGAGAGCGGCAAGCGATATCGAAGCGGAACACGGGACAGATAGCAGGCAGCGGCTTTTCCGGTTCATGAGGCCTCCCCTATCCTGTCGCCATCCGGCTGCAAGTCTGATCAGGACTCCTGCCCTCGGCCGCCGCCTTGGGATACACTGCGCCGATGCTTGAAATTACCCTCGCCTCCGCTCTGATCCTGATCGCCGCCGGCACCCTCGGCTGGCTGTTCAGTTCGCTGGCCGCCGGCGGCGGTGCGCTGCTGAGCATTCCGCTGTTGAACCTGGTATTGCCGTTGCGCCTGGTGGCCCCGGTACTCTGCGTCGGTTCGGTAATCGGCGCCCTGCACCGTGGCTGGCTGTACCGGCAACAGGTCAACTGGTCGATCCTGGCCTGGCTGCTGCCCGGCATCATCAGCGGCGCGCTGCTCGGCAGCTGGCTGTTCAGCCGGATCAGCCTGCCCTGGCTCAGCGGACTGGTGGCGCTGTTCCTGATCGTCAACGGACTTAACGACTACCTGTTCAAGGGCCGCTTGAGTTTCCCGATGCGGCTGGCCTGGTTTCTGCCGGCCGGTTTCGCCACCGCGTTGCTGTCGGCGCTGATCGGCGCGGTCGGCCCGGTGATGAACCCGTTCTACCTGAACTACCGGGTGGAGAAGGAGGAGATGATCGCCACCAAGGCGATCAGCACCCTGCTGATGCAGCTCAGCAAACTGGCCGGCTATCTCTGGTTCCTGCCTGATATCGGCCATTGGTTGGCGCTGGGGGTGTTGTTGGGGATAGGTGCGGTGTTCGGCAACCGGCTCGGCCAAGCGGCACTTAAGCGGATCAGTCGGGAGCAGTTCCGCCATATCGCCAGCGCCCTGCTGGTACTCAGCGGCATGATGATGCTTATTTCAATGCTGGGTAGTGCTTAGCGGCGACAAACGAAAGTCGGTGCCAATTCCGCTCGCTCGCGAAGCGAGCTGCTACGGAGCACGGCGTCCGTAGCAGCGGGCTCTGACCGCGACAGGCCTTGGCACGGTCCGAAGGTGTCGCCCTCGGAGCGGGCTGCTACGGAGTACGGCATCCGTAGCAGCGGGCTCTGACCGCGACAGGTTAGCATGGTCCGACGGTGTCGCCCTCGAAGCGGACTGCTACGGAGCACGGCGTCCGTAGCAACGGGCTCTGACCGCGACAGGCCTTGGCACAGTCCAACGGTGTCGCCCTCGAAGCGGACTGCTACGGAGTACGGCATCCGTAGCAGCGGGCTCTGACCGCGACAGGCCTTGGCACAGCCCGAAGGTGCCGCCCTCGAAGCGGGCTGCTTGTATCTCTCGTTGATGGGTGATTAGCTACCGCCCATCGCAAGGAGCCGGTGAGCCAGGCGGGCTGCGAAGTCGAAAAGACTGCCCTGTAGATGAGGCCCCGGCTCCTATTC
>NZ_JAILYN010000089.1 GCF_019795155.1 Marinobacterium arenosum | reverse complement strand
GGGAGAGCACTTCAGACAACGAAGCGAATTGGTCGGGAGAAACGCGAGAGATGGCATCCACTGCCTGACTGAAATGCATAAAAAAATCCGGAACCCTTAACATGGATTCCGGATTTTCTCTTGTCTGATCAGCAAGTTAAAGAGCTTAACTGATCGGTATTAACCCATATGGGTGCCTTTTCAATAGCGGTGGCTGGGTTTAGCCAGCCAGGTTCTGGTTGGCGAACTCCCAGTTCACCAGCGCCCAGAAGCCTTTCAGGTAGTCCGGACGGACGTTGCGGTAGTCGATGTAGTAGGCGTGTTCCCACAGGTCGACGGTCAGCAGCGCGGTCTGGCCGGAAGTCATCGGCGTGCCGGCGTTGGAGGTGTTGACGATCTCCAGTTCGCCGTCGGCGTTTTTCACCAGCCAAGTCCAGCTGGAGCCGAAGTTGTTCACGGCCTTGTCGTTGAACTCATCCTGGAACTTGTCGAAAGAACCCCACTTGGCGTTGATCGCGTCAGCGATTGCGCCGGTCGGCTCACCACCGCCGTTCGGGGCCAGGCAGTGCCAGTAGAACGTGTGGTTCCAGATCTGTGCTGCGTTGTTGAACACGCCGCCGGCCGGAGCGGTCTTGATGATCTCTTCCAGGGACTTGCCTTCGTACTCGGTGCCCGGTACCAGACCGTTCAGCTTGACCACGTAGGTGTTGTGGTGTTTGCCGTGGTGGAAGTCCAGAGTTTCCGCGGAGATATGCGGTTCCAGAGCGTCTTTGGCGTACGGCAGCGGCGGAAGTTCAAAGCTCATAAGTTTCACCCTCTTTGATACGGCTGTCATTGGCGGCCAACGGACGAATGGCGGTTTATTAGTAGAATCCGGCGGTCCGTTGCCCACTTTAAAAGTTAGAAGCGTGCTGATCATATCACCGACAATCCGCCTTTTCATGGTACAAAAGGTAGTGGTATTCGCCCGGTGCAACAGTTAGGCGGCTGCGACCAAAGTCCGCTGGTGGTAGGGCCATGGCTGCTTGAGAATGGCGGGAATATAACAATAACGCAGGGCGTAGTATGAGTAAGGTGTTTTTGTGGATCGGCGCAGTGGCGCTGGCGGTATTTGTGCTGAAGAGCCAGTTTCTGAACTCCAAGACCTGGCAGCCGTTCATGGACGGCTGCATGGCCAGCGGCGGTGCCAGCGAAGCCCAATGCAGTTGCCTGACCGACTATGTCCACAAACATTTCTCCGACCGCGAGGTCGGCATGATCATGCGCCAGCAGACCGGTGACGGCGCCTTCGCCAGCAAGGTGGAGGAGGTGGTGCGCGGCGGCACCCGCCAGTGCGTAGCGGAATCCTGAGCGTTACCGCATAGCTGTACGACCGGCTCAGTAGTCCAGCTGGTTAAGTGGGAACGCCGGGTCGCCGATCACCAGGAACCAGGGGTTCTCCAGCGACTCGCGTTGGTTGTAGCGCAGTGGTTCGAGCCGTTCGGCATCGACCAACCGGCCACCGGCGGCCTCGACAATCGCCTGGGCGGCGGCGGTATCCCATTCGCTGGTCGGGAACAGCCGTGGATAAACATCGGCTTTGCCCTCGGCAATCAGGCACATCTTTAATGAACTGCCGATATTGGTGGTGTCGATTCCATTGAATTGATCGGCGATCCCGGCCAGCAGCGTGGCGTTGCGATCTTCGCCATGGCGGCGGCTGGCGATCACCGTCAGAATCTCGCCCAGTGGCCGGCAGTGGATCGCCCGAGGCGGTTGGCCGTCGCGCTGCTTCCAGGCGCCGAGTTCCCGGCCGCCCCAGTACAGGGTGCCGGTCGGCGGCACGTAGATCAGTCCCAACAACGGCGCACCCTGCTCGATCAGGGCGATATTGACGGTGAACTCGTCGTTGCGGCGGATGAACTCCTTGGTGCCGTCCAGCGGATCGATGCACCAGAACCGCTGCCAGTTGCGGCGCTGCTCGAAGGGGATCGCGGCCGCCTCCTCGCTGAGCCGGGGGATCTCCGGCGTCAGTGCCGCCAGCCCCGCCTCGATCACCCGGTGGGCCGCCAGATCCGCCTCGGTCAATGGCGAGTCGTCTTCCTTGCTACGGACACCGAACTCCTCCCGTCGATAGACCTGCATGATCGCCTGGCCGGCATCGCGGGCGATCTGCTTCAACTGTTCCAACTGCTGGTTATCGATCGGCATGGTTCAGTCCAGTTTGCCTTGCTGGACAAGGTCGCGGGTCATCAGCAGTGCGGCGATCGCCCGGGCTTCGTGAAAATCGTCGCGGCCGATCAGTTCATCGAGCCGGCTCAGCGGCCAGCGCACCACCTCCATCTGCTCCGGCTCGTCGCCCGGCAGGCGGCAGGGGTAGAGATCGCGGGCGATGATCGCGGTCAGCCGGTGGCCCATGTAGTTCGGCGCGGTGGACATCACCTTCAGCGTCTGCAGCTGGCGTGCGCCGAAGCCGGCCTCCTCTTTCAGTTCGCGATCGGCCGCCTGCAGTGCGTCCTCGCCCGGGTCGATCAGTCCCTTCGGCAGGGTCAGCAGGTAGTCTTCCATACCGGCGGCGTATTCGCGGATCAGCAGTACCTCCTGCTCGGCGGTCAGCGCCACCACCATCACCGCGCCGTGGCCCCGGCTGGCGAGCCGTTCGTAGGTCCGCTCTGCACCGTTACTGAAGCGCAGCTGCAGTTCCTCGACCTGGAACAGCCGGCTGCGGGCGGTGGCGGTAATCTTCAAAATATCGGGCTTTACGGGCATACTGAAGGTCTTCCTGAAAACGATTGCTGACGAGAACTCTGCCTATCCATGCTGTACTGGCCCGATATAGACACCGTGTTGCTGGACATGGATGGAACCCTGCTGGACCTGCACTTCGACACCTACTTCTGGCTCGAACACCTGCCGCTGCGCTATGCGCAGATCCATGCGCTGGAGCCGGACGAGGCCCGGGCCTGGCTGCATCAGCGTATCATAGCGGAGAAGGGCACACTAAACTGGTACTGCCTCGATTACTGGAGCCGCGAGCTGAACGTCGATATCGTCCAGCTGAAGGAGGAGATCGCCGAACGGATCGCTTTCCGCCCTTATGTGCAGGATTTCCTGGCCCGGTTACGCAGCGAGAATATCCGCGCCGTGATCGTCACCAACGCCCACCGCGGCAGTCTGAACCTGAAGATTCGCAAAACCGGTATCGACCAACTGGTCGACCATGTGATCAGCTCGCACGATTACCAGCTGCCGAAGGAAGATCCAATGTTCTGGCAGCGGCTGCAGCAGGAGGAGCCGTTCGATGCCGAGCGCACCCTGCTGATCGACGACAGTCTGCCGGTGTTGGAGTCGGCCCGCCAGTACGGTATCCGCCACCTGCTGTCGATCGTCCAGCCGGACAGCCAGCAGCCGGCGCGCAGCATCGAGCAGTTCCGCAGTATCGGCCACTTTGACGAGCTAAGTCCGAGCAAAAAGATATGACTCAATCACAGGATCTGAAGGTCCGCCTCGACAAATGGCTCTGGGCGGCCCGTTTCTACAAGACCCGCGCCATCGCCAAGCAGATGATCGAGGGCGGCAAGGTGCATTACAACGGCCAGCGCAGCAAATGCAGCCGACTGGTGGAGATCGGTGCCGAGCTGCAGATCCGCCAGGGCTTCGACGAGAAAACCGTGATTGTCGAGGCGCTGTCCGATCAGCGTCGTGGCGCCCCCGAGGCGCAACTGCTCTATCGGGAGACCGAGCAGAGCCAGCAGCAGCGCGAAGAGGCCGCCGAACGGCGCAAACTGATGCGTGATGCGCCGGCCCAGCGGCCGAACAAGAAGGATCGCCGCCAGATTCGCGGCTTCAAGGACCAGACGTTCGACTGAACGCCCGGCAGTTTGTCTGGTCTGCTTGGTGCCCGGCTAAGGGTTGAAAAACGGCAGCCGGCCCAGCAGTGGTAGCCGGCCGAACAGTGCGACCAGTGGTCGCAGCAACCGCCAGCACGCGTCGGTCGCCCGTTGCAGCAGCGGCGTGCAGAACGCCCAGCTCAGCGTGACCAGCGCGGTGAAGGTGCCGCCGACCAGGTTGTCGCTGGCCCAGTGGGCGCCGCCGACCACCCGTGGCAGCATCAGCAGCAACGCCAGCCCCAGCGGGATCAGCCCAAGCAGCTTGTTGCGCAGGTTCAATGCCAGCATGCCGACCCAGCACAGCAGTACCGCGGCATGATCGCCCGGAAAACTTTGGCCGGAGCGATCCTTGGTCGGGATATCCGGGGCCAGCTCGCTCAGCATATAGGCCGGTTGCAGCACCAGCGAGGCGCTCGGCCCCGAAATGCCCTGCGCCACGGCCCACTCATGCAGGCTGCGCCGCACCAGGAACATCAGCACCATCAGCAGAACGAAGCCGATCAATGCCGGCTGCAGCTGGCGTCGCTGCAAGCCGAGGCCGCTGAAGGTCAGCGTGGCGAGAATGATCAGTGCGGCAACCGTATCGCTGGCGCGGACATTGGCCCAGGCCCAGAAACGGGCCCAGTCGCCGCCGTCGGCCAGCGAGCCGTTCAGTTGGAAAAACAGCGCCTGATCCAGGCTGCGCCAGAGCTCGTGGCCGGTGGGCCAGATGAAGCTGGCCAGCAGCAGTGCGGCGGCCAGATGACCGAACAGCAGGGGCAGGGGGCGCCAGTGACGGCAGAAAACAGTGGCGGCTTGGGCGGTCATCTCGGGTGAGGTCCCTTCACGGTGGTGTGGTATACTGGCGGCGATTTTAACACCCTCGTAACCTTGCCTCTAGAACGCCTTCCTGCGTGAGAACGATAGCCCATGTGTGATTCCGATAAAATCCAACGAATTCTGTTTGAAAAGCTCGATATTCGCGGCGTATTGACCGGTTTGGAGCAGAGTTACCAGGAGGCGCTGGTCAAACATGATTATCCGCCGCTGATCCGCCGCATCCTGGGCGAGATGATGGCGGCTTCGGTATTGTTGAGCGCCAACCTGAAGTTCGAAGGGCGTCTGATCCTGCAGGCGCAGGGCAGCGGCAATGTGCGCCTGCTGATGGCCGAGTGCAACGACCAGCAGCAGCTGCGTTCGATCGCCCGGTTCGAGGATGGGCTGCCGGACGATGCCGGCTTTGTCGAACTGCTCGAACAGGGCCAACTGGTGATCACCATCGAACCGCGTGAAGGGCGTCGCTATCAGGGGGTGGTGCCGCTGGAGGGCGAGCAGCTGAGCGACTGCCTGGAGGCGTACTTTCGATATTCCGAGCAGTTGGACAGCCAGATCCACCTGGCGGCGGATGGTCAGCGGGCGGCCGGTTTCCTGCTGCAGGTATTGCCGGCCAGCGGTAGCCAGGCCGAGGATTGGCAGCGGATCGGCTATCTGGGCTCCACCCTGAAGGCGGACGAGTTGCTGCAACTGGATAACGAAACCCTGCTCTTTCGGCTGTTCCACGAGGAGCACTGCCGGTTGGCCGAGCCGCAGCCGGTCAGCTTCCGGTGCGATTGTTCACGCCAACGCACCGCCGAAAGCCTGCGCTTCATGACCGAAGCCGAACTTCGTGAGATCCTGACTGAGCAGGGAGTGATCGAAGTAGCCTGCCAGTTCTGCAACACCCATTACAGCTTCGATGATGCCGATATCACCGCGCTGTTCTCCGATACCGGTTATGCGCCGGGCTCGGACGCCCGCCACTGAGGCTGATCGGGTTGTGCGGCGCACAAATGAGAGCGATTATCGCCAATGGCGCTGTTGACAAATTTTGTGCAATAATACGCCTCCCTGAATCCTGACACCGGCTGTGCACAGGGGTATAGCCAACTCCATATTTGCTTTTCAGGTAACGTTATTGGCACCTAGCCAAGGGAACCCAGTAATGACCAACGAGACAACCGTAAATGTCAATCTGAGCCGTGCTCAGCTTGTAGAACGGGCTATTCAGCGCGGTGAAGGCACTCTGGCCGACACCGGTGCGCTGGTAGTCACTACCGGTAAACGTACCGGTCGCTCACCGATGGATCGTTTCATCGTCGATGAGCCCAGCACTTCCGACGCCATCGACTGGGGAAATATCAACCGCCCGTTCGATGCCGACAAGTTCGACGCACTCTGGACCCGGGTCGAAGAATACCTGGCGGACAAAGAGCAGTTTGTTGCCAATGTCCACGTCGGTTCCGATCCGAACCACTATCTGCCGGTTAAAATGACGACAGAAACTGCCTGGCAGAACCTGTTTGGTCAGAACCTGTTCATCCGTCCGGATGAATTCAACCCGAAAGGCAAGGAAGAGTGGCAGATCATCAACGCCGCCGGCTTCGTCTGCGAACCGGAGCGTGACGGCACCAACAGCGATGGCTGCGTCATCCTGAACTTTGCCAAGCGCAAGGTGCTGCTGGCCGGCATGCGTTATGCCGGTGAGATGAAAAAAGCGATGTTCTCCGTGCAGAACTTCCTGCTGCCGGAGAAAGACGTGCTGCCGATGCACTGCTCCGCCAACATCGGTGAAGACGGCAATACCACGCTGTTCTTCGGTCTGTCTGGTACCGGTAAAACCACCCTGTCGGCCGACCCTGAGCGTTACCTGATCGGTGATGACGAGCACGGCTGGGGCAAGGGTGTGGTGTTCAACCTGGAAGGTGGTTGCTATGCAAAGACCATCAACCTGAGCAAGAAGAACGAGCCGATCATCTGGGACGCGATCCGTTTCGGTGCAATCGTCGAGAACGTCAAGCTGGACGAGACCCGTACAGCGGATTACAACGACACCAGCTTGACCGAGAACGGCCGTTGTGCGTACCCGCTGGAGCATGTCGAGAAGCGTTCTGATACCAACATGGGTGGCGAGCCGCAGGCGATCGTGTTCCTGACCTGCGACCTGACCGGCGTTCTGCCGCCGGTGTCGATCCTGTCCAAAGAGGCTGCGGCCTACCACTTCCTGTCCGGTTACACCGCCCTGGTCGGTTCCACCGAGATGGGTTCCGGTGGTGGCATCAAGTCCACCTTCTCCACCTGCTTCGGTGCACCGTTCTTCCCGCGCCCGGCTCACGTATACGCCGAGCTGCTGATGAAGCGGATCGAGGAGTTCGGCTCCAAGGTCTACCTGGTCAACACCGGTTGGACCGGCGGAGCTTACGGTACCGGCGAACGTTTCAGCATCCCGACCACTCGCGGCATCATCGCTGCAATCCAGAGTGGCGCGCTGACCGAGGTGGAAACCCAGCACCTGGCGGGCCTCAACCTGGCCGTGCCGACCAGCGTGCCGGGCGTGGATGCCACGTTGCTGAACCCGCGTGACACCTGGGCGGACAAAGGCGCTTACGATGCCACCGCCAACGACCTGATCGGCCAGTTCGTCAACAACTTCCAGAAGTTCGACGGCGTCTCCGAGGCGATCATCGAGGCCGGCCCGAAGCTGTAAGCGGTACCGGTTGGATATAAAAAGCCCCGCAATTGCGTAATGCCGATCAGTTAAGCTCATTGAGCCGCTGATTCTGCGAAAGAAAATCCGGAATCCTTAGGCAGGATTCCGGATTTTTTCTTTTCGAAGATTTCAGGGGAAAAGTCGAACTGGACCA
>NZ_JAILYN010000088.1 GCF_019795155.1 Marinobacterium arenosum | reverse complement strand
TCTGTTCGTCAGGCCAGTGCTTTGCTTTCGGCTGCCTTCGGATTCCACCTCGCGGCGGACACCCTTGCCGTTCAGCTAATCGTTCCCCTTGCCGGGCCGATAGTGGACTTTCACCACCAAGTCATCCGATCACCGCCACAGTGACCGGAACAGCTCCGAAGAGCTACGTGCCATGCCGGGCACACATTGTTAAGGGCGGAAGCCCCTGCGCGGGCCGCCTTGACGCGCCAGCAGGCAAGACCTAAGCCTGGATAAATCCTCTTGGCCAAGAATATCTTCAAACGTTATTGCCGCTTGAAGCTCCGCTCAGTCCTCGGCGTGGAGCGCCAGTTCGTTCAGGAAGGTTTCCAGTACCAGGTTCGGCCGCACCCCCTTGCGGGTCACCGCCGCGTACTGGATCTGGTAGTTCATCAGCTCCGGCCGCAGCGCCCGCAGCCGGCCCTCGCGGACCCAGCGCTCGGCGTAGTGGGTCGGCAGGAAGCCGATATAGAGGCCGGTCATGATCAGAAACGCCACCCCTTCGCGGTCGGAGGCGCTGGCGGTGGTACTCAGCTGCTGCAGCTGCTGGTTGACCTGTTCGGTGCGGGCGAAGGTCGGCTCGATCGCATCGCAGTCGGCCAACGCCTCCCGGTCGATCTCCGCATCGGGCAGATCGAACAGCGGATGTTCGTGACTGCAGTACAGCAGCGCCTCCTCCGCATACAGGTTGGTGTACTCCAGCCCCTTTAGCGGCTGTACCAGCGGCACCACCCCGATGTGCAGCTTGCCGTCCAGGATGCCCAGTTCCACCTCGGTCGGCGAGATCATCCGGATGCGGATATTGACCTCCGGCCCCTGCTGCTTCAGCGAACGCAACGCATAGGTGATCCGCATCCGCGGCATGCTGACCAGGTTGTCGGTGATGCCGATCGCCAGCTCGCCCTTCAGCTGCCGGTGGATCGAGTGGATCTCGCTGCGGAACGACTCCAGCGAGGTGAACAGCTGCAGACTGGCGTCGTACACCTGGCGCCCCTCGTCGGTCAGCGAGAAACCGGCCCGGCCGCGCTGGCACAGCCGCAGCCCGAGGCGTTTTTCCAGGTCGGCCATGCTGATGCTGATCGCCGACGCCGACACTCCCAGCTCCACCTCCGCCTGGGCAAATCCGCCGGCCTCCACCACGGTGCGGAACACCTTCAGCAGGCGCAGGTCGATATCGCTGATCTGGCCGATCAGGCTCTTGGCGGGGCGGCTTGCGGGACGGGACATAGTTAAATACCTGCTTAACTAAGTATTTTTTATTTTGAATTTAATCAAAATATGAACCGGCGCACACTCTGTCAATAACGTAACCGTTAACGCAACCACAACTCCCATACCTGAGAACAAGAAACGGAGGGTGCGATGAGCGCAACCACAGACAGCAAGTCACCCAGCCAGGCACAACTGGATGCCCACTGGATGCCGTTCACCGGCAACCGCCAATTCAAACAGGACCCACGCATCATCGTCTCAGCCGACGGCTGCTACTACACCGATGCCGACGGCCGCAAGATCTTTGATGGCCTGTCCGGCTTGTGGACCTGCGGTCTGGGCCACAACGTACCCGAGATCAACGAAGCGATCGCCCAGCAGGTCAAGCAGCTGGACTATGCCCCGGCGTTCCAGTTCGGCCACCCGAAATCGTTCGAGCTGGCCGAGCGGGTCACCCAGTTCATGCCGCAAGGGATCAACCGGGTGCTGTTCACCAGCTCCGGCTCCGAAGCCGCCGACACCTCGCTGAAGATCGCTCGTGCCTACTGGCGCAAGAAAGGGATGCCGAGCAAGACCCGGCTGATCGGCCGTACCAAGGGCTATCACGGGGTTAACTTCGCCGGCATCAGCGTCGGCGGTATCGGCCCGAACCGCGCACTGTATGGCGAAGGCCTGGCGGCGGATCACCTGCCGCACACCCTGGTGAAAGGCCACGAGTTCACCCGCGGCATGCCGGATGTCGGCGCCGAGCGGGCGGAAGATCTGCTGGAGCTGATCGCGCTGCACGATGCCTCCAACATCGCGGCGGTGATCGTCGAGCCGTTCTCCGGTTCCGCCGGGGTGATCATCCCGCCGGTCGGCTACCTGCAGCGGCTGCGCGAGATCTGCGACCAGCACAACATCCTGCTGATCTTCGACGAGGTGATCACCGGTTTCGGCCGCACCGGCGCCAACACCGGCTCCGAGGCGTTCGGCGTCACCCCGGACATCATCAACATGGCCAAGCAGATGACCAACGGTTCCCAGCCGCTGGGCGCGGTGGCGGTCAAGCAGGAGATCTACGACTGCTTCATGGAGCATGGCGGTCCAGAGTACATGATCGAGCTGCCGCACGGCTACACCTACAGCGCCCACCCGGTCGCCTGTGCCGCCGGTATCGCCGCACTGGACGTGCTGGAGAACAACCACCTGGTCAACCGGGTGGCGGAGATCGCGCCGTACTGGGAGAACGCGGTGCACAGCCTGAAGGGCAGCAAGCACGTCAGCGATATCCGCAACTACGGCCTGGCCGCCGGCCTGAGCATCGAAGCCCTGCCGGGCGAGCCGGCGCGGCGTCCGTACGAGATCGCGATGAAGATGTGGCAGAAGGGCTTCTATGTCCGCTACGGCGGCGACACCATCCAGCTGGCACCGCCGTTCATCGTCGAACTGGACGAGATCGACCGGCTGATCAACGCCCTGGGCGAAACCCTGAACGAGCAGGCCTGAGCCGCAGGCTCCAAGGCATAGCGGGCGCGCAGGCCAAGTTTCAGAGGCGCGTCCCAAACAAATAAGAATCAGGCAGCCCCCCGGCTGCACAGAGCGAGGTTTACAACATGACTGTAATCGGACACCTGATCAACGGCGAGATCCGCACCGACGCCACCCGTCTCCAGGACGTATTCAACCCGGCCACCGGCGAAGCCAGCCGCCAGGTTGCCCTGGCCGCCAAGAGCACCGTCGAAGAAGCGATCGCCGCCGCCCAGGCCGCCTATCCGGCCTGGCGCGACACCCCGCCGGCCAAGCGGGCACGGATCATGTTCCGCTTCAAGGAGCTGCTGGAAGCCAACGCCGACAAGATCTGCCAGCTGATCGGCGAAGAGCACGGCAAGATCGGCCATGACGCCGCCGGCGAACTGCAGCGCGGTATCGAGAACGTCGAGTACGCCTGCGGCGCCCCGGAACTGCTGAAGGGCGAGTACAGCAAGAACGTCGGCCCGGCAGTCGACTCCTGGAGCGATTTCCAGCCGCTGGGCGTGGTCGCCGGCATCACCCCGTTCAACTTCCCGGCGATGGTACCGCTGTGGATGTACCCGATGGCGATCGCCTGCGGCAACACCTTCGTGCTGAAGCCGTCCGAGCGCGACCCGAGCTCGACCCTGTTCATCGCCGAACTGCTGCAGGAAGCCGGCCTGCCGGCCGGCGTGTTGAACGTGGTCAACGGCGACAAGGAAGCGGTCGACACCCTGCTGTACGACAACCGCATCAAGGCGGTCAGCTTCGTCGGCTCCACGCCGATCGCCGAGTACATCTACAGCACCGCCAACGCCCAGGGCAAACGCTGCCAGGCGCTGGGCGGTGCCAAGAACCACGCCATCGTGATGCCGGACGCCGATATGGACAACGCCGTGGCCCAGCTGCTGGGTGCCGCGTTCGGTTCCTCCGGCGAACGCTGCATGGCGCTGTCGGTAGCGGTCGCGGTCGGTGACGAAGCCGGTGACACCCTGGTTGCCAAGATGAAAGAGGCGATGCAGGACCTGAATGTCGGCGCCTACAGCGACAGCAGCAACGACTTCGGCCCGGTGATCACCCGCGCCCACCAGCAGAAGGTCAACGGCTACATCGACAGCGCCGAACAGGATGGCGCCAGCGTGGTGGTCGACGGCCGCAACCCGCAGGTGAAAGGGTACGAGAACGGCTTCTTCGTCGGCGCCACCCTGATCGACGGCGTCACGCCGGAGATGGTCAGCTACAAGGAGGAGATCTTCGGCCCGGTACTGCAGGTGATGCGCGTCAACACCCTGCAGGAGGCGATGGACCTGATCGATGCCCACGAATACGGCAACGGCACCTGCATCTTCACCCGTGACGGTGAAGCGGCCCGCTACTTCTCCGACAACATCCAGGTGGGCATGGTCGGCATCAACATCCCGCTGCCGGTACCGGTTTCCTACCACAGCTTCGGCGGCTGGAAGCGTTCGCTGTTCGGCGACCTGCACGCCTACGGCCCGGACTCGGTACGCTTCTACACCAAGCGCAAGACCGTGACCCAGCGCTGGCCGGCGTCCGGCATCCAGGAGAAGGCCCAGTTCGCGTTCCCCAGTGAGGGCTGAGCCAGATTCGACATTTAGTTCGACTCTTAGTTTGTTGCACTAAGGTGGGTACTTTTCCCTGAAAAGTACTTTTGCTCTGGCCGAGCATCCGGCACCGGTGTCTGCCCGCGGACACCGTTTTTTTATACAAGTGAACAGCTGTTAGTGGACAGCTAACAGCTGTACGGAGCGGACTGAAAGGGAAAGCATATTACCCATCATTTGTGGTTCTTCGCGGATTTCCGGGAGCTACGCTCGTCACTCCGGGTACTTTTTTATAAGCCACGCGCAGGATCAGGCGCTCTGTGGAGGCATACGGGGGTGTTGGGGGCGGAGCCCCCTGACGCGCCGGCAGGCAAGACCGTAATTCAGCCATTTCCACTGATGTGGATCTACCAAACGTAACCGTTAACTGCGATTCTGCCTGTAAGGCAGATAGAGAACTTTTACGATCCGTTACCCTTCTGCAGCAACCCACTATTGGCTTGCATAAAACGCCGCCAGATCCTCGATCTGATCGTCGCTGAGTTCCGCCGCTTCCGGGTACATCAGGAACGCCATCGCCCCCTTGCGACTGCGGTCGCGATAGGCCCTGAGCACTTTTTCGAGGTAAGCGGCGTTCTGGCCGTCCAGGTTCGGATAGCCCTTGCTGGTCGCCCGGCCGGTGGGACCGTGGCAACTGGCGCAGGCCTGGGCCAGCTGGCGGCCATTGTCGCTGTCGCCGGCCAATAGCGGGCTGGACAGGCCGAGCGTAACGGCCAGGGTCAGAAGGTGAAATCGCACGACGCTCTCCAATGGTTGATTCGGCCGCGCACTATAGCCTAACGGGTGTTATATTCCGTTGATCTGGCTTCGCTGTCGGACCACTCACAACGACCTAATCCAACGCTCTTGCCTGGAGTTAAAAAATGGAACTGACCCTCTGGCTGGCCCTGCTTGGCGCCGCATTCCTGATCAGCCTGTCGCCCGGTGCCGGCGCGGTCACCGCGATGAGCTTCGGTGCCCGTCACGGAGTGCGCGGCGCCGCCCCGGCGGTCGCCGGGCTGATCAGCGGTTACGGTATCCAGATGCTGATCGTCGGGGTCGGGCTGGGCTCGTTGATCAGCACCTCGGTACTGCTGTTCAACCTGATCAAGTGGCTCGGCGTGGCCTACCTGGTCTGGCTCGGCATCCAGAAATGGCGCGAGCAGGGCGCGCTGGATCTGGACGGCGCGCCGCTGGTGTCCGGCCGACGCTGTTTCCTGCAGGCGTTGCTGATCAACATCACCAACCCGAAAGGGATCGTCTTCCTGATGGCGCTGATCCCGCAGTTCCTCGACCCGCTGCAGCCGCAGGCGCCACAGTTGCTGATCATCTGCGGCACCCTGGTGACGGTCGACTGGCTGGTGATGACCGGCTACAGCGCGGTGGCGGCACGACTGCGCCCCTGGCTGCGCAACGCCAAGGCGGTCAAGACCCAGAACCGGGTGACCGGCAGCGCACTGATCGGCGCCGGCCTGCTGCTGTCGTCGGCCAGCAACCGCTAGCGCGCCCCGTCGGGACGCCGAATCCATCAACCGACGGCTTGCTCTCCGGCCCGGCCGGAGCCGGCCCATTCGAAAAAGGACGCTGATGATGAATACCAAGCTTTTCCGCCAGCAGGCATACGTTAACGGACAGTGGATCGACGCCCGCGACGGCGCTTGCGACGAGATCTTCAACCCGGCCACCGGCGATAAGCTGGGCACAGTACCCCGGCTGGGCAGCGAGGAGACCCGCCAGGCGATCGATGCCGCCGATACCGCCCAGCGCGACTGGGCCGGCCTGACCGCCGGCGAGCGAAGCGCCACCCTGCGACGCTGGTACGAGCTGATCGTCGATCATGCGGACCAGTTGGCCGAGATCCTGACCCTGGAACAGGGCAAGCCGCTGGCCGAGGCACGCGGCGAGATCCTGTACGCCGCCAGCTTCATCGAGTGGTTTGCCGAGGAGGGCAAGCGGATCTATGGCGACGTGATCCCCAGCCATAAGGCCGACGCCCGCATTGTGGTGATCAAGCAGCCGATCGGCGTGGTCGGCGCGATCACCCCCTGGAACTTTCCCAGCGCGATGATCACCCGCAAATGCGGCCCGGCGATGGCGGCCGGCTGTCCGTTTATCGTCAAACCGGCGCCGGATACCCCCTACTCGGCGCTGGCGCTGGCGGTGCTGGCCGAGGAGGCCGGCATCCCGGCCGGGGTGTTCAACGTGGTGACCGGCGACGCCAAGGCGATCGGCGGCGAGCTGACCGGCAACGACAAGGTGCGCAAGCTCAGCTTCACCGGCTCCACCGCGGTCGGCAGGCTGCTGATGCGCCAGTGCGCCGACAACGTCAAGAAGATCTCGCTGGAGCTGGGCGGCAACGCGCCGTTCATCGTATTCGACGACGCCGACCTGGATGCCGCGGTGGCCGGCGCCGTGGCCTCAAAATACCGCAACGCCGGCCAGACCTGCGTCTGCACCAACCGCTTCATCGTGCAGCGCGGCATCTACGACGCCTTCGTCGAGCGGCTGACCGAGGCGGTGGCCGACCTGAAAGTGGGCAACGGCCTGGATGAGGGCGTCACCCAGGGGCCGCTGATCAACCCGGCGGCGGTGGACAAAGTGGAGGATCACCTGCGGGACGCGCTTGGCAAGGGCGCCCAACTGACCATCGGCGGCCAACGCCACGCGCTGGGCGGCACCTTCTTCGAGCCGACCGTGCTGCGCGAGGTCACTGCCGATATGAAAGTGGCCCGCGAGGAGACCTTCGGCCCGCTGGCGCCGGTGTTCCGCTTCGACGACGAAGCCGAGGCGATCGCATTAGCCAACGATACCGAGTTCGGCCTGGCCGCCTACCTGTACACCAACCAGCTGGGCCGCGCCTGGCGGGTCGGCGAAGCGCTGGAGTACGGCATCGTCGGCATCAACGAGGGGATCATCTCCACCGCCGTGGCGCCGTTCGGCGGCGTCAAGCAGTCCGGCATCGGCCGCGAGGGCTCCAGGTACGGCATCGAGGACTATGTTGAGATTAAGTACATGTTGATGGGCGGCATCTGACAGCAAGCTACAAAACTGCTGCGCTCGGTGATACGGCGTTAAAAATGGTTCATCGTCGTTTACCGGGAAAGGCTGCTTTGATCTTCATAAAGAAGTACTCGGTATCACGATAGCCATAAGCCATGCGCTTGATTACCTTGATCTTGTTGTTAATCCCCTCCAGCCGACTGGTGTGGAGGGGATGCTCCGCCGACGC
>NZ_JAILYN010000087.1:251-7848 GCF_019795155.1 Marinobacterium arenosum | reverse complement strand
AGCCACTTTCGTGTTGCCGACAAGGCGAGAGCGGCGTTATCCCCGGGCATTAAAGAGTTGCCCATGCCGCTACCCCGTGAGAAAGAAAAATGCCAGTCAGTTGGCTTAACTGACTGGCATTACGCCTAAGCGCGGTTTTTTCGATCACAGTCGACAAGGTCAGATATGCTGCACCTGACCGATCTCATACTCGGTGGTACCACCCGGCGTGGTGATGGCGACCAGGTCGCCCTCCTCCTTGCCGATCAGCCCACGAGCAATCGGTGAGTTGACCGAGATCTTCTTGACCTTGATATCCGCCTCATCATCACCGACGATCTGGTAACTGACCTCCTCGTCGGTATCCACATTGATGATGGTGACAGTGGTACCGAAGATCACCTTACCGCTATGCGGAATGGCGGTGACATCGATCACCTGGCAGCTGGACAGCTTGCTTTCCAGCTCCTGGATACGCCCTTCGATAAACCCCTGCTGCTCACGCGCGGCGTGATACTCGGCGTTCTCTTTCAGGTCGCCGTGTTCACGGGCATCGGCGATATCCTGAATAACCCGCGGCCGGTCAACGGTTTTCAGACGATCCAGTTCAGCGCGCAGAGCTTTTTCGCCCTGCACGGTCATTGGCACTCGGTTGTTCATGCTTGGCTACCCTGATGAATATCCTGCAGACGACGCACCACTTTTTCCTCACCGTAGTCCAGCGCCATGGTCACCGCCTCGGCACCAGCCAGAGTCGTAGTATAGGGCACTTTATGCTGCAGCGAGCTGCGGCGGATGTCGGAGGAATCGGCAATCGCCTGACGACCTTCGGTGGTGTTCACCACGTAAGCGATCTCATCGTTCTTCAGCATGTCGATGATGTTCGGACGGCCTTCCATCACCTTGTTGACCACTTCGACCTCGAAACCGTTCTCTTCCAGCAGCTTGGCGGTACCGCTGGTTGCCACCAGCGAGAAGCCATGCTTGACCAGGCTCGCCGCCACGGCAACCACACCCGGCTTGTCGACGTTGCGCACCGAGATGAACGCCTTGCCCGGCTTCGGCAGTACATCGCCACCGCCGATGTGCGCCTTCATGAACGCCTCGCCGAAGGTTTCGCCAGTCCCCATCACCTCGCCGGTGGATTTCATCTCCGGCGACAGGATCGGGTCGACCGACGGGAACTTGTTGAACGGGAACACCGCTTCCTTGACGTTGTACAGTTTCGGCACGATCTCCTCGGTGAAGCCCAGCTCCTGCAGAGTCTTGCCGGTCATCACCTGGGCGCCGATCTTGGCCAGGGACACGCCGATGCACTTGGAGACGAACGGCACGGTACGGGACGCACGCGGGTTCACCTCGATCACGTAGATCTCGCCATCCTGGTAAGCCAGCTGGGTGTTCATCAGGCCGACCACGCCGAGCTCCAGCGCCATCTTCTTGACCTGCTCACGCATCTGGTCCTGGATGTCGGCCGGCAGGTTGTACGGCGGCAGCGAGCAGGCGGAGTCACCGGAGTGCACGCCGGCCTGTTCGATATGCTGCATGATCGCGCCAATCACCACGGTCTCGCCATCGGACACCGCGTCGATATCGATCTCGATGGCGGCGTTCAGGAAGTGGTCCAGCAGCACCGGCGCCTCGTTGGAGACCTGCACCGCCTCGTTCATGTAGCGACGCAGCTCCTCTTCCTTGTAGACGATCTCCATCGCCCGACCGCCCAGCACGTAGGACGGACGCACCACCAGCGGGTAGCCGATCTTCTTGGCTTCGATGATCGCCTCTTCCAGCGAACGCACAGTGGCGTTTTCCGGCTGCTTCAGACCGAGACGCTTCAGCATCTGCTGGAACTGCTCACGGTCTTCGGCACGGTCGATCGCTTCCGGCGAGGTACCGATGATCGGCACGCCGGCACGCTCCAGCTCGACCGCCAGTTTCAGCGGCGTCTGACCGCCGTACTGGACGATCACGCCCTTCGGCTGCTCAACCTCGACGATCTCCAGCACATCTTCCAGCGTGATCGGCTCGAAGAACAGCCGGTCGGAGGTATCGTAGTCGGTGGATACGGTTTCCGGGTTACAGTTGACCATGATGGTCTCGAAACCGTCTTCCCGGGCCGCCAGCGCCGCGTGTACGCAGCAGTAGTCGAACTCGATGCCCTGACCGATACGGTTCGGACCGCCGCCGATCACCATGATCTTGTCACGGTCGGACGGGTTCGCTTCGCACTCCTCCTCGTAGGTGGAGTACATGTAGGCGGTATCGGTGGCAAACTCGGCGGCACAGGTGTCCACCCGCTTGAATACCGGGCGCACGCCCAGCTTCTGGCGCTGTTTGCGGAACTGTTTCTCGCTGACACCCAACAGGGTCGCCAGGCGGGCGTCGGAGAAGCCTTTACGCTTCAGACGGAAGATCGCATCGGCATCCAGGTCGGACAGCGCCATCTCGGAGATCCGCTGCTCATCCTTGATGATGTCTTCCACCTGCACCAGGAACCAGGGATCGATGCCGGACAGCTTGTACAGCTCGTCGACGGTCATACCCAGCCGGAAGGCGTCGCCCAGGTACCAGATACGCTCGGAGCCCGGCTCCTTCATCTCGCGCACGATCGTGGTGCGGGCATCCTCGGCCTTCAGGTCGACGATCGGATCGAAGCCGGTAGCGCCCACTTCCAGGCCACGCAGGGCTTTCTGCAGTGACTCCTGCTGGGTACGGCCAATTGCCATCACCTCACCGACAGATTTCATCTGGGTGGTCAGGCGGTCGTTGGCCTGCGGGAACTTCTCAAAGGTGAAACGCGGAATCTTGGTAACCACGTAATCGATCGCCGGCTCGAACGATGCCGGTGTACGACCGCCGGTAATATCGTTCTGCAGCTCATCGAGGGTGTAACCCACCGCCAGCTTGGCCGCTACCTTGGCGATCGGGAAACCGGTCGCCTTGGAGGCCAGCGCAGAGGAACGGGAGACACGCGGGTTCATCTCGATCACCACCATCCGGCCGGTTTCCGGGTCCATGCCGAACTGAACGTTGGAACCACCGGTCTCGACGCCGATCTCGCGCAGTACCGCCAGGGATGCGTCACGCATCAGCTGGTACTCTTTGTCGGTCAGCGTCTGGGCCGGTGCCACGGTGATGGAGTCACCGGTGTGCACGCCCATGGCGTCGAAGTTCTCGATCGAGCAGACGATGATGCAGTTGTCGTTTTTGTCGCGGACAACTTCCATCTCGTACTCTTTCCAGCCGATCAGCGATTCGTCGATCAGCAGCTCGTTGGTCGGCGACAGGTCCAGGCCGCGCTCACAGATCTCGACGAACTCTTCACGGTTGTAGGCGATACCGCCACCGGAGCCACCCATGGTGAACGACGGGCGGATGATCGCCGGAAAACCGATGGCGTCCAGCACCTGCAGTGCCTCTTCCATGCTGTGGGCGATCGCCGCACGCGGGCATTCCAGGCCGATGTTCTTCATCGCCTTGTCGAAGCGGTTGCGATCTTCGGCCTTGTCGATGGTGTCGGCGTTGGCACCGATCATCTCGACGCCGAACTGCTCCAGTACCCCTTCGCGCTCCAGATCCAGCGCACAGTTCAGCGCGGTCTGGCCGCCCATGGTCGGCAGCAGTGCATCCGGACGCTCTTTTTCGATGATCTTGGCGACGGTCTTCCAGTTGATCGGCTCGATGTAGGTGGAATCCGCCATCGCCGGGTCGGTCATGATGGTGGCCGGGTTGGAGTTCACCAGGATTACCCGGTAGCCCTCTTCACGCAGGGCTTTACATGCCTGAGCACCGGAGTAGTCGAACTCGCAGGCCTGGCCGATCACGATCGGGCCAGCGCCGAGAATCAAAATGCTTTTTAAGTCTGTACGTTTGGGCATCAGTGTCTACCGGTCGTATCAGTTATCTGTATCTTTCTGTCTGTCTGGGCTCAGGCGCCCTTAGCGGCCTTCATCTGTTCGATGAACTTGTCGAACAGCGGTGCGACGTCATGCGGGCCCGGGCTGGCTTCCGGGTGGCCCTGGAAACTGAACGCCGGACGGTCGGTACGCTCGATCCCCTGCAGGGAATCGTCGAACAGCGACTTGTGGGTAGCACGGATATTGCCCGGCAGGCTGTCCTCGTCGACCGCAAAGCCGTGGTTCTGGCTGGTGATCATCACCTGCTTGCTGTCCAGGTCCTGCACCGGGTGGTTGGCACCGTGATGACCGAACTTCATCTTCACGGTCTTGGCACCGGAGGCCAGTGCCAGCAACTGGTGGCCCAGGCAGATGCCGAATACCGGCAGTTCTGTCTTCAGGATCTGCTGGATCGCCTCGATCGCGTAGTCACAGGGCTCCGGGTCGCCCGGACCATTGGAGAGGAATACGCCATCCGGATTCAACGCCAGCACTTCGTCAGCGGGGGTCTGCGCCGGTACCACGGTCAGTCGGCAGCCGCGCTCGACCAGCATCCGCAGGATGTTGCGCTTGACGCCGAAGTCGTAGGCCACGACATGGAACGGCAGCTCCTCGTCGGACTTATCCACATGGCCGGCACCCAGTTGCCAGGTGCTGGAGCGCCAGTCGTAGCTCTGTTCGACAGTCACCACCTTGGCCAGGTCCATGCCCTTCAGACCCGGGAATGCGTTGGCTTCTGCCTGCGCCTTATCGATATCCACCTCGCCGGCCATGATGCAGCCGTTCAGCGAGCCTTTTTCCCGCAGAATACGGGTCAGGCGACGGGTATCGATATCGGCGATGCCAACGATGTTGTTGGCTTTCAGGTAGGCATCCAGGCTCTGCTCGTTGCGGAAGTTGCTGGCCAGCAACGGCAGATCACGGATAACAAGACCGGCAACCCAGGTCTGGGAGGATTCCTCATCCTCTGCATTGGTGCCGACGTTACCGATGTGTGGATAAGTCAGCGTCACGATCTGACGGCAGTATGACGGGTCAGTCAGAATTTCCTGATAACCGGTCATCGAGGTGTTGAACACCACCTCACCGCTGGACAGACCGTCGGCGCCAATGGCTACGCCCTTGAAAATACTGCCATCTTCAAGCGCCAGAATGGCTGGTCTTGTCAATTGAACCTCCCCGCGTTCGCGCAAATTAGACAGAAATGGACAGGATACGTGCAAAAAAGCGAGGCAAATTTTAGAAAATCAGCCTCGCTTCTTTGTGTAATGAAATCTGTTCGGATGTTTGCTTCGGGCAAACGGGCGGTATTCTACTGAAAACGGCCACGCTTGTCCATCAACTCACCGCGCTACCGCAATGCGCCACGCATGAGCGCTTTTGTCATTATTTTGTAATCGTTGCGTCATTAGATAGACACCCGTTCACACATAATCGTCTGGAAAATAAGGCCGACGCGGCAACCGACGCGCGCTAACAACCGAGGAAATTATGAGCATTTCACAACTGCTCCGATTGGCATTGGCCGCTCTGGCAGTGATCACCCTGTTCCTGGTGGGATCCATAGCATGGTCGATATCAAGTCTCGATATGTCTTTCAATCAGATAGATGCCTATCATCGCTACAAGGCGCAGATCAACCAACAGATCCAGAAACCGATCTCCAACTACCTGCTGAGCGGCAACGCCTCACTGCTGAACAAGGTTGAACACAACATCGAACAGCTGTCCACGGATAACACCACCCAGGCGCTGCCTGAAGAGATCCGCGAACAACTGAATCTGCAGCTGGCACAGCTGAGCGGCTCGCTCTCCTCGACGCTGCGAGAAGCAGGCAAGCTGGCCGACCCGCAGGCGCTGCTGATGCAGAACGAGCGCGAAAGCAGCCAGTCGATCGCCTCGATCCGCGATTACGTGGCCGAAGCCAGCGACGACGTGATGCCACAAAAGCTGCGCTATCTGCAGGCGCTGGTTGAACTCCAGGCGATGATCAGCCAACGCACCCTGCTGCGCGAACGCTATTTCAACAGCCCGTCGCCGGAAGTACTGCAGACGTTGAACAAGCAGATCAACCAGGTAGAACAGAAAGCCAACCAGCTTTATACACTGCCCCGTCTCGGTGTGATGGAGGAAGCGGAAGAGGATGGTCTGGCCGAGCTGATGGGTTGGCAAACCGACGATAGCGAAGCCGTTGAAGACAAGGGCGAAACCCTGCTCTCCCAACTGCGCTTCCTGGCCGGTCGCTACAGCAAGGAACTGGCCAACGCCCAGAAATATGTTGCCATGAAGGAGCAGGGCAAGAAGGCTGCCAACCGCCAGCTGACCAACCTGACCGACAGCTTCGTCGAACTGGAGCAGTCGATTGCCGGCCATCAACAGGAGATCAAGAACGCCGTCTACTTCACCCTGGCGATCAGCATCGGCCTGATCATCGCCATCTGCACCTATATCGGCATCTCCAAGTACCGGCTGTCGCGGGTGCTGATCCGTACCGCCAAGAACCTCGACCGACTGGCCCAGGGCGATCTCAACCATAACCAGCCGCTGAACAGCAAGCTCGCCGAGGTCCGCTCGCTGGAAAGCAGTACCGACAGCCTGCGCAACTTCCTCTCCATGCTGCTCAACGAGATCCGCAACGAGGTGGCACAACTACACCATTTGCAAAACGAAGCCCGGCAAAGCGCCTTAAGCCTGACCGAGATCGTCAGCACCCAGCGCGATAGCTCCAGCACTGCCGCCGCCCAGATGAGCCAGCTGACCACCTCGTTCGAAGAGGTCGCCGAGAACGCGGCCCGCACCAATGAAGCCACCCGCAATGCGCACGGTCTGGTCGAATCGGGCTGCCGCCAGGTCAACATGACCGGCCGCAATATTCAGGAACTGGCCGTTGAGGTTGAACTCACCTCCAAGGCGCTGACCGACCTGGAACGGGATACCGGCGCCATCAAGGATGTACTGGAAGTGATCCGCGGCTTTGCCGAGCAGACCAACCTGCTGGCATTGAATGCCGCCATCGAGGCCGCCCGCGCCGGTGAATCCGGCCGCGGCTTCGCGGTGGTCGCAGACGAGGTCCGCAACCTGGCCACCAACACCGCCAGATCGGCTGACGATATCCAGGCGATCATCGAGCGGCTGTCGGCCACCACCGCCAATGCGGTCACCCGGATGAGCCAACAGGAACAGAAAGCCAATTCGGTGGTCGGACTGGCCCGCGAAGCGGAGCAGGCAATCGAACAGATCCGTGTGGCCATCCACCAGATCAACGATATGAACGCGCTGATTGCGTCGACCACCCAGCAACAGTCCTCCGCGACTTCGGATATCACCAACGCCATGGAGCACAGCAGCCATACCGCCAACCATGCGATCAACGCCGCCGAGAACAGCAAGCGACACGCCTCCCAACTGGCCCAGGTCAGCTCGCAACTGACCTCGCTGGTCAGCCAGCTGCACTAAGATTCGAACGCATGGCAAACACCAAAACCGGAGCCTGACTCCGGTTTTTTTGCTTTATTTTTTATGGCGCCAGAACAGAGAGAACAGAGAGAACAGAGAGAACAGAGAGAACAGAGAGAACAGAGAGAACAGATAGAACAGAGAGAACAGAGAGAACAGAGAGAACAGAGAGAACAGAGAGAACAGAGAGAACAGAGAGAACAGAGAGAACAGAGAGAACAGAGAGAACAGAGAGAACAGAGAGAACAGAGAGAACAGAGAGAACA
>NZ_JAILYN010000087.1:0-151 GCF_019795155.1 Marinobacterium arenosum | reverse complement strand
GAGAGATGATAAGCTGATCGCAGGCGCCTGGAGGGTGTTCATAGTTCTGTGTCAGCGTAAATCACAGGTCCACATATTGATCCACCCTGCCCGGGAAGTGGATGGTCAACTGGGATAGCGTCAGATTCCAGTTTTGTACTGGATGCGTCCA
>NZ_JAILYN010000086.1 GCF_019795155.1 Marinobacterium arenosum | reverse complement strand
CAGGTCTGGCACGCCCCGTGGATTTCGCCCTCGGAGCGGGCTGCTACCACAGAGCCCCGTAGCAGCGGGCTCCGACCGCGACAGGCCTGGCACCGTACGTGGATTTCGCCCTCGGAGCGGGCTGCTACCACAGGCCCAGTGGCAGCGGGCTCCGACCGCGACAGGTCTGGCACGGTCCGTGGATTTCGCCCTCGGAGCGGGCTGCTACCACAGGCCCCGTAGCAGCGGGCTCTGACCGCGACAGGTCTGGCACCGTCCGTGGATATCGCCCTCGGAGCGGGCTGCTACCACAGGCCCCGTAGCAGCGGGCTTGGCATGCCCCTTGGGTACTGACCGCGACAGGTCTGGCACCGTCCGTGGATACCGCCCTCGGAGCGGGCTGCTAGCAAGCAACCGACATCGTGCCGGCCTTGCCGATTCAGCGAGTTTCTTACCGCTTGAAGCTTGCCGCTTACTAGCTCCCCTGACATTGGTCAATTTCTGGACAGCCTCCAATACTGGACTAAGCTTTTCTCGAAGCCCCCGAGGGACAGCGCCCCCACCGAGCATGGATGTGACAGACAATGAACCTATCCCCGCTTGCCAGCAGCCACAGTTACACCAGCAGTACCCAGCAGACCACCACCCCGGAACAGCGGCAATCGTTGATCGAACAGCTGCGCACCGGCAACAATGAACTCTACCGAACGCTGACCGACGCCCTGGATCACCTGGAAGCGGACCGGCTGTCGATGGGGATCCCGCCGGTGGAGATGATCCGCAAGATCACCTACCTGGAAGCGGAACTGCGCAAGGTTATCCCGCCGGAGGATATGAAAGCCGTGCGGGTGATGACCGACCAGTACCGGCACAAGCTGCTGCACGCGGGCAGCTGACCCGCCACAGCGTGCCAGCGCTCCGGTTAAAACCCCGCGAACAGGCCGGGAGATCGCCCTCGTTATACCCGGCCGAAAGCCCTATACTGCGTCATCGCCGGTCGCCGCCGGCCTCTGCCGGAGAATCCCCCGTTGCTCAGTTACCGCCATAGTTTCCATGCCGGCAACCACGCCGACATGCTGAAACATGCCGTCCAGGCGCTGATCCTGGACAAGCTCAAGGCCAAGGCCAAGCCCTTCATCTATCTCGACAGCCACAGCGGCGCCGGACTGTACGACCTGCACGGCGACGAAGCCCGCAAGACCGCCGAATTCCGCGGTGGCATCGAACGGCTGCTGGCCGCTCGCAACGATTTCAGCGAGCTGGCCGACTTTTTCGCCGTCATCAACAGCCATAACCGGGGGACGGCATTGCGTCACTATCCCGGCTCGCCGGAGATCGCCCGCCAGTTGATGCGTGAGCAGGACCGGCTGATGCTGATGGAGCTGCACAACAATGAAGTGGAGATCCTGAAAGCCAACATGGCCGGCGACCCGCGAATCGCCATCCACCACCGCGACGGTTTCGAAGGGCTGCCCGCGCTGCTGCCGCCGACGCCGGCGCGGGGGCTGGCGCTGATCGACCCCTCCTATGAGCTGAAAACCGATTACGACCGGGTGGTCAGCAGCATCCGCCAAGCCAACGAACGCTGGCCGATCGGCTGCTATGCGATCTGGTATCCACGACTCGGCAAGCAACGCGACCAGAGTGCCACGATGCTGCGTCAGCTGGCCGCGCTGCCGTTGAAAAACCTGCTGGTCGCCGAACTGAGCGTCGCGCCACAGTCCGCCGAATTCGGCATGCACGGCTCCGGCATGGCGATTCTCAACGCCCCCTGGCAACTGGACAGCCAGTTGGCCAGCCTTCTGCCCCGGCTGCACGATGCCCTGGCGCCGGACGGCGCGGGGGACTGGTCGGTACGCTGGCTGATCGAGCCGGACTGACCACCGGCACGCCCTCCATCATCTATGCTTGGATGAACAGCGTGGGAAGCGGCCGGAGGGATAGCATGTACAGCTTGCGACAACGGGTCGGCCTGTGGCTCGGGCCGGCCGTTTTTCTACTGATCCTGCTATTGCCACTGCCCGAGGGGATGCGCCCGGAAGCCCTCAAGGTGGCAGCGATCGCCGCGCTGATGGCGATCTGGTGGATTTCCGAAGCGATCCCGATTCCGGCTACCTCGCTGCTGCCGATTGCGCTCTACCCTGCGCTGGGCGTGATGAAATCCGCCCAGGCCACCCCCTCCTATGCCAACCACCTGATCTTCCTGTTCATGGGTGGTTTCCTGCTGGCGATCGCCATGGAGCGCTGGCACCTGCATAAGCGGATCGCGCTGAACACCATCCACCTGGTCGGTGTCGGCCCGGACCGGATCGTGCTGGGGTTCATGATCGCCACCGCCTTCCTGTCGATGTGGGTCAGCAACACCGCCACCACCATGATGATGGTGCCGATCGGCCTGGCGATCATCAAGCAGGCCGAGGAAACACTGCAGGCGCAACCGGTCGCCGGCATCGATGCCAGCCCGCCCAACTTCAAATTCGGCATCTCGTTGATGCTGGGGATCTGCTATGCCGCCTCGATCGGCGGCGTCGGCACCATCATCGGCACGCCGCCGAACACCGTGCTGGTCGGCATGATGGAGAAACTGTACGGCCAGACCATCGGCTTCGCCGAGTGGATGCTGTTCGGTATTCCGCTGGTGGTGGTGATGCTGATCTTCGCCTGGCTGCTGCTGGTCAAGCTGGTCTACCCGTCCGGCCTCGACCACCTGCCGGGCGGGCAGCAGCTGATCGACGAACAGCTTCATGCGCTGGGGCCGATGAGCCGCGCCGAGAAACTGGTGCTGCTGATCTTCGGCCTGACCGCCGCCGGCTGGATCCTGCGCGGTTTCATCAAGCCGGCGATGATCCACGACGCCACCATCGCCATCACCGGCGCGCTGCTGCTGTTCATCACCCCACTGAATCTTAAGAAGGGCGAGTTCCTGCTGGACTGGCAGTCGGCGGTCAAGCTGCCCTGGGGGGTGATGCTGCTGTTCGGCGGTGGCCTGGCGCTGGCGCAGGGTTTCCAGAGCTCCGGCCTGACCGAGTGGATCGGCAACCAGCTCAGCCTGCTCAGCGGCATCAACCTGACCCTGTTTATCGGCGTGGTGGTGCTGCTGACGCTGTTCCTGACCGAGATCACCTCCAACACCGCCACCGCGACCCTGCTGATTCCGGTAATGGCGGCGGTGGCCGGCACCATGCAGGTGCACCCGTACGGGCCGGTAGTCGGCGCCGCGGTGGCCGCCTCCTTCGCCTTCATGCTGCCGGTGGCGACGCCGCCGAACGCGGTGGTCTACGGCGCCGGCTATGTCACCATTCTGCAGATGGCCAAGGCCGGCTTCTGGCTTAACCTGGCCGGTGCGGTGCTGGTAACGCTGTTTGTCAGCTGGGCGATGCCGCTGCTGTGGGGACTCGACCTGCTCAGTCCGCCGGGCTGGGCGAAGTAACCGAACAACGGGGCAATCCGGTTAAGCCCAAGGACGCGGTGAGCCGCGATGGTTAAGGCTCCGTTCACAGCCGCTGCCGCCTGATCATAGCCGGCCCGGCTTGACCCGGTTGCCGTTCTATCCGATGCTGCCAGCCTGTTTACAGAGGGGGAATTGCGGGCATGACCAACAGTATTGTCAGCAGCAGCGGCGACTATCGTGTCGACAGCCTGCTTATCGGCGTGAAATGGGGTAGCGGCGATGTCGGCACCGGCACCACGCTCAGTTACAGCTATCCGACCGACGGCTCCCTCTGGTACTACAGCAGCAACGACGAAGCCAACGCCGGCTGGTACGGCCTTTCCAGTGCCCAGCAGCAAGACTTCGACAGCGCGCTCAACGCCTGGGCCGAGGTGGCCAATATCAACCTGAGCCAGGTAACCGACGGCAGCGGTTATGGCGAGTACGGCGATATACGGGTGGCTTACACCTACGCCATCAGCGGTGCGGTCGCCGCCTACGCCTACACTCCGGGTAATGGCACCTATATCTTCAACCAGGGTGTCTCGCCGTCGGACGAGGCGGGCGATATCTGGATCAACCCGGAGGTCAGCGACCTCGGTATCGGCAGCCAGGGATACGCCACCCTGCTGCACGAGATCGGCCACGCGCTCGGCCTGAAACACACCTTCGATGCCGAAGGCGAGTTCCCGGCGCTGAACGCCGCCGAGGACGATACCCACTACAGCCTGATGTCCTACACCGATTACCTCGGCGCCGGTTACCTGTTCGAGGAACAGGACGGCTTTTACAGCTACACCGCCCGCGCCGCCTCCACGCCGATGCTGTACGACATTCTGGCGATCCAGTACCTGTACGGCGCCAACACCAGCACCCGCACCGGCGACGACACCTACAGCTTCGCTACCGATGCCGAGTTGAAGGCGATCTGGGATGCCGGCGGCACCGACACCTTCGACCTGTCCAACCAGCTGACCGGGGTGAATCTGAACCTGACCGCCGGCAGTTTCAGCGATATCGGCCAGAAACAGATGGAGTACCAGGGCGCCAAGACACTGGCCGAGGACAATATCGCCATCGCCTTCAATGTCGAGATCGAGAACGCCATCGGCTCCGCCTATGACGACAGCCTGACCGGCAACGCACTGGACAACCAGCTGACCGGCGGCGCCGGCAACGACAGCCTGGATGGCGGCGCCGGCACCGATACCGCCGTTTTCAGCGGCAACCGCAGCGCCTACACCATCACCGGCACCACCGATAACGCCAGCGTCAGTGGCCAGGACGGCACCGACAGCCTGACCGCCATCGAAAACCTGCAGTTCGACGACGGCAGCTACAGCCTGGCGTCGCTGCTCGCCCAGGGCGAAGGGGTCCCCCCGCCGACCCAGAAGTCCGAGGTGGATTTCAGCCCGACCGAAGGCAGCCTCGCCTACTTCCTGCTGGAACTGAGCGGCCCACTGAGTAGCGCCGCCTCGGTCAGTTACAGCACCCGCGACGGTACCGCGATAGCCGGCGAGGACTACGTCGCCACCAGCGGTACCGCGTTCATCGCGGCCGGCGAAACCTATACCACCATCGCGGTCGAACTGATCGACGACTCACTGCAGGAAGGCGACGAGACCTTCTCGCTGGCGGTATTCGCCCCTGTCGGTGGCGTCTTCGGCGATTCGCAGGTAGAGTTGGTCGCCCAGCGAACCATTACCGATAACGATACGGTGGTATGAACCCGGCAAAAACCCGTAAACTATGGCGGGCTTCTGCCAAGTTTTATGCCCTCGTCACCTTCATTGGATCGCTATCGGAGCCTCGTTCGCCTATGTGGATTACGATATGACACTCACCCTAGCGGACCTGCATGGCCTTCCGCTGCTGGGCGGCCTGGACGATACCAAGAAACAGGCGCTGCTCAATCAGCTGAATGTCCGTACCTACAAGCGCAACGAAGCCGTGGTACAGAAGGGGCAACCCTCGTCCGAGCTGTTTTTTTTATTGAACGGCCGCCTCAAGGTGGTGGACTACGCGCCCAGCGGCCGCGAGGTGGGTTTCGTGTTTATCGAGTCCGGCTCCCATTTTGGCGAACTGGCGCTGATCGACGGTAAGCCCCGCTCGGCCTCGATCGTGGCTACGGAAAAATCCACCGTTGCGATGCTTACCAAGCAGCATGCCCGCACGCTGATGTATTCCGAACCCAGTGTCTCCGAAAAGCTGTTGAAACAACTGGCCAATATTATCCGCCAGAACAACGAACACATGGTGATGCTGGGCAATACCAGCGCACCGACCCGGGTCAATATCCTGTTGCTGAAATACGCCAGCGAGGTGAATGGCCAGTTGGTGATCGAAAAGCCACCCACTCAAAGTGAGATGGCCATTATGACCAACACCACCCGGGAGACGGTATCACGCACCCTGAGCCAGCTGATCGAGCAGGGCGTGATCGAAAAACAGGGCAAAAAGCTGACCATCCTGGAACCGGACGCCCTCGAAGAGATGGTGCTGGACTGTTAACCTGATCGGCACCCAATATAACCTTCATCCCGCCAGCAGTATGAGCACAGTAGCTTCCTATTACCCTGCGGTATTCGCCATCAGTAGCCGAGACAACAACAGCATGCACCGCGGTTCCGGAGTGCTGTTGGCCGGTGGTGAATACATCCTGACCGCCGCCCATCTGGTCACCGACGCCACATCGACGACGGACGTCAGCCTCAGTAGCCCCTACCTCTCGGGCCTGCCCGACATTGACGCGATCTTCATCCACCCGGACTGGGATTCCAGCAACTACAACAATGACCTGGCATTGTTGAAGCTCAGTGAACCGATCACCGGCACAACGGGGCTGGAGATCTATCGTGGTGATGAAGCAGCACTGCTGGGCTCGGAATTTATCCGCGTCGGCTTTGGCTACGGTGCCGACAGCAACCAGCATATCGGTACCAATATCTATGATGCCCCGGGCGAAGTACTGAACAGCCGCTATAGCCGGGATATCCCCGACGGCAGCCAGCTGCTCTACGACTACGATAACGGCACCAGTCAGCAGAATATGCTGAACTACTTTTCCGGCTACAGCAGCGACAGCACACCCAGCAGCCTGGAAACAATCGCCATCAGCGGCGATTCCGGCGGCCCGGCCCTGGTCGATGGCCAAGTGGCCGGTATTGCCAGCTACGTGGTGGCCGACCCCAGCTTCGACAGCGACCCGGATACCGCCTCTACGCCCGGTGAAACCGGCGCCGACACCAATGTCAGCGCCTACCAGTCGTGGATCGATTACATTACCGAGGGCAACCCCGAGTACAGCGCGCCGACAAGCAGCGACGAGGTGATCGAGGCCGTCGAGGAGCCGGACTACGGCACCGTTACCAACCACTTCCTATTGTCGGTCAGTCAACCGGTGAGCGAAACGGTCCGCCTCTGGTACAGCACCCTGGACGGCACCGCGGTTGCCGGCGAAGACTATCAGGCCAGCGAAGGCTGGGTTGAGCTTCAGGCTGGCGAAAGCAGCGCCGCCATTGCGATAACCATTCTCGGTGACAGAACCGATGAAGGCAGTGAATCCTTTTCTCTGCAGGTCAGCGACCCGACAGGACAATGGCTGGCCGAAGGCGTCAGCCTGATCGCCACTCACCAGATCACCGACGAGCTTTTGCTGAGCTGACATTCCTCCCTGCCCGATTAATATTTGCGGCTGCAGCGAGATCCCTATCAAGAGCGACTTTTCTGCTGATGGCACGAGAAAACGATTGGGCTGGTAGTTATCAGATCAAAGTTGATCTCCCCCTCCTCAATGCATTTCCGCTAAGCTGGGTGATCAGATAAACCGACACGGAGGTCGAAGATGTCTGGGCACACTTACCCCTTTATCCAGCACCATGGTGGCGCCGAGGGTGTTACCGGCTCCTGCCATCAACTGCACCTATCAACAACGGCCAGCCTGATGGTCGACTGCGGCCTGTTCCAGGGGCAGGAGGCCGAACGGCTCGGCCCGGCAGATCAACAGCTTGATCAGCTGGCATTCGAACCAAGGCAGCTTGAAACCCTGCAGGCGCTGATCATCAGCCATGTCCATATCGACCATGTCGGCCGCTTGCCCTGGCTGCTGGCAGCCGGCTTTCGCGGGCCGATCTACTGCTCCATCCCGTCGGCCCAGCTGCTGCCGCTGGTCATGGAGGAGGCGCTGGAGATGGGCTTCACCCGTAACCGCCGGATGATCCGCCAGTTCCTGCGGCAACTGGACAAACAGCTGCGCCCGTTGGAATACCTGCAATGGCAGACGATCAACGCCGACTGTAGCATCAAGCTGCACCGCGCCGGCCATATCCTGGGCTCCGCTTATTTAAGCATTCAGGCGGGCGATCAAACCATCGTCTTCTCCGGCGATCTGGGCGCTCCCTGGGCGCCCCTATTGCCGGCGCCGAGTTCACCCTGGCGGGCCGACTGGCTGATTCTGGAAAGTACCTACGGCGATCGGTTGCACAGCCAGCGGCGAAGCCGTCGCAAGCAGCTGGAAAAGACACTGCTGGAGGCACAACGGCGCCAGGGTACGCTGATGATCCCCGCCTTCAGCCTGGGTCGCAGCCAGGAATTGCTGTACGAGCTGGAGCGGATCATCCACCGTCACCGGCAACAGGGTGGCCCGCTGGCACAGCTGGAGGTGGTGATCGACTCGCCGTTGGCACAACGCTTCACCGATATCTACCGCCAGCTTCAGCCCTACTGGGACGCCGAGGCACACCGCTCGCTCAGGCAGGGGCGCAAGCCGCTGGCCTTCGAAAACCTGACCTGCATCAGCGACCATCGCGAGCATCTACAGACGGTCGACTACCTGCGCCGCAAACCGCGCAGTTGCGTGCTGATCTCAGCCTCGGGAATGTGCAGCGGCGGGCGGATCGTCAACTACCTGAAAGCCCTGCTGCCCGATCCGCGTCACCAGGTACTGTTCGTCGGCTACCAGACAGCCGGCACGCCGGGCCGGGATATTCAACGCTATGGCCCCAGCGGCGGCTGGGTCCGGCTGGAGGGTGAAAAGGTCGAGATCCGCGCCGCTATCAGCAGCATCAGCGGTTACTCGGCCCATGCCGACCAGGCCGGCTTGCTGGCGTTCATCCGCCGCATGCGCCACAAACCGCAACGGGTTCGGCTGGTGCATGGCGACCCGACCGCCAAACAGGCTTTAATGAGGGAGATTCAAAAGGAGTGGCCGGAGATCCGCGTAGAACTGGCAACACTGACCGATCGGCAGCGGAGAACGGCGTAAAATTACCGCTAAAAAACAGCAAGCCGCAGCCCTTACGGACGGCGGCTTTCCGACAAACCCGCAGGCTTGAAAGCTTACTGCGGCAGCTTGGCGATCAGTGCCTGCTGGTAAGCGTTGGCAGCGGTCTGCGCCAGCGCCAGCTGCGCCTGCAGACGCTGCACTTCGGCCTTGGCGAACTGCAGGCTCTGCAGGTCGGCCTGCGCTTCCGGGCTCAGTTCGCTGATCAGGTATTCACGACCGTCGACGGTCAACTTGGCGGCATTGTCGCTCATGAAAACTCCGTTGATAACAGATGAAACAATAGAAAACGGCCTACCAGTGTAACGCGAATCGATTCGGGCCTCTAACCCAGGCGCCAAATACGGAGTTCATGCGTTGCCGCCCGCTCCGAGAGCGACCGGCCCCCTGGTACGAATCCCGAGACTTGTCGCGGTCGGTACCCAAGGGGCATGCCAAGCCCGCTGCTACGGAATCCATGCGTAGCAGCCCGCTCCGAGAGCGACCGGCCCCATGGTACGAATCCCGAGACTTGTCGCGGTCAGTACCCAAGGGGCATGCCAAGCCCACTGCTACGGAATCCATGCGTAGCAGCCCGCTCCGAGGGCGACCGGCCCCCTGGTACAAATCCCGAGACTTGTCGCAGTCAGTACCCAAGGGGCATGCCAAGCCCGCTGCTACGGGGCCTGTGGTAGCAGCCCGCTCCGAGGGCGACACCCACCGAACTCGGCCAATCCAGTCGCGGTCAGTGCCCGCTGCTACGGAATCCATGCGTAGATACCATCTCTCGATTCCGGCCACAACGGCCTTTTACGGCAGTTGTGGTTGGAATTCTTGCTGGTTTTTCACCACACCGAAACAGATGTGTACCAGCTTGCGCATGGCGGCGCCCAGC
>NZ_JAILYN010000085.1 GCF_019795155.1 Marinobacterium arenosum | reverse complement strand
GTTCGGCTAATCGTTCCCCTTGCCGGGCCGACAGTGGACTTTCACCACCAAGTCATCCGGCCGCCACCACGCGTACCGGAACAGCGCCAGTCAAGGCGCTACGCGCCATGCCTGGCGCACACATAAAAAAGGCGGCCTGATCAGGCCGCCGGAACAACACACAACACAGTGCTCTCTCGAATCTGATGCATAAGACGCCAGTCGACAGAATTGGTTCCCTATCAGTGGAAAAATCTACTCCGTTGGTAGTTACAGATGTAGTCATCGCCAGGGAACTAGTTCAATCCTATTCTTCATCAAAACTTGCATAGCGCTCAGCTAGAAACTCAATCAAGGCTCTGACCGCTGGCAGCAAACCACGTCGGGACGGAAAAACCACGTGAATGATTTCAGGGGGAGCCGTCCAATCGTCCAGTAACCTGACCAGACTGCCCTCCTTCAGTTGTTCTGTCACCATTAGCGTAGGTAGCTGTACGACGCCCACACCAGCCAGGGCCGCGTTACGAAGTGCGACCATGTCGGTGGTAACAAAACGGGGGGTAAGAGGCACACTAACCGATTTACCATCCGGCGAAGTCCAAACCCAAACAAAGGTATTTTGTGGCTGGCCTAAACCCAAACTCGGCCATTGGCAAAGCTTAGTCAGGTGTGAAGGGGATCCTTGCTTGTTTACCAAATCAGGACTGACGACCAGGCTGAGGCTGCGTTCCGACAACACCCGCATAATCAGGTCACTATCTTCAATCGGCGGTGGCCTTACCCGAATGGCAACATCCACGCCTTCGGCAACCAGATCCACTCGGCGATTGGAGGCTTCCAGTTGAATGTTCACCTCGGGATATTGGGTCATAAACTCGGCTAACATACAGCCTATATGAGCGTGCAGTAACGCAATGGGGCAAGTCAGTCGAATGGTCCCCCTAGGCTCAGACTTCAGAGAATCAATGGCCTCCTGCGCTGACTCCGCCTCCACCAGCATCGCCTTACAGTGTCGAAAATAAGTCTGCCCAACCTCCGTAAGATGGAAGCTGCGAGTCGAGCGATAGATCAATTTCGTGTCCAACCGTTCTTCCAGGGAGGCAACGCGGCGACTCAGCTTGGATTTGGGCACCCCCAGAGCCCGGCTAGCGGGAGAAAAACCACCATATTCCACAGCCTTGACAAAATAATATAGATCATTGAGGTCCTGCATAACTATCGTTCTATATTTAGGACGGATAGGATCAACTTAGCAGACTACCGATTCATTGTTCCATAGGTATGCTTTATGTAACGCAACCTTTGGAGGTGAGTATGAAATCAATAACAGGCATCATTCAGGCACCGCCCCCCATTGGGTGGGCAACAGCTTTCCGGTGTGCTCACTGTTTTCCTACCACTACCAAGCTGCGCAAATGAGTCCATTTCTGTTGCTGGACTACGCCGGTCCAATACGCTTTCCCGGTGACGGTGCTAAACGCGGCGTTGGCGAGCATCCGCATCGCGGTTTTGAAACAGTCACCATTGTTTACCAGGGTGAGGTGGAACACCGTGACTCCACCGGTAATGGCGGAGTTATCGGTCCCGGTGATGTGCAGTGGATGACCGCAGGTTCCGGTATTTTTCATGAGGAGTTGCACTCGGGCGCATTCAGTCACTCCGGTGGTGACCTACAGATGGTACAGCTTTGGGTCAACCTGCCTAAGAGCCACAAGATGACTCCGCCGGGGTATCAAGGCATCACCAAGCAAGACATCCCGGAAGTGACCTTAGCTGATAACGCCGGCACCCTTCGGCCAATTGCCGGTCCGTTTCTCGATCACCAGGGGCCAGCTCATACCTTCAGCCCCGTACATGTCTGGGATATGCGCCTGAAAGCAGGCGGTCAAACCTGTTTTGAGTTACCTGAGGGTTGGACTACAACCCTTGTAGTGCTGGAAGGAGCGGTTTGTATTAATAGCTCAGCCCCGGTTACGGAAGCCGGCATGGTGCTGCTGAGCCGTCAGAAAACGGGGATCAAGTTACATGCTGAGCAATCCAGCTTGGTGTTGCTGCTCAGCGGTGAGCCTATTAACGAGCCCATTGTTGGCAATAGGCCTTTCGTGATGAACAGCAAATCTGAAATTTTACAGGCTTTCGACGAACTCCAGCGGGGAGTCTTCGGAAGATTGTAAAAGCGTGGAGCGATGCAGTAGCGCCGCTTCATTCACCGGTGTATCGCACCTACTATTATTCCCGGAGGAAATTATGAGTTTCCAATATAGCAGACTCGATAAAGATAACGCCGCCGTACTGTTGGTGGATCACCAAGCTGGCCTATTATCCCTGGTTCGGGACATTGAACCGGACAAGTTTAAAAACAATGTACTGGCGCTAGCCGATCTGGCTAATTACTTTAATTTGCCGACCATTCTAACCACCAGTTTTGAAAATGGCCCTAATGGCCCTCTGGTGCCCGAGCTCAAAGAGATCTTCCCCGAAGCACCTTATATTGCCCGTCCGGGGCAGATTAACGCCTGGGATAATGAAGAGTTTCTAGCTGCTGTCAAAGCCACCGGTAAGAAACAGCTGATCATTGCCGGCGTAGTCACCGAAGTCTGTGTGGCCTTCCCGGTGCTGTCGGCATTGGAAGAAGGCTATGAAGTCTTTGTTGTGACCGATGCATCCGGAACATTTGACACCATCACGCGCCACGCCGCTTGGGATCGTATGTCACAAGCTGGGGCACAACTGATGACCTGGTTTGGTACCGCCTGCGAACTGCATCGGGATTGGCGCAATGACGTGGAAGGCCTAGGAGCGCTGTTCTCCAACCATATCCCGGACTACCGCAACCTGATCACCAGCTATACCACGCTGACGAGCAATGCATAAGCCGAACTGGTGATTTATCGATAAAGATTGAGGGGGCCTAGGCCCCCTCACCTTATGTCTTACTGAATGCTCGCCAAATGGATAACGCAATGAGCAATTTGGCGTTAGGAAGTAACACAAATATGCAACGTCACCAGTGGTTGCGATGCTTTGCAGATGATACTGACTCCCAAAGACAAAGACCTCGGCGGTTTCAGCGTGCGCCGCACCCTTCCGGTAGCAGAGTGCCGCAGTGTTGGTCCCGGTTTTTTTCGACCGCATGGGGCCTGCCTGCTTTGAGGCGGCCGGGGCATTGATATGCGTCCTCATCCACATATTGGCCTTGCGACCGTCACTTGCTTGTTTGAGGGTGAAATGCTGCATCGCGATTCTCTGGCTACCAAGCAAATAGTTCACCCCGGCTAGAATAACTTGATGGTGGCCGACCATGGCATCGTACATTCAGAACGTCAGCGCGAAGTAACTAAAACCGCGCCCCGTGAAATACATGGGCTTCAACTCTGGCTGGCCGGTCCACAGAGCATGAGCAAATCGAGCCTGGGTTTTATCATTATGATAGTGCCGACATCCCGACAGTCAGCCTGGATGGCATCTCTGCACGAGTTATGATGGGCAGTGTCTACGCTGCCACATCGCCGCTGATAACCCTGTCCGAAACCCTGTATCTGGAGGCTCGTCTCAACGCCGGAAAACCCCTGGTACTGCCCAATGCCGATGAACGTGCCGTCTATGTGATTAGCGGCTCTCTGACAGTAGGGGACAGCCAGGTAACCGAGCGCAGCATGGCCATATTCGACGATCAGCCGGGAGTTAGTGTCACTGCCGACAACGACGCCATGATCGTCCTTATCGGTGGCGCCCCGTAGGCCGGCGTTACATGGAGTGGAACTTTGTTGCCAGTGACCCGGCCCTGATGGAAAAGGCTAAGGCCGACTGGCTAGCAGGCCGTTTGCCAAAGTTCCAGGTGTTGAAAATGAGTTTATTCCACTGCCAAAGTAATTTGGACCGACTATTACGCCGTACCGCCCTTCCCGACTCCCCTTAAGGCCCCAGATGCGCGATACTTAACCGCTAAGCGTTACCCATTCATCCCGAGACGGAAGAGCCCGATGCCCTGGTTACAGATCAAGATCAATATCACCCCGGAACAGTCCGACCAGTACGAAGATATCCTGCTGGCGGCCGGGTGTGCGGCAGTCACCTTCGAGGATGCGGCAGACCAGCCGATCTTCGAGCCGGACCTGGGCACCACGCCGTTGTGGAGCAACACCCATATCAGCGGGCTGTTCGATGCCAGCTACGACCTGAACAAGACCATGGACTTTATCAAGCAGGCCCATGAGCAACTGTTCGCCGGCCAGCCGATGCCGACCATCAAGGCGGAAATCTTGGAGGACAAGGACTGGGAGCGGGCCTGGATGGACAACTACCACCCGATGCAGTTCGGCAAGCGGCTGTGGGTCTGCCCGAGCTGGCGCGAAGCGCCTGAGCCGGATGCGGTCAACCTGATGCTGGACCCGGGCCTGGCGTTCGGTACCGGCACCCACCCGACCACCGCGCTCTGCCTGGAGTGGCTGGACGGCGAACCGCTGGACGGCAAGCAGGTGGTCGATTTCGGCTGCGGTTCCGGCATCCTGGGGATCGCCGCGCTGCTGCTGGGCGCCGAGCATGTCACCGCCATCGATATCGACCCGCAGGCGCTGCAGGCCACCCGCGACAACCTGGCGCGCAACAAGCTGCCGAAAGCCAAGCTGCAGGCGTTCCTGCCGGAGCAGGCACCTGATATTCAGGCCGATTACGTGGTCGCCAATATCCTGGCCGGCCCGCTGGTCCAGCTGGCGCCGACCATCGCCGGCCACGTCAAGCCGGGCGGCCGGCTGGCACTGTCCGGTCTGCTGAGCAACCAGGCCGAGGAGATTCAGGCCACCTACGGCCAGTGGTTCGATCTGGAACCGGTCGCCCAGCAGGAGGACTGGATCCGCATCACCGGCACCAAGCGTTGATGGAAGCCTGATCGCCGATGGCCGCCGTTCCGAGCATTGTTGCCGAATGCCCCGCCTGCCATACCCGTTTCCGGGTGACCGTCGGCCAGTTGAAACTGGCCGACGGGCAAGTGCGTTGCGGCAACTGCCTGAAGGTGTTCGACGCCCGGCCACCGGCGCCAGAGCCGGAAGCGGAACCGCAGATCGCGCCCTATAACCCGCAGCCAGAGATCGATTTCGGTGATATCGAACTCGATCCCGACAACCCCGCGGCCAGCACTTCGGTTACACTCGCTTCAACTCCAGTCTCCGCCGAATCTGAGCCTGCTTCGATTAAAGCGAAGCCCCCTTCAGCCGAGCCTGCGCCCCCGCAACCGGTCGCACCGTCCGTCCGTGCAGCCGTAAAACCACAAGCCAAGGCAGCCCAAACGGGCCCCCTGGTGGTTCCCATCCCGGTTCCGTCCGCCACCGGCACCAGCGCGAGCGGCACAGCATCGGCGAACAACCGCCTTCTGGACAGCCTGCGCGCCGAGCCGGTGCAGATGCATATGCCCCATCCGGAGCCGGACCACTCCGGCACCACCTTCGGCTGGCTATTGGGCTGCCTGTTTGCATTGCTGCTGTTGGCCGGCCAGTACCTCTGGTTCGAGCGCCAGACATTGGCCTGGCAGCCGCCCTATGACGCTTTCTACCGGCTGGTCTGCGCCGAGTTCGGCTGTCAGCTGCCGCGACGTCAGGCGATCGAGCAGATCCACAGCCAGCGGCTGGTGATCCAGCCCCACCCGAAATACCTCGACGCCCTGCAGGTGGAGCTGATCCTGGAGAACCAGGCGGCGTTCGAACAACCCTACCCGGCACTGCAGCTCAGCTTCAGCGATCTGAAGGGCCGCCTGGTGGCCCAGCGGCGCTTCCAGCCTAACGAATACCTCGACCTGGGCCGGGTCGATCCGAGCGCCATGCCGGCCGGCCAGCCGGTGCAGTTGCTGCTGGAGATCATGAAGCCGGGGGTGCGGGCGGTGAATTACCAGCTGACGCTTGTCAAGCCTGACGCCGTACTAAAATGATCAAAAAATCGACAAAAACTCCTTGGAGCGATCCTGGCTAAGCGGTATTATTGGCCGCCTCCCTGAACGAACATACTGGAACGTGGCCTCTGGCCGCGACGTGTTTCTTTTACCCATTTTTTAGGTGCATCATGGTTCAGATCGGCCCCTACACCATTGACAGTCAGGTAATCCTGGCACCGATGGCAGGTGTAACCGATCAACCGTTCCGTCGCCTCTGCCGCCGGCTTGGAGCAGGCCTGGTGGTATCCGAGATGGTGACTGCTGATACCCGTCTATGGAACTCCCGCAAGTCCAGCTTCCGGCTTAACCACAGCGGCGAAGCCGAGCCCCGCTCGGTGCAGATCGCCGGTGGCGATCCCGCCATGCTGGCAAATGCGGCACGGATGAATGTCGAACGTGGTGCACAGATCATCGATATCAATATGGGTTGCCCCGCCAAGAAGGTCTGCAACAAAGCGGCCGGCTCCGCCCTGCTGAAGGACGAAGCCCTGGTTGCCGAGATTCTGCAGGCAGTCGTGGCGGCGGTCGATGTACCCGTTACCCTCAAAATTCGTACCGGCTGGGACACCGAGCACCGCAACGGTGTCACCGTGGCACGAATTGCCGAGGATGCGGGCATCCAGGCACTGGCGGTTCATGGCCGTACCCGTGCCTGCGGTTACAAGGGCGAGGTGGAATACGACACCATCGCCCGCATCAAGGAAAGCATCCGGATTCCGGTATTCGCCAACGGCAATATCACCAGCCCGCAGCAAGCCCGCTCGGTACTCGAACGGACCAGCGCCGATGCGGTGATGATCGGCCGCGGAGCCCAGGGTCGCCCCTGGATCTTCCGCGAGATCGATCATTACCTGCGCACCGGCACGCTGCTGGCGGAGCCTTCGCTGGAAGAGATCAGGGAGATCCTGCAGCACCATCTGAACGCCCTTCATCAGTTTTATGGGGAACATATGGGCGTTCGCATCGCGCGCAAGCACGTGGGTTGGTACCTGCAGGCCCATTCACAAAGCAGTAGTTTTCGCAAACTGTTCAATCAACTGGAATCAGCAGCAGAGCAGACAGCGGCCATCGACGCGTATTTCGCCACCCTCGGTGTCGCTGCCTGACAGAGTTTGGATAAAGAGAAACAGTGGATTACAAAGAGATCAAACAATCAGCGCTGACGCACGCGCTGAACACGGATGCACCCAGTCAGACACTGCGTGAAAGTGTCCAGAAGTCATTGTCCAACTATTTCCAGCAGCTGGACGGCCAGCCGGTCACCGACGTCTACCAGATGGTACTGTCGGAGATCGAGGCGCCGCTGTTCGAATCGGTCATGGCCTACACCAAGGACAATCAGACCAAGGCATCCCAGCTGCTCGGTCTTAACCGTGGCACGCTGCGCAAGAAACTGAAGCAGTACGACCTGCTGTAACGGGAGAGCGATACCGGACCTGAGCGGAGGCGACGGAATCGGTCGCCCGCCCGGGGTGTACCGGTTTCCCCTTCCGCTCAGATTTTTTGGTAATCACTCGTTAATCGGAAGCACATACGATGGCTGACAATACCACCCCGATCCGCCGCGCACTGATCAGCGTATCCGACAAGACCGGTATCGTTGAGTTCGCCCAGGCCCTGAGCACTCAGGGCGTTGAAATCCTGTCCACCGGCGGTACTTACAAGCTGCTGAAAGAGAACAACATCCCGGCCGTGGAAGTCTCCGACTACACCGGTTTCCCGGAGATGATGGACGGTCGCGTCAAGACCCTGCACCCGAAAGTGCACGGTGGCATCCTGGGCCGCCGCGGTACCGACGATGCGGTGATGAACGAGCACGGCATCAACCCGATCGACATGGTCGTGGTGAACCTGTACCCGTTCGCTGCCACCATCGCGCGGCCGGATTGCGACCTGCCGATGGCGATCGAAAACATCGATATCGGCGGCCCGACCATGGTCCGCTCCGCCGCGAAGAACCACAAAGACGTGGCGATCGTGGTCAACGCATCCGACTATGACGGCATCCTGGCCGAACTGGACGCCAACGGCGGCCTGAGCCAGAAGAGCCGCTTCGACCTGGCGGTCAAGGCGTTCGAACATACCGCCGGCTACGACGGCATGATCGCCAACTACCTGGGCGCGATCGTCGAGGGTGACGAAGAGGAGCCGGCCGACTTCCCGCGCACCTTCAACACCCAGTTCATCAAGGCGCAGGACATGCGCTACGGCGAGAACCCGCACCAGCGTGCGGCCTTCTATGTCGAAGCGAACCCGGCGGAAGCCTCCGTTTCCACCGCCCGCCAGCTGCAGGGCAAGGAACTGTCCTACAACAACGTGGCCGACACCGACGCCGCGCTGGAATGCGTCAAGCCGTTCAAGGAGCCGGCCTGTGTGATCGTCAAGCACGCCAACCCGTGCGGCGTGGCGATCGGCGCCGATATCCTGGAGGCGTACAACCGCGCCTTCCAGACCGACCCGACCTCCGCTTTCGGCGGCATCATCGCCTTCAACCGCGAACTGGACGGCAACACCGCCCAGGCGATCATCGACCGCCAGTTCGTTGAAGTGATCATCGCCCCGAGCGTCACCCAGGAAGCTTCCGACATCGTTGCCGGCAAGCCGAACGTCCGCCTGCTGGCCTGCGGCGAATGGCCTGCCGAGCGCGCCCATGGTTTCGATTACAAGCGGGTCAACGGCGGCCTGCTGGTGCAGGACCGCGACCTGGGCATGGTCGACGCCTCCCAGCTGAAGGTGGTGACCAAGCGCCAGCCGACCGAACAGGAGATCCGCGACCTGCTGTTCTGCTGGGAAGTGGCCAAGTTCGTCAAATCCAACGCCATCGTCTACGCCAAGAACGGCCAGACCATCGGTATCGGCGCCGGCCAGATGAGCCGCGTCTACTCCGCCAAGATCGCCGGCATCAAGGCTGCTGACGAAGGGCTGGAAGTGAAGGGCTCGGTGATGGCATCCGACGCCTTCTTCCCGTTCCGCGACGGCATCGACTCCGCTGCGGCGGCCGGTATCGAAGCGGTGATCCAGCCGGGCGGCTCGATGCGCGATCAGGAAGTGATCGACGCGGCCGACGAAGCCGGCATGGCGATGGTGTTCACCGGCATGCGCCATTTCCGTCATTGATTCAGATACCAGTGGACAGTAAACAGCGCGCGGCTACGTAGCTAAGCCGCAGAGGCCGAAAGATCGCTCTGTAAACTGTACACTGTGAACTGAGCACTTGATTTGCCGGGGCCCGCAAGGCTCCGGCATTTTACAAGGGATAACGAACATGAAAATTCTAGTAATTGGTTCCGGCGGCCGTGAGCACGCACTGGCCTGGGCGGCAGCGAAGGACGACAAGGTTACCGACGTCTTCGTAGCCCCGGGCAACGCCGCCACCGCGCAGGAAGCCAAGATGCAGAACGTCGCCATCGACGTGATGGATATCGACGGCCTGGTCGCGTTCGCCAAGGACAACGCCATCGAGCTGACCATCGTCGGCCCGGAAGCGCCGCTGGTGGCCGGCGTGGTGGATCGTTTCCGCAACGAAGGGCTGGCGATCTTCGGCCCAACCGCCGGTGCCGCTCAGCTGGAAGGTTCCAAGGCGTTCACCAAGGACTTCCTGGCCCGCCACCAGATCCCGACCGCCGAGTACGCCAACTTCACCGAGATCGAGCCGGCACTGGCTTACGTCCGTGAAAAAGGCGCGCCGATCGTCATCAAGGCCGACGGCCTGGCCGCCGGCAAGGGCGTGATCGTGGCGATGACGCTAACCGAAGCGGAAGACGCCATCAAGGATATGCTGGCCGGCAACGCCTTCGGCGATGCGGGCAGCCGGGTAGTGGTCGAAGAGTTCCTGGACGGTGAGGAAGCCTCCTACATCGTGATGGTCGACGGCGACAACGTGCTGCCGATGGCCACCAGCCAGGACCACAAGCGGGCCGGCGACGGCGATACCGGCCTAAACACCGGCGGCATGGGCGCCTACTCGCCGGCACCGGTGGTGACCGCCGAGATCGACCAGCGGGTGATGGACGAAGTGATCATGCCGACCGTCAACGGCATGAAGGCCGAAGGCAACGAGTACACCGGTTTCCTGTATGCCGGCCTGATGATCATGGCCGACGGCACACCGAAGGTAATCGAGTACAACTGCCGCTTCGGCGATCCGGAAACCCAGCCGATTATGCTGCGCCTGAAATCCAGCCTGGTCGAACTGTGCCAGGCGGCACTGGACAAGAAGCTGGACCAGACCACCGCCGATTGGGACAGCCGCAAGTCCGTTGGCGTGGTAATGGCCGCCGGCGGCTACCCGGGCGACTACAAGAAAGGCGATCAGATCAGCTTCCCGGCCGAGTGCCCGGAAGGCAGCAAGATCTTCCACGCCGGCACCAAGCTGGATGACAACGGCAACGTGGTTACCGCCGGTGGCCGCGTACTCTGCGTCACCGCACTGGGCGACAGCGTCACCGAAGCCCAGCAGCGTGCCTACGCACTGCTCAAGCAGGTGAACTGGGACGGCGCCTACTACCGCACCGATATCGCCTACCGCGCCATCGCGCGCGAACAGGACAGCTGATCCGCTGTTTTTTTGCACGATAAACGTACGACAAAAGCCACCTTCGGGTTAATGCCAGTCAGTTAAGCCAACTGACTGGCATTTTCTTGTTTCTTCGCTGCTTGTTAGGAAATTTCTACGTTAGCCATAAGCTTGCCGCTGGCACCCCTGTCTACGCCGACTCTGAGCGTCC
>NZ_JAILYN010000084.1 GCF_019795155.1 Marinobacterium arenosum | reverse complement strand
CGAACGAGCCGTTGCGGTCTCTCGGTGTCTCCAGCTCAAATTCGCCGGACGCCGTTTTGACGGTCTTTTTGGAGGTGCCGTTCTTGCGGTTGGTCGAGGCGTCATTGGTCAGATGCTCGTCCAACTCCGCGCCCAGTGCCGCTTCGGTGATCTGTTTGATCAGCGGTGTGAGCAGGCCATCCTTGCCATTGAGACTCTGACCGGCCTGAAGTGCCTTGGCAAACGCCTGGATATCGATTTCGTACTTATCAGCCATGATGTGTCGCTCCCTTTTTCAGTCAAGTGTAGGAAACGACACAGAACTCTGAACACTACCTGAAGGCATGAATCGCGCCGCGTAAAGTCTCCAGCGCATCTGATATCAGGATATCGACTACTCGCATAGCAGGCTTGTCGCCTCGTCTAATGGTGAGTAGTCGATATGACCTCTATAGCTCCTTCACCGGAGTGATTGGATAGCCATACATCTGTGCCAGATACCAGAGCAAGGCCAAACCGTAGCCTTGTCGACGATGATCAACGCAGATCTGAATTTTCATCCCTGAAAGAACTACTCGCGAATCCCCCGCATCCGGACGTTACGGCGACGCAGCAGCTCCAGGGTGACCAGCAGCAATACCGAGAACAGGATCAGTAGCGTCGCCACCGCCAGGATGGTCGGGCTGATCTGCTCGCGGATGCCGGACCACATCTGGCGCGGTACCGTGCGCTGCTCGGCGCTGCTGATGAACAGCACCACCACCACCTCGTCGAACGAAGTGCCGAACGAGAACAGCCCGCCGGAGATCACCCCCGGCCGGATCAACGGCATGGTCACCTGGAAGAACGCCCGCGCCGGGCTGGCGCCGAGGTTGGCGGCGGCGCGGGTCAGGCTGTGGTCGAAGCCGGTCAGGGTGGCGGTCACGGTGATCACCACGAACGGGGTGCCGAGCACCGCGTGGGCCAGGATCACGCCGGTGAAGGTCTGCGCCAGGCCGAGGCTGGTATAGAAGAAATACATGCCGGCGGCAGCGATGATCACCGGCACGATCATCGGCGAGATCAGCAGTGCCATCACCGCGTTACGGAACGGCATCTCGCTGCGGGCCAGCCCCAGCGCCGCCAGGGTGCCCAGGGTAGTGGCCAACAGCGTCGAGGCGACCGCGATGATCATGCTGTTCTTCAGCGCCTGCAGCCACTGCGGGTTGGTGAACATATCCTGGTACCAGCGTAGCGAAAACGCGCTGGCGTCCAGGTTCAGCATCCCTTCGGTAAATGAAAAATAGGGCTCGGCGTTGAACGACAGCGGGATGATGATCAGGATCGGCATGATCAGGAAGAACAGCACGCTGTAGCAGAACAGCCGGTAGCAGGCGTGGCCGATCCGCTCGGCCGGGGTGCAGTAGACGGGCAGAGACATAAAGCATTACCCCACTTTCAGGTTGTTGATGCCGACCAGGCGGTTGTACAGGTAGTAGAGCAGCAGCACCGCCGCCAGCAGCAGGCCGCCGAGCGCCGACGCCAGCCCCCAGTTCAGCGAGGTCTGCATATGGTAGGCGATGAAGTTGGAGATCATCTGACCGCTCTGGCCGCCCACCAGCGCCGGGGTGATATAGAAGCCGATCGACAGGATGAAGGTCAGCAGCGCGCCGGCACCGACCCCGGGCAGGGTCTGCGGCATATAGACCCGCACGAAGGCGTAGCCGGGCCGGGCGCCCAATGAGCGGGCCGCGCGCATATAACTGGGCGAGATGCTCTTCATCACGCTGTACAGCGGCAGCACCATGAACGGCAGCAGGATATGGGTCATCGCGATCAGGGTGCCGGCCATGTTGTGCACCATCTGCACCCGCTGGTCTATCAGACCGAGGCCGACCAGCAGGTCGTTGATCACCCCTTCGGTCTGCAGCAGCACGATCCAGGCGCTGGTACGTACCAGCAGCGAGGTCCAGAACGGCAGCAACACCAGGATCATCAGCAGGTTGGAGCGCCGCTCCGGCAGGGTCGCCAGCAGGTGCGCCAGCGGATAGCCGAGCAGCAGGCAGAGCAGCGTAATCAGCAGTGACATGCCGAGGGTCTTGGCAAACAGCGACTGGTAGATCTGCCGGTTTTCAGGCTGGGCGACGATGTCGCCCTGGGCGTCGTAGCGCATATCCAGTGCCGCCAGGTAGTTGCTCAGGGTGTAGCGGCTGCCGAGGTTGTTGATCGCCGCCCAGTATTTCAGCTCGGCCCAGCGCCGGTCGATCTTCAGCAGCGCGGCTTTGGCATCGATCGGCGGGTCAAGCCGGGCCAGCCGACGGCCGCTCTTGGTCATCAGGCTGCGCATGCCGGACTGTTCAGCATTCAGCCGGCTGGCCAGCTTGGCCAGTTGGCGGTTCTGGTGCAGGCTGGCCAGCTCTTCGGCCAGCGCCCGGTAAGCGGCTTCACCGGGTAGCTGGCGACGATCCCAGTCGTCCAGCGCCTCTATGGTGTGCGGTAGGCTGTCGGCCACCAGCGGGTTATAGACACTGCGATGCAGCATCTCGGCCAGCGGGCCGACGAAGGTGATGCCGACGAACAGCAGCAGTGGCAGCACCAGCAGGAATGCCTTGACCCGGTTGCGTCGTTCCGCCCGACGCAGTTGCTGTTTCAGGGTGCCCGTCGGCAGCTCGGCCGGTGCCGCACTGGCTTCCGGCAGCAGCGACGGGGCGGTTGCTTGATATCTCATTGCTCAGCCTCCTGTCGCCGGCTCAGGCCGACATTGCGTCCAGTGCCCGGCAGTCCCGGCTATGCCAGCCGACCCTGACCCGGTCGCCCTCGGCGATCGCCAGCCGCTGGGCGGCATTCGGCACCTTGATGATGAACTGGTCCTGATCCATCAGCTGCACCCGGGTACGCAGGTGATCGCCGTGGTAGATCATCTCCAGCACCCGGGCGTCGAAGCAGTTGTCGCACTGACCCTCGACCGGGTTGAGCTGGACCCGCTCCGGGCGGATCGACAGGGTGGTCTGCTCTCCGGCAGCGGCCACATTGACCGGCAGCGCCTCGACCAGCGCGTTGCCGACCCGCACCTGACAGCGCGAGCCGTCCAACCGGCTGACCTGGCCCGGCAGTTTGTTGTTCTCGCCGATAAACTGTGCCACGAAGGCATTGGCCGGCTGTTCGTAGAGTTCGGTCGGTGTAGCCAGCTGCTGCACCACCCCTTCGTTGAACACCGCGATCCGGTCCGACATGGTCAGCGCCTCGGTCTGGTCGTGGGTAACATACAGCACGGTCACGCCGAGCCGCTCATGCAGGTGTTTGATCTCGTACTGCATCTGCTCGCGCAGTTGCTTATCAAGCGCGCCGAGCGGCTCATCCATCAACACCAGCTTGGGCTCGAACACCAGCGCCCGCGCCAGTGCCACCCGCTGCTGCTGGCCACCGGACAGCTGGCCGGGCCGACGGCCGGCCAGTTGCGGCAGTTCGATCATCTCCAGCGCCCGCTTGACCCGCTGCTCGATCTCGGCGTTCGATAATTTGCGGACCTTCAGTGGAAAGGCCAGGTTTTCGGCGATAGTCATATGGGGGAACAGGGCATAGTTCTGGAACACCATGCCGATATCGCGCTTATGCGGCGCCAGGTGGTTGACCGGCGTGCCGTCGACATAGATCTCACCATGGGTGGCGGTCTCGAAGCCGGCCAGCATCATCAGGCAGGTAGTCTTGCCGGAACCGGACGGCCCCAGCATGGTGACGAACTCACCGGGGGCGATATCCAGGTTGAAGTTCTTCACCACCAGGTTATCGCCGTCGTAGGTTTTCTGAACGTTCTGGAAGCTGACGTAGCTGGTCAGCTGCCGGCCGGGGGCGGGTTCTGCTTTGCTCATTGCTGGGTACCCTTTCTTGTTTTTATCGTAGGGCCCACCGGTCGCCCGGTGGACGGGCGCAATCGATTAAACGTCGTAGCGGCTCAGATCCGGCCGGGTGGCGATGGCGTGCTCGACCAGCGACACCACCTGCTGGCGCTCTTCGCCCTGCAACGTCAGGCGCGGCGCACGGACCTGCTCGGAACCGCGGCCGCAGACCTGCTCGGCCAGCTTGATGCACTGCACCAGGGTGGGGATGGTGTCCAGCCGTAGCAGCGGCAGGAACCAGCGGTAGATCTCCACCGCCTCGGCGAAACGGCCGGCGCGGGCCAGTTTGAACAGGGTTACCGACTCTTTCGGGAAGGCGTTGGTCAGGCCGGAGATCCAGCCGGTGGCGCCCAGCATCAGCGACTCCAATGCGATATCGTCGACCCCGGTAAATACCGTGAAGCGGTCGTCGAAGCGGTTGTACAGCTCGGTGATCCGGCGGGTGTCGGTGGTGGACTCTTTGACCGCTACGATATTCGGGCACTCGGCCAACTGAGCCATCATCTCCAGATCGACGTCGATGCCGTAGGAAACCGGATTGTTGTAGACCATCATCGGCATCGCCGGATTGGCGTTGGCAACGGTCTGGTAGTGGGTCACCACTTCGCGGTCATTGGAGCGATACACCATCCCCGGCAGCACCATGCAGCCGTTGACGCCCAGCTTTTCCACATCAGCCACATACTGCACCGCCGCCTTGGTGGTGCACTCGGCGGTACCGGCGATCAGCGGCACCCGGCCGTCGATCACCTCGGCCGCCGCGGCGATCACCTGACGCTTCTCGTCGGCGCTCAGCGAGCAGTTCTCGCCGACAGTGCCAAGGCAGATGATGCCGTCGACGCCGTCATTGACCTGGTTGTCGATCACCCGCTGGGTCTGTTCCAGATTCAGCGATTCATCGGCATTGAACTGGGTGGTGACTGCCGGATAAACACCTTGCCAATCTACTTTCATGATCCGTTCCTTTCTGTTGGGTTAGCTCTGTCGAGTTCGAGATTAGGGTGGCCGAGGTCGGCCCAAAAGATTGCATACAATATACAATTAGCGATGATTGTATATTTTATACATGCTCGTCAAGCAGGAATTTGAGCGGCGAGTTGGGAGTTGGGAGTTGGGAGTTGGGAGTTGGGAGTTGGGAGTTGGGAGTTGGGAGTTGGGAGTTGGGAGTTGGGAGTTGGGAGTTGGGAGTTGGGAGTTGTTAGCTGTTAGCTGTTAGCTGTTAGCTGTTAGCTGTTAGCTGTTAGCTGTTAGCTGTTAGCTGTGGAGCGTGTCGAACGGATTGAAACAGGGGGCAACTACTGATTGGCTGTCGAGAAATAGTATTGGGAAAGATAACGCGCTGAAGCGCTGCAAGCCGACGGGCCCGCAGCGCCTCGCTAATCAGAAGAAGCGAACGGTGGAGCCCATCCGGTCGGCCAGTTCGCAGAATTCGGACTGCTCCAGCCGAGTCATCGGTTCGTCACCCAGCACTGCCACCCCGCTGCCGGCCAACTGACCGCAGGGTTCGGCGAAGTAGAGCTCGCTGCGCCAGCCGTTGTCGCCCAGGCGCTGTTTCAGCTGCTCGCGGAAGCCCGCTTCGCGACCATCGGTGAATACCGGGTACCAGAGCATCACCTGGGGATCGGGGACGATCTCCAGCCAGTCGAGCAGGTTCAGTACCCGCTCAAAGTCTTCCGGGTCCTTGTAGGGCGGGTCGATCAGCAGCAGGCAATCCGGCCCCATCAGCGGTGCGACACCGGAAAATCCGTCGCCGGTGCGGACATCCGCCTGCGCCAGCCGGGTGCGTAGCTGGTCAGCGGCGGCGTCCTCCAGTTCAAACAGGGTCAGTGCCGATTCACCCAGCACCCGCGCAGCCAGCCAGGGCGAGCCGGGATATTTCTCCAAATGATCGGGGTTAAGCGCCTGCAACGCCTGGAAATAGAGCTCGGCCAGCGGGAACCCGCTCAGCTTCCAGATCAGGTTAACACCCTGATGCCACTCGCCCGCCCCTTCCAATCGGTACATGCCGCTGCCGGCATGGGTTTCCAGGTAGCGCTGCGGCTGAAGGGTTTCCAGCAGATGGCTGAGAATAAGGTGTTTGTGAAAGTCGGCCGGATTACCGGCATGTTTCCCGTGTCGATACTCGCGCAAAGCGCAGTCTCCTTAGCGGCCCTAACTGTCTTTTAGTGTCCTGCAGTCGGGGCCCGGTTGCAACGGCCAAGCGCTACGGCAAGGCGCAAACCAGCGCTGGAAAGCGACGGTTCCGGTCAGACCAATTTGTGAATATCGGGCGAATTCGGCAATAACTGAAAATTCTTATTTGCCACTAAAGTCGAAATGCCGTTCAATCAGAGGCTTCACCCCTGCCAATGACCCAATAACAACAAAAACGATGATAACAACTACAAAAAAAGACGTACCTATACGAGAGGCATGCAATGCATTGGCAACCTGCTTTTGTACGACAACTCCAGCTGGTCACCCTGACCGCGCTGGTCGGGATGGTACTGGCTAGCGGTATCGCACTTTGGGGACTGACTCACCTGGGCGACGCATCCCGGCACCTGGCCGAACTGTCCCGCTACGGGGAAACACTCACCCAGCTGCGGCTGGAACTGATTGACCGGGAAGCCGCCACCCGCCAACTGACACCGGACGCCCTGTCGAACTGGGCCGCACGCAACAATCAGCAACACCTGCAGATGAATCAGCAGTTGGCCGATGTCCAGCTGAGTGACCGCGCCATCCGGCAAACGCTGACACAGATCGAACAGCAGTTCGAGCAGTGGCACCAGAGTCTGCAGCACTGGCAACAGGGCCAGGCCACACTGGGCCTGAACGGCCAGCACGGCGTACGTGGCGAACTGAGCCGGGCGGCCGCCGAACTGGACCGCGCCCTGGGCCTGTTCACCTCGATGGTGGAGGCCTTCCAGAAGGTGCGCAGCGCCGAGTTCCGCTTCATGGAACAGCCCAGTGGCGACAACAAGGCCGCTATCCAGCAAGCGTTCGACAATCTGAAAGGACTGATCCGCGAGCTGGAGTTCGAGGAGCACTTCGCCGAGCCGATGAACGCTTATGAGGGCGCACTCAACAAACTGATCGTGACACTGGAGCAGGCCAACCAGCACGAACAGGCACTGACAGCACAGCGCAGCCAGTTGGAACAGCATATCAACGAGAGTTACCGGCACCTGCAGGAGATCCTGCTGGTCGAGGCCCGTCAAAAGGCCGCCCATGCAGAAGAGTGGTCCCAGCTGATGCTGCTGATCGCCAATGCCGGCTCGGTGGTACTGGTGCTGGCGCTGATCCTGTGGATCGGCCTGAGCACTCGCAAGCGGCTGCGCACGCTGGCCGATTTCCTGGCCCAGGTAGCCAATGGCAACCTGAACGGCAGTCTGGCGGTGAATAGCAAGCGTAACGACGAGTTCGACCAGCTCGGCGAGGCGGCCAACGGCATGAGCAAGCAGCTCAACAGCCTGGTCGGCGAGGTCAGCGCACTGAACGGCCAGCTGCGTCAAATGGCCGGCGAGCTGAGCCATCACAGCGGCGAGATCGCCGGCGCCAACCAGGCGGTCTCCAGCCAGTCCAGCAGCATGGCGACCGCCACCGAGGAGATCAGCGCCACCGCCGAGCAGATGCACGTCACCGCCCAGGAGTTGCAGCAGACCTCGGAAGCGGCGCTGAAGCAAGCCCAGGATGGCGGCCGCGATATCAGCACCGCGCTGTCGTCGCTGAGCCGGACGGCCGAGGTGGTGGAGAAAGCCGCCAACACCATCGACAGCCTCAATCGGGAGTCCGAGCGAATCGACCTGGTGCTGGATATGATCAATGAACTGGCCGGCCAGACCAACCTGCTGGCGTTGAACGCCGCGATCGAGGCGGCCCGTGCCGGCGAGGCCGGGCGTGGCTTTGCGGTGGTGGCCGACGAGGTCAGAGAGCTGGCAGACAAGACCGTCAAGGCGACCTCACAGATCGACCAGATCGTCGGCACCATCCAGCAGGAGTCCAAGGAAGCCTGCCAGATCATGCAACTGGCGCTGGAACAGACCCAGCAGGTACATCGCCAGGGCGAACATGCGGTGCAGGCCGTGGTGGCGATCGAGCAGGGCGCCGGCAGCGCCTGCGAAGCCTCACGGCAGATCACCCAGGCGATCGGCCAAGTGGCGGAGACCACTCGCGAAATGGCCCAGCGGATGGACCAGATCGCCGGCTCCGTGCAGAACAACAGCCTGGCGGTCGATGAGATCGTCACCGCCAGCGAGCAGGTCCACCAGCGTGCCAATGCGCTGGAGCAACTGACCGCCCGCTTCCAGCTGTAAGCCGATTCACCGGTTAGCCGCCTCTCCTGCGTGCGCGTCACTGCAGGAGAGGCTCCGGCCGGCCAGGTTCAGTGCGATCCAACACTCCTCCCCCCAGTCGACGCGGGCGCCAAGCCCCGGCCTGACAGATAAAAAATCAGAAAAAGCCAAAAAGCATATCGGCATAGGGGCGGTCAGCACTGCTGACCGTTCCCCTGCCACATCACCCGGCATGCGGGTCCGCACCGGGCGGTTCGAGAAGTTGAGGTCAGGAGAGACGCGGCACGTCCAGCCGATCGAAGTAGGCCATCGTCAGCACATGATGGACGGCCGAGAGACTGTTGTGCCACCAGCGACGGCTCAACGCCGCCACCGATCGCGCCACCCACGGGGAAGCCCCAAGAGGGAGGACTTGCACCTCCAGGAGTGCGCCCGTGCCGGGCGCACAAAAAAAGCGACCCGAAGGTCGCTTCTCGGCACCGGGCTCAGCACCCCGCCCGCCCGGGCTCGATAAATAGCCTGATGGCCACACTCTTCAGAAGGGGAACAGTTGACTCAACGGCTGGTGCGTTGATTACGGCCATGGAACACATAGCCGATCAGGTTCATCAGCACCTGCGCCGCCAGGATGCTGGTCGAACCGGTCGAATCGTAGTCCGGCGCCACCTCGCAAAGGTCAATACCGACCACTTCACCCTGGTTGGCCACCCCCTGCAGCACTTCCATCACCTCATAGTAGGTGAAGCCGCCATGACTCGGGGTACCGGTACCCGGCGCGATCGACGGATCGAAGCCGTCAATATCGATGGTGATGTAGTAATTCACCCCTTTTGGGATCAGGTCCAACACGCCCTGCGGGCCCAGCCGACGAACATCGCGCACCGACAATACGGTGGAACCGGCATCCTCGGCCGCCTGGTGGTCGTTGCGGTTCGACGAGGAGACATTGCGGATGCCCAGCTGGGTCATACCGGTGACAAACTCTTTCTCGGAGGCGCGGCGGATCGGGTTACCGTGGCCATAGCGCACGCCATGACGCTCATCGACGAAGTCCAGGTGGGCATCGATCTGGATGATATGGATCGGACCGCGCCCTTCGAACGCCCGGATGATCGGCGCGTTGACCGAGTGATCGCCACCGACCACCACCGGCAGAGCACCGGCCTCGAGAATCTTGCGTACGCCATACTCGATGTTGGCGTGGCTCTTCTCGGTATTGGTGTGCACCATGTCGGCGTCGCCGATATCGACGATATCGACCCCTTCCAGGTACATCACGTCGTCTTCATGGTCGTAGGCGCCGCTGTGGCCGAACGAGAACAGGGTGGACGCTTCGCGCACCGCGCGCGGTCCCATGCGAGCCCCGGAACGCCACTGGGTGCCACAGTCGAACGGCGCCCCCATGAAGGCAACGTCCGCCTTGATGTTGTCCCAGTCCTCGCAGGTCCGACTCTTGGCAAACGTGCAGAATCCAACGAACGGCAGATTCAGACGACCTTTTTCATATCTGTTTTCACTCATGGCTTCATCACCCTTTTTTGTTATCGCCGAAAAATGAACCAGTTCATTTTTCGATAATTGTCGGTAGAATCTGGGTTATTAAGGACGTACGGGAACACTACCGGCTGGTACATTGTATGAGACGCCGCCAAAACCCATGACAATAAGTTTCCGCACGAAAACAAATCATGTCAATTAGATTTTTAACTCATGACAATTCTTGAAGATGTGATCCGCGAGCAGCTAACCAGCAGCCGGTCACCGCGTTATCAGGCTATCGCCGAGGCGATCTGCAAAGCGATCGACCAGGGGATCCTGCACGCCAGTGAAAAGCTGCCGACCCATCGGGCGCTGGCCGAAGCGATCGGGGTCAGTATCCAGACGGTGAGCTATGCCTACGCCTTCGCCGAACAGGAAGGTTACGTAGTGGGCAAGGTGGGCAGTGGCACCTATGTCAGCCATCAACGCGCCCAGCAGGAGGTCGACTTCCTGAAGAACGGCGCACCGAAGAGCAATGAGTTCGTCGACCTGTCGATTGTCTACGCCACCGCCGGCGAAGCGCAGGAGAGCGCCTTCGCCGATGCCCTGCGCGATATCGCCAGCCAGCCGGAGGGACGCGAACTGATCAATGCCATCAAGCCGTTCGCCGGGCTGATGCGGCACCGTGAAGCCGCCGCCCGCTGGCTGGCCAAGCTCGGCCTGGACGTACCGGCCGAACAGGTCTGCATCACCAACGGCGCCACCCACGCGCTGCTGACGGCGATGGCCAGCCTGGTGCATCCGGGCGACAACGTGGCCTGTGCCGAGCTGGTCGACCACGGCCTGATCTCGCTGGCTCGAACGCTGAACTTCCGGCTGGAGGGAGTTGCCCTGGATGAACAGGGAATCATTCCCGAGGCGCTGGCCACCCTGTGCGAACAGAAGCAGATCGCGGCAATCTGCGTCACGCCGACGCTGAACAACCCGACCGGCCAGAGCATGTCGCTGGCTCGCCGGCAGGCAATCGCCGAGATCGCCCGTCGGTTCGACATCCCGCTGGTAGAGGACGATGTCTTTGCCACGATCCAGCCGCAGCCGCTGCCGCCGATCAGCAGCCTGGTGCCGGAGCTGGGCTACTACATCACCAGTTTTACCAAGGTCATCGCCGCCGGGTTGCGCATCGGCTACCTGGTTCCCCCACACAACCAGGTCGCACCGGTGACCGGCCGGCTGCGTGCCAGTAGCTGGATGGCTTCGCCGATCAGCGCCGGCATCGCCAGCCACTGGATCGACAGCGGCAAGGTCGATGCCCTGGCCGAATGGCAGCGCGGCGAACTGCGCAGCCGCTACCAGTTGGCCTGCGATATCCTGAAGCTACCGGCCGATGAGACCATCAAGTCCTTTATCCTGCTACCGTTGCCGGAACCCTGGCGGGTCGACGATTTCGTCAACCAGGCGCGCCAGCAGAAGGTGCTGCTGACCCCGGCCGAGCCGTTCGTGGTCGGCCACCAGCCGGCCCCCCATTTCGTCCGTCTCAGCCTGACGGCAGCCGCCAGCCGCGACGAGCTGACACGCGGCCTGCAGGTGGTCGCCCAGCTGCTGAAACAGACGCCGCCGCCGATCTCGATGGAATACCTGGTCTGAGCCCGGCTCCGTAGCAACAGACATAAAAAACCCGGCCTCGGCCTAATGCCGATCAGTTAAGCTCTTTAACTTGCTGATCAGGCAAGAGAAAATCCGGAATCCATGTTAAGGGTTCCGGATTTTTTTATGCATTTTAGTCAGGCAGTGGATGCCATCTCTCGCGTTT
>NZ_JAILYN010000083.1 GCF_019795155.1 Marinobacterium arenosum | reverse complement strand
GGCCTCATCTACAGGGCAGTCTTTTCGACTTCGCAGCCCGCCTGGCTCACCGGCTCCTTGCGATGGGCGGTAGCTAATCACCCATCAACGAGAGATACAAGCAGCCCGCTCCGAGGGCGACCGCTTCTTGGAGTTCGATGGTCAGGCGGTGTCTGGAACCTTTCTGGTAAAGCGGCGTATCGGTGAGGGATATAGGCGATGAATAAACAAAAAAGCCAGCCCGGTCGGGGCTGGCTTTGGGTTTGCTCTGGGTCGCGAATCAGCGGCTCTGCAGTGCGCGGATCCGCTCGTCCAGCGGCGGGTGGCTGGAGAACAGCGCCATAAAGCCCTGCTTGATATGGCTGCTGATGCCGAAAGCGGTGAACTGGCCCTGCAGCTGGTCCGGTATCTCGTATTCGGCTTTCAGCCGCTGCAGCGCACCGATCATCGAGTGGTTGCTGGACAACCGGGCGCCGACCGCGTCGGCGCGGTATTCACGGCGGCGGGAGAACCAGGCCACCACGATCGACGCCAGAATGCCGAACAGGATCTCGAACACGATGGTGGTGATGAAATAGCCGATCCCCGGACCGGAAGCCTCCTCATCGTCGCTGCGCAGGAAGTTGTCGACCGCCATCGCGGCCAGGCGGGCGAAGAACATCACGAAGGTGTTCACCACCCCCTGAATCAGCGCCAGGGTCACCATATCGCCGTTGGCGACGTGACCGATCTCGTGCGCCAGTACCGCGCGGACCTCCTCCTGGCGGAAACGCTGCAACAGACCGCTGCTGACCGCCACCAGGGCATCGTTGCGGTTCCAGCCGGTGGCGAAGGCGTTGGCCTGCTGTGCCGGGAAGATACCGACTTCCGGCGTCTTGATACCGGCTTCATGGGCCAGTTCGGCAACGGTGTCCAGCAACCACTGTTCCTCGGCACTGCGCGGCTGTTTGATCAGCTCGGTGCCGGTACCCATCTTGGCCATGGTCTTGGACAGAAACAGCGAGATGAAGGAGCCGACGAAGCCGAACACCGCACAGAATATCAACAGGCTGGTGTAGTTGACGCCGGCCCCTGACATGTAGTGGTCGACGCCGAGCAGTTTCAGCGTAATGCTGGCGACGATAATCACCGCCAGGTTGGTTAACAGAAAAAGCCCAATTCGCATCATGGCTGGTTGATCCTCACTGATCGTTAATCTGAATAACTGCAGCCTTAGATAGTGTTGTCGGTCCCGGGTTTCAAGCCGGGCCGGCTTTTTTACTGCCGGCTGCGAAGGCGTGGAGTTCGCCCCGAGCCTATTCTGGCAGTTTTGTGCAGTTCGGAAACGCAGTAAAAAAGGAGCCAAAACAACGATTTTTTCGATGGTTCGGCGCCTATGGCACTTTTATACTAGAGGTTTTTCTCTAACGGTTTTTTCATGCAGAGCGTTTTCGATTCCGTAGCCACGCAGCTGGCCCAGGCTGGCAGTGATGCCCGCCGCTTGTTTCATGGCCGCGGCCACTGCTATCCGTCGTTCGAACACTTGGTGATCGATTGGTTCGCGCCGGTCGCGGTGGTCCGCCTGTACCAGCCGGTCGAGACCGAGTGGCTCGAGGCGCTCTGTGATGGCCTGCGCAACTTCAGCCAGATCGAGGCGCTGATCGTTCAGCAGCGCAGTCGCGGCCGTGATGCCAGTAACGAGCTGCTCTGGGGCGAGGTTGCCGAACAGCAGCAAGCCTCCGAGTCGGGGCTGCTTTATCAAGTCAAACCGCATCGCAACCAGAACAGTGGCCTGTTCCTGGATATGCGTGAAGGGCGCCAGTGGGTTCGCCAGCAGGCGCAGGGGCAGCGGGTGCTGAACCTGTTCGCCTACACCTGCAGTTTCTCGGTGGCGGCGCTGGCCGGCGGTGCCGAGCACGTGGTCAATGTCGATATGGCGCGCAACATGTTGAATGTTGGCCGCGAGAACCATCGGTTGAACGGTTTCGACGGCAGTCAGGTCACCTTCCTGGGCTACGATATTTTCCGCTCCTGGAAGCGGATCCGCCAGCTGGGCCCCTACGACCTGATCGTGATCGATCCGCCAAGCTTTCAGCCGGGCAGCTTCGTGGCGGAAAAGGACTATCGCAAAGTGGTGCGGCGGTTGCCTGAGCTGACCGATCCCGGCAGTCGGGTGCTGGCCTGCCACAATGACCCGGCGGTCGGCACCGATTTCATCCGCGAGCTGATGGCGCAGGAGTGTCCTGACTTCCGCTTTGTCGAACGGCTGCTAAACCCGGACGATTTCCCGGAACAGGACCCCGAGAAAGGGCTGAAGGTGATGCTGTTCGAGCGGGAGAAGTAGGTGATCTGTATTGATTTTGAAGCCAGTGGCCTGGGGCCGCTATCTTACCCGATCGAAGTTGCCTGGAAGAATGCGGCCAGCGGTGAGCAGGACAGTTTTCTGATCAACCCGGCGTCGGTATCCGGCTGGGATTATTGGGACGAGCATGCCGAGGAGTTGCATGGCATCGACCGGCAGGAGCTGGCCGAGCAGGGGATCTGCGTATCGGTTGCCGCGCAGCGGCTCAATACCATGTTGGATGGCTATGAGGTGATCTGCGATGCACTGGAGTTTGATTATTTCTGGCTGAGCCGGTTGTTCGATGCGGCCCGGATGAAGCCGTCCTTCAAACTGCAGGGGCTGGACGCGGTGATGACGCCGGAGCAGTTGATCCAGTTCCGTTTCCTGTCCCGCGGGCAGCTGCGCCGACATCGTGCGTTGCGGGATGTCGAGGACCTGATCCGCACCATCCATGCGGTGCGCAGTGAAGCGGCTGGCTAGGCGCCAGTCCTGTGATCAAACCACATGATCCTATTCTGTCGCCCGCAGTATTCAAGGGGCATGCCAAGCGGGCTGCTACGGAGTGCGGAGCCCCGTAGCAGCGGGCTCCGACCGCGACAGGTCCTGGTAGGTCCGAGGATGTCGCCCTCGGAGCGGGCTGCTACGGCAGGGCCCTGTAGGGCGCCACCTGGGGCGCCAACGCCGGCAGGCGTTGCAGCGGTGGCGCCCTACGTATACAAGTAGCCCGCTCTGCGGGCGACACTCAGTTCAGCTGAGTCTCATCTCATCGTACAGGCCGATAGTCGCCAGGCTCACTCCGCCTGGTCGCGGACAAAGGTCCAGCTGTCACCCTCGGACATACTTTCCGCGAAGCGGTAGCCGGCCAGGTCGAAGTTCTTCAGCTGCTCCGGGTCGTCGATCCGGTTCTGGATGATGTAACGGCTCATCAGGCCGCGTGCTTTCTTGGCGTAGAAGCTGATGATCTTGTACTGGCCGTTTTTCAGGTCTTTGAAGGTCGGCGTGATGATGCGGCCGTTCAGCGACTTCGCCTTGACCGACTTGAAGTACTCATTGGAGGCCAGGTTGACCAGCACCGGCTGTGGTTGGTCGGCCAGCAGTTGGTTGAGCCGGTCGGTCAGCAGGTTGCCCCAGAACTGGTACAGGTCCTTGCCGCGCCGGTTGGCGAACTTGGTGCCCATCTCCAGGCGGTAGGGCTGCATCAGGTCGAGCGGACGCAGCAGGCCATACAGGCCGGACAGGATGCGCAGGTGCTGCTGGGCGAAGGTCAGATCGTCTTCCGACAGGCTGCCGGCATCCAGGCCGCTGTAAACGTCGCCATTGAACGCCAGCACCGCCTGCTTGGCGTTGTCGGCGCTGAACGGCAGTGACCAGGATTCGTAGCGGGCGACATTCAGGCTGGCCAACTTGTCGCTCAGTTTCATCAGCTCGGCAACGTCCTGTACCGACAGCTGGCGCAACTGTTCGATCAGCTCCTGGCTGTGCTCGAGAAATTCCGGCTGGCTGGCGGCCATGGTGGTGGCCGGGGTGTCGTAATCCAGGTTCTTGGCGGGGGAGATAACGGTCAGCATAGAGGTTGATCAAATCTGTCAGGCATTGGGAAAGGGACATCATAGCGACAGAGCGCGGTGGCTGTCCATGCGGTGGCGGGGCCCTGACGGCGGATAAAAAAGACCGGTGCCAGGCACCGGTCAGACTAAGGAGAACGAAAGGTGGAGATTAACAGCGCAAGCGACTATCCAGTTCGTCGACAGCTTCGCACCAGTCGGAGTCATCCTCCAGCGCCTCCTTCAGGAACTGTGCCTGGGCGGGGGTCCAGAAGGTGGCTTCTGAGAGCACGATGTCGCCGGTGAAGAGCCGGTGGGTTTCGATGAAACGCTCAATATCCCGGTCGCTGCTGGGCAAACCCAGCTGATCAAACAACGTGTTGATGTTGTGAGTCGAGGTGTCCACGGCGACCTCCGGCAGCCTCTTGGCCGTTGGCTTCAGTGTTGGTCAGGATCGGCGGACTGTCAAAGTTTGCCGGCCGGGAAAGCCTACGCGGCCCGGCGGGATTTGCGTTATCATATCAACCATTTGCAAGCCGCTGACCGAATTAAGAAACCGCATGAATAAAAAGACCGTTCTGACCGGTATTACCACCACCGGCACGCCGCACATCGGCAACTACCTGGGCGCCATCAAACCGGCGATCGAAGCCAGTGAAGACCCGAACTTCCAGAGCTACTTCTTCCTGGCCGACTACCATGCGCTGATCAAGTGCCACGAGCCGGATCGCGTCGCCCGCTCGACCCGCGAGATCGCCGCCACCTGGCTGGCGCTGGGGCTGGATACCGACAAGGCGGTGTTCTACCGCCAGACCGATATCCCGGAGATCACCGAGCTGACCTGGATTCTGACCTGCATGACCTCCAAGGGGTTGATGAACCGGGCGCACGCCTACAAGGCCTCGGTCGACGCCAACCGTGAGGCCGGTCGGCAGGATCTGGACGACGGGGTCACCATGGGGCTGTTCAGCTACCCGATCCTGATGGCGGCCGACATCCTGATGTTCAATGCCGAGCTGATCCCGGTCGGCAAGGACCAAATCCAGCATATCGAGATGGCACGCGATATCGCCGGTCGTTTCAACCATACCTACCAGCCGCTGTTCACCCTGCCGGAAGCGGTGGTCGACGAGCAGACTCAGCTGATTCCGGGGCTGGATGGCCGCAAGATGTCGAAGAGCTACGACAATACCATCCCGCTGTTCTGCTCCAGCGACGAGCTGCGCAAGCTGATCAACCAGATCAAGACCGATACCCGCGAGCCGGGCGAGCCGAAGGATCCGGATGACAGTACCCTGTACCAGCTGTACAGCTGCTTTGCCGATAGCGTCGAGTGTGCGGCGATGCGTCAGCAGTTCCATAGCGGTATCGCCTGGGGCGATGCCAAGACAGAGCTGTTCGAATTCCTGGACGCCAAACTGGCCGGGCCGCGGGCCCGCTATAACGAGCTGATGGCTGACCTGGGGGAAGTGGAGGCGGTGCTGCAGAAGGGCGCGGTCAAGGCGCGCGAGAAAGCCGCTCCGCTGCTGGAACAGGTTCGAATCGCCGCCGGCATCCGTCCGCTGACCTATCTGGCCGCAGCTGGCACCGAGCAGCAGGCGGAGAAGAAAGAGAAATCCGCCGAGGAGCTGGAGCGGGCCGAACAGGGCCGCCGCCGGGCGATCCTGATGCAGCTCAAGCCGCTGCTGGACCAGGTTGAAGCCGCCGACGACAAGCGGGCGGTGGCCAACCAGTTGGTCTCTGAAAAGGCACAGCAGGTCGACGAACTGAAGAAAAAGGCCAAGCAGAAAGCGCAGAACGAGCTCGAACTGCTGCGCGAAGAGCTGGCCGAATTCCTGGATTAATTCCCAGACCGAGGACGGAGTCTCTATGCACACCACTCTGGTATCCGCCGAGCAGCTGGTCAGTCATCTGGATGACTGGCTGATCCTGGACTGCCGGTTCGACCTGGCCGACACCGAGGCGGGCCGGCGGGCCTATATGGCCGGCCATGTTCCCGCAGCCCACTACCTGCACCTCGACGAGGATCTGTCCTCGCCGATCCGGCCGGACAGTGGCCGTCATCCGTTGCCGGACCCGGCGCGTCTGGCGGCGCGTCTGGCCGAGCTGGGACTGTACGAAGGGCGCCAGGTGGTGGTCTACGACGACCTGGCCGGTGCCATGGCCGGCCGCGCCTGGGCGCTGTTGCGCTGGTTGGGGCACAGGGCGGTAGCGGTGCTGGATGGCGGCTGGTCGGCCTGGTGTCAGCAGGGCGGGGCGGTGAGCCGTGAAACACCGGTTGCGCAGGCGGGGGCTTTTCAGCCGCAGCTGCAGGCCGACTACTGGTGGAGCGTCGAGCAGGTACAGCAGGGCTTGGCCGGCGCAACGCTCAGTCTGGTGGATGCCCGTAACAGCGAGCGTTTCCGCGGCGAGCAGGAGCCGATCGATCCGGTGGCCGGCCATGTGCCCGGCGCTATCAACCGGCCGTTGACCGACAACCTGCGCGATGGCCGCTTCAAGCCGGCCGACGAGCTGCGTGCCGAATGGCAGGCGTTGCTGGCCGATCGGCCGGCGGGTCAGCCGGTGGTGCATATGTGTGGCTCGGGGGTTACCGCCTGCCACAACCAGTTGGCAATGGAGATCGCCGGGTTGCCGGGTTCGGCGGTTTATGCCGGCTCCTGGAGCGAGTGGATCCGCGACCCGCAGCGGCCGGTGACAACCGGCCGCTAACCGCTTCTTCTAGCGACCGTTTAGCGTCGCGCTGGCCGGCTGCACTAATGCCGGCTAGTGCGGCTGCATCATCACCGGGTTTTGGTCACGGTCGAAGATCACGTAGCCGGACAGGTCCTGGCCGCTGGCGACCGCGTTGGCCATCTGGTTCAGATAAGGCTCAGCCTGTTCCGGGCTGGGTGGCTGATCTCCTTCGCCACTGAGTCCGGCGATAATCAGGAACTGCCAGTCGGCGCAGATGGCGTCGGCCTCGGCGACCAGTGATTCGAAGTTGTCCAACTCCTCCGGCAACTTGTCGACACACATCAGCGGGGCGATGCTGCCGCGCTGCTTCTGCTTGTTTTTCTTTCCGCCTTTGCCGGTTTCCACCTGCGCGAACAGCAACAGCAGCCGTTGCGGTGTACTTTGGTTACGGGCGGAGTGCAACAGGTCGGAAAAACTGCCAATCATCGGGTTACCTCGGGTCAAGACTGTGAGTCGGTACAGTTGATACCATGGCCTGAGTGTCGGGGAAACCGGGCTCTGTCACGGTTGTTCGCAATAAAATTATGTACTATCAATGAGATAGCGATTTTTTATACCCCTGAAGGAGTACCTCGGGATAGTATGGAAACAGTGGCTTGTTTCTGACCTCAACGCCGATCGACGATTGTTAAGCACAGGAGTGACACCGATGGCAGCACGCATCCAGTCCGGTATTACCGCCGAAGCCAGTTCCGATGCGATTTTCCTGACCTTCAACCAGACCGATGTGGACCAGGCGGTGGTAACCGTGCGCAAGGTCCTGGCCGGCATCCCGGCGCTACAGCAGCGCTACAACGACAACCACCCGGAGGCGGGCGTGCACATCGTTGTAGCGGTCGGCAGCGGCTACTGGAACCGTCTGTGCGGTGATCCGCAACCAAAGCAGCTGCGGCCGTTTCCGGCCCTGGAGCAGGGGCTGCGGGTGGCGCCGGCGACACCGGTCGACCTGCTGTTCCACATCCGCTCCGACCGGCATGACCTGAACTTCGAGCTGGCCTGGCAGATCCGCAGTCAGTTGGCCGATGCCGCCCAGCTGGTGGAGGAGGTGCATGGCTTCCGCTACCTCGACAGCCGCGATATGACCGGTTTTGTCGACGGCACCGAAAACCCGACCGGCGAGCATCGGGCCGAGGTGGCGGTGGTGGGGGCCGAGGACAGCGCATTCAGTGGCGGCAGCTATATCCACCTGCAGCGCTACGTGCACAAGCTACCGCTGTGGCAGCGACAGCCGCTGAAAACCCAGGAGGACACCATCGGCCGTACCAAGCAGGACAATATCGAGTACTTCTCCGCCGACAAACCGCTGACCGCCCATACCAAACGGACCTCGCTGAAGGACAGCGCCGGCCGTTCGATCGAGATCCTGCGTCACAGTATGCCCTATGGCAGCAGCACAGAGTGTGGCCTGATGTTCGCCTCCTACTGCCGCACGCCGGACAACTTCGAGGCGATGCTGGAGAGCATGGTGATCGGTGACGGCCAGGGCCATTGGGACCACCTGCTGAAGTACACCCGGGCGGTGACCGGCCAGGCGTTCTTCGCGCCCGCGGCCGATAGGCTTGAACGGTTGGGATAAGAAGAAGTAGACAGTGTTGAGTTTACAGTTAACAGCGTTGGCGCACAGATCGTCGCTAAAGGGGCGCTGTTAACTGTTCAGCTGTTAACTCGATTCTGTTGACTCAAACCTTCCATCCTCCGCCTTATCCGGCCCGGTAGCAGTGAATCGATAAACAACTGCAGGAAATGGAAGGTGACGCAGACCAGCAGTGCCTCGCCAAGCGACTGGTTCAGCGCCGCCAGTACGCTGACCGCGACCGGCAGGGTCTTCTGCGACGCCGTGAACACCAGTGCCACCAGTGCCTGCCACTCCAGCCGCATCAGCCGGCCGGCCAGCCAGGCGATCAGCATCAGCAACAGGTGCACCGCCACTGAGGCCAGCGCAATCAGTGTCAGGGATTTCAGTTCCAGTTGGGCGAACACCTCGCTGGAGCTGGATAGCGACATCCACACCGTCAGGATCACGCAGCTGGACGGTAGATACTGCAGCAACAGGTGCTGCGGGTCGACCGTGGCCAGCCGCCGAAGCAGCAGCCCGGCCAGAAACGGCAGCAATACCATCAGCATCAGTTTCCATAGCAGCGCCAGCGGATCGATGCTGATCGCACCCGCCTGCTCCAGGGTCAGCTGCAACATGAACGGGATGCTGAACACGCCGACGATATTCAACACAATGGTCATCACCAATGCCCAGAGCGCATAGCCGCCGCTGAGCTGGGTCAGCACGATGCAGGTGGATAGTGTCGAGGGCACGGTTGCCTTGACGATCAGTCCCAGGCTGGCGCCGACCGACAAGCCGGCCAGGCTGGCTGCGGCCAGGCCGATGAAGGGGGACAGCACCAGGTTGATCAGCCCACCGACCAACACTGCCAGCAGGAAGATGCGGCTGCGCGGCAGTTCCGACAGGTTGGTCTGGTAACCATTGATCAGGAAGATGCTCACCACCATCCATGGAATCAGGCCGGCCTCTTTCAATTGTGCGCCAGGCAGCGGCTGGAGCCAGGCGATAATGAAGGCCAGCACCAGGCCGGCCGGCAGGAATGCAGATTTCAAACCGGGTGTCCTCGACGAGCGGGGCGCCGCGACTCCCAGCGGCCGGCGCCTGAACCCGTCTTTGTACCAGATTCTGGACTAAACTTAACTTTATACTTGCGTATTAGCTTTGTAGTTTTATTTCACAGAGCCTTGGTCATAAGGTCGTTTTTTGGTCATGGGATTGTCAATTTTGGCGGGTACGCTATCATTGTTTGTACAAAAACTACAAAACAACTATAAACGGCTGAATTAAAGAAGGGAGAGTACAACCATGCGCACCGAGTGCACTACACGTAAGATCGCCGTGCTGGCGGTGGATGGCGAGAATTTCGAGGTTGATGGCCACTTTCAGGGAAGCGAACGTAAGGCCCGCTGGTACACCATCATCAAAGTCGCTGACCGCAGTGTTTGTGCCGATCAGCTGTCGCAGTTCCCGACCCACGCATCGATCCGTGAGTTGATCAACTGATCGCGCCGGCGTCAGTCGCCGAGTTTATGGATTAAAAAAACCGGACGCATCGCGTCCGGTTTTTTTATGGCAGTTGCCGGGCCCTTGCGACGGTTGCCGGCGGGCGGCCTACCGCGGGCGTCGACCCGCCGCCGGGCAGCTGGTTATTGAACGTTCTCGTTATCGCTGAAGCGACCTTCGAACAGCGGTGAGCTCAGGTAGCGTTCGCCGGAATCCGGCAGGATCACCACGATGTTCTTGTCCTTGAACTCCGGCTGCGCGGCGACCCGCAGCGCAGCAGCCACCGCGGCGCCACCTGAGATGCCGGCCAGGATCCCTTCCTCGGTCATCAGTCGGTGAGCGCTCTCGATCGCTTCTTCATTGCCGATCTGCTCGACCGCGTCGATCAACGACAGATCCAGGTTTTTCGGTACGAAACCGGCGCCGATCCCCTGGATCTTGTGCGGTGACGGCTTAACCTCATCACCGGCCAGGGTCTGGCTGATCACCGGCGAGTCGACCGGTTCCACGGCCACACTGGTGATCGCCTTGCCTTCGACCTGCTTGATGTGGCGGGAGATGCCGGTGATCGTACCGCCGGTGCCGACCCCGGCGACCAGTACATCGATCTGGCCCTCGGTATCGCGCCAGATCTCCGGGCCGGTGGTCTTCTCGTGGATCGCCGGGTTGGCCGGGTTTTCGAACTGCTGCAGCATCAGATGGCTGGACGGATCGCTGGCGACGATCTCGTTGGCCTGCTCGATTGCGCCCTTCATCCCCTTGGCCGGCTCGGTCAGTACGATCTCGGCGCCCAGCGCCTTTATCAGCTTGCGACGCTCCAGGCTCATCGACGACGGCATGGTCAGGATCAGCTTGTAGCCACGCGAAGCAGCCACGAACGCCAGTGCGATACCGGTGTTGCCGCTGGTCGGTTCCACCAGGGTCATACCCGGCTGCAGCGAGCCGTCCTGTTCGGCGGCCCAGATCATATTGGCGCCGATACGGCACTTCACGGAGCCGGCCGGGTTGCGCGATTCGACCTTGGCAAAGACGTTGGCGTCCGGTGCCAGCCGCTTCAGACGTACCAGGGGGGTGCGACCGATGGTCAGCGAGTTGTCTTCATAGATGTTCATGAAATGCTCCGCGGTGTTCGTGAATGCCCTTTTATTCTTAATGAGAATATAAAGAGGCTCGATTTATGCGATTTGAATAGGTTTTTTAGCGTACTCCCAAGCTTGGATCAAGAGCTGTACCGACTAAATCAGGCTGGGTAGAGCGTTTTTTATATTAGTGGCTGTTGATATGATGCCGGCAGCGAATAGGGGAGGAGGATACCGATGAGATTGCTGATGCGAGTGCTGGCGATGCCGCTGTTCTGGGTTGCCTATGCGCTGTTTCGCAGTTCGATCGGCAAGCGTTCACGCAGCAAGCATAATCTGGTGATGCGGCTGTTCCGATATGCCGCCGATAACGGCAGTACCCGGGCGTTGTCCGTTTACGGCCATCTGCTGCACTTTCGCGGCGATGGGGTACAGAACCGTATCCAGGGTGGAATCTATCTGCAGCGCGCCGCCGAACAGGGCGATATGAAGGCCCGGTACCAGATGGGGCGGATCTACGAACAGGGCTTCGAGCATTACTTCCGGGCCGATCCCGCCCGGGCATTGGCGTTCTACCGCCAGGCGGCGGAGCAGGGCCATCCGCTGGCGTTGCAGCGGATGGTCGAGGCCTGCAACAAGGGAGAGTTGGGGCTATCGGTTGATGAAGCCGCCGCCCGCCAGTGGCAGGCTCGGCAACCGTCGTTGCCGCAACGCTGACTTTTCTAAGATTTCTAATAGCTGTGGCGCTAGCACCCTGCTATGAGGGCTCTACCGTTGTAGGGTCGATTGCAATCGAGCAAATGCCGCTAGGCGTTGTAACCGCCTGTGTTATAGCAGCCCGCTCCGCAGGCGTCATCCGCCGACCGTGCCAGCCCCGTCGCGGTCGGAGCCCGCTGCTACATAAGCCCTGCCGTAGATACCATCTCTCGATTCCGGCCACAACGGCCTTTTACGGCAGTTGTGGTTGGAATTCTTGCTGGTTTTTCACCACACCGAAACAGATGTGTACCAGCTTGCGCATGGCGGCGCC
>NZ_JAILYN010000082.1 GCF_019795155.1 Marinobacterium arenosum | reverse complement strand
GGCTCTGACCGGCCTGAAGTGCCTTGGCAAACGCCTGGATATCGATTTCGTACTTATCAGCCATGATGTGTCGCTCCCTTTTTCAGTCAGTGTAGGAAACGACACAGAACTCTGAACACTACCTTTTCTGCTGGGGACGTTGAGCTTGGCGGCGTTTGCGTAATTTTGATCGCTACATCCCACTACCGCTTACAAGGGCTACGCCGCCTATGGTAGCGTATGTATTATATTGCTCTGGATAGGGGGGAATACGTTCTATCGCCTGGGATTTTATCGATTCAGGTGTGGCGATGTCGGGCATGGAAATATTCAAATTCGAACCTCGCAACACATAACAGTGTTGTCATCAAAGAAACGTAGCGAGGGGCCGCGCAGGTTCCCCGAAAGGTGAGGAGCGTAGCGACGAATAATCCCTCCCTCACCGCCACGAATTCAGAAGCCCTGCACAGTTTGAGCGGGGCTTCGTCGTTTCAGGCGGCACAAAAGTTTCCTGCGGGGATGTCCGAAATAACGCTTGCACCTCCGGCTGGACCGGGTCGGGCTTTTGAATGGCTTCAGCCTACCGATCGCTTGCCGTGTTGCGCCATTGCCCCATGGCACTGGACTGACCGGTCCTTTCGCCTGACTGTATATAGCTCCTTGCCGGCGGGCTGGCCCACTTATTGCTCTATCCATATCGAATCCAATTCGAAACAGGGAGAGCGCGATGTCGATTCAGGCAACCCAGGCCTACAACTACGTAAATACGGTATCAGGCACCGCGGCGGCCAAGGCCACTGGGACTTATTCCAGCGGTGGAACAGCGGCAACCGCCAGCCGCCCGGCGGAACAGAATGACCGCTCCGTCGCGCTGTCCGAGCAGGGCAAGGAGATGTCGCAGTCGGACCAGGTCTATAAAATGGACACCGGCGCCGGTGAGAAATACCTGGATCTGGGCAGCTTTTTCGCCTCACCCGGCCGTCAAGTTGACTCGCTCTCGCTGGATGGCCTGTTGCTGCCGACAGAGAACAACGTCCGGGCCCTGCAGGAGCATATCTCGTCGGTCTTTCCCGGCTTTCTGGCCGAAAACGGTATTCCCGAAGCGCCCGACAAAATCACCTATGACAGCTCCGGAAATATGGTGCTGCCGGCCGACTATCCGTACGCCGACAAGCTGAAGGCGGCGCTGGAAAACGACCCGGCGCTGGCGCGCGAGCTGAGCACTGCCAACGCCCTTGCATCGCACCTTGCCGGAATCAAGGCAACAGAGCCGTTCCAGCAGGAATACGCCCAGGCCAAGAGCCAGGCCGAGATCGACGCCATTATCGATAAGTACAGCTATCTGTTCGGTGAAAACCGCCGCTATCCGGATATGGCGTTGCTGTTTACTAACGACGGCCAGCTGACCATCACGGCCGATGACAAGGCGCTGGTTTAGCTATTGGCCAACAGAGGCGATGTGCCGGTGATATCCGTTATTGGGTCAAATTCATCCCTGGTCTGCGTTCCCTGTGTCTGACGGCGTGAAAGCGGAGAGTAATCGGCTGATCTCTTGATCAGGCCTTTACTAGGGGCATCGCGGGTTGGCGGGAATCATCTGCATCAGCTGAACAAGCATCCCGTAAAAGCATTCAGCCTTTCAGCGACTTGTTGACCTGTTCACAGGCGTCCTGCCAGGGTGAGAAGGCATCGTTGGATTCGAGCAGGTCCAGCCCCAGCTTGGTAAAGGTGCCGTCGGTGGCGATGGAGTCGCTGATCGCCTGCAGTGGCCATTCCGGCCGGGCAGCTGCCAGGCCGGTGGCACCGCGCACCGAATGGAGCACCAGCTCGCGGGCCTGCTCCGCCGCCATGCCTTGCTCGGTATACCAGTCGGTCAGTCGAGCGAGAAATGGATAGATCCAGCCGTTCATGCAGGCGGCGGTGCTGGCCAGTTCAAAGCTGTCTTCGTTATCGAAGGGGATCAGGTTGCCTAGCTGGCTCAGCAACCGGCGGGCGCTGGGGTGGTTCGGATAAAGCGGCACGGCGCCTTCGCCGACTTCGGCGCAGGCCAGCGGCAGCGTACGCACCACTTGGGCAGGGCCGGCGAGTTCGCCGAGCTGTGCCAGCGGCATACCGGCCACGCAGGAGACCAGTAGATGGTCCGCGCTGAACGTCAGGCTTTCTAACAGTGACCGAACCTGATTGGGCCGGACGGCCAGCAGGATCAGCCGGCAGCGATCCACCACCTGCTGGTTGTCGGCGGCGATCTCGCAAGCGTGCTGCTCGGCCAGCGCCTGGCTGCGTTGCCGGTTGCGCGGTGACAGCAGGATCGGCCGTTGGTCGCCGGCATGGCGCAGTCCCGCCACCATGTAGCTGGCCAGATGGCCGACCCCCAGAATTCCCAGTTGTTCGGACATCGGTTAACTCCTTAGGTGGGCTACCAGCGGTTCAGATAGGCTACCGGCGGCTTAAATCGGCAACCGGCAGCGCAACAGTTGCTCGCCGTCGGATTCCAGCAGCTCACCGTTCAATGCCCGGCAGAGGTAATCGAGATTGCTGCGCAGCTGCTGCTGCCAGGGGTCGTTGCCGGCAGGGTGGGCGGCCGGGCTGCTGAGGCTGATCAGCAGGTCGTTACCCAACTGGTTGAGCTGCAGTTTCAGGTCGGCGCCGTCGGCCTGCTCGACCGCCAGCTCGAGTGCCGTCTGCAGCAGCAGTTGCAGCCAGGCCGGGTCGGCGTGGATCTGGGCCGGCAGGTCGCTGCTGAGCTTGTAGTCCAGCAGCCAGCCTTCGCGGCGCATCTGCGGCAGGAAATGTTTCAGCAAGGCGTCCAGCAGGGCGGCCAGTTCCACCGGCTGTTCGCTGCGGGGCTGGCTGTCGCTCAGCTGCAGTTGACGGCAGGCGGTATGCAGCCGTTGCTGGTGGGCGTTCAGTTCGCCGACCAGGTCCTGCACCATCGGGTTGAGTTCGAACTGCTGCAAACGTAGCCCCTGTCGCAGGGTGGCTTCGGCCAGGGCGCTGAGCCGTTGGCCGGCGGCCAGCAGCAAGCGGCCGTCGCCGTGCTGGGGAGCGGTGTCGCTGGAGGCATTCTGGCTGCGGGCGCTTTCGATATCGCGATAGGAGCGCAGCGCCACCACCACCGAGGTCAGCAGGCGCGAGGCGGACAGCTCCGCCTTGCTGAGATAGTCGTTGATATCGTAATTGACGATCACTTCCGCTTCCGGCGCATAGCCTGGGTGACCGGTGCGCAGGATGATCCGCAGGTCGCGGTTGCCCAGCTCGTTGCGGATATGGTCGACCAGCTGCAGCCCCTCGTTATCGGTCTCCATCACCACGTCCAACAGGATCACCGCGATATCGTCATATTGCTGCAGCCGTTGGCGTGCTTCCCGGCCGCTCATCGCGCTGATCAGCTCGATCGGGCGCTGCTCGAATTCGTAGCCGCGAAAGATCATCCGGGTGATGCCGTGAATACCCTCTTCGTCGTCAACGACCAGGATGCGCCAGGGAGTGGTGTCGTTTGCCATAGGCTCGCAGTATTTTCGCCGGGTTATTGTTATCGGGTTGCGGTGTCTGGAGAGTCACTATTGTGCCAGTGAATTCAGCAGCCTTTCCAGCTGTTTCACCTTGGCCAGCGCGCCCCATTGCCGATACAGCGCGCAGGCCTGCTGCAGGCTGAGCAGCGCCAGCCGCCGTTGGCCGATGCTGAGCAGGTAATCGGCGAAGCGTTCGTAGCAGAGTGCGCGGTGATGCAGGAAGCCCTGTTGCTCGGCGGCATCGATCGCCTGCTGGTACTGCTGCAGGGTGGCCTCCAGCTGATGGTCGAGGCGCAGCTGCTCGGCACGGATCAGTTCCAGCTGGCAGTGGAAGTTGACCGGGCTCTGGCGGCTCCAGAGTTCCAGCCGGGACTCCAGGCGGGCCAGTTCGCTGCGCTGGTAGCGCGACAGGTTGGGGCGCTGCTGAAACTGGATCAGCCGCATCATGCCGCTGCAGAACAATGCCTCGGTCAGCGCGTAATGGCCGCTCAGCTGCTGTTCCAGCCGAGCCTCCCAGCTCAGCAGGGTGGCCCACTCCTGGCGGCGGTCGAGCAGCAGCGCCAGCATCAGTAGCGTAACCGCCTGCCAGCCGTGGCTGAACTCGGACGGCGGCAGCCGGCGGGGCTGTTCGCAGGTCAGCTGTTCGGTCAGCAGCAGTACCGAATCGGCCAGCCGTTGTGCACTGCCCGGTTGCTGGCGGGCCCGCATCTGTTGCTGCAGTTCCTGGGCCTGTTGCTGAAGGGGCGGTAGCGGCTGGCCACGCAGCCAGTCCAGGTTGCAGCGGATCAGCTGGGCATCGGCCGTGGTCTGCCAGAGGCCGTGGTCATGCCCGATACGTTCCGCCTGGCGCAGCCGGTCAAGCGCCTGTTCAAGCGGCGCGAACCAGTGCTGTACCTGGCTGCCCTGGATCAGGTTGGCGCTGGCGGCGACCGCCGCCGTGCCTTCGTTGGCCAGTTGCAGCCCCTGCGCCGACAGGGTCTGCGCCAGGGCCTGGTCGGCGCAGAACCAGCTGCACACCCAGGCGTAGCTGACGAAAGCGAACGCGGTGTACTCGCTACGGCCCTGTTGCAGCGACAGCAGGGTCATGCGGGAGACCGCGCAGGCGGTCAGCAACGGCTGGCCTAATCTGCCGGCGTCCAGCGCGATCTGCTTTAACAGCGCCAATTGCAGCAGGTCTTGGGACTCATGCAAGGTTGGCAGTTCCGCCAGGCGGCAGCTGTCGAGCTGCTCGCCGATGCTCAGCAGCTGGTCGGCCAGTTCCAGCCGGGCGCTGCGATCGTCGCCGGGTAGCGGTTGCTGATCCTGCCGCCAGGCGTCGAGCATCGCAGCCAATGCGGCCTCGGGGTGGTTCTGCTGGCGCAGCCGTTGGGCTTGCAGCAGCGCGAGTCGACAGCGTTCGGCCCGCTCGAGTGGGGTCTGGCTCAATTCAGCCAGCAGCTGTTCCGCCTGCGGTGTGTCGCCGCCGTTTAGCAGTGCGGCGGCGCGTTGCAGTTGCAGGGTTGTTGGCTGCTGCGCCGGCTCGGCGATCAGCCGCCAGCGGATCGCCTGCTGCAGCAGTTCGGCGGCTTGCGGGAAACACTGTTCGGCCGCGGCCAGTTCGGCGGCTTGCTGGTTCAATTCGGCCAGCAGCCGGAACTGGTCGCCGGGCAGTTGCTCGCTCGGGCCACGATTCAGGTGGTCCAGCGCCCGTAGTAGCGGGATGAGCGTACTGGCGGGTTGCTCCAGCTGGGCCAGCAGGTAGAGGCCGGTGGTGCGATGCCGCTGGGCCTGTTCGCTGGCGCCCAGCGCGTCAACCAGCTGCTGGCGGATTTCCGGGTGGTTGAATCTATAGCTGGTTGGCCGATGTTCTGCTGTCGTGCCGGGGACGGGGTCATCCTGCTGGATCAGCTGCAGTTGCTGGGCCGGCCACAGGTGGATCGCCAGCCGGGCCAGCGGGTTGTCGGTCACCGCCGCCAGGCTTGCCAGCTCGAACTGCTCACCCAGCAACGCAGCCCAGCCGAGCAGTTGGCGGCTGAAGTCGCTCAACTGGCGTAATCGTTGGCTGACCTGCTGGGGCAGCGCCGCCCCGTTTGGCCAAGCGGGCGAGGTCGGGCTGGCGTCCGGCAGGCTGTTGTCGATCGGTGTCGGCGGGGCGGGTTTGATCTGCTCGCGGTACTGGCTGGGTGGTATCCCCATCCAGCGTTTGAACGCTTTCTGGAACGCCGACTGGTTGGAGAAGCCGAGTCGGTAGGCGATCTCGCCGAAGCTGAGCCGGCCTTTCAGGATCAGCTGCAGGCAGAGTTCCCGTCGGGTCTGGTCGTAGATCTCCTGGAAGTTGGTGCCCAGAAGGCCGAGCTTGCGCTGCAGGGTGCGCAGGCTCAGGTTCAACGCAGCGGCCACCTGCTCACGTCGTACCGAGCCGTCCCCCTCGGTCAGTTGTTGGCGGATCTGGTTGCGGGTACGGGCGATCAGCGCGCTTTGCTGGGCCGAGGCGCTGAGCAGGGTGTCGGCGAACTCGCGGTGCAGCTGGTGCATCTCGGCGTTGGCGTCCAGGCAGCGCTGCGCCATGTAGTCGCTGGCCAACAGCAGCTGGTTGCGGGGGGCGTCGAACTGCACCTCGGCGGCGAAAAAGCGCTGGTAGGCCGGCGGGTCGTCCGGTGCCGGGAAGGCCAGCTCCACCGCCAGTGCCGGTACCTGGCGGCCGGTCAGCCAGCGTGGCCAGTTCAGCAGGCAGGCCAGGAAATACTCGGTGGTTTTCTGCTGTGGCCGGTTCAGTTCCAGCGTCAGCCGGGTGCCGGCCAGGGTCTGTTCCATCTGCAGTGCGGCGCCTTCGAACAGCAATGGCAGGTAGTCGATCAGCACCTGGTAGGCGTCGCTGAGGGTAGCCGCGGTGGCCATCAGGAAGCCGATCGAGCCGAGCATCCGTGGTTGGGTCGCTTCGCCGAGGCTCAGCGCGATGCGTGGGTTGGCGGTTTCGGTGGCCAGCGCCTGCAATAGCTGCTCGTAGTGTTCGGCGGGAAAGCGTGCCCCCGGCTTATCCAGCTCCTGCTGTGCCAGGCCGCAGTCGGCCAACAGCCGGTCCGCTTCCAGCTGATGGTGCTGGGCAACCTGTAGGGCGGGATCGAGCAGTTTGGCGAGTGCGCTGGCCGGTGGCATGTCAGGAAAATTTCCGCAACCTGATAGGGGCGAACAGAGTATCATAGCTCCGTTCGATTTTTGTCCTGACGTGCCACTGACGGGTTTGTTGCCGATGACTCAACGCCTCTATCGTCTGTTAATGCTGCCGTTGCTGATGCTGCTGTGGGCCGCTAGCGCCTGGGCGGATGCGTTGCGGGTCGGTATGCCGCTGCCCGGCCAGGTGCCCTTTTTCTGGCGGGACGACGCGGGCGAGTATCGCGGTATCTATCCGGATACCCTGCGTCTGGTGGCGGCGGATATCGGCGTCGAGCTTAAGTTCGTGCCACTGTCGCAGGCCCGCTTATTGCGGCACTTCGAGATCGGCGAGATCGACCTGGAAGCCGGCGTCTCGGCGCAGCCGGACGAGAATTCGCCGCTGGGCCAGGTATCGCTATTCAGCCGGCCGTTCGGCCTCGTCAACGAGGTGATCATCTACCGGCCACAACTGTCGTTCCCGGTGTTTATCCTGAAGGACCTGAGCGGCCAGCGGGTGGCCACGGTGCGCGGTTCAACGGTGCCGGGCTATCTGGTGCGGGAGGACTTCGCCAACGAGTGGCAGATCGCCCAGCGGGTGCATCGCGGCTGGAACGATATCGGCCTGATGAAGGAGGCGCTGGCGCTGCACTATCAGCGCAACGCCGGGCTGGAGTACGAGATCTCGCTGCCCTATGCCAGCAACCCGGTCAGCTTTCGGCTGCACCGCCAGCGCGCTGAGCTGCTCGAACCGATGAACGCCAGCATCGAGCGGCTGGCACGTGAAGGGCAACTGGAGCGGCTGGTCTGCAAATACCTCTGCGGCACCCAGTAAGAGTTGAGTTAACAGATGGGAGTTAACAGTTAACAGCTCGTGTTTGTTGTAGCAGCTCGCTCCGAGGGCGACCCCTAAGGAGCTACAAGCGAGCGGTAAGTGGCCCACCAGATCAGCTCGCTCGGAGGGCGACCGGTCATGGTGCCGACGGGAACGCCCTCAGATCGCGGTCTGAGCCCGCTGCTACGGGTGTTCCTGTGTAGCAGCCCGCTCTGAGGGCGATAGCCGCGGATGGTACCAATCCTGTCGCCGCGAATAGAGAGCGGAGCGGCTGACCCGATCTGTCAGCGATAAGCTCAAGTCGACAAATTAAAAAACACCTACTTCCCTAGTCGGATTAGCCGGTTTTACTGGGCCCGGAGGCTGTTTTCTGGGACAATGCACGGTTTCCACCAGCAGCTTTATTCCCGCCATGATCAGAACCGCTCCCAACCTGTTTTCCTATCCCCGCTACTGGGCCGAGTGCTACGGCACGGCGCCGTTTTTGCCGACCTCGCGGCAGGAGATGGAGCAACTGGGCTGGGACAGCTGCGACGTGGTGCTGGTGACCGGTGACGCCTATGTCGATCACCCCAGCTTCGGCATGGCGGTGATGGGGCGGTTGCTGGAGGCGCAGGGCTACCGGGTGGGGATTATCGCCCAGCCGGACTGGAAGAGCGCCGAGCCGTTCAAGGCGCTGGGCAAGCCGAACCTCTATTACGGCGTCACCGCCGGCAATATGGACTCGCTGATCAACCGCTACACCGCTGACCTGCGTATCCGCCACGACGACGCCTACACCGCCGGCGGGATGGGCGGCAAGCGCCCGAACCGGGCGGTGATCGTCTACAGCCAGCGCTGCAAGGAGGCGTACCGCGATGTGCCGGTGGTGATCGGCGGTATCGAAGCCAGTCTGCGCCGGATCGCCCAGTACGACTACTGGAGCGACGAGGTGCGCCGCTCGGTGCTGATCGATTCGACCGCCGATATCCTGCTGTACGGCAACGCCGAGCGGGCGATTGTCGAGCTGACCCACCGGTTGGCCGACGGCGAGCCGGTCGAGCGGATCAACGACCTGCGCGGTACCGTGGTGATCCGCCAGAGCGCACCGGAAGGTTATACCGAGCTGGACTCCAGCCGGGTCGACTGGCCGGGTCATATCGACCAGCTGCCCAACCCGTACGAATACATCGAAGCGGCGCCGAGTGAAGCGAAAGACCCGCAGGCGCCGCAACCGATCAAGATCGTACCGATGCCGCTACGTCGTAAGGAAAAGGAGCTGAACCCGGCGCACACCTGCATCCGCTTGCCGTCGTTCGAGAAGGTCGCCAAGGATCCGGTGCTCTATGCCCATGCCTCGCGGGTGCTGCACCAGGAGTCTAACCCGCACAACGCCCGCGCGCTGATCCAGCGTCACGGCAAGCGCGAGATCTGGGTCAACCCGCCGCCGATTCCGCTGGAAACCGACGAGATGGATGCGGTGTTCGGCCTACCGTACCAGCGGGTGCCGCACCCGATGTATGACGGTCAGCGCATCCCGGCCTACGACATGATCAAGTTGTCGATCAACATCATGCGTGGCTGCTTCGGTGGTTGTACCTTCTGCTCGATCACCGAGCACGAGGGGCGCATCATCCAGAGCCGTTCGCACGAGTCGATCCTCGAGGAGATCGAGCAGATCCGCGACAAGGTACCGGGCTTCACCGGCACCATCTCGGACCTGGGCGGACCGACCTCCAACATGTACAAGCTGAACTGCAACGATCCGGAGATCCAGGCCTCCTGCCGTAAGCTCAGCTGCGTCTACCCGACCATCTGCAAGAACCTGAACACCGACCACAGCCCGACCACCGAGCTGTATCGCAAGGCACGCAAGGTGAAAGGGGTGCATACCGTGGCGATCGCCTCGGGGCTGCGCTACGACCTGGCGGTGGAAGACCCGGAATACGTGCGCGAGCTGGTGACCCACCATGTCGGCGGGCTGCTGAAGATCGCCCCGGAGCACAGCGAAGAGGGTACGCTGAGCAAGATGATGAAGCCGGGCATGGGCACCTATGACCGCTTCAAGAAGATGTTCGACAAGTTCTCGGCCGAAGCCGGCAAGAAGCAGTACCTGGTACCGTACTTCATCGCCGCCCATCCGGGTTGCGAGGACGAGGACATGATGAACCTGGCGCAGTGGCTCAAGAGCAATAACTTCGAGGTGGACCAGGTGCAGACCTTCTACCCGTCGCCGATGTCGCTGGCCACCGCGATGTACCACTCCGACCGCAACCCGCTGAAGCAGGTGACTTATAAGGCGGAGAAGCTCTACACTCCGAAGGATAAGGAGCAGCGCAAGACCCAGAAGGCGTTCCTGCGCTACCACGACCCGGACAACTGGCCGCAGCTGCGCAAGGCGCTGACCGAGATGGGCCGCACCGACCTGATCGGCCATGGCGCGAAGGCGCTGGTGCCGCCGGAGGAGAAAGTCGTAGGCCGCGGACGCGGCGACGGCAAGGGCGCAGGCCGCGGCAAGCAGGCTGGCGCGGGGAATGCTCGTAACACCGTCAATAAAAATGCCCAGCTGGCGCGGGGCGATAAGCGTACGCCGATCAATCCACCGGCCAAGGCGAAAGCGGGGCAGGGCGGCAGACCCGGTCAGTCTGCGCAGGCCAAGCCGGTTGCTAAAGCGGCCAAACCGGCCGGTAAGGCTGGCACTAAGAAAAGCGGTAAGAAAACCCGTCAGCGCAGCCTGAAGCGTTCCTGATTCTGAATGCTTAGGCGAGTGCCCGATCAGCCTGAAAGACTGTTAACTCAACACTGTTAACTGTTTACTCATCAAAAAATGCCGGCTATCGAATAGCCGGCATTTTTTGTCGGTAAGCTGACAGGCTTCAACCCATCTTTGACTGCAGGTAGTTGGGCAGGCCGACCTTGTCGATCAGGCCCAGCTGCTGTTCCAGCCAGTAGGCGTGATCCATCTCGGTATCCTCCAGCAGCTGGGTCAGCATATGGCGGGTCTGGTAGTCCTGCAGGTCTTCGCACAGCTTCATGGTGTCTTTCAGCAACTGATCGACCTCGTACTCCACCTGCAGGTCGTTGCGCAGCATTTCCGGTACGTCCTTGCCGATCCGCAGGCCGTCGCGCTTGGTCATGTCGGGCGTGCCTTCCAGGAACAGGATACGCTCGATCAGCTTGGAGGCGTGGCCCTTCTCGTCGTCGAACTCGTGATCGATCCGCTCGTACAGCTCCTTCAGCCCCCAGTCTTCATACATGCGTGAGTGGATGAAGTACTGGTCCATGGCGGTCAGTTCGCTGGCCAGCAGCCGGTTCAGGGCGTCGATAATCTGTGAATTGCCTTTCATTGCTAGCTCCCGGTTACATTTGCGACTGCAGGTAGTTGGAGATGCCGATCTCGCTGATCAGATGCTGCTGGGTTTCCAGCCAATCGACGTAGTCCTCCTCATATTCTAGGATCTCGGTCAGCAGCTCGCGGCTGACGTAGTCGCCGCTCTCCTCGCAGTAGGCGATCGCCTCGCGCAGCAGCGTCAGCTGGTCATGCTGCAGGTCCAGGTCGCACTTCAGCATCTCTTCGGTGTCTTCACCGATCCGCAGCCGCTCAAGCTGTTGCAGGTTCGGCAATCCTTCCAGGAACAGTACGCGTTCGATCAGCTCGTCTGCCTGTTTCATGTCCTTGATCGATTTCTTGTACTCTTTCTCGTCCAGCTCTTTCAGGCCCCAGTTGCGGTACATGCGAGCGTGCAGAAAGTACTGGTTGATCGAGGTCAGTTCGCAGGTCAGCACCTTGTTCAGGTACTTGATGACCTTTTTATCGCCTTTCATTGGCCTTTCTCCCGGTCAAAATCCGTACGGTTATTGTCAGCATAGAATCTGCTAAAGCATAGGCCCGAAGTATGACGGCAACAAGAAAAGTTACTTTAGAATCAATGGGTTAATAATGGGTGTGAGAATTTCTATCAGGCTGATTCCCATTTGTGGCTGGGAATGGTTTTGATTGTATTTAAAGCGTGTTTCGAAGCGCAGCGCGGCTCGGAAAAAGGGTTGCGATAACAGCGACTTATCCTTAATATACCCGGCCTCTGCTGGATGCGGATTGAAACGTAACAGTAGAGAAAATACGGTGAACTGTCCGAGTGGCTGACTCGGAGGCGAAGCCGTAGAGAACGTCGGAGCTTGCGACGACGGTAACGAGCACGTCAGGCGTGCAGTTATGAGGTTCGAAAGAACTACGCAAGTGAAAATGTGGTGAGGTGTCCGAGTGGCTGACTCGGAGGCGAAGCCGTAGAGAACGTCGGAGCTTGCGACGACGGTAACGAGCACGTCAGGCGTGCAGTTATGAGGTTCGAAAGAACTACGCAAGTGAAAATGTGGTGAGGTGTCCGAGTGGCTGACTCGGAGGCGGAGCCGTAGAGAACGTCGGAGCTTGCGACGACGGTAACGAGCACGCCAGGCGTGCAGTTATGAAGTTCGAAAGAACTACGCAAGTGACAATATGGTGAGGTGTCCGAGTGGCCGAAGGAGCACGCCTGGAAAGTGTGTATACGGAAACGTATCGAGGGTTCGAATCCCTCCCTCACCGCCACGAATT
>NZ_JAILYN010000081.1 GCF_019795155.1 Marinobacterium arenosum | reverse complement strand
CAGCCACTTTCGTGTTGCCGACAAGGCGAGAGCGGCGTTATCCCCGGGCATTAAAGAGTTGCCCATGCCGCTACCCCGTGAGAAAGAAAAATGCCAGTCAGTTGGCTTAACTGACTGGCATTACCCATATGGGTGCCTTTTTTGTTGGTCGTTTCAAGTATACAGCTTTCAGTTAACAGCGGTTCGACGGGCGCATGCCTGGTCCATCGCCAGCCCCACCCGCCCTCAAAGCGAGCTGCTACGAAGCACGCACCCGGCGGGAAGGGCTTCAGCCGCGACCCAAAGCGGTTCCATCGGCGACCAAATTCAGTCAATCGATCCGGTCCGAGCCAGTCGCGGCCTCCGCCGCCAACAACCGCTGGCGCAGATAGGGCCAGACCTGTTCCAACAACATCGGCTGGGCATCGGCATTGGGGTGCAGGCCGTCCGCCTGCATCAACTCCGGCTCTAGTACCACCGTACGCAGGAAGAAAGGTATCAATCCTGCACCAGTCTGTTTACTGACATCAGCATAGAGTTCATGGAACTGTCGCGCGTAGCGTGGTCCATAGTTGGGCGGCAGGCGCATCGCCAGCAGCAGCACTTCGGCGCCCTGCTGCTGGGCCAGCTCGACCAACCGGCGCAGGTTGCGACCGATCAGCGCTGGCGGCGTACCGCGCAAGCCATCGTTGGCGCCCAGCTCGATCAGCACCAACACCGGCTGGTGCCGCTCCAGCAGGGTCGGCAGGCGCTGCAAGCCGCCCTGGGTGGTGTCGCCGCTGATACTGGCATTGACCACCCGATAGGGGCTACCGTTACCCTCTAGCCGTTGCTGCAACAGCTGTACCCAGCCCCGCTCCGGCGCCATGCCGTAGCCGGCCGACAGGCTGTCGCCCAGCACCAGCAGGGTATCGGCACGGCCGACCGCGGCCAGCATCCATAAACTAAGGAACAGTAAGATACGCAACATGGCAGATCCCAATAGCGAATTGATGGTCCAGGCCGAGCGACTCGGCAAATCCTTTCAGACCGACAACGGTCCGCTGAGCTTGTTCAGCGATATTAATCTGACCATCAAACGGGGCGAAAGTCTCGCTATTATCGGCCCATCCGGGGCCGGTAAATCAACCCTGTTAAGCTTGCTGGCCGGCCTGGACGATCCCAGCGAGGGCCAGATACAGCTGGCCGGGCAACCGCTGCGGGCATTGGATGCCGCCGCCCGCGCCGACTTGCGCCGGCGCCACCTGAGCTTCGTGTTCCAGTCGTTCCACCTGTTGCCGGAGCTCAGCGCACTGGAAAACGTGATGCTGCCGCTGGAGATCCGCGGTCAGACTGACGCCCGTCAACAGGCTGAGCACTGGCTGGACCAGGTCGGCCTGGCCGGCCGGCTCGACCACTACCCCACCACCCTGTCCGGCGGCGAGCAACAGCGGGTCGCCATCGCCCGCGCCTTCGCCACCGCACCGGACCTGCTGTTCGCCGACGAGCCGACCGGCAACCTGGACAGCCAGACCGGCCAGGCGATCATCGAACAGCTGTTCCAACTCAACCGGGAGCAACAGACCACGCTGATCCTGATCACCCACGACGAAGCGCTGGCGGCCCGCTGCCAGCGTCGCTGCCGCTTGCAGCAGGGCCAGCTCCACGAGGTGGTCGAATGAGTTCGGCACAGCTGCTGCGACTGGCCTGGCGCCAGTGCCGCGCCAACGGCCGGCGGCTGGAGTGGCGTTCGCTGGCCGCCGCGCTGTTGATCGCCATCACCCTGAGCAGCCTGCTGGCGGTGACCGGCGCCCGCCTGGAGCGCGGCCTCGGCCAGCAGAGCGCGGCACTGCTCGGTGCCGACCTGAGCCTGCTGAGCCGCCGACCGCTGACCGACCAGGGGCTGCCCCAGGCCGAAGCCGGCGGTATCCGCCATACCGACGTGGTGCAGTTCACCAGCATGCTGAACACCGAGCAGCAGTTCCTGCTGGTGTCGATCAAGGCGGTGCAAGCACCCTATCCGCTGCGTGGCGAGATCGATATCGCCCCCGCCGGCCCGCCGCTGCCGGAGCCCGGCACCCTGTGGGCCGAACGCAGCGTGTTGCAGCGGCTCGGCATGCAGGTCGGCGACACCCTGGAGGTCGGTTACCAACCGTTGCGGATCAGCGCCGAGCTGATCAGCGCGCCCGATCGCGGCAGCGGCTTCGGCAGCTTCAATCCGCAGGTGATCATCAACCGGGCCGATCTGGATGCCACCGGCCTGCTCGGCCCCGGCGCCCGGGTGCGCTACCGGCGGCTGTTCGCCGGCCCGCTGGCGGCGATCGACCAGTTGGAGGCGGAACTACGTCAGCAGCTGAGCGGTGGTGAACGGCTGGTGTCGCTGCGTGGTGACGGCAACCTGCAGGGCGAGCTGCAACGCAACCTGTCCCGCTACCTGCGGCTCAGTGCCATCATGGCCCTGCTGCTCTGCGCATTGACCATCCTGCTGAGCCTGCGCCGTTTCAGCCGCAGCAATCTGGACCGGGCGGCGCTGCTGATCAATATGGGCATGACCGCCGGCCAGTTGCTGCGGCTTTACGGCCTGCAACTGCTGATTCTCTGGCTCGGTTGCGCACTGCTCGGCACGCTCAGTGCCTGCCTGCTCAGCCAGTTGCTCGACTGGATGCTGATGCAGTGGCTGCCGGCGCTGCCCGCCGTGCCAGCCTGGCATTACGGCCAGGGCGCGCTGCTCGGCCTGGCGCTACTGCTGACCCTCGGCCTGCCGCCGGTATTGGCGGTCAGCCGGGTGTCGGTGAGCCACCTGTTGAAACGGCAACCGCCACCGCCGGCCCCCGGCGGCCTAGTGTTGAGTACCCTGGCACTGCTGCTGATGCTGGCCGCCATCGCCCTCTACCTGAACAGCCTCGGCCAGGCGCTGCTGGTCGGTGCCCTGTTGGCCGCTACCGGTCTTCTGCTGGGCTATGTCGGCCAGTGGCTGGTGCTTTATGCCAGCCGGCTGCTGGCGGCGCGCCTGCAGCTCGGTCGCCTGCTGGTTTTGCGGCTGCGCCAGCAGCGCCGCTGGCTGCAGTTGCAGATCCCGGTGATCAGCCTGTTGCTGGCGCTGATGGCTCTGCTGTGGCTGGCGCGGGCCGATCTGATGACCCGCTGGCAGCAGCAGCTGCCGCTCAATACCGCCAACCATTTCCTGATCAATATCCAGCCCTGGGAGACCGAACCGCTAAGCGCGCTGCTCGACAGCCAACAAGTAGAGCATCGACTTTACCCGATGGTGCGCGGACGTCTGGTGGGACTGAACGGCTTGCCGCCGAGCAAGGCTTTCAATGAGCAGCAACGGCAACACAACTCGCTGAACCGCGAACTGAATCTGACCTGGATGCAGACGCTGCCGCGCTCCAACATCATCAACGCCGGGCAATGGCCGCCGCAAGCCTTGGCAGGCCAGGCCAGCATCTCGGTGGAGCAGCAGATGGCGCAACAGTTGGGGCTGGAGCTGGGCGACCGGCTGGCGTTCGATATCGGCGGCCAGCGGGTCGAGGCGGTGATCAGCAGTCTGCGTCAGGTGCAGTGGGATTCGTTCCAGCCGAACTTCTACGTGATCTTCAGCCCCGCCGCGCTGGATGGTTTACCGGTCAGCTACATCACCAGCTTCTATCTGCCGGCCGATAATAATCGCACCGTACCGGCGTTGCTGGCCCAGTTCCCGACCCTGACGCTGATCTCGATCGAGCAGCTGTTGGCGCAGGCCCGACAGGTGATCCACCAACTGGTCGACGCCTCCGCGCTGATCCTGGCGCTGACCCTGCTGGCCGGCGCGGTGCTGGTGATCACCCTGATCAACCAGGAGCTGGCCCAGCGCCGTTACGAGAATGCGCTGCTACAGACGCTGGGCGCCACCCCGGAAGAGTGCCGGCGGTTGACCCGGCTGGAGTTCAGCCTGGTCGGCACCGTCTGCGGCCTGCTGGCGGCGGTATTGGCGGAGCTGACCCTGTGGCCGGTCCATCAGCAGATACTGCGGATCGAGCCCGGCCTGCACCCGCTCAGCTGGCTGTTGCTGCCACTGGGCGGTTGGCTGCTGTTCTCGCTGCTGGGACGGCTAGGCGGCCGCCAGCTGCAGCAAGGGCGACTGCTGCAGCAGCTGGTGCGCTGAGCTCGACGGCGCCGTCAGCGGATCGACAGGCGACTCACCAAACAGGCCGGTCGATCGGGCGCAGGTGGTACCTGCCTGCGCCCCGTTCATATCAGAGCGCCAATTCGACCCGCGGTTGCCGCTCGGCTTCAGTCTCTACCTTCGGATAGCAGAGGAACAACCGCTCAGCGGCGACCTGCTTGGACAGCGCACGCTTGATCACTTCGGAGCGCTGCTGTGCCAGCTGCTGCATCCGCCGGTTCAGCTCGCGCGCCAACGCCGCCTCGTCGAGCGGCTGCTCGCGCTTGGCGTTTTCCTGCTGCAGCAGCTCACGCAGCGGTGGCCGGTCGGCCGGCACGGTACGGCCGCACAGGGTCAGCCGCATCGCCTTGCGCTCGTTCATCATCTCGCCGATCTTGGCCAGGTAGCCGTCCATATCGCCCGCCGGCTGCAGCTGGCCCGGCGCGAACTGCACCGGCTGCAGGCTGATGAAGGCGCCTTTCTCGGACGCCTCGATAGCGGTCTGCGCCAACGAGATCAGTGTCCCGTACGGCTGCAGCGCCTTGGTCAGATAGCTCAGCGCGGCGCTTTTCAACCCTTTGCCGGCCAGTTTGTTGATCACGCTCTGGTAACCGAAGTTCGGATCATCCAGCGAGCCGCTGACCGGCAGCTCCAGTTCGATATTCTGGTCGTTGTCCTCCAGCACCATGATCGCGGTTTCCAGCGGTACCGACAGCCGCTGGCTGAACTGGGCGACCTGATCCGGCGCCACCGGGTCTACCTCCAGCTTGAACAGGCCCAGCTTGTTCTGGCCGCTCAGTTGCCCCCCCTTCAGTTCGCCGTCGGCCTCCAGCCGGAACTGACCGCTCTGCAGGTAATAGCCGGTGTACTGAATGCTGTACGGGCTCAGCGGCGGCAGCTCCAGACCGTTCAGCTGCAGTTGCCAGCGGCCATCGCGCCGGCTGTTCAGATCCAGTTCGCCATCCAGCGCCAGCTTGGCAAACGGGGCGATAGCCGCCCGCAGCTGCAGCTTGGTCGGTACGTTTTTACCCGACGGCTGGCTGAGATAGGGGCCGACCTCCAGCGTCTGTAGCTCGGTGGTCAACTCGAACGGCGGTTCGTGGGACTGGTCTTCCAGCTGTAGACCATGGGGACTGGCCAGCGTCAGTTTATCCAGCTTGATTATGAACGGCGGCGGTTCGGCACTGTCGCTGCCCGCCGCCGGCTGCGCATTGCCGGACCCGGCCGGAGTCAGCTTGGCCAGCTGCTGCTGCAGCTGCTCGATATCCGGCAGTTCGCCATTGGGCCCCAGCCGTAGCAGGCTGCGGCCGCCGGCCAGGGTAATCGTCTGGAGCTGCAGTTGCTGCGGGCTCAACGCCAGCTTGTCCAGTTGCACCCGCTGCCATTGGCTGAGCGGTGCCCCTTTGGCCCGGGCCAGCTTGAGCTGATCGGCGGACAACCGGTCGATGGTCAGATCGCCGGCGTCGCGCCACTGCAGCTGGCGGAGCGCCAGCGTATCGAAGGCCGCCAGCGGGTACTGCTCGATATGGCTGTCCAGCCCGGCGGCATCGATCTGAGTCAGCTGCATCTGCAGGGCACCGGCCTGCTGATTCAAGACTCCATCGGAGCTCAACTCCTTCAATACCAGCTGCAAGGCCGCCTGCTGCAGCTTTAGCCCCTGTAGGTTCAGACGCTGTTCGACCCGCAGCGTATCCAGACCACCGTCGACAAAGCCAACCGCTGCCTGCCCCTGCCAACCGCTCTGCGCCAAGTTCACCGCCAGTTGCGGCTCGGCCAGCGCGACCTGTGCCTCTTTCAGGCCCAACTGCCCGGCTACCGTCAGCTGCGCCGGCAGCTGCTGGCGGAACTGCATCGCCAGCTCGCCGTCCCAGCGCAGTTGACCGGTTTGCAGATGCATCGCATCACCGTCGCGCCAGTCCAGGCCATCCAGCTGCAGCCAGCCGCTCGACTCCAGCCGGCCCTGTTCGTTGGCCCAGTTCAATGCCACCTTCAGATCGCTGGACAGCTCACCACTGAGCGGCTGGCCGAGTAACGCCGCCACCGACTGCAGCGGAAAACGCTGCAGTTTAAGCTCCAGCTCGCTGGCCCGGTCCGCCTGTAGCGGCCGGCTATCACTGCGCAGCGAGAAGGGCGCACCGTTCAGCGCGCCGGTCAGGTTCAACTGAGTGATATCGCCCGGTCGCCACTGATAGAGCCGCTGCACGCCAGCCTGATCCAGCTGCAGCCGGTACTGTTGTTGCTGCCACTCGGTTCGCCAGTCGATATTGCTGAGCGCCAGCTGGTCCAGGCCGAACTGCCAGTTGCCGGACTCAGCCGGCTCACTGTCCATCTCCTCGTTGCCGGCAGCAGGCAGCTGCAGCGGGCCGACAAACACCGCCTCGTCGCTGAGCCGAACCCCGCCGCTCAGGCCGCGCACACTGAGATCCTGCAACTGCAGCCGCTGCTCCAGCAGTGCCCGGTAATCGAGATCCACCGCCAGCTGCTCGAGTTCCAGCGGCAGCTGGCCGTTGCTGTGCAGCGCCAGTTCGTTGACCCGCAGCCGGCCGGACAGCCAATCCACCTCAATCGACTTCAGGGCCGCCCGTTCAATCCCCTGCTGGTAAAACCAGATCACCAGCTGATCGCGCACCAGATAGGGCAGGGTGTGCAATGTCAGCAATAACGTAACGGCCAGCGCCACCAACCATGTCAGCCACTTCATCCTTTGTTCGTCCTGTTCCTTCGCTGATTTTGCTGAAAATTTCTGCAAATAATATTTTTCTGATTATCGGCCGCTGGGCCATGAATACCAGCCACCCGGGTAGGAAAGTTTTAATTTCAGCCGCGCCGGAACAGCGACAAGCCCCAAAGACCATGAAAAGAGCGCGGTTATTATTAATAAAAACCATCGTTCAAAATAGGGTTATTGCCATTGACTATGTAAAGCGCCCTATTCCTGCTAGAATCGCCGGCCGACAGATTCTGTGCATTTATTAAACAACTAGAAAGGGTGGATCATCATGGCGCATCATGACGAGAACTTCCGTGAAACAGCTGGTTGGGGCTGGATTGCTATCAATCTGGTAGCTCTGGCCTGGATCACCATGCCGGCCAGCATCGCCTGGAGCCGCGTCGTCCTGTAATAGGATGGCGGCCTGGAGTACAGTGGAGCCATGAGCCACCACCAACTCCTACGTATTGGCGAGATCGCCAACCAATCGGGCCTCAGCGTCGAAGCGATCCGCTATTACGAACGCCGGGGCCTGATCACTCCCGCCGGCCGACTCGAATCCGGCTACCGCCTCTATAGCCCCGACACCCTGCAGCGGCTGCAGTTTATCCTGCGCTGCAAGGATCTGGGGTTTTCACTCGAAGAGATTCTGGAGCTGCTCAACCTGCAGGTGGACCCGAACGCCAGTTCGGCGTCGGTCAAGGCCAAGGTAGAGGGCAAGATCGACCGGGTGGAACAGAAGATCGACGATCTGCAGCGCCTGCACCGCTCACTGCAACAGTTGAACGCCCTCTGCCAGGGCGAGGGCAGCGCCTGCGAGTGCCCGATCCTGGAATTTCTGCGACATGATGCTGCCGGCTAGGTCTGAACCGGCCAGTACGCGGGCCGGTTGATCCTGAAAGACACACTTACAGCGTCAGGGTCTGCACCCCGTCTTCGGTACCCATCAGCACCACATCGGCACCACGGTTGGCGAACAGGCCGTTGGTCACCACGCCGACGATATTGTTCAGCTCGCGCTCCAGCGCCTTCGGGTTGATGATCTCCAGGTCATGCACGTCGAGGATCAGGTTGCCGTTGTCGGTGACGAAGTTTTCCCGCCAGACCGGCATGCCGTCCATTTTGACCAGCTCGCGCGCCACCTGGGAGCGGGCCATCGGGATCACCTCGACCGGCAGCGGGAAGGCACCGAGCAGATCCACCTGCTTGCTGGAATCGACGATGCAGACGAACTCCTTGGCCACCGCCGCGACGATCTTCTCGCGGGTCAGCGCACCACCGCCACCCTTGACCAGGTTAAGCCGCGGATCGAACTCGTCGGCGCCGTCGACGTAGACCTCTATATCCAGTACGTTGTTCAGGTCGTAGACCGGGATGCCATGCTGGTGCAACCGCTCGGCGGTCGCATCCGAGCTGGCCACCGCACCGTCGAACAGGTGTTTGATCTCGGCCAGCGCGTCGATAAAGAAGTTGGCGGTCGAGCCGGTACCCACCCCGACAATCGAGTCTTTCTCCAGCTTCGGCTTGATATAGTCGACAGCCGCCTGCGCGACCGCTTTTTTCATCTCGTCCTGTGTCATCCGCCTGCACCCCAAAGGTCGTCAAAAATTAGTCTAATTATACGCATAGCCTGCCGGGCCTTGTAGACGATTCGGATACATAGCATTACTATTTCTGGCTCCCTTTTGAATAGAGACGTTCTCAAGGTCCTCATTCTCACTCCAATCCGAAGTTCCGACATGCACCGATATATCAAGCGAATCCTGGAAGCCCGCGTCTACGACGTGGCGATCGAAACTCCGTTGGAACCGGCTCGTCAACTTTCCAACCGACTGGACAACCGTGTCCTGCTCAAGCGAGAAGATGAACAGCCCGTGTTCTCCTTCAAACTCCGCGGCGCCTACAACAAGATGGTGCAGCTGACCGAGGAGGAGAAAGCGATTGGTGTGATTACCGCCTCGGCCGGCAACCATGCCCAGGGCGTAGCGATGGCCGCCCGCGAGCTGGGAATCAAGGCCACCATCGTAATGCCGAAGACCACCCCGGATGTGAAGGTCAACAACGTCAAAGCGCTTGGCGGCAAGGCGGTACTGCACGGCGACGCCTTCGACGAGGCCCGGCTGCACGCGCTGAAGCTGGTCGAAGAGAAGGGACTGGTCTACATCCCGCCCTATGACGACCCGGACGTGATCGCCGGCCAGGGTACCATCGCGATGGAGATCCTGCGTCAGGAGAGCGGCCCGATCGACGCCATCTTCGTGCCGGTCGGCGGCGGCGGCCTGATCGCCGGTATCTCTTCCTATGTCAAATACCTGCGCCCCGAGATCAAGGTGATCGGCGTTGAACCGGAAGACTCCAACTGTCTGCAGGCGGCGCTGGCCGCCGGCGAACGGGTGGTGCTGGACCAGGTCGGCATTTTCGCCGATGGGGTTGCGGTGGCCCAGATCGGCGAATACACCTGGGAGATCGCCAGCAAGTGCGTCGACGAGGTGATCACCGTCAGCACCGACGAGATCTGTGCGGCCATCAAGGATATCTTTGACGACACCCGCTCGATCTGCGAACCGGCCGGCGCGCTGGGCGTTGCCGGTCTGAAGAAATATGCCGCCCGCGAGCAGTGCCAGAACCGCACACTGATCGCCATCGATTCCGGCGCCAACGTCAATTTCGACCGGCTGCGCCATATCGCCGAGCGTTCCGAGCTGGGTGAACACCGCGAAGCGATCATCGCCGCCAAGATTCCGGAAAAACCGGGCAGCTTCAGGAAGTTCTGCTCGGCGCTGGGCAAGCGCAATATCACCGAGTTCAACTACCGCTATGCCGATGATCAGCAGGCGATCGTGTTCGCCGGGGTACAGATCAAGCCGAATAACGACGGTCGCGACGAGTTGATGGCCGAGATGCGCGAGCATATCGACGAGGTGATCGACCTGACTGACAACGAGACCGCCAAGCTGCATGTGCGCTACATGGTCGGTGGTCATGCGCCGGCGCAGGTGGATAACGAGGTGGTCTACCGGTTCGAATTCCCGGAGCGCCCGGGCGCACTGATGAAGTTCCTCAGCAAACTGGGTGGCCGCTGGAACATCTCGATGTTCCACTACCGTAATCACGGCGCCGCCTACGGCCGGGTACTGGTCGGCATGCAGGTACCGGCAGAGGAACGCGCGCAAGTGGTCCAATTCCTCGACGATATCGGCTACCACTACTGGGACGAGACCGACAACCAGGCCTACCGGCTGTTCCTCGGTTAATTCACACCCGCCGCCGGGGCTGGCAAGCATTGAAAACAAAAAGCTCCTTCGGGAGCTTTTTTAGTGTTGGTTTTTGTCTGGGGATCGCTACTGCGCTAGCACTGACAGGCGTCAGCACGACCGAACGCCGACCATGATCTAATGCTGCCGTTTCTGTTGCCAGTACTGCTGCACCAGCGACTCCAGTTCGGCAACCATCCGGTTGATGCTGCCGGTCGCCTGCTCGTTGCGGCAAGTGCTCTGCAAGGTCTCCTCGGCCGCATCGCGGATCGCATGGACGCTGTGGTTGATCCCCTCGGCGGCCCCGCTCTGCTGCTCCACCGCCGAAGCAACCTGGCTGTTCATCTCCAACAATGCAACCATCGCCGCGGTGATCTCGCTCAACGAGCGGTTCGCCTCGGTGGCCTGCTCGACCGTGCTTTGGGCATAGTCGGCGCCCTGCTCCATAGTGGTTACCGTGTTTTGCGAACGCCGCTGCAGATCAGCCACCATCGTTTCGATCTCCTGGGTCGCATCCCGGGTGCGTACCGCCAGGTCACGTACCTCGTCGGCCACCACCGCGAAGCCACGCCCCTGCTCACCGGCCCGCGCCGCCTCGATCGCCGCATTGAGCGCCAGCAGGTTGGTCTTGTCGGCAATGTCGGCGATGGTATGGACGATCGCCGAAATGCGCTCCGCCTCACCGGCCAGTTGCCGCACCGCGCCGGCGGACTCGAGAATCTGGCTACACAACCGATGCAACCGCTCGACGGTTTCCTCCACCAGCGTAATACCGCTCGCCGCCCGCTCATTCGCAGCCCGTACCGCATCGACCGATTCGCCGGCATTTTCCGCCACCTGCTGAACACTGGCCGACATCTCGGTGATGACACCGGCAACCCGTTCGGTTTCGGTAAACTGCCGTTCGACCTCCTGGCTGGTGTGACCCGCCTCCTCGGCCATCAGCCGGGTATCCGACAGCAGCTGCAGAGAGGCATCGCTGAGCCGTCCGACAATACCTACCGCTTCCGATTCCAGCTTGCGCAATGCCAACTGCAGCCAGCCCAGATCATCATTGCGACCGGTATAAACGTAGCGCGCAACCGGGTTATCACTAATCCGCCGGGCACGCGCCACAGTCTGCCGATAGGGCCGCATCAGCCAATGGCTCAGCAAAGCGCCGGCCGGCAACAGGGCCAATAAGGGAACCAACTGGTCGAGGCTAAAAACACCGCTTAGCCCGCCGATCGCCAGCACGCTGCCGATCAGCAGCAACCAACCGAGCATCAGCCGACCGGTCAGCCCGAGACGATCATTCAACATCCGCGGCTTCCGGCCGGTGTTGAGACGGTTATAGAGCTGCTCCGCCCGCTCGACCAACTCACGGCTTGGCTTGCGCCGTACCGACTGGTATTCGACCACCTGGCCGTCACGGATAATCGGACTGACATAGGCATCCACCCAATAGTGGTTGCCGTTCTTGCAGCGATTCTTGACCACCCCCATCCAGGCACGCTGCTGCTTGAGGTCCTGCCACAGATTATCGAACGCCGCCGCCGGCATATCGGGATGGCGCACAATGTTGTGGTTCTGGTTCAGCAACTCCTGTTCGCTGAAGCCGGACACCTTGATAAAGTCTTTATTTACGTAGCGAATGATCCCTTTCGGACAGGTTGTCGACAGAATATTGGTATTGTCGGAATAACCCTCTTCTATTCCGGTTACTGGCAGATTCTTTTTCATTGCGAGGCAGACCCCGTTGGCCGTTGAGTCTCTAATAACGTCCCCATAGGCCCCATTGAGTTTTTATTCACCTTATTTTCATAAAGCATTCGCGGTGCCGTTATTATTTTTATTCGGCACCCAATCCACGCCGCCCGCCCCGGTTAGCCGGGGCCGCAGGCAGGCCGATCTCCTCGTCTGGCAGGCGCGAATTCAACTCCGAAGTGCAACACTCCCCGTTTCAAGCAGCTCTCAGATAGTCATCAAATACCTTCTGAGGCTGCTTGTAGCCAAGACATTTTCTTGGCCTCAAATTGAGGCGTTGTTG
>NZ_JAILYN010000080.1 GCF_019795155.1 Marinobacterium arenosum | reverse complement strand
AACAACGCCTCAATTTGAGGCCAAGAAAATGTCTTGGCTACAAGCAGCCTCAGAAGGTATTTGATGACTATCTGAGAGCTGCTTGAAACGGGGAGTGTTGCACTTCGGAGTTGAATTCGCGAAGCCCTAAGACAAAAATCAGCATCCCGCATTTGTTACAGCGAATTCTATCTAAAAAAGTTGCTTCTATTCAAAAGAACAGTTCAATAAAGCGAACAATATAGCCATCTACTGTCCGATATACACGCAGAGCCTGGCACTGTCGCCCGCCTTTATTCCGTGGTGCTTTCCTGCTGCCGCTTAAGCTTCTCTCGACGTATATGCAGCTTCTGCAGCCCCAGCACCAGCTTCGACATCAGTCGCATGTCCTGGGCCGACATATCGACGAATTCGGCCCGGTAGCACCGAGGATCGCCATTGATGATCTGCACCTGCAACTTCAAGGTATAGACCTGATCAATCTTGAACTTCAGCACACCCGGGATCGCTTTGTGCGCGATCGGTTCAGCAACAGAGAAGGCAATCCCCGACTCGGACAGGTTGATGATGGTCGCCTTCTGGCGACCGGCGGCAAACCGCACCGGATCCTTGGCGGTCATTTCAACGCGCACGGCGCGCCGCTGGTTCTGTTCCAACTCTTCAGGAATGATGATCGAGGCCATTATTCCACCTGATACTCCAAAACAAACTCGATTCGACGGTTACGGGCCCGGTTTTTGGCACTGTCATTCGGTTCCACCGGCAGCGAATCGCCGTAGCCGGTGGCGGTCAGCCGTTCCGGATCCAGCCCGCCACGCATGAAGTAACGCAACACCGTAGTAGCGCGTACCGCCGACAGCTCCCAGTTGGACGGAAACTGTGCCGTCTCTATCGGTATATCGTCCGTATGGCCCTGAATATTAACCTTATATTGCGGATTGCGCCGCAAAGTATTTACCACCACATCGAGCAGCGGCATCATCCGCCGGTCGAACTGCGCCGAGCCGGATTCGAACAGCGCAGAGCCATCGATCCGCAGCCGCAGCTTACCGTCCTTCGGATCGGCGATCTCCACCGCGTCGCTGAGACTGAGCATCTCGAATGACTGCTCCAGCTCCTGGCTCATCGGTGTCCAGTCATGCTGCAGTTTAAGTAACTGACGGCGTGCCTCGGCATCATTCGGCTTGGCACCGTCATCCAGTGAATACTGGGTGGCCGGCAACACCTCCTCGGTCAATTCCTGCGGAATCTTCGGCGTCGGCGCCTGGGCGTCCAGCTCGATCAGGCTGTTGCTGCCTGGCGCACTGTCCAGCGCCAGGGTCAGCGAGCGGACCGCCTCTTCAAAGCGTTCTTGCTTCAACGACGACATCGAGAACAACAGCACGAAAAACACCAGCAGCAGCGTCATCAGATCGGCGAAGGTCGCCAGCCAGTTCGGCGACTCGTCCTCGTCGATCATCTGATTGCGTTTGCTGCTCATCCGGGCTTACCAATCGCTATCTGCTTACGCTGTGCCTCCGGAATATAGGAGGAGAGCTGTTCGTAGACGTGCATGTAGTGATCGTTGGTCAGGATGCTGATGCAGCCCTCACGGATGATCTCAAGATTGGTCACCTCGGACAGGGTTCGCGCCTTCAGCTTGCCGGCAATCGGCACGAACACCATGGTGGACAGCATTGAACCATAAAAGGTAGTCAGCAGCGCTACCGCCATCGCCGGCCCGATCGCATTCGGGTTATCCAGCTGGCTGAGCATCTGGATCAGGCCGATCAGGGTGCCGAGCATGCCGAACGCCGGCGCGAAGGCGCCCATCTTGCGGAACACATCCTGTACCGCGTGGTGGCGGGAGATCAACGAGTCGATCTCGTTCTGCAGGGTATTGCGGATCACCTGTTCGGACGCGGCCTCGGCCAGCAGGTCGCAGGCCCGCTGCAGCACATGGGAATCGCTCTGCACCTCGCTGAGCTTGAGCAGGCCGTGGCGGTGGCTGACCCGGCTCAGCTCCAGCATGGTGTCGATCATCTCCTGGGGATTGGTCTTATCGCTGGTAAAGACGATAAAGGCCCCCTTGAAGGCGTTGAGCACATCCTTGAACTGGACCGTCAGCAAGGTGGCCGCCGTGGTACCACCGAACACGATCATCATGCCGGGCACATTGACAAAGACATCAGCATTTCCGCCAATCAATATGGCGGACACAATCAGAGCGAGGCCGGAGATAATCCCGAGCAGGGAAGCGAAATCCATGTGTTAAGCTCTTTCTCTTGGCAATAGGGCCATCATAACCGTTACCCGCGACAAGCCCATAATTTTTAGTAACAGAGCCCGAGGATGCAGGCGAACCCACATTACCATGTCGGCCTTCCACAATGGAACCATCCCCACTGGCAGCAGGGTCCCTTCGCCGCTGCACCGGGCCACAGCCCGCTGACCGGTTATGCCAGCTATTTCAGCTCGGTGGAGGGCAACACCACCTTCTACGGCCTACCCAGTGCCGACAACGTGGCCCGCTGGGCGGAGCAGGTGCCGGAAAGCTTTCGCTTCTGTTTCAAGCTGCCGCAACAGGTGACCCATATTCAGGCGTTGCGCCACGGCGACCAGCCGATGCGGGAATTTTTCGACCGGCTGAACCCGTTGCAGTCACGTACCGGTCTGCTCTGCATCCAGTTGCCGGCCAGCTTCGGCCCGGACCAGCTCGACACCCTCGCCGCCTTCCTGCAGCAACTGCCGCAGGACTGGCAGTACAGCGTCGAGGTACGTCATCCGGCTTTTTTCGATAAATCCGAGCATGAGCGCCGTTTCAACCGTCTGCTGCTGGAACAGCGGGTCAATCGTACCCTGTTCGATACCCGCGCGTTGTTCGCCCATCCGGCCGAAGATCCGGTTACCCGGGAAGCCTGGCAGCAGAAACCGCGTCTGCCGCTGCATGTGATCGCCACCGGCCAGCGGCCGATGTTGCGCTTTATCAGCCCGCTGCAGTGGCCACTGGCTGACGCCTGGCTGGCCCCCTGGCTGCAGAAAGTGGCCGACTGGATCGATCAGGGCCGTACCCCGTTCCTGTTCTTCCACACGCCGGACAACGCCGAAGCACCCGAGCTGGCCCGTTATTTTGTCGATAAATTGGCAGAACGGCGGCCAGATCTGATCGGCCCCGGCGAATGGCCACAGCCGGCCCAGCAACAGCCGTCGCTTTTTTGACCGTTGATAATTAACAGTGTTGAGTGTGAGTGTGAGTGTTGAGTAGCGGATGGTGATGGTAAAGACAGGAAGCGGGATTGGCTTGCTGTTTACGGTGAACTGTAAACTCCAATCTGAAAAGATAACGGCGGGGCGTTTGGCCCCGCCGGGTGACGCAAAAATCGATCAGGAGCGCATCACGGAAACGTCTTCGGCCTGCAACCCCTTGTCGCCCTGACGGACGTTGAAGCGCACCTTCTGGCCTTCCGACAGCGAACGGTGACCGCGGCCACGGATATTGCGGAAGTGAACGAACACATCCTCGCCATTCTCACGGGTGATAAAACCGAACCCCTTGGAGACATTGAACCACTTGACGATACCCTCCTCGCGGTCGTCGTCCTGATCATCCACGTCCTGCTCCGCAGCCACACCGGAAGAAGCCTTTTGAACAGCGGCCTGTTGTCCCCCCATCGATGCCAGCAGGCAGCTGGCCATCACCACTACAAAGGAGACCGCGATAACCGGCACACTCAGCGGAACTTCCACGCCAAGCGCCCCCATCAGAACCGGCAGAATTACGGCTGCCACCGCACTTATCACTACACTTTTAATCAACTGATTACTACTCATCTAATTATTCTCTTTACTTGTAATCGTTTCCCTTTACACATTCCGAGCCTGCACCGGAATCAAGCGAGCACATATAACTAATTTTGCTCAACCATTCAATAGGTTAACACTTTATGGAATAGTTTTAATCCGTTCTGTTCTTATCTATTCTGACTTGTGACAACGACTGGAGTACCGAACAAGATGTCAGATATGGACCGTATGGCCGAAATGGAAACCCGCATCGCCTTTCAGGAGGATGCCATCGACAAGCTCAGCGACATCGTCGCCCGCCAGGAGCGGGAGCTCGCCCAGCTGACCGAGATGGTCAAACTGCTGAACCGGCAGCTGAAGCAGCTGGACCTGTCGCACCAGCGTCAGCCGTCCGACGAGCCTCCCCCGCCGCACTACTGATCGGGACCCGCCAAGATGCTGCATTGGAGCCTCCAGCAATTGCTGCGACTGCTGGTTCGTCCCCAGATAGTTGGCCGGGCGCAGCTGCGCCCGGCCAACAGTACCCGCTACTACCTGCTGGAGCATGCGCGCAGCGAACATCGGCTGCTGCTGACCCGGTTACTGCAACAACAGGGCATTTCGCTTCACCCCGAACAACTGCTGTACGCCAACAGCGGCGGCCTGGCGCCACTGCGCGAACACCTGCTGCCGCTGATCCGACGCCAGCAGCAATCACCCGAGCAGCCGATCGAAATCGTACCGGTGGTGATCTACCACGGTCGGCTGCCCAGCAAGCCGCCGCGCGGCTTCAAATGGTTCTATCGCGAATCCTGGCAGCCGCCGGACCGCCTGTCGCGCCTGCTACAACTGCTGGTGCACGGCCGAGACACCCTGATCCAGTTCGACCAGCCACTGCGACTGCCCGACCTGGCGCCACTGGACGACACCACCGGCTGCGCCCGCAAGGCGGCGCGAATTCTGAAAACCCACTTCCAGTTGCGCCGCAAGGCGGCAATCGGACCGGACCTGTCGCACCGCCGCACGCTGATCGAGTTGGTGATCCGCCACCCGGAGGTACAGGCCGAGCTCGACCGACAACAACGGGAGAGCGGCCAGAGCCGGTTGTCGTTAGAGCAGCAGAGCCGACAGACGCTGATGCAGATCGCCGCCAACTTCAATCCGCATACCGCCCGTGCGCTCGGCTGGCTGCTGGACTGGCTCTGGCCACGGCTGTACAGCCGCATCCATGTTTGCGGGATCGAGCCGGTACAGCAACGGGCATTGAACCACCAGCTGGTCTACCTACCCTGCCACCGCAGCCATCTGGACTACGTCCTGCTCTCCTGGGCCCTGCACCGGCACGGCCTGATGCTGCCCCATATCGCCGCCGGCGAAAACCTGAACCTGCCGATCATCGGCCGGATCCTGAAACAGGGCGGCGCCATCTTCATGCGCCGGCGCTTCCAGGGCGACCGACTCTACTACGCGCTCTACAAAGCCTACCTGGCCCAGATGAGCCACCGCGGCCATGCGCTGGAGTACTTTATCGAGGGCGGCCGCAGCCGCACCGGCCGGCTGCTGCCGCCGAAGACCGGCCTGCTGTCGATGACCCTGGACAGCTATCGCAGCGATCCGGGCCAACCGGTGGCACTGGTGCCGGTCTGGATCGGCTACGACCGGCTGCCGGAGAGCAGCAGCTACAGCCGTGAGCTGGCCGGTGAAGGTAAGACGCCGGAAAGCCTGCGCAGCGCCCTGGGCGCGCTCAAGCGACTGCGCCAGCGTTATGGCGAGGTGGTGTTGAGTTTCGGTGAGCCGTTACCGCTGGCTGAACTGCCGGCCGAGCAGTCGTTGAGCGAGGTCACCGGACAGGTCGCCCAGCAGGTGATGTGCCGTATCAACAGCGCCGCCCTGCCGACCCGCAGCGCCTTGCTGGCGACCGTATTGCTCGGCTGGAGCGGCGAGCCGCTGGACAGCAGTCGCACCGGCGAACTGCTGCGCCAGCTGAACCAGCTGCTGGAACGGGGCGGAATACCGGTGCCGACCGGGTTGCCCTCGGCCTGGCTGATGGAGTTCTGGCAGATCGGGCTGATCGGCCTGCGGCACAACCGGATCGAACTGCAGCAATCACAGCGCCTTGAACTGGGTTTCTACCGCAACCAGCTGCTGCATCAGTTGATTCTGCCCGGCCTCTGGCTGCTGCTGGCACAACGACTCGGCCCACTGCCCTCGCAGACGGTCAACCGGATCATCCACCGGCTCTATCCCTACCTGCAGGCCGAGCTGTTCCTGCCGGACAGCAGCGAGCTGACCGCACAGCTGCGCCGGTGGCGCGATTCGCTGGCGGCCCAAGGCTTGATCGAACAGCGGGACAAGCGCTGGCAGTGCCTGGAGACACCGCTGGCGGCATTGCTCTGCCGCACCGTGGAACCGGTACTGGCGCGCTACTACCTGATGCTGCGCCTGCTGGCACGCTACCGCACTATCGACCGCCAGGAACTGATCGAAGAGAGCCGCCAACGTGCTCTGGAGCTACACCGGCTGTTCGGCTTTCGTTCGCCGGAATATGGTGCCCGCGAGCTTTACAGCGGGTTTATCGACAGCCTGATCCAGCAGCGGATCATCCGGGCCGACGACCAGCAACTGGCGTGCCAGCGGGACCCGACAGCGATGCTGCGCCAGGCGGAGAAGGTGCTGCTGCCGCAGCTGAAAGCGGAACTCGACCGGCAGTTGAACGAGAAGCAGGGCTGACTATCTTCACCGGCCATCGGTCGCCCGCGGAGCGGGCTGCGACGGAATTATTGCGTGGGCACAAAAAACATGGCCACCCTATTTGGCTTCACCGGTTAGCTGTCGCCCACAGAGTGGGCTGCTACAAAGCGCAATGCTTCGTAGCAGCGGGCTCTGACCGCGACCTGTGGCGACTCCGTCGGTACCATGACCGGTCGCCCTCGGAGCGGGCTGCTACGGGGCTGTGCCCTGTAGGCCCGGCCGGCCAAACGCCGGCAGGCGTTTTATTGGCGCCCCGGGTGGCGCCCTACGAACCGAGTTCCAGCTTCTTCTTGGTGTAAATATCGTAGCGGGTGGATTTGCCGATCAACTGGTAGCTCCAGGGCCGGCCTTCGATGGCCGGGGCCTTGCGCGGCCGCTTGACCACCAGCCGGTATTCGGCGACCGGCCAGGCCGCTTCCAGCAATGGGGCGTCGTCACTGTCTTCACCGACCACCGCCTGGAACAGGCTCATCTCCTTCTTCACCAGCGCCGACTTGTCGCTGTGCGGGAACATCGGGTCCAGGTAGAGCACCTGCTGGCTGTCCGGTTCGGCCCGGCTCAGCCAGTCGATGCTGTCGGCCGGCAGCAGCCGCATCCGAGCCACGATATCCGCCACCTCCGGGTCATCGGCGGCTCGCGCCAGGCCGTCGGCCAGCAGCGCGTGAATCAACGGCGAACGCTCCAGCAGGGTCACCTCGCAGCCCAGCGTGGCCAGCACGAAGGCATCACGGCCGAGGCCGGCGGTCAAATCCAGCACCTGCGGCCGGACGCCACCCTTGATACCGACCGCCTTAGCGATCATCTGGCCGCTGCCGCCGCCATATTTGCGCCGGTGCGCGGCCGCGCCGGTGACGAAATCCACCCACACCGGGCCGGGACGGCGCTTGCGGGCGGTCTGCTGCAGCTGCAGCCCCTGTTCGCTGTATTGCAGCAGTGCGGCGCAGGATTCGTCGGCGGGGTCGGCCTCGGCAACGAACGGCAGTCCGAGCTGCGCCGCCAGCATCTCGGCTTCGGCCAGACGGCGGCTATCGGTGGCGGTGACCACCACGGGGGCTGTGATTGTTCGCATCGGGCTATTCGAGAAAGAATTAAAGAAAGAATTAAACGTAGAGATCGATATGGGCGAGTTCGCCGCCCTGCCGGGAACCGCTTTGATATCCGGCATTATCCAGGTAGGTAAACAGTGCCCGTTGGCTGCTGAACGGTACGGTCTCGCTCAGCTGGTCGGCAAAACCTTCGTGGCGCCGCCATTGGGTCTGTTCGCTGCGGCGCGGCTGCATCCGCTCCACCAGCAGCCGTTCCGGCTGTGGTCGTTCGCTGCGCGACGCCTTGGCAACAGACCTCAGCGGCGCGCTGGCGGGAAGTTGGGATAAGCGGTGCGATCCGATCTGCATGGCCGGCCGGGCTTCACTTCTTTAAGGTCGATAACAGAAGTTTAACCCCGCCGGTCATCCATTCATAGGCTGAAATACAGCCCCAGCAGCAGCACGCCCAGCAACAACCGGTAGATCACGAACGGCTTCATGCCGATCCGGTCCAGCCAGCGCAGGAACAGATGGATGCAGGCGAAGGCACTGACCGCCGCCACCGCCGTGCCGCCGGCCACCATATGCAGGTAGTTGTCGCTGCCGGTATCGGCCAACTCGAGTCCCTTGTAGAGCGCCGCACCCATGATCACCGGTACCGACAGCAGGAACGAGAATCGCGCTGCCGCCTGCCGGTCGAAACCCAGCAGCAGCGCCGCGGTGATGGTCACGCCGGAACGCGAGGTGCCCGGTATCAGCGCCAGTGCCTGGGAGATGCCGATCAGCAGGCCGTCCCGCCAACCCAGCGCGGCCAGGTCGCGCCTTTCGCTACGCTGCTCGTCGGCCCACCAGAGCAGTGCGCCGAAGATCAAGGTGGTGGCGGCGATCACCAGCACCGAGCGGGTGTAGTGGTCGATCAGCTCGGCGCCCAGGTAGCCGGCGACGATCGCCGGCAGGGTCGCCAGCACCACCAGCCAGGCCAGCCGGGTCTGCTCGCCGGGACGGCCGACCAGGCTGCCGAAGCCGTCGCGGGCCAGCTGCAGCAGCTCTCGGCGGAAATAGGCGACCACCGCCAGCAGGGTCCCCAAGTGCACACCGACATCAAACGCCAGCCCCTGATCGGGCCAGTTCAGCAGCTGCGCCGGCAGGATCAGGTGGGCGGAGCTGGATATCGGCAGGAACTCGGTCAGCCCCTGAATCAATGCCAGCGAGATGACCTGCAGCCAATCCATATTACTGCTGATCCTTCTTCTTCCAGGCCACCTCATCGCGCAGGTAGACCGGCATCGCCTGGTCGGCGGCCACCGCCCGACCGGCCTGCCAATCAGCCAACGCGATCGGCAGCATGGCGGCGGCGGACGGGTATAGCTCCTGTTCCACGCCGGCCAGGCTGCCGCGCACCGCGTCGCTCATCGATTCCAGATAGTGCCAGCCCTTGCCGACCGCCTGCCAGTTGCCTTCCGGCAACGTCAATTCGGCCGGAGAGCAGACCCGCTCGGCCATCAGCTCGACCGGCAGGCCGTTGTCGAACCGGTACGCGCAGGCGTAAATCTCATCCATCCGCGCATCCAGCGCCGCGGTGACCCGCCCGGCGCCCTGCTGTTGATGGGCCTGCAAGGCCATCGCCGCCAGCGTGGAGATCGGCAGCAGCGGCAGCCCGGCGGCAAAGGCCAGCCCCTGGGCGGTGCCGGTGGCGATCCGGATACCGGCAAAGGAGCCCGGCCCGCGGCCGAAGGCGATCGCATCGAGATCGGCGACCTTGAGTCCGGCACCGGCCAGCAGGTCACTGACCATCGGCAGCAACAGCTGGGTGTGCTGGCGCGGAACTACGCGGAAATCTTCGCGCACCTCGCCATCCAGCAGGAGGGCGACGGAGCAGGCATCGGTGGAGGTATCCAGGGCAAGAATCTTGGCCATTTTTTTCAATATCAACTCTTACTTCAAGCGGACGAAGTTTAACTTCCTCCGGTTACAAATTCCGTACGGCGCGGGTTCAGCTTTGCGCCGGCCCCTGCAGCAATTGATCGCCCCAGCGCGGCAGCAGATCCTGCGGGATATCCAGCTGGTTCAAGATACGGGCGACGATAAAATCGACCATCTCCTCGACCGTCTGCGGCCGCTGGTAGAAGCCCGGGCTGGCCGGGATCACCACCGCGCCCATCCGGGTCAGCTTCAGCATATGCTCCAGGTGGATCTCCGAGTACGGCGCTTCGCGCGGTACCAGGATCAGCTGGCGGCGTTCCTTCAGCGCCACGTCGGCAGCCCGCTCGATCAGGTTGTTGCTGGCGCCGGTGGCGATTGCCGACAGGCTGCCGGTGCTGCACGGACAGACCACCATTTTACTGGGCGCTCCTGAACCGGAAGCGACCGGTGCCATCCACTGCTCGCGACCAAACACCTTCAGCTGGCCCGGCTCGGCATTGTAATAGCCGGTCAGGAAACGCTCCTGCTCGGCGGCCTGGCCGGGCAACTGCAGATCGGTTTCGGTGGCGATCACCACCTGGGCGGCGCGCGACACCATCAGCAATACCTGCTTGTCGGCGGCCAGCAAGCACTGGATCAGCCGCAGGCCGTACTGCACGCCGCTGGCGCCGGTGATTGCGACGGTGACCGCCTCGCGTTTCTGCTCGGTCGCCGCCATCAGCCGCGCTCCTGTTGCAATGCGGTCAGCAAGCGACCGTGAATGCCCTCGAAGCCGCCGTTGCTCATGATCACCACATGGCTGCCCGGCCGCGCCTCACGCACCAGTGTTTCGATCAGCGTGTCAGTATCGCGGCTCACCTCGGCCGGCACCGGGCTGTCGGCGATCACCGTGTCCAGCGACCAGTCCAGCCCGGCCGGCTGGTACCAGAACACCCGGTCGGCGTCGCCACTGCTGGCGGCCAGTCGACCCTGGTGGCTGCCGAGGCGCATGGTGTTGGAACGTGGCTCGATCACCGCGATCAGCGGCGCGTCACCAACCTGCTTGCGCAGCCCCTGCAGGGTGGTTTCGATGGCGGTCGGGTGGTGGGCGAAATCATCATATACCGACACCCCGTCCACCGTGCCGAGCAGCTCCATGCGGCGCTTGACGCCGGCGAAGCAGTTCAACGCCTCGATCGCATGTTCCGGCCGCACGCCGACGTTACGCGCCGCCACCAACGCCGCCAAGCCGTTGTTGACGCTGTGCCGGCCGGTCATCGACCAGTCCACCACGCCCTGCGATTCGCCATTGTGCAGCACCTCGAAACGGCTGCCGTCCTCGCTCAGCAGCCGTGCCTGCCACTCGGCCTGATCCCCCGCGAAGCCGGTACGCACCACCGGTGTCCAGCTGCCCATCGCCAGCACGTCGTCGAGCGCCGGCTGGCCCTGCGGCACGATCACCTGGCCATTGGCCGGCACGATCCGCATCAGGTGGTGGAACTGGCGCTGTATCGCCGCCAGGTCGTCAAAGATATCGGCGTGGTCGAACTCCAGGTTATTGAGCACCAGAGTACGTGGGTGGTAATGGACAAACTTGGAACGCTTGTCGAAGAACGCGGTATCGTACTCGTCCGCCTCGATCACGAAGAACGGCGAGTCACCGAGCCGCGCCGAGGCGTCAAAATTGTTCGGCACCCCGCCGATCAGGAAGCCGGGCTTCATATCGGCCTGTTCCAGAATCCAGGCCAGCATGGTGGCGGTGGTGGTCTTGCCGTGGGTGCCGGCCACCGCCAGCACCCAGCGCTCGCGCAGCAGGTGCTCCGACAGCCACTGCGGGCCGGAAGTGTAGCGCAGCCCTTTGTCCAACACATATTCGACCGCCGGGTTGCCGCGGCTCATCGCATTGCCGACGATCACCAGGTCCGGTTCCGGCTGCAGGTGGGCCGGATCGTAGCCCTCCATCAACTCGATTCCCTGCGCTTCCAGCTGGGTACTCATCGGCGGATAGACATTGGCGTCGGAGCCGGTCACCCGGTAGCCGAGTTGCTTAGCCAGAATCGCCAGCGATCCCATGAAGGTTCCGCAGATCCCGAGGATATGAATGTGCACGTATGAAGGCTCCTGAACCGGCATAAAAACTGTGCGACATAATAACAGTTTCCGCCCTCAGGCGGACATCGTACATGCAGGCTTGGCCGAATCGAAGCGATCGCTCAACCAAATATCAGTCAGTTAGCCTCCAGTCCGCTAAAATACTGCATTAGGCCATGCATAAAGGCGCCCGTTCGCGTAGAATTTGCACCTCCTTTTCAACCCTAAGCAAGAGCCCGAGAGATCATTCCCGAATGGACCTTCTGCTTCTCAACCAGTTCCTGAAACACCACGACACCGACGGCGAGCTGATCGAGGTAATCGACACCTTGATGATCGCCTGCAAAGAGATCGCTGTGCAGCTGCGCGAAGGCGCGCTGGCAGGCGTCCTGGGCAGCACAGACAACACCAATGTGCAGGGCGAAACCCAGAAGAAAATGGACGTCATTGCCAACGATGTGCTGAAAAAGGTACTGCACACCAATCCGCTGGTGCGAGGCATGGCGTCTGAAGAGGAAGACGATCCGGTCGCGGCGAACGAGCAGGGCCGCTTCCTGGTCACCTTCGACCCGCTGGACGGCTCCTCCAACATCGATATCAACGTATCGGTAGGCACCATCTTCTCCATTCTGGAAGCACCGCAAGGCACCAAGGGCTGCGAAGAATCCGCTTACCTGCAGTCGGGCCGCAAGCAAGTCGCCGCCGGCTACGTGCTGTACGGCCCGTCCGCCACCCTGGTGCTGACCACCGGTGCCGGCGTCAACTTCTTCACCCTGGCACACACCGGCGACTTCATCCTGACCCGCGAAAACGTCCAGGTTCCGCCGGAAACCAAAGAGTTCGCCATCAACATGTCCAACCAGCGCCACTGGGAACCGGCCATGCAGCGCTATGTCGATGACCTGCTGCTGGGCAAGGACGGTCCGCGCGGCAAGGACTACAACATGCGCTGGATCGCCTCGATGGTGGCCGAAGTGCATCGCGTACTGACCCGTGGCGGCCTGTTCACCTACCCCTGGGACAAGCGCGCGCCGAACAAGCCGGGCAAACTGCGGCTGATGTACGAAGGCAACCCGATGAGCATGCTGATCGAACAGGCCGGCGGCCTGTCCACCACCTGCTACGGCGACATCATGGATGTCGAGCCGACCGAGATTCACCAGCGGGTGGCGGTGGCATTGGGCTCGCGCCAGGAAGTGGAAGCACTGCAGGAATACCACCGCGACAGCGCCGACGGCAATGCCGCCCAGCTGAACCGCTGAGTCCGGCGCAAGTTTCCGGCCCGAAGGGCGCGACTGCCGCGTCCGAACAGCTTTAGTCGTATTCAACCTTCGGGGCTGCGACAGCTATAATCGGGCCTTTCCCCAGTTCTGATAATCGGTATACAGGAACCAAGCATGAGCTTTTCTAAAGTACCTGCGGGCAAAGACCTGCCGAACGATATCTACGTCTTGATCGAAATCCCGGCGGAAAGCTCGCCGGTCAAATACGAGATCGAAAAGGAAGAAGACGCGCTGTTCGTTGACCGTTTCATGGCGGCGCCGATGTTCTACCCGGCCAACTACGGCTACATCAACAACACCCTGGCCGACGACGGCGACGCGTTGGACGTACTGGTGGTCACACCGTATCCGGTGGTACCGGGCTCCGTGATCCGCTGCCGTCCGGTCGGCATCCTGAACATGACCGACGAAGCCGGCGAAGACGCCAAGCTGGTTGCGGTACCGCACGACAAGCTGACCAAAGCCTACAAAGACGTGCAGGACGTTGAAGACCTGCCGCAGCTGCTGCGCGACCGCATCAAGCACTTCTTCGAGAACTACAAGGGTCTGGAAGAAGGCAAGTGGGTCAAGGTGGAAGGCTGGGACAACGCCGATGCTGCCCGCAAGGCGATCGTCGACGCCGCCGCCGCGTACGAAGCTGCCAACAAGTAAGCTTCCAACGCCCCGCACGTTTGTCGACATCATCGATGTCGAAGATGTTGAAGATGTTGAAATAGCCGCCCCGCCCGGGCGGCTTTTTTGTTTATTGGTTCACGGTCGGTACCCGCTGCTACCACGCCCCTGTCGTAGCAGCCCGCTCCGAGGGCGACCGGAACTCTGGCACCGATCCCGATATCTGTCGCGGTCGGAGCCCGCTGCTACCACGCCCCTGTCGTAGCAGCCCGCTCCGAGGGCGGCCGGAACTCTGGCACCGATCCCGATATCTGTCGCGGTCGGAGCCCGCTGCTACAAAGCCCTCAGCCTAGCAGCCCGCTCCGAGGGCGGCCGGAACTCTGGCACCGATCCCGATATCCGTCGCGGTCGGAGCCCGCTGCTACAAAGCCCTCAGCCTAGCAGCCCGCTCCGAGGGCGGCCGGAACTCTGGCACCGATCCCGATATCTGTCGCGGTCGGAGCCCGCTGCTACCACGCCCCTGTCGTAGCAACCCGCTCCGAGGGCGACCGGAACCCTGGCTCCGATCCAGGT
>NZ_JAILYN010000008.1 GCF_019795155.1 Marinobacterium arenosum | reverse complement strand
CGAGGCGGTACACCGCCAGTTCCGCAAACTGACTAAAACCAAGGGCGGCTTCGCCAACGAGACCAGCTTGTTGAAGCTGCTGTATGCGGGGATGCTGAAGGCCTCCGAGAAGTGGACGCATCCGGTACAAAACTGGAACCTGACGCTATCCCAGTTGACCATCCACTTCCCCGGCAGGGTGGATCAATATGTGGACCTGTGATTTACGCTGACACAGAACTATGAACACCCTCGCAGAAAAAGCCAAGCAGACTTCCCTTCCCGCAGCCAGAGGTATGGCTGGTGGCAACCGAGAATCTCGACAACCACCGTAACGATGAAAAGACCGACTTTTTTAGTTTAAGCAAGAAAACTCAACCTCCAGTACGTGTACAAAGCGCTTCAAACACCGGCGCAGCTTTGCTGCGGCCGGGTGATTCGACTTATTATGCTTAGATTGCTTTAGTGGCCTCAATATCGGACAACTTACCAAAGAGCACTTCCAACATATATTCTATACGCTCCTCGGCATTGCTAAATTTATTCGTATTTAGGCTATTTGGTGCCTTGTAGCTCACCTCGCCAACTCTTTGTCCTTGGTGGAAGGCCTCCATTTTTGCATCACTTAGATACAGGGCCAAGTCCCAATTCCATTTTCCAACATACTCAATGGTGAGCTTGTCAAACTCATGCTTAGATCCCTCTGCTTTAACGACATACTTATAATTATTTTTCTTAAACCAGTTTTCAACTGTTTGTCTGAACCCATCTCTGGTTTCATTATCCTTGATCAGGACAATTTCAGTACCATTTTCATGAATATCTTGGCTTATCGCGCTCCCACTATATCGAGGTGCAGCACAAGCTGAAGTTAACATAGCCAATACACAAACGATTAACACCTTCCAGTTCATCATTTTACTTCCTTTCCTTTTTCAAAAAGAATCACTCCTTGATTTTTAGCCGGAGCAATACGCCAGAACAGTAGAGGTTCTAGCCGCGATAGCGGCGAACATCGATCGCCAGCGGCTGACACGGGAGCAGCCTGCGCCCGAACGCCATCGGCCACATTAACTCAGTTACTCAATACTTTTGAGCGTACTTCTTAATCTTTTTATACGGCGTTTCGTCCGCCACTTTACCCAATAAAGTCAAATAATCCGGGGACCTACTCTGACCCAAGGCTTTACAGAACCATGCTGCTGTATCCTGCGCCGCAGCGTCGAGACCGGGTTTTAAATAAAGCGCCTTCAGGCTTTTCGCCACCGATGCCAACAGGTCATCATCGCGACGCTTTTCATGAAAAATCGCACGTGCAGCCAGCCGCTGAACAAACACATCGTCAACACTCAGCATTCTCAGGTAAGTAGCGACCTCTACGCTTTTACCCTCAACGACCAATCCACTCTTTCGAATCTTTTCGTTCCAAACGGCAAACTTATCCAGATCCCGCAGCGCCTTTTCAGCGTGCCTTCTAAGCTTTCCATTAACCGCCTCTTTATGTACTTTTACCAGGGTATCGCGATACTTCGGATTACCACTGTATCCCAGCGCTCTTGCATGGTATGCCAGTAGATTGAACTCACGACCATCCTGAGACAGATAGGAAGTAAGCAGCCGATTTTCGACCTCGTCATAAAAACGGGGATCGGACAGACCGGACCACTGAAGACGATTGAGCATAACCTCCTTTGTTTCATCTGTTGCCGTTGCCAGCACGCTCAGGTAGCTGTCGACGCGCTCATCATCCGTCGAAAATGCCATCGCCGGCATAGCCGTCACAAAAGCGAACAGCAAAACTATCCATCTGAATCCATTCATAGCAAACTCCTTTCGTCTTAGGTCCAACGTTTAAAGATCAATGAGGTATTTATTCCGCCAAACGCGAAGTTATTGCTCATCACATAATCGATTGCAATACGACGTCCCTCATGGGTGATGTAGTCGAGGTCTCCACACTGCAGGTCAACGTTTTCAAGATTCGCTGTCGCATGGAACCAACCGTTGTTCATCATCTCAATGGACGTCCAAGCTTCCAATGCACCACAAGCACCCAAGGTGTGTCCGGTAAAGCTTTTTAGCGCGCTTATAGGCGTTTTATTTCCAAACACCGCAGCGGTTGCTTTACTCTCAGCGATATCTCCCCGGTCTGTTGCTGTGCCATGGGCGCTGATATAGCCAATATCCTCTTTATTCAATTGCGCATCCTGCAGGGCAAGGCGTATGGTCGTTTCCATCGTCTGCTCTGAGGGCTGGGTAACATGGCTTCCGTCGGAGTTGGTACCAAAACCCACCACCTCCGCGTAGATATTCACGCCGCGAGACAAAGCAGACTCCAACTCTTCGAGGATGAGCGTACAACCACCCTCCCCAATCACCAACCCATCCCTATCCCGATCAAACGGGCGCGGTGAAAGGTGTGGTTCGTCATTACGTACACTGGTTGCGTAGAGAGTGTCGAATACGGCTGCCTCTGTAGCGCATAACCCCTCACTACCGCCGGCGATCATCACCTGCTGCAGCCCGTTCTTAATCGTTTCATAGGCGTAACCAATCCCCTGGCTGCCCGAAGTACAGGCACTGGACGTGGTAATCACCCGTCCACGCAAACCAAAATGGACCCCGATATTCACAGGAGCGGTATGGGCCATCATTTTGATATAGGAGTTGGCGTTTAAGCCGTCTGAGGAGCGGTTCAGGATCATGTTACCGAACTCACCGAAGGCTGCGGTATCCCCCGCCGAGGAGCCGTAGGCAACTCCAACCTTACCACTCTGGAGCAACTCATCCCCCAACAATCCGGCATCTATCAATGCACGTTCAGTGCTGTAGACGCCAAGCTGAGCCACCCGTCCCATGCTTCTCAGCTGTTTTCTCGTATAGTGAGAAGGTATCTCGAAGTCCGTTACCGGTGCGCCAAGACGGGTATTCAAACCTTCGTACATGTCCCAGTCACTCATACGGGTGATACCAGTCTCCATCGCTTTCAGTCGCCGGGAGACAGATTCCCAGTCATTACCGATGGGTGATACCCCCGCCATCCCTGTTACAACTACTCGCTTCATCAATACATCCCACCATTGACAGAAATGACTTGCCGGGTGATATAAGCAGCATCTTCCGACATCAGGAAGCTCACCGTACCAGCCACTTCCTCAACCTGCCCTACACGCTGCATCGGCACCATCTTCAGCGCCTCGTCCAGCGGTAGCTCTTCCATCATTTCAGTTTCAATCAATCCCGGCGATACACAGTTAACCGTGATTTTTCGTTTTGCCAGTTCCACAGCCAACGCTTTTGTTGCACCAATAATGCCCGCTTTCGCCGCACTGTAGTTCACCTGTCCCCGGTTACCCATTTCACCGGATACTGAGGAAAGCGTCACAATACGACCGGGTTTACGTCGCCGTATCATCGGCATCATCACAGGGTGCAACACGTTATAGAATCCATCCAGGTTAGTCCTGAGCACCTCATCCCACTCTGCCCCAGGGATCGCGGGAAATGCATTATCCTTGGCAACGCCCGCATTACATACCACACCATAGTAGGCGCCATGCTGGTCGACATCAGCTTCGAGTATCTGTTGACACTGCTCTCGGTCAGCAATATCGAACTGTAACACCCGCACTTCTCGGCCCATCTCGGAGATCTGAGACACGACTTCTTCAATCTGCCCCCGTTTGGTGCGGCAGTGCAGCACAAGATCATAACCGTCCTGCGCTAAACGTAGCGCAATTCCCTTACCGATACCCCGGCTGGAACCGGTAACCAGAACTGTTCCTTTCATGAAATCGCATCCTTTAAAAAGCTATCTGCATCCTCAGGCTGGTACACATTGAGACTGGCTGAGGCTTCAATCCCTTCGCCATGCAGCGAACACTGAAAGACACTGAGTCCATTTTCAGCCTGCATCTCCCGCTTGGCTGTGAGTATCAAGGTTTGCCCGAGGGGAAAATAGTCCACTGAGCAGGTGTATTTGCGTGTCCCGAGCAGAAAACCGAGCTTTGGTTCCCCACCCTCCCTACGTTCCTGCATCCCCGCGAAAGCACCGATCGTCTGAGCCATATATTCCATGCCAGTCCAAGCTGGCACGCCCTTTTCATCCGCGAACATCGAAGCTTCAGTGATGTAAACCTCGGCACGCAACCAGTCGTCAGCGTATTCCACAATATTGTCCAGCAGACTCATTTTGCCTGAGTGAGGGACCAACTCCGCAACGCTGTATTCTGATTTCATTTAATCCGTCCCAACAGTAGAGAGATATTATTGCCACCGAAGGCGAATGAGTTACTCAAGGCATAGTTCAGGGATGAGCCCGGCCGGTGGTCAGCCGACACCAACTTCAGATCGGGCAATTCCGGATCAGCCACCCCGTCCCAGATATGCCGGGGTAACAGCGGTTCCTTTCCGTCACCGCTCAACATCAGCCAGCAGATCCCAGCTTCGACGGCTCCCGCCGCACCCAAGGTATGGCCGGTGAAGGGCTTGGTTGAACTGCAGAAGGTATCGGAGCCAAACACCTCATACATCGCCAGTGACTCCATCTGGTCGTTGAGGGCTGTCGCCGTACCATGAAGGTTCACGTATCCCACCTCGGTAGACTGCACACCTCCATCCTTCAAGGCCGCGGTCATACAGCGTATTGCACCAGCACCAGTAGGGTCGGGTGCCGAGATATGGTGCGCGTCGGACCCCTCACCAACACCGGTTAGCTCGACACCGCTTGCGTCGGCCGTCACCAGGAAAAGCGCGGCACCCTCGCCAATATTGATTCCCTTTCTATTTTTGCTAAATGGGTTGCAGCGTTCGTCGCTGACAGCTTCGAGGGACGAAAACCCAAGCACGGTCAGCTTACATAGGGTGTCAACTCCACCGGCAATCACGGCGTCGCAGATCCCCGCCCGAATCAGACGTCGGGCTGTCGCAAGCGCCTTTGCCCCGGAAGAGCAGGCGGTGGATATACCGTAGGCAGGCCCCTGCACGCCAAGGACGGTGGCGACAAACTGTGCCGTGGCACCCATCTCCTGCAAGCCGTAATCGTAGTCGGCCGGCACCTCCGAGGTGCGAGCCCACTGACGAATGGCGGGTTCACTCTCAGCGATTCCCGAGGTACTGGTTCCCACCACCACACCAATCCGGCGACGGCCAAAGCGTGCGATTGCTGAACTTACCGGTTCCGTTATCTGATTCAGGGCCGCCAGCGCAAACTGGTTATTGCGACTTTGCCATTTATTTTCAGGTAGTGGTATGTCCGGCAATGTACCTTGATAGAGCCCCAGAGGCAGCGGATTTCCCTCACTGAAAGCATCAGTGACAGTCAGGTTAGTCTTGCCCGATTGCAGATTTTCCTTTACCTCGCCTGCACAAGCACCGACAGAGCATAGGATGCCCAGCGCGTTGAGATAGCATTTGGATGGCGTCATAACTCCGTTTTCTCCAGCGTTTGAATCTCGACCCGATAATTACGAAGGTAGTTTTCCACCGTCATGCCTTTTTTTTCATATCTTACTTTCAACACCGCCCCGCTATCATTCAGCAATACCCTTTCCTGCGGTTTCATTTCCACCTGCCAACCCTCTTCCGGTGGATAGTTCAAGCTGATTGAAATTTCCGGCCACAGAGCAAACTGCATGATCGAGAGGATATCCTCACCGCGAATATCCATCGAGGAAAGGTTTTCCTGCTTCAACGCCTTACCGTCATAATCCAGTGACAACAACGGCTGCCCCGTTGGCAACAGTGCGACCAATTGCGAACGCCCCGCCTCTAGCCGTGTTACCGCCAGAAACTGGTACTGCTGGCCCCAGGCTTCCATCGTGACTCTTTGCTTGAGCAGCACGGCTGCAGGCCCTTGCCCGGGTGGCAACAGCTGGAGCCGCTCAGGTACCGGCACTGCCAGTTGCGTTGCACTGCAGCCAGCTAGACAGAACAACGATACCCAGACTATCGTTTTTACTAACGACGACATAACTCGGCCAACGTATTTAAGCGGGATGGGGATTTCACGTAGGGATTATTCAGATCCCAGGCGTAACCCGCCAGAATCGAGCAAATCATTCTCTTGACCTCGTCTCTCTTATCCCTGGCAAAGATAACGTCCTGAAGGCGACCATCGTACCAACCTTCGACAAACTCTCTGAAGGTATCCACGCCTCGTTTTAGAGGATGGGCATACTCCTGATCCCAGTCCGGCGATCTACCAGCCAATTGAGCATCGACCACATTTGCCGCCAGACTGGCTGACTTGAGTGCGATGGTCACTCCGGATGAAAACACCGGATCAAGAAACTCCCCCGCATTACCCAGCAGGGCGAAGCGGTCACCATAGAGCTGTTTTACGTCGCAGGAATATCCCTCTATCCGTCCCACACGGGTATCCAACTCGGCATCGTCAAGCACATCCGCCAGCATTTCACCCTGACCGATGAGAGCGCGCAACTTACTTTCCGAATCCCCCTGCATGTCGGCCAGAAACTCCCGAGGTGCCACAACCCCCACCGAGGAGCGCCCGTTACTGAAGGGGATCAGCCAGTACCAAATGTCGCGATGCAGGGGGTGTACAGTGATCAGGATCTTGTTTCGATCAAACCGATCATCGCTGATATTGTCCTTAATATGCGTAAACAGTGATGTCCGTGATGCCAGATTTGACGGGCACTGCAGATCAAGTAGGCGTGGAAGCACACGGCCAAAGCCGCTGCCATCAAGCACAAATTTCGCCTCAACCTGATAGACATCGCCCTCATCGCTCTCAACACAGAGAGAGGCCTTTTGTGCATCGGATTGATATGCGGTTACCGCATGTCCATAGCGGATTTCAACGCCCTGTTTTTCAGCCTCGTCGGCCAAGACCTTATCAAAGAGATCCCGCTGCACCTGGAATGTTGTGCCCCAGCCTGGAGAAAACTTCTCTCTGAAATCAAAGAAGTCGTACAGTTCGCCACAGGTAAACGCGGCACCGTTTTTAAACTGAAACGCGGCATCCTCAATCGCAGGAAGCATACCAGCCTGCTCAAGATACTCCATACTCTGGGGCAGAAGGCTCTCGCCGATGGAGAAACGGGGGAAATGCTCCTTCTCCAACACCAGCACTTGGTAACCTTTCTTATTCAACAGGGCAGAAGCAACGGCTCCGGAGGGACCTGCACCAATTACGACAATGTCGAAACATCCCTGTACCTTAACCATGAAGCGTTTTCTCCTTCGTTTTATTTCGCATAATCGGGGTCAACAGCCAGACAAGCGTCAAGCCGATTAAAACCGTTAAACCAAAATGGTGTAACACGGGGGTATCGCTGAGGGCCAACAGCCCAAACGCCAGCAAACTGGTATAACTGGACAGGGAAACCGCCAACCAGGTGTAGGGGGCCTGCCGGGTCTCCATCAGGAAGATCCCCATGTCCAGTCCGATCCCCAAAACCAGTATAAGAGCCATGAGGTGGAACAGGTTCACGCCCTGCTCCAGCGTAACCAGCAAAGCCAGGGTAACAACCGATGCCAACAGTGGTGGCAGCAAAATTCGCCAAATCTGCTTTTTGTAACGCACGCCAAGGACCAACATGACGCAGAGATACGCCACTACCACCCAGTTAACGATCTGGCCTCGGTAGCTACCCATCAGCTCCGAAATGTTCTGCACCTGATCGATATAGACGGCAGCAGAGTCGCTATCGCTGAGTGCGATCAGGTGCTGCCTGGTCTCCGGGCCGATCGTTCCGGTTAAACGCACCAACGTGGCAGCCGACCACTCCGACTGCTCTACAATGAGATCTTTCCAGCTATCGCTACCGCGCTGTTGCAGCCAGATTTCGGGGGTTAGACGACGGCCCTCGGTCCGCGCAAGACTAAGGTACGCGTCAGATAACAGATGATCTGAAACATTGAGCATCGCCAGATAGGGGGGCAATTGTTGCTCATACAATTGCTGAACCAATGCGCTGTTTTCGGCCTGACGCCGCAGCGAGGGAAGCACTTGGGACAACGCCTGGTATCCTTCGAGCATACCGGCCGCTTTCAGCCCCTCCAGTCGAGCGGTCAATCTTTCCTCCCTCTGCAGACACTGCTCCAGAGAGTCCCCCCGAATAAGGAAGAACTGCGAGCTGCTGCTGACCCCAAGAGCCCGCTGTACACTTTGCTCCTGCTTTAACAGATCTACAGGGGATGTCTGCAACAACCGGATATCGTCCAGGCTTTTGCTGCTCCAGAGCGTGTAAACCGAGAACAGGAGAGAGACGAGCAGCCCCCCCACCAGCAGCGGATTCCCCTCGGCAAAAGGGAATCCCGCTCGCAGCCTGTCCAAGTGGGCCGCAAGCGCCAGAGGCTGCTGAGGACCACCTCGGGCAAGTAACGGAAGCCAGAGCACCACTGTCAGCCAGGCCGCGCTCAGGCCTACTACGGAGAAGGTGGCCATCTGCCGCAGTCCTGGAAATGGCGCCAAAGCCAGAGCGGCATAGGCCATGACACTGGAAAACAGTCCCAACAGCAGGCCCGGCATGATTTTGACCAGTATGCCGTCCGACGATGAGCGACGATGTTCGCAAAGATAGTGCAACGCGTAGTCGATAGAGACACCGACTAAGCCTGCACCAAATGCAAAGGTCACCAAGTGCACGCGCTCAAATACCAACAGAGTGATAGCAGCTGCGGTAATACTGCCAACGACTACCGGTACCAGCATAAGCAGTAAGGAGCTAAGTTGACGAAAGGTCAGCCACATGACCACAACGATACCCAGCAGCGACCCCAGACCGATGGTGGATATCTCGCCACTGGCCTGTTGGGCACCCGCAGCAGCATGCAACAACATGCCCGACATATCGACCTTGATACCAACATCTGTCAGTACAGCTTGCTCAGCCTCCACCGCCCCTAACACCCGCTTCTGAAGCGCGGGCGAAAAGGGATCAGCGGCAAGTTCAACCATCAACATATAGGTAGGTTGCTCGGTGCCGGAAACTTTTAGCAGCGAGTCTGATACCTGAACGTTGAACTCACTTCGTCTGTTTAACGTCAGTTCGGTAAAGAGTCCAAAGGGATCTTCAACGATAGAGCCCCCGCCTACGCTCAAGGGGCTATAAAGCTGAAACAACGCCCGTTGCTGAACCTGCTGGAAATCCCCCGCCAGCAGCAGCGCTCTGATACCTTCATCGATAACGGCATAGCGGTAGGAGTAAAGTTCTGTCCGGTATTGCTCGACTTCGCTCTCCTCTAGTCGCCAGATCACTCGGCTGACGTCCGGCAGCGCCGCCAGACTTCCAGATAAGCGGGTAACCGCACCGCGTAGCCGTAGCTCTTCCACGCCGGACAACAGCAAGATCAAGCGCTTGGAGAAGCGTTCAGCCATCAGATCGGCAGCACGTTGCACCAACGGCTGTTGTGTCGATTCTGGCAGCAGCGACATAATGCTGGAATCAAATGAAGGCCCCTGCCGTAGCGCGAGCACCGTCACCGCCACAACGAACAATAGCCAGCCGGCAGCAGCGGTTTTCAGAGACAAAGGCCGGCTGTTCATCGACTCAAACTATCAAAACGAATGGCCGTACGGTTGCCGCCGTTTTCATGCAGGACCACTTCTCGCAGAAGCGAATCCCCCTTAAGCTCTACCCGGGTGACAACTTGCCTCACGGCACTGTCCGTAGGCACCAGTTCCGCTGTCCACTGCGAGCCTTCCAGGGTTCCGGAAAGGTCAAAGTAACCGGACAGTTTCGCCCAATCTGCCGTTAATACAGCAAAGAATATTTCACTGAGTACCTTCACTACCGGATTTGAAGCCGTTTCCAGCTGTAACAGCTCCTGACCACCCTGTCGATTGATGATCGACTCCGGGGTCATCAACAGTTCGTTCTTAATCGGCTCCAGGGTTTCCCAGCGAATAGACCTACCCCGCTGGTAACTAAATACCCCGGTGGAAACCAAGGAGGCATCCAAGGCGCTGAGATACTTCTCCTGCGTGAAGTGACCATCGAGGTGAGCCGGAGAAACGGTAACCTTTTCCAGCTGATCGTAGGTGAAACCAGCACAGGCACTGAGCGGCAGCAACAACATCAGAATCAGGCTAAATAGACGACGGATCAAGGTGTAATCCCTAACTTTTGATAGATAATATCCGGCGAGGCATACAGCATCTCACCACTGGCGATATCAACGGCAACCTGAATGGTATGCGCTTTGGTCAGGCGCTCTCCGGTTTTCTCATCCTCAATCAGATAATTGACCTTGAGGCGGTTCTCCCACTCCACCAGCTTGGCTTTTACCCGCACCCTCTGCTGGAAACGTAAAGGCTTGGCATAGCGGATGCGCATATCTATGACCGGCCAAGCATAACCAGACGCTTCCATCCGGAGATAGTTGTAATCGATCTTGTCCAGCAACGCACAGCGTGCTACCTCCATGTACTTCACGTAGTGGCCATGCCATGCCACTTGCATAACATCCACATCGTGAAAAGGGATTTCTATCACTACTTCCGCTTCTGTCACCACAGAACTCCTTTCAAGCCCCGCTTACGACAGACGGTAGAGATGCCGGGGATACTTGAATATTTATTTTCGCCCTATGAGACTGAGCGCTTGTTTACGTTTGTCGAAACCTCACTCTCCTTTCCGTCCGAGGTTCCAGACCAGAAAGGAAAGAAGTTAAACCACTGCAATGGAGCCTTTTTACAGTAGTATTCAAGGCGACCGGCATAGCGCTGAACCGCCTCGTCAATCTCCTGCTGGCGCTGCTTGCGTGAAAATTTAAGCCGCTCCGAAAAAAGCTCTAGGTAGATATGGTATTGCACCTGCTGCTTTAAACAGAACATCAGATATACCGGGCACTTCAACAGCCCGGCCAGGATAAACGCGCCTTGGGGCATCGGTGCTTGCCGCCCCATAAAGTCGATCATTGAAACCCTTTGCTGCCCCGTGACAGGGGTACGGTCACCCGCGATGACAACAAATTCACCCGCCTCCACACGCTCCGACAGGATCATCGCCGTTGCCGGTGACATATCGGTCACCTGCATCATCTCGATACGGGCACTGCTATTCACTTTTTTCATCAGCGAATTAAATTTCTCGGCGTGCTGAGTGTAGACCAGCACCGTAAGGCGGATGCCCGGGAGCTGATGCGCGAGTGCGCTGCAGACTTCGGTATTTCCCAAGTGAGAGACCACGATAACACCGCCTTCCCTGTTGTTATCGATCTTCTCAAAGACAGCGGGTGTCTCAAATACCACGTCCTCTCTGCGGATATGCCCCATCCAGACCAGAAACTTGTCCAGTAGTACCTCACCGAACATCATGAAGTGCTTAAAGGGGGTGTGGCCCATCCGTCGTTTCGGCTCCAACAGTACTTGCACTCTCTGCAGATATTCTGCCGATGCCTGACGCGCCTCCTTCTGGGTCAGATAGTAGTAGGTCATCACCGGGATCAGTATCACCCGAAACCCCGTACGCCCCAGGAGCCGATATACCAGCAACAATATCTTCATGCCGAGAACCGTCCCTGCCTCACCCGTTCTGGACCAGTGGGAATCCGATTTAGCCATGCAGCCTCCGCCAGAGAATACTGGGCACTCGCCGCAACATGCCGAAAAACAGACGGGTATGCATAAGTGAAATCAGCACGTTGTCACGCAGGGCGTCGAAGTGGGAAACCCCATCAATAGGGTAACGCACCTCAGTCGGCAGATTCTTAACCCGGCCGCCGCGCCACAGCCAGCGCACAATTACCTCTGTATCGAAATCCATACGATCACCACACTGCTCCTGCTTCAGCAATTTCACCACCTGTGCCAGCGGGTAAACCCGATATCCGCACATCGTGTCCCGGACTTCAAAGGAGAGAGTATTTATCCATACCCAGACATGGGTCAGGTAACGTCCGTAATATCGGATTTTAGGGACCGACGTATCGTACTTCGGATACCCTGTGACCAGGGCCTCGGGATTTTCTCGGCCGGCAGCAAGAAACATCGGCAGGTCCGAAAGGTCGTGCTGGCCATCAGCGTCAACCTGAATGGCGTGGCTGTATCCCCTGGCGAGCAGCGCCTCGAAGCCAGCCTTTACCGCCGCCCCCTTTCCCCCATTCCGGGGCAATCGCAACAGCTCGACGCGATCTGCGTATTTTTCGCTTAACGCAACCAATACGTCCCGGCAAGCCGGTGAACTGCCATCATCCACCAGCAGTACCGGACAGCTGTACTGAAGTACGTCCTCAAGAGTTGGCCCAATCGCCTCTTCATGATTGTACACAGGGATCAAAACGACAGGAGCAAAGGCCACAGTCTCATCCGAAACAGATTCGACCACTGGAATGTACTCCCTTTTCCGATTCGTATTTAAATATTAGTTTTTGCCTGCTCTCGTCATATTGCAGGGTAATTTCCATTGTTGTATTCGGCGGCACCACCTGTTGAAATTTAATAACTTCCAAGCGGACAAATGTACCTTTGACAGGCAACAGATGGCGCCCAAAATATTCAGCCCAATGGACCTGGACAATCCCAGGCAGAATCGGATTTCCCTCAAAGTGGCCATCAAAATAGATGAGGTTCCCAGGCACGACACAGCGCACTTTCACCTGGTCATCGACAACCCGTTCATCAATAACTTCAGGCCAACTAACCGCTTCTTTTTCAAACATTTTTTGCAAGTCTCCCAGAGGCAGTTTACCCTGCTGGTTGTAGGGAAATTGCTCAACAAAACGCCATCGGCGCGGCAGGACCACAGCTTCGAAGTGAGCGGCCAGGTTCTCTTTGAGACGCTTGACCAAAATCTTACGCCCTGAACGTTTCAACTCAAGCCAACCCTCGGCCGTTAACTGAATCACAACTCCTGTTTCAACCCGTTGTCGTTGTAGCGTCAGTGCCCTGACATTTTCCACCAGGTCATTCTCGCTGATCCGCTGCTCTAACGCAGCAAGCGATACCCGTTTGCCCTCGACCTTCGCGATACGGTCAACACGGCCCAGCAACTTGAAGCGCCCGTTTTCATCAAAGGCTACACGATCCGGTAAACTGAACCGCTCAAGCTCGCCCATATAGGGCGAACGGACACACAACGTACCGTCCTCGTTCGGTTTCAAGAAGACACTCGGCAGCGCCTGCCACAAAGCATCCTGATCACTTTCCTGCTGAGAGCGCCAAGCTATAGCTCCAGTCTCAGAGCTGCCATAGATCTCGCGCACAGGTGCGGCAAAGAGGCTGCACGCTTTCTGGCTATCCGCCCTTTTAAGGGGAGCTGCCGACGATATCAGGTAACTGCAGCGCCCAGACAGCGGTTCCCAGCTCAATGCCTCATTCAGCCGCCCGAGATGAGATGGACTGGAAACCAGAGAAAACGAGAGATAAAGCTTTGCCTGTTGCAGAATATCTTCCGCATATTCACAAAGGGCACGTTCAAAAAGCTGTCCAGAGCTGAAGGGCCAGAACAACCGGAAAGTCATACCATAGAGGTGCTGATGAGTTACCGTAGCCAGCACCACGGTCCCCGCCTGGCTTGGCCATAGTGCCTCCAAAGCCCGAACCTCATGCTCCAGTTGCGCGATCGATTTCTGAATAGGCTTCGGTTCACCCGTGGAGCCCGAAGTGTATATCTCAAGGGCTGCATAGTTGGTATCCGGAGTTACCCATTGCCCCGAAGACGATACCTGTACGCTCTTTTCATTGGCCTGCAGAGCAGTAGTCGGAAACTCCCCGATAAAGCCATCTACGTGTTTTTTCAAGCGATCGGTTGTACCCCGACAGTTATCACCGGGGACACAGGCTGTCCGCTTCAATTGCCATAATGCCAGCAGAATTGCGAGAAACTCGAACGCATCAGAGTGATACACAGCCCAACGCGTTCCCTGCCGGTCCCGCATAATCTCAAGCCAGCAGAGTACGCGCTGCCGAAGATCAGCAATAGTGACTGTTTTTCCCCGATCAACCGCAATCAACTTACCAGGCGAAGCCCCCAATCCACCTGACAGTGGCGTAAGTTCAGCCATCTAAACCTCGTTTAACTCGCTGACGCACCAACCACTCTCCACTGGCCAATGCAGCAATAAGCAAGTAGGCAATAAAGCCGTTGTACAGCATCCACACCTCATCATCCGCCCACACTGCGGTAATCGCGGCGATAGTTCCATTTAACAGAAAAAAAGAACTCCAGAGCCAGGTCACTTTGCGGGTATACGCCACGGCGGCTTGCGGCAAGTCGGGCTCCTTTAATCGGGCCAAACGCTCAACAATAGGGGGCGGCGAGAACAAGCTGCTGACGAATAACACCAAGAACCCTAGATTCATGATCACCGGGTAGAATTTCAACCCTAGCTTTAGCCCCCAAAGAAGAATAATTGCGACGAGCCCTAGCAGTGCCAAAACCACAACTTTCCGCTCTGCAGCCTGACCGCCAATCACCCATCTCAGCCCCAAAAGGATAAACAGGATCGGCAACAACCGACCCGGCTCGTAGTGGCTAAGCCCCCAGTAAATGACAAAGGGATAGCAGACTGAAAGGACAACAACGGCTATTTTCAGAGCGAGCTTCATTAGCCTTTACTAAGCAGGTTCTCGACTTCTACAACCACATCCTGAACGGTGCGCACGGCTTTGAAGTCCTCCGGCTTAATTTTTTTGCCGGTCATCTTTTTCAGCTCAACGACCAGGTCAACGGCATCGATGCTATCTATATCCAGGTCCTGATAGAGGTTTGCTTCCGGAGTTATCTGACCAGGGTCGATTTCAAACAACTCCTCCAGGATCGAGGAGACCTTTGCATAAATTTCTTCTTGATTGCTCATATTATTCTTACTCTGCACGGTGGGATTCAACCAAAGCTGCCAAGGCATTAATACTTGCAAAATGCTGCCGAGTTTCTTCAGAGTCAGACTTAAGCTTGATACCGTAATTCTTATTTAGCGCAAGTCCAATTTCTAATGCATCAATGGAGTCCAGACCCAAGCCTTCGACAAACAAAGGCTCGCTGTCGACGATCTCATCGACTTCAATATCCTCTAGGTCCAGGATTTCAATGATCATCTGTTTCAGCTCTGTTTTCAGGTTACTCATTCAGACCGAGTTCCTTATGAAAAAAATCACTTAAATCGCGGGTCAACTGTCGAGCACTTTTCGATGGATTGGCATCTTTTAAATACCGTTCAACATCTATTCTATCTTTGATATCTATCAAAAAATGAACACGCTTTGACGGCACTTGGTACCAGCGATTAGATTTGGTTAATGTGGTTGGACTACACTCGATCAGTACCGGTGTAATATCCGCATCTGCGCGAACCGCTACGTTCGCAGCACCTCGCTTTAGCTGAGGCAGCTGTCCCGGTGAGGTTCTAGTCCCCTCAGGGAAGACAATCAGGGCATGCCCTTTAGCAAAGACTTGGCGGGCCGCGGTTATGACATCGGCCGCTTCATCATTAATGATGTAGCCGGCTGCTTTAATCGGCCCCCGAGTAAAAGGATTACGGGCCAACCGGCCTTTCACCACGCAATTTGCGTTTGGAACGATGGAGATCAGAAAAATAACATCGATCAGCGACGGGTGATTAGCCAGAATAAGCTTTGCCCCTTTCAGTTTCTCAATGTTATTAACCTCATACGTTAAAACCCCCAGAAACCTCATCATTCCGATGTAAAACCTAAAAGAATGATGAATCACTCTCTGCGCCCGCCGCTCCCGGCATAGCTGGTCGCCCGGCAACAGATACAGAGCCGGCATCACCAGCAGCGGCAACAGGATTCCCCCCAGACCAAAAACAAAAAAGCTGAACGCTGTACCAATCCAGCGCCAGCCGTGATTAATCTTAGCAAGCAACATCAGGATCAGGCCCTTGCAATACGCCAGATTACGCCGTTCAACTCAGTGTCAGCCACAGTGGAGTCTCCTACCAACAGCCGAAGAAACCGCAGAGACTCGGTATTCAAGTCGTTCGGCAACTCAGCAATCGGCTTAGCCAGAGCATCACAGGGCCCGAGATTGAAAGGCTCCCCCTCTGAACGGCTGATAATCATCGCGATTGCATAGGGAAACGGCTCGCTTTCACTATAACGACTGTATAGATCGGGAAGAGGGACATCGTAAACCACACAAAGAACGCGCTCTGCATCCTGCAACTGCCCAACAGCCTCCAGCAAAGTCTGTACAACCAGCCCCTCATTTGCGGCGATAGATGTGACCTCATGGAGGTCCTGACGGGCAATCGAGAATAATCCGCTCACCGCATTATGAACCGCCAGACTGAAGCCCGTAGGCGACATCGGCTCATCCCTCCCCATGCTCTCTAACAGGGAGAGCGTCAGTGCGGTATCGCCATGCCTGGAGGCAAAGATACTGGGGATCTTTTCCCCCTCATTAAGAAGAGGCAGTACAGCCCCCATCGCACACTTTCCCAGCGTGCTAAAGCGGCGGCGTAACATAAGAGGAAACTGCCTTAGGGAGACCTTTCCAAGTGGGCGATCTATAGGCTGAGGATTCTGTAACCAGCTCAGCCAGGCTTCTCGGCTCTCCAGACCCGGCGCAAGTGCTGCCCAGGATTCCAACTTAAAGCTAACCACTTGCCTTACATTCCTTGTTTTTATAGATAATTGGCCATGAAACACGGCCAACACACCACCCAGCCCCTAAGTTGAAGCGCTACGGAGTTTAACAACTACGCCATTGGATGCAAGGGGCCATGTGCGTTGAATGAACCTCTAACACCCCATATAATTTCCGGGCTATTAATGGAAGTTTCAAATATACATGGAGAGAAACTTAGTGAAGCTCTTATCAGCATTCCTTGCTACCGCCCTTCTCCTGGCCGCACCTGAAGCCTATAGCCGTGATACAAAACACCTGATGTCTATTCAGGAAGCATTGGCGTCGGCTGACTTTAAGGAGCGGCTGGACCCGAGCATTCGACTGTACTTTGGCAACCAAAAGCATCCCCGCGTGGCAAAAGCGCTCGGCACCTTTTCGTCCAACAAGAAAACCAACGCATTTGCAAAAAGCGATGAGGAAGCCTGCCGCTGGGTAATGCTATCTGCATTGCTGGCATTGCAGGAACGGGCAAAAAAAGAGGGTGGCAACGCAGTCATCGACATTGCAAGCTACTACAAAAAGAACACTTACAGCAGTCGGACAGAGTTTGAGTGTCATGCTGGCGCCATCATGGCCGGTGTTGCACTGACTGGCAAAGTAGTCAAACTTGCCAATTAACAACGGCGAAAACGGGCACTCTCTACGAATCTGGCTCGGCGAGTCAGGTTCGCTGACTGATTGTGATGCGAAACAGACACTGCAGCAACTGTCCCCCTCCGAGCACCAACGCTTCAGCCAGATCAAAAGTTCCAAAAAGCGCACTGAGTATCTTTTAAGCCGCACCCTCATGCGACAGGCACTTACCGACACCTTTGGTCATCCCAAAGAACACTGGTCGATGACGGAGGGTACAAACAGCCGGCCTAGAATCGACCAGCTCCCACCCTCCTGGTACTGCAGCTTAAGCCACAGCAAGGGACTAGTTGCCTTTTCTATGGCGCAATTCCCCAATGGCATCGATGTAGAGCTAAACACCATGGAGCGGAACTTCAGCGAACTTGCCGAACAGGTATTTTGCCCAAGGGATATAACGCTACTGGAATCCGATCCGGCAAACCGCAAAACTATGTTTTACAGAATCTGGTGTGCCAAGGAGGCCTGGTACAAAGCCCTTCCCACTGAAGTGCAACAGAACACCCGTCTCAAGGCTCTCAGCTATATCATTCTAGCCAACGCTCGAACGCCCTGGGTGTTGTATGAAGGGGTTCATCAGTGCCACCAGATTTCCCTGGTAGCATGCGAGCGACCTCGAAAGATCTTAATCAATCGCTCCCCCACCGGATCAGGCCACTCTACAGCCTTTTACCTCTCACCTGCGGCGGGAGCTTCCGAGACGAGACTCCCCTAAGGTGGCTTGCGGGCATACGCCCCCTCTACTCATCAGCTCTACCAACTCTGGGCTGTGCAGGAAAGCCAACAGCGCTTTACGTCGATCAGCGAACGCCTCCCCAAAAGGTCTCGAATGCCGGCAGTTCTCTGCCCGCCAAAAGTACTTCGGCCCCTGAACCTTTTCAAACAGCCTTCGCCCAAACTCCATAGGCACCACCCGGTCTTCAATACAGTGAACAAAGAGCGCCTTGGAGCCACTAATACGCTCCGCCTTGTAAATCGGGGCGTAATCATCCGATACAAACAGAGGGATCGACCACGTCATCAGTCGCCCCAAAAGAAAACCTGACATTGCATGTTCGGCCTGACGCCTATAACTGTGAAACGCGGACTCGATAATTATCAGGTCGAACTCACCCTGGCGCGAAAAAACGGCATAGCCATCCGCCAGAATTGCGCCGCCCAAGGAGGTTCCCCAGACGATTTTCCGATAACTGGAGTGCGGGGCTTGATAAGCCGCAACATACTCAAGCATTGCCAGGGCGTCATGACGGGTATTCTCCGGTGTCGGACGCCCGCTAGAGAGGCCATAACCGGAATAATCGAACAGAACCAGGTCATAGCCAGAGTCAAGCAACCAGCCAAGCTTGCCCCTAGAGACAGAAAGGTTCCCTCGATTGCCATGAAAGTGCAGCACCAACCCCTTGGACTCAGAGATCGGCGATTGATATATCCGAATGTGTAACTGACTACCCGCCCCTGATGGCAGCCGTAACTCTTTATAATTATAAGTATGCTGCGTTTCCTCTATGCCTCTGGCCCGCTCCTTGTAAGGATAATAAAAAGCAGAGTTATACGTACAACCCACCAACATTATGCTCAAGACAAGAAATATAAGTCGCATGAAAGCTTCCTCCCGTATGCTTCAGCACGGAGGAGCCAACTGATTCACATCCGCTTGTGCATCCGGGATACCTCATACGACATCAACTGAGACTGCTGGGCTAATCATTTCCTATCTGGATTCTAGCCCACTACTCCGGGCCTCCACACCAATCAACTGAAATGAAGAGACAATCGTACTGAGCTCTCGCCCGAAGCCTGCCGTTGGGCCTGAAGCGCTTGTGACTGATATAGCGCAGATAGCAGGTTCTAGACGAGGCACGGCAGGCTTGGTAAGCGAACCAGCATCATGCGCCTCTTAACTGGCAAAGATAAGTGCCACACCCATGCGGGGAAAAGTAGCGATATACCGGCAAAAGGTTGATTTTTAGTAATCAAATTGATGATGGTGGGAGAGGAATTACATCGAGCCGCAGGCTCCGAAGCCGCCCGCCCCCACTCGCCCTACCCGGTTCGGTTCGAACCCTTTCGAAGGCTCTCCCCCCCCTTGGAAGCTTTGTGCCGTCTGAAACGACGAAGCCCCGCTCAAACTGAGCAGGGCTTCTGAATTCGTGGCGGTGAGGGAGGGATTCGAACCCTCGATACGTTTCCGTATACACACTTTCCAGGCGTGCTCCTTCGGCCACTCGGACACCTCACCATATTGTCACTTGCGTAGTTCTTTCGAACCTCATAACTGCACGCCTGGCGTGCTCGTTACCGTCGTCGCAAGCTCCGACGTTCTCTACGGCTTCGCCTCCGAGTCAACCACTCGGACACCTCACCGCATTGTCACTTACGTGGTTATTTTCAAACCTTCATAACAGTTTCCTGTTACCGCCATCGCAAGCATTGGCGCTTTTCAACTGCCGCGTCAGCAGCAGAGGTCGCGTACTTTACTGGAATCCCCTACGGATTGCAACGGAGAAATCCAAAAAACTAACCGATTGAAAACAAAGCGGTTATTTTCCGCCGCAGCGGCAACGCCCTGCCGCCGCCGGATGCCGGTTATGAACGGAACCGCCATATAAATCATCAACTTATGGCAACCGGCCAGATGGCAAGGATCTTGCTAATCCAATGGCTACGGAATTGGCCGAAGCGCCACAGGAGGATTGCCGGTGACATTACTTACAAAACTGTTCAGCAACAGCTCCGACCAGCAACCGAACATCGCTGCCTCGCGGGTTGAGGCGCGGATGTCCGACGAACAGAAAGCCGAGGAGCTGGCCCGGCTGAAAGCACTCAGCGAGCAGGGGCCGAGCGAGGAGACGCGGGAATATTTTCAACAGCAGCGCGACAAGCTGCGCGCCCGCGGCATACCGCTGCGGCTGGTCGACAAGACCGATTACGAGCAGCGCCGGGCCCGCATCGCCCAGCGCCATCATGCATTGGCCAGTTGATTCGCCTCTCCCCTCTTTCATGACCGGGCCTTGCCAGCAAGATCCGATCATGAAAGAGGGATATAACGGCAACAATCAGCAACAAGCGAACAACCCGATATCGGTCGCCTTCACTGCCCAAGGGAGAGACCGAGTGGGCGGTTACGGCGGACCGATCCTGTAGGGTTGGCTCTTGTGCCCGTTGGGTATCAGCCGACCAAACGCCGACAGGCGTTTCAACCACCACACCCGGCGAACAAGCCCGACCGGACTCGCGCCTACAGCCATGATGTCAGCATCGAAGAGGCCCCTACTCCCGCCATTCAAACCGTTCGAACAGTCCACTCAGCTCGGTCTGCAAGCCGGCTTTCAGCGCCGTCGGCAGGGCCGGGTTCTGCTTCAGGGCCGGGTCCAGGCAGCTATGCCCGTGGCTGATCTGCACCGCGTACTGACGCACGCCCCACTCTGCCAGCTGCCGCGCCAGCCGCAGCAGGTCGTCTGGCTGCAACAGCTGCCAATGCACGGTGGTGCGGCATTCGAAGGGAGTCGTCGAGTTGAGCAGTAGCTCCAGGCAGCGGTGGTTCTCGCGCGCCTGATGGCGCCGACCGGTGACCCGCTGATAGAGGTCGTCCGGCGCTTTGACATCCAGCCCGACCCAATCGAGCAGACCGAGCAGCTCGGCCAGCCGTGAGCAGCTGACGCCGGCTGTGTGCAGGCCGACTTTAAAACCCAACCGGACCACCGCTCGCATCGCCGCGTGCAGGCCCGGCTGCAGGGTCGGTTCGCCGCCGCTGAACACCACCGCTTCCAGCAGGCCGATACGGCGCTGCAGGAACTGTTCGACCGCCGGCCAGTCCAGCTGTTCCTCATCGGTTTCGAACGGGATCAGGTTTGGATTCTGGCAGTAGCCGCAGCGTAGCGGGCAGCCCTGGCTGTAGAGTACGCAAGTCAGGTGATCGGGAAAGTCGATGGTGGTCAGCGGGGTGATCCCGCTGACCCGCAGCGCCGGGCCGTCGCTGGCGATCGGCTGACGCTGCGACAACGCCATGGCAGCATCCATGCGCGGTTGCGCCTCAGCGCGGCTCGACGAAATGGCGTCGTTCACGGTGTTCCGCCTGCTTGCCGGCGTTGAACTGCGACACCGGCCGATGGTAGCCCATCACCCGGGTCCATACCTCGCAGCGCTGGCGCTCTTCCGGTTTCAGCAGCTGAGCGGCGTTCATATCGTTCATGGTCGATCTCCTTAAATATAGGGTCCTGTTGTTCAGGCGGTTTGTTGCAAAGTTGCTTGTTCTGTCTTGCTCTGCCGCTGCAATTTCTTCTGCAGCAGCTCTTCGTCGCAGCGCGGGCAGAACTCATGCTCGCCGGCCAGGTAGCCGTGCTGCGGGCAGATCGAGAAGGTCGGCGTCACCGTCAGGTACGGCAGCGCGAAACGGCTCAGCGCGGTGCGCACCAGCTGCTTGCAGGCGCGGGTGCTGGAGATCCGCTCGCGCATATAAAGGTGCAATACGGTGCCACCGGTGTAGCGGGTCTGCAGCGGGTCCTGCATCTCCAGCGCCTCGAACGGGTCGTCGGTAAAGCCGACCGGCAGCTGGCTGGAGTTGGTGTAGTACGGCTGCTCGCGGCTGCCGGCCTGCAGGATCTCAGGGTAGCGCTTGCGGTCTTCGCGGGCGAAGCGATAGGTAGTACCCTCGGCCGGGGTCGCCTCCAGGTTGTACAGGTGGCCGGTCTGCTCCTGGAACTCGGTCAACCGGCGGTTGATATGGTCCAGCAGCCGCAACGCCTCGCGCTGCCCTTCCGGGTCGCTGATATTCAGTCGGTCGTCGCTGAAGTTGCGCAGCATCTCGTTGATGCCGTTCACCCCGATGGTCGAGAAGTGGTTGCGCAGGGTGCCCAGATAACGCTGGGTGTAGGGGAACAGCCCCTGGTCCATCAGCTGCTGGATGCGGCCACGCTTCAGTTCCAGCGAGTCGCGCGCCAGCAGCAACAAGTGATCGAGCTGACTGTAGAGCTCATCCCAATCCCCCTTATACAGGTAGCCCAGCCGGGCGCAGTTGACGGTCACCACGCCGATCGAGCCGGTCTGCTCGGCCGAGCCGAACAGGCCGTTACCACGCTTGAGCAGCTCGCGCAGGTCCAGCTGCAGCCGGCAGCACATCGAGCGCACCATGTTCGGCTCCAGGTCAGAGCGGATGAAGTTCTGGAAGTACGGCAGGCCGTACTTGGCGGTCAGCGCAAACAGCCGCTCGGCGTTGTCACTGTCCCAGTCGAAATCGCGGGTGATGTTGTAGGTCGGGATCGGGAAGGTGAACACCCTGCCCTTGGCGTCGCCGGCGTCCATCACCTCCAGGTAGGCGCGGTTGATCATATCCATCTCGGCCTGCAGTTCACCGTAGCTGAACGGCATCTCCTCGCCGCCGATCACAGGAATCTGCTCCTTCAGATCGTCCGGGCAGTGCCAGTCGAAGGTCAGGTTGGTGAACGGCGTCTGGGTACCCCAGCGCGACGGCACGTTGAGGTTGTAGATCAGCTCCTGCATGCACTGCAGTACCTGCTCGTAGCTGAGCCGGTCCTTGCGCACGAACGGCGCCAGGTAGGTGTCGAACGAGCTGAACGCCTGGGCGCCGGCCCACTCGTTCTGCAGGGTACCGAGGAAGTTAACGATCTGGCCGATGGCGCTGGACAGATGACGCGGCGGGCCGCTCTCCAGCCGGCCCGGCACACCGTTCAGCCCTTCGAACAGCAGGGTGCGCAGCGACCAACCGGCGCAGTAGCCGGACAGCATATCCAGATCATGGATATGCAGGTCGCCACAGCGGTGCGCCTCGCCGATCTGCGGCGTATAGACCTCGTTGAGCCAGTAGTTGGCGATTACTTTGCCGGATACATTGAGGATCAAGCCGCCCAGCGAATAGCCCTGATTGGCATTGGCGTTGACCCGCCAGTCGCTCCGTTCCAGATACTCGTCCACCGTGCTGCGCACTGCGACCGTATGATGTGTGGCCATCTGTTATCCACCTGTCCTTAGCACTACATTTTGGGCTCTTGCTGAGCCCAGAACACAATATGTTGTGCATTATCGATATCCCGGCCACAACCTGACCTTGATCATGATCAAGGGCGAAAAAATTCTGCCGGCCTATCATAGGGGCACAGTTTGAAGGAGTCTCACGATGCGTTTTGCCAAGCTGCCTTTCCCCACCTTGCCACTCCCCGCTCTGCCAAAACCCAAGCTGCCCAGGCCCAGCGTTGCCGGCCTGGTACGCCACGCCGAGCCGTTGATCCCGTTCCGGCTGAAAAAGGCTGTGGCCGAGCAGGTGTTGAACCGGGTGTTCAGCCAGCCGCTGGCCGACGAGGAGTTCTACTTTCTGGAGCAGCGCTGCCTGGGGCTGGAGGTGAAGGACCTGGCGATCCGCATCGCCTTCAGCTGCGACGGTGAGAAACTGGTGGTCCAGTCCGGCGAACAGGCCGACGCCTGGATCAAGGGCGAGGCCAGGGATCTGTTGCAACTAGCCAACCGCCAGCAGGACCCGGACACCCTGTTCTTCCAGCGCCGGCTGCTGATCGAGGGCGACACCGAACTGAGCCTGGCGGTCAAGAACCTGCTCGACAGCATCGACTGGAGCGAGCTGCCGCCACTGTTTCAACAGGGCATGCGGGTGGTGCAAAGGGTGGCCGTATAGGGTGACTGCCAGCGCAACTTCTGTGCGCAGGAATCCTGGCTGCACTGCCCCGGCATCGAAAAGCGACCAACGACGGTCGCTTTTTTTTTCAGTTAGTAGTTAACAGCTCTGAGTTGACAGTCACTCTGCTTTGCCGCGGTCAGCTCGAAGTCATCTCCCCCGTCCAATTGGGGGTGGATACTCTGTGATAGCCATCGGTTAGACGCGACGTCAAGCGGTTATGTTGGCAGTCGGAGTATTGGGCGAACCAGTGGTCGCGTGGGCACATAAGGCATACCCACTCTGCCGAGCTGCGCGCCCGCTCCTTGTAGAGGCTATCACAAAGCTACTGCGCTCGGTGATACGGCGTTAAAAAGGGGCAGCGAACGCTGCCCCGATCGGCTTACCTATTCATGTTCATGCTCGGCGGCAACCTTGACCATGATGTGAGCATAGGGGGTGCCCTTCCACATCACATAGACCGGATCTTTCGGATCGGTCGACAGCCCTTCAAGCATCGCCGGGTCGGGCACCGCAATCATCAGGTGCGGCCCCTCCTTGACCCAGTCGTCACTGGAAGCGGGGTCGGTGGCATAAGGGTCGCTATTGCTGACCCCGATGGCCGTGCCTTCGCCAGCCAGCATATAGGAGACGCTGAATCGGCCCGGTTTGAACTCTTGCTTGTTCATCAAAGCGCTGATCAACGCATCCCAGACCGCATCGTTGCACATCGGACCGGCGGTTTCCTGCTGCGGGTAGCAGGTGTAACCGTTCGAGCCTTCGCGCAGAACGGCCCCACCGGGGCCATCCTTGATGGAGGCATGCGCCGTCACGGACGGCGGGCCGGCACTGAGTGCACTTTCAATCATCGCATCCTTGTCGTCTGCCAACAGCATAGAACTGCATCCAAGCAAGCAGATATAAACGCACGATTTAACGAGTCGGGTAACCATGATGGACTCCTGTTGGCGTTTGTACTGCGATTAACAAAGGCGCGCGTGTTTAGGTAAAACACGTAAGAAGTATAGTGTTCTTATGCCACTCCCTGCGGCCAGCGCCGCTGTCGTTCTGTTGAATCCGCCGACCGATCCCCGCAGCCATATGACCGGGGCCGGCTATTTCACCTCGATGGTGATCCGGTCCGACACCAGCGGCGGATGGTGCGGCCGGTGGTGCTGATCGCCGAGAATCAGCTGCAGGGTATGTCTGCCCGGTGCCAGCTCCAGCGTGGTTTCGGTCTGGCCGCCACCGAAGTGCATCACCTCTTTGCCCATCGGCTGTGACATATCGGGCAGCTGCTCGCCATCCACCAGCAGGTGGTGGTGGCCAGTGTTGGCCTTGTCGGTGCCAGCCGGCGCCACCCCCATACCTTGTAACCCGAAACGCACGGTCACCGGGCTGGAGACGGTCGCGCCGTCGCTCGGCGAGATGATATAGACCCACTTGTCGACTGGCGCGGCATCGCCGGCCAGCGCCGATGTCACCACGAAGCCACTTAACAACAGTCCACTGGCCAGTTGCATCAATCGGTTGCGATCTTTCATTGCTGCCCTCTCCCTTTGGATAACCAGTCATCAGCATAGCAGCCGCTTGGCGGCCGCGTTGCTGACCTATCCGTCGTACACTGTTCCTGATTTCGCACCGCTCTGTTGCCCTGCTCCGCTAGGCTATTAAGTGCGCTATGCTGCACGGCTGTTTCGATGGAGTGACTGGTTTTACTATGAAGCTGTTCCGCCACCTTGCCTGGTTCTTTCGCGAACACTGGCTGACCTACCTGATCGCGCTGCTGATGCTGGCCGGCGTGGCGCTGCTCAACCTGTCGGTGCCCTACCTGGTCGGCCTGGCGGTGGACGAGCTGATCGCCGCCCAGCAGCAGGACCGCCCGGCCAACCAACTGGGCAACTACCTGCTGGCATTGCTGGCGCTGGGCTTCGGCGTCTATGCATTACGTTTCAGTTGGCGGCGGATCCTGTTCGGCACCTCCTACCGGCTCGGCAACCTGTTGCGCACCCGCTTCTATCAGCGGCTGACCCGGCAGAGCCAGCCGTTCTACAGTCGCCACAACACCGGCGACCTGATGGCCCGTGCCACCAACGATATCGACGCCATCGAACTGGCCGCCGGTGAGGGGGTGCTGTCCGGCTTCGACGGCCTGCTGACCTTCCTGCTGGTGCTGATATTGATGTTCGCGGTGATCGACTGGCGGCTGGCGCTGGTCGCGCTGCTGCCGTTCCCGCTGATGGGGATCGGTTTCTACCGCATCTCCAACGCGGTGCACCACCACTTCCAGCAGGCGCTGGAGCGGTTCTCGCAACTGAACGACAAAACTCAGGAAGCGTTCGCCGGCATCCGGCTGGTCAAGGCGATGGGCCGCGAGCGGATCGAGAGCCAGGCGTTCAACGCGATCTCCGAGCAGGCCGCCGACAGCAACTACCGGGTGGCCCGCGCCGAGGCGATGTACGAGCCGGTGATCTTCCTGTGCATGGCGGCGGCGCTGCTGCTGACCCTCGGCTACGGCGCCTGGCTGATCTGGCTGCAGCAGCTGACGGTCGGCCAGCTGACCAGCTTCACCATGTACCTGGGCCAGTTGATCTGGCCGATGTTCGCGTTCGGCTGGCTGCTTAATATCGTCGAGCGTGGCAGCGCCGCCTTCAGCCGGGTCGACGCGTTGCTCAACACCCCGGACAGCATCGCCGATACCGGCCGGGCCCGTCCGGCCGGCGCCGAACTGGTGGTCGAGCGGCTGAGCTTCAGTTACGCACACCAAGGCCCGGCGGCACTGCACGAGATCAGCTTCCAGCTGCCGCCCGGCAAGGTATTGGCGCTGGTCGGCCCGACCGGTGCCGGCAAGACCACGCTGATCCAGCTGCTGATGCGCCACTGGCAGAGCGAGCCGGGCCAGATCCGGTTGGCCGGCCAGCCGCTGGAACACTACTCGCTGGCGGCGTTGCGGGCGATGTTCGCCTACGTGCCGCAGGACGCCTTCCTGTTCAGCGCCAGCATCGCCGACAACATCGCCCTGGCGCGGCCCGACGCCAGCCGCGAGCAGATCGAGGCGGTGGCGCAAATCGCCGCGATCCACGACGACATCCTGGCGTTCCCGCAGGGCTACGACACCCAGGTCGGCGAGCGCGGCGTCACCCTGTCCGGCGGCCAGCGCCAGCGGCTGGCGATCGCCCGTGCGCTGCTGACCGAGGCGCCGATCCTGGTGTTGGACGACGCCCTGTCGGCGGTCGACGTGCATACCGAGCAACAGATCCTGCACCACCTGAAACAGCGCCGCAGCGAGCAGTCCTGCATTCTGATCGGCCACCGGCTGTCGGCGGTGGAGCACGCCGACGAGATCCTGGTACTGGCCCACGGCGAGCTGCTGGAGCGAGGCGATCATGACCAGCTGCTGGCCCACGACGGCTGGTACGCCCGGATGTGGACCTATCAACAGATGGAGGCCTCGCTGGATGAGCTCTGATAACCGCCGCGACCCGCAGCAGGCCCGCGACAACACCTTCAAGCTGCTGATGGAGTATGTCTATCGCGACAAGCCGCTGCTGGTGCGGGTGTTGATCCTGCTGGTACTGGCCACCGCCGCCGACGTCACCGGGCCGATCCTGGCCAAGGTGTTCATCGACGACTACCTGCTGCAGAACGATTTCCGGCTTCAGCCGCTGGCGCTGCTGCTGGCCGGCTACCTGGTTACCCAGCTCGCCGCCGCCTGGCTGCGCTACCAGCAGACGCTGAAATTCACCGATATGGCGCTGACCGCGGTGCTGGATATCCGTCAGCGGGTGTTCAGCCATGTGTTGCGGCTGCCGATGCGCTATTTCGACCACGCGATGACCGGCCAACTGGTCAGCCGGGTGACCAACGACACCGAGGCGATCAAGGACCTGTACGTGCAGTTCCTGTCGTCGGTGCTGACCAACGTGATCCTGCTGGCCGGCATCATCGTCGCGATGGGGCTGCTGAACGTGCAGCTGATGCTGGTGGCGCTGCTGCTGATCCCGACCGTGGTCGGGGTGATCTACCTGTACCAGAAACTGAGCGGCCCGGCAGTCAGCGAGGCGCGCCAGCTGCGCTCGGAGATCAATGCCAATATCAGCGAGTCGATCGCCGGCATGCCGGTGATCCAGGCCGGCAACCAGCAGCAACGTTTCCTCGACCGCTTCGAGGGGGTCAACCAGTCCTACTACCGGGCCCGTATCCGCACCATCACCGTCAGCGCGGCGCTGTTGCGGCCGGCAATCGACTTCCTCAGCATCCTGGTGCTGATCGGCGTGGTCTGGCTGTTCGGCCTGCAGATGGTCAGCGGGGTGGCCGAGATCGGCGTGCTGTACGCGTTCCTGAACTTCCTCGGCCGCTTCACCGAGCCGGTGGCCGAGATCACCCAGCGCTTCAACCTCTACCAGCAGGCGATGGTGGCCGGCAGCCGGGTCTACCAGCTGCTCGAAGAGGGCGAACAGCACTACCGGGACAGCAGCGCGACCATTGAGCAGGGCCGGCTGTCGGTGCGCGAGCTCGACTTCCACTACGCCGCCGACAAGCCGGTGTTGAAGCAGCTGAATATCGAGGTGCCGGCCGGCCAGTTCTACGCGGTGGTCGGCCATACCGGCAGCGGCAAGAGCACCCTGCTGAGCCTGCTGCTGAACTTCTACCAGCCGGTCGGCGGCCAGATCGAGATCGACGGCACGCCGTTGCAACGGTTCGGCCACGAGGCGCTGCGCGGCGGCATCGGCCTGATTCCGCAGGAGCCGTTCATCCTGGCGGCCAGCATCTACGACAATATCGACATGGGCCGCGGCCTGCCGCCGGCGGCGGTCGAGCGGGCGGCCCGCCAGGCCCACCTGCACCGGGTGATCCAGGCGATGCCGGACGGCTACCAGACCGAACTGGGCGAACGCGGCACCCGGCTGTCCACCGGCCAGCGCCAGCAACTGATCATCGCCCGGGCACTGGCCGCCTCGCCACGTATCCTGCTGCTGGACGAGGCCACCGCCAACGTCGACAGCGAGACCGAACAGGTGGTGCAGCGGGCGCTGAACGAACTGCACGGCCGGGTGACGATGATCGTGGTGGCGCATCGACTGTCGACCATCAAGCACGCCGACCGGATTCTGGTGCTGTCACACGGCGAGATCGTCGAGCAGGGCCGCCACGCCGAGCTGATGGCCCAGCCGGACGGCCTGTACCGCTCGATGTACCTGCTGCAACGCCAGGCCCGCCAGGTGGCGCTGGCCGAGCAGGTGGAGATACAGGAAGTGCAGAGCAACGAAGGCTGAGGCAGTCGTCGGTAATTTCGATCATTGCAGGAGCGGATTCATCCGCGACCAATCATCGTGCCGGAATACTTGCGACCTGTCGCCCGCTGCACCCAAGGGGCATACCAAGCGGAATGCTATAGAATTTGCAGGGTTGGCTTTAGCCGACCAAACGCCGGCAGGCGTTGTGGCCCCCGGAAATCGCGGTGCCAATTTCGGTCGCGGCTAAAGCCCCTCCTACACGGTTATGAAGCCCTGCGGGCTCCTGGTCGGCTGATACCCAAAGGGCACAAGAGCCAACCCTACAGGGCGAAGGCATTATGCCAATCCGCTGCTACAATCGGTGGTCGGTATCAGCTAGACGATTCCAGCCAATCCATGCCCGGCTTGCCGTACCAGTAGCCGTTACACTGCTGGCTGTTGACCAGCGCAATGCTGTCCGGCGCCTCGCCGCGCAGCCGCTGGTCGAACCGTTTGACCACCTCGGCCATCCCCTCACGTTGCGGGCTGAGCCGCACCAGGTCGACGCCGATCTGCTGCATACGTGGCAGTTCGTGCTCCAGGTTGTAGTGCTCGCCGGACAGGGTCTGGATGCCGTTCAGGGTGAACAGCTCGGCTCCTTCCTGGGAGCGCACCGGGATGCCGTCCGGGTATTCGATACAGCAGAACTCGCAGTTGTCCTTCGGCACGTTGCGGTAGCGGGCGGTGAAGCAGCGCGCGGCATAGGCCAGCGGTAGGCAGCCGTAGGCGAACACCTCGGTCTCCAGCTCGGCCAGGCGCGCCTCGTCGGCCTGTTGCAGCAGCTGCTGCAGGGTCTCGGCGCCCAGTTCCACCGGCATCACCCAACGCCGCATACCGCTGTTGTAGAGCTGCTTTAGAACCCGCAGGTTGTAGATGTTGATTGACGGGCCGGTGACGAACGGCAGGCCCTGCTCGCTGAGCAGCTGCACCGCCGCCATGTCATTGGCCTCCACCAGCAGCTCGCCGTTATTGCAGATGCGGCGCAGCATCTTCAGCTCCGATTCCGCCTCCAGCAACGCCAGCGTCGACAGCACCACCCGCTTGCCACAGGCGCGCAGGTCCTTGGCCAGCTCCAGCCAGTGGTCCAGTTTCAATTCGCGCCGCTTGGAGCAGACCGTCTCGCCCAGGTAGACGGTATCCAGCGGCAGGTCAGCCATCTCGGCGTAGAAGTTGAACACATCCTGCTTCGGCCAGAAGTAGAGGATCGGTCCCAGGGTCAGATTCATCGCGGCGCTCCTACTGCCAGCTGCGGTGGTAGGCACCGATGGTGGTGGTGGTGCCTTCGGAAAGTTCGCTCAGGCTGCTGTTCCAGGCCGGCTGCGGCTGGAAGTTGTCCGGGTCGCGGGCTGCGGCGTCCAACGCCTCGCGCCAGATCCGGGTCACCTGGGCCACGTAGGCCGGGCTGCGCTGGCGCCCCTCGATCTTCACCGCCTGGATACCGATCCGCCGCAACTGCGGAATCAACTCCAGGGTGTTGAGACTGGTCGGCTCCTCAAGCGCGTGGTAGAGGTTGCCTTCCACGTCGAAGCGGCCCTTGCAGAGGGTTGGGTAGCCGGCTTTCTCATCGGCGCCGTAGCGATCGATCAGCACCTCGTTGAGGCGCGATTCCAGCCCCTGTTCGGTCTCCTGCCAGCGCACCGCCTTGGCCGGCGAGCAGGCGCCGCAGGTGTTGGGCGACTCGTCGGTCAGGTAGGAGGAGAGATAGCAGCGCCCCTCCACCATGATGCAGAGGCTGCCGAAGGCGAACACCTCCAGCTCCACCGGGCTGTGCTTGGCGACATGCTCCACCTGGGCCAGCGACAGCACCCGCGGCAGTACCGCCCGCTTGATGCCGAACTGGCGCTGATAGTAGTTCAGCGCCTCGTAGTTGGTCGCCGAGCCCTGTACCGACAGGTGCAGCGCCAGCGACGGATGGCGTTCGGCGGCATAGCCGAGCACCCCCATATCGGCGGCGATCAGCGCATCGACGCCGAGGTCGGCGGCCATATCCACCGCCCGTTGCCATTGCGCCCAGCCCTGCGGCTGGGGGTAGGTATTGATCGCGCAGAGCACCCGCACGCCGCGGTCGCGGGCGTAGCGGATTCCCTTGGCGGCTTTTGCCTCATCGAAATTCAGACCGATAAATTGACGGGCGTTGGTCGCCCCCCGAAAACCGAAATAGACCGCGCCGGCACCGTTATCCACCGCCGCCTTCAACGCCGGAAAACTCCCGGCAGGACAGACCAGTTCCATACAACACTCCGAACCTTCGCGGCGGCCTGCCGCCGCTGCGCTGAGAAAGGTCAGGTGCCCAAAGTAGTGGAACGCCTGGGCGACCACGTTGCCGGAACGGGTGTGCAACGCGTGCTCGCAGTAGCGGGAGGAAGGGGTCCAACGGGTGGCCTCCCAGGGCGGGCACCTGACGTCTGGCAGCCTAACAAACCGGCGCAGGCGGTAACTTGATGACCGTCAAGCGCCGGCCAACCCTATACTCAAAGCACAACCGTCACCGCGCCAGCCGAGGTTGCCATGCACCATTTCACCACCAGCATCGAGTTCCAGATGAGCCTGCTGCTGTTCGTCGCCCTGGCGGGTTACCTGCTGGCCACCCGGATCGGCCAGCCGGCGGTGGTTGGCGAGATCCTGCTCGGCCTGGCGGTGGGGCCAAGTCTGTTCGGCTGGATCACCTACACCGACTTCGTCGCCAGCATCGCCCATCTGGGCGCCATCGTGCTGCTGTTCGTCATCGGCCTGGAGTTCAGCCTGCGCGAACTGCTCGACAAGCGCTATGCACTGATCGCCCTGTTCGGCGTGCTGGTGCCCTGGGCCGGCGGCTACCTGCTGGCCAGCGGCTTCGGCGCCGAGCTCCAGCAGGCCCTGCTGATCAGCGTGGCGTTGACCGCCACCAGCATCGCCATCACCGCCGATACATTGCGCGAACTGGGCCAGTTGCAGACCCCCGCCGCCCGGGCGGTGATCGGCGCGGCAGTGATCGACGACATACTGGCGCTGCTGGCCCTGGCGATGGTGACCCAGGTCTCCGCCGGCGAACTGTCGGCATTCAACCTGATGGTGATGGTGCTCAAGGCGACCTTGTTCCTGGTCGCCGGGGTACTGTTCGGCCGCTATCTGGTGGTGCCGGCGATCGGCCGGATCGACCGCTCGGCGATGGCCAGCCGCTACCCCGAACTGGTGTTCATCTTCACGATGATGGTGGCCTTCCTGTATGCCATGGTCTCGGAGCAGATGGGGCTGTCGGCGATCGTCGGCGCCTTCATCGCCGGCATGACACTGGAAGGGGTGAAGACCGGTATCAGCAAACAGTTCAAGGAGGGCGCCGAATACCTGCGTATCCTGTTCGGCGCAGTGTTCTTCGTATCGCTCGGCATCCTGGCCGACCTGCGCACGTTCACCCTCGAAACGCTCTGGTTCGTACTGGCGCTGACCGCCGTGGCGATCGTCAGCAAGGTGGTCGGCTGCAGCCTGCCGGCACTGTTGACCGGCATGAGCCGCAACGATGCGCTGATCGTCGGTTTCGGCATGGCGCCGCGCGGCGAGGTGGCCATGGTGGTGGCGCTGCTGGCGCTGAATCAGGGGGTGATCGACCAGCCAACCTATGTCGCGCTGGTGATGATGAGCCTGCTGACCACCCTGGCGGTACCGCTGGTACTGCGCAACTGGCTCTGCCGGCCAGCATGAGTGAGTTAGCAAATGACAATGGATACGGAGCGACGTGCAGGGCGGCCAAACGAGCACGGAGGTAAATTTAGAGTATACCGGCCAGCAAGGTGGCGATGCCGAGAAAGCTGAAGAAGCCGGCGATATCGGTGACGGTGGTCAGCAGGATGCTGGAGGACTGGGCCGGGTCCTGGTCCAGCGACTGCAGGATCAGCGGGATGGCAGCCCCGGCAACGCCGGCAATCACCATCGACAGCACCATCGCCACGCAGATCACCAGCGCCAACCCCTGCGAACCGCTCCAGACCCAGACCCCGGTGGCGGTCACCAGCGCCACCGTCACTCCGTTGAACAGGCCGACCGAGGCCTCTTTCAGCAACAGCCGGCGCCAGTGGCGAATACCGATCTCGCGCAACGCCAACGCCCGCATGGTGACCGCCAGCGCCTGGGCACCGGTGTTGCCCGACTGGCCGGCGACCACCGGCAGCAGCACCGCCAGCGCGGTGAACTGGGCGATGGTGCTCTCGAAAAAGCCGACCACCGAGGCGGCCAGAAACGCGGTCAGCAGGTTGATCTGCAGCCAGGGCAGTCGCTTGCGCACCGAGAACGAGACCTTCGACAGCGCCCGCTCCTCCTTGCCGACCCCGACCATGGTCTGCAATTTGGCGCTGGCTTCGTTTTCCACCGCCACCAGCAGCGAGTAGGTGCGCACCACGCCGATCAGCTGGCCGTCGAGGTCAACCACCGGCAGGTCGGTCAGCCGGTAGTTGTCCATCATCGCGACCACCTCCTCGCGGGACGCCAGCGCATTGACCACCGCCGTCACCGGCTGCATCAGCGATTCCAGCTGGGCGGCCGGGCCGGCCAGCGCCAGCGCCTGCACCGCCACCACCCCGGCCAGCCGGGTATCGTCGTCAACCAGGAAGATATGGCGCAGATCCTTGCGCGGCCAGCCCCGCAACCGCTGCAACGCCTCCCGGACACTCATCTGCGGTCGCAGCTGCAGGACGCGCGGGTCCATCAGCGCACCGGCGGAGTCCGGTGGGAACGACAGCAGGTTGCTGAGTTCACGGGCAACAGTGGCATCCAGCTGGCTGAGCAGCTGACGCTGGCGCTCCGGCTCGAAACTGGCCAGCCAGGCGGCGCTACGGTTGGGGTTGGCCCGCTGCAGCAGTTCATCGAGCTGAGCCTGCGGCAACTGGGTCAGCCAATGGGCGGCGATATCCGGTACCAGTCGCTCCCAGACCGGCAGCGCCGTTTTGAGCGGCAGAGCGCCGAGGATCTCCAGCCCCTGGGCAGCCGGCAGCTGCTCCAGCACCCGCGAAGCTTCGGCGGGGTACTGTTCAATATAGGCACGGTGTAGAACACCGAGCGCTTGCTCCGGTTCAGCCAGCACGATCGTCCTCCCTCCTTCTGCCGTCATCGGGCTGCATCAGCAGCAACAGGCTACCGGTGGCGGACCAGAGCAGTTCGGCCAGATCGAGCAGCGAGTCGCCCGCCACCGGAGCCTCCTGTGCCGGGCTATCGTTCAGCGCGTCCACCATCCGCTGCTGGCGCAGCACGCCGAGAAAGACTCCCTTACGGTCCACCACCGGTGCCAGGGTTTCGCTGAACCAGATCGGGTGCTGCTCGATCGCACTTAGCGGCGTCTTGGCGGTAAAAACCTGGGGCGCTGGCTGCATCAACGTGACCAGTTTGTCGCGCCGGTTGGCCAGCAGCAGATCCTGCACCGCCACCTGGCCCACCAGCCGCTGTTGGCCATCGAGCACGAAGACCAGCTGCTGCAGATGCTGGGGCACCGCCCGCAACAGCCGCAGTGCTTCGTCAACCCGGATATCGGCCGGCAGGGTGGTCGGTTGCGGGTCCATGGTGGCGCCCACCGACCCCTCCGGAAAGCCCTGCACCAGCCGCAATGCCAGGAACACCGGCATCGGCAGCTGGCGCATCAGGGCGTCATGCTGCGGCTGTTCGATCAATTGCATCAGCGGCACGCTCTGCGCGGTGGGCAGCAACGCCACCAGTGCCGCCGCCTTGCCGGCCGGCAACCGCTGCAGACACTGAGCTGCCAGCGGCGACGGCAGGTATCGCAGCAAACGGGCGGCGGTACGCTCGGGAGTCTTCACCAGCAGCGCAGTCAACTCGTCGGCTTCCAGCCCGGCCAACACCCGGGCCGCCTGCTCCGGATGGGCTTCCATCATGCCGAGCGCCAACGGATCAGTCATCGACCTGCTCTCCATCCAGCAGCAGCGTCACCTGCTCGTTGAACAACCGGGCCGGCACCAGCGCCCGCCCCTGCGCGGTATCCAGCAGCACTGTACTGCCGGTCAGTTCGAGGATCTCGCCCTCCAACTCGGCCACCCGTACCCGCTGGCCGACCCGATAGCGCTTGCGCAGCTGCTGGCTGGCCAGGATATTGCCAACCTGCTGGCTGGCGCCGAGGCCGAATGCCAGTGCCAGACCGCCCAAAACCGCGGCGAACGCCAGGGTCACCACGTTGACCAGCAGGCTGATATCCAGCCCCAGCTGGCCGATACCGAGCACGAAGGCGAACACCAGAACCAGCAGCTGGCCGGCCCGGCTCAGCACCGCCGCCTGCTTCAGGTTGCGGCTGCGCGCCGCCGCGTCGATCAGGTCATAGACCAGCCCGCCAAGCAGATAGCCGGCAAAGATGATCAAAAGGCCGGTAATCAGTTCGGGCAGATAGGCGATAAAGCGGCCGAGCCAGTCGGACAGCCCCGGCAGCCCCAGCGGTTCGGCCGCCGCGGCGATGAAAAACAGGATCACCAGCCAGTACAGGCCGTTGGCCACCAGCGCCGACGCTGGCTTGCGCAGCGGCAGAGCAGCCCCGGCCTTGCCGGGCTGCAGCCGGGACAGCAGCCGGTCGATGCCGTTGCCGAAGCTGAGCACCAGGCGGCGCAGCAGCCGGGCCAGCAGCCAGCCCAGCAGCAACAGCAGCAGCGCTGTTACCAGGTCAGGAAGATAGGCGGCCAGCGCCTTGACGAATTCCGTCCAACTGGCCTTGAGCAGTTGTGGTAGCGAGTTCAGGGTATCCATCGTGCCTGATCGACCTCCATATGCGGCCACGGGTGCACATGGACTCAGTTAAGACGCTGCCGGCCAATCTCGCCACTTCAAAGTCCGCTGGGACACTGTTAGCTTGCAGCTGATAGCCTGTAGCTTGCAGTGTCCTAAGGGGCATAAAAAGGTCCATCGCGGGTTAGCGAGAAACATCTACCTCAAGCGAACCAACGCCGCATGGGCACAAGAAACGTGCCCACCCTACAATGCTTGCAGCTTGTAGCCTGCGGCTCCCCAGGAATCGTCGAAGAACCATAAGAAAGCCCCGGAAGAGATTCCCGGGGCTTTGCTTTGCCGTGCATGTTCAATGTGCGCAGAACGGAATCAATGCTTGATCTCGATATGCTTGCTTTCGGTCTTGGCCTGCGCCAGTTTCGGCAGGGAGACGGTCAGCAACCCGTTCTTGAAGGTGGCCGCGATCTGGGTTTTGTCTACGCTGTCCGGCAGACTCAGCATCCGCTTGAAGCCGCCCCAGGCGCATTCACGGCGATGGTAATCGCCTTTCTCTTCGCTGGTCTCCCGCGTTTTCTCACCCCTGATAATCAGGGTATCGCCGGACAGGTCGATATGCAGGTCCTTCTCCTCGACCCCCGGCACCTCGACCGCAATCTCGAACCGCTCGGCCAGTTCCTTGATATCCACCCGTGGCTGGATCATGAATCCGCCTTCACCGGTCATCGGGGTCGCTTCCATCCGTGCCGGCGCACCGAGTTCATGCATCATTTCGTCGAAGAACCGGTCAACTTCCTGATGCAGCCGCGCCATCCGTTTGAACGGATCGCCACCGTAGTATTCAGCCGGCATCATGCTGGCACCCTGAGCACCCTCTTTCTTGAACCAGTTCCAGGGAGTTAGTTCGCTTAATTTCATGTCACACCTCCTGAATCAAAAGGAATGACCTGACAAACTGACGGGCCGTTCAGGATCTCCGGTCCGCCCGGGTCACCGGCCAGACGTCGCATGCGCGCCCCCCGGCCGATCTATCTGTAGCCGCCGGGATCCGCTAAAGCGCCCCGGCAGCAGGCCACTTGGCGAACGGCCGTATTCGCCCCCCGGACCTTATGCGGCCAACCCGGCCTGCGGGTTTGCGTAGCTGTGATTCGGCGGTCCGGCGCTTCGGCGTACGGCCTTCGCATCTAATCCGATTGTGGCTATAAGCAAGTTTAGTTCAGCCGGCATCGCTGTCATCGGCAGAAGCCGTTTAATTACGGGGCCTTAAGCGGTCAGCATGGGGCCCCGAGAGGAACTTCAGACGATGCTCGACTGGCTGAAACCAGGTAAGTCAGCCATAAAAAAAGCGAACCGGCCTGCGCAGGTTCGCTTTCTTTTTGAGCTATCAAATGGCTGGCGTAACGCCGGGGAATCAGAGGTTATCGAGGCCCTTTTCAACCATCGCCACGGCACGGAACATCGCCCGCCCCTTGTTCATGGTCTCCTTCCACTCCAACCGCGGCTGGGAATCCGCCACCACGCCGGCGCCGGCCTGGATATGCAGGGTGTTGTCCTTGATCACCGCGGTGCGAATGGCGATCGCGGTATCCATATTGCCGTTCCAGGACAGGTAACCGACCGCGCCGCCATAAACGCCGCGCTTGACCGGCTCCAGTTCGTCGATGATCTCCATCGCCCGCACCTTGGGCGCGCCAGACAGGGTACCGGCCGGCAGCGTGGCGCGCAGCACGTCCATCGCGCTGAGGCCCGGCTTGAGCCGGCCCTTGACGTTGGAAACGATATGCATCACGTGGGAATAACGCTCGACCACCATCTTGTCGGTCAGTTCGACGCTGCCGATCTCCGAGACCCGGCCGGCGTCATTGCGGCCCAGATCGATCAGCATCAGGTGTTCGGCGATCTCCTTCGGATCGGCCAGCAGCTCCGCTTCCAGCGCCTGGTCCTCTTCGTCGGTATGACCACGGCGCCGGGTACCGGCGATCGGCCGCACCGCCACTTCACCATCCTCCACCCGCGCCAGGATCTCCGGCGACGAGCCGACCACGTGGAAATCGCCCAGGTTCAGGATGTACATGTAAGGCGATGGGTTCAGGCAGCGTAGCGCCCGGTACAGGTCCAGCGGCTGGCGGTCGAACGGGATCGACATCCGCTGGCTGATCACCGTCTGCATCACGTCGCCGGCCAGTACGTACTCCTTGATCTTCTCCACCGCGTCCTTGAACGCCTGCTCGCCGAAGCTGGACTTGAACTCGGCCTCGTGCACCTCGCGGCGCGGCTGGGGGTTGTCGTGCGGAGTGGCCAGTCGCAGCCGGGTGACCAGTTCTTCCAGCTTCAGCTGGGCCTGGTCGTAGGCGTCCTCCTCCTGAGGATCGACATGGCAGATCAGCAGCAGCTTACCGGTCAGGTTGTCGAACACCACCAGCTCGTCAGACACCATCAGCAGGATATCCGGGGTGCCGATATGATCGTCCGGCGTGCTGTCGCGCAGCCGTTTCTCGACGTAGCGTACGCAGTCATAACCGAAGTAACCGACCAGTCCGCCATTGAAGCGCGGCAGGTCGGGCAGGTCCGGCGCCTTGAAGCGCTGCTGGAACTGCTCGACAAAGACCAGCGGGTCCTCCATCTCGGTCTGCTCGACCAGCTCGCCGTCGGTATAGAGCTCGATCCGCTGACCGAACACCTTCAGCACACTGCGGCACGGCAGGCCGATGATCGAGTATCGGCCCCACTTCTCGCCGCCCTCGACCGATTCCAGCAGGTAGCTGTACGGCGAGTTGGCGAGTTTCAGGTAGGTGGAAAGCGGCGTATCGAGGTCGGCCAGCACCTCGCGTACCACGGGAATACGGTTGTACTGCTGGCTGGCCAGTTCGGCAAACTGTTCGGGGGTCATGACTGTCTCTCTCGGACCGGAAAACGGAAAACTAACGATGGCTTGGCAAATGAGGCGATGCTGGCTTGACCCACAACGCCCCGGATCAGTTACGCCATCGCCATCGCTCACCCACGTAGGGCGCGCGAGGGTCGGTACCGCTGTTCTGGAGGGAGAGCAATGTATTCACGGCGGATGCGTTCACACAGGTTTACAAACTGTTTGCACTGCACCTTATAGCAGCGGCGGCGGTGAATCAACCGCCGCCGCATTTACAGTGGAATGGCAAACCGGCAGCTCAGCCAAGCGGTCGTTGCTCGACCGCTTCGGTCACCGGCGCCTTGCACAGTCGCAGCATCAGATAGCCGGCCACCGCCGACAGCATGGAGCCGAGCAGGATTGCCAGCCGGTCGGCACCGCCGAACAGATCCCCCATCCCCTCGTAGGCCAGCGAGTCGATGAACAGGCTCATCGTGAAGCCGACCCCGGTCAGCAGGGAGACGCCGTACAGCACCCGCCAGTTGACCTGATCCGGCAGGCTTGCCAGGCGCAGTTTGACCGCCAGATAGCTGAACAGGAATACCCCGATCTGCTTGCCGAAGAACAGCCCGGCCATGATCCCCATCGGTACCGGCAGCAGCAGCTGAGACAGCGACATCCCGGCCAGCGACACGCCGGCATTGGCGAATGCGAACAGCGGCAGGATGAAGAACGCCACCCAGGCATGCAGCTGGTGCTCCAGCCATTTCAGCGGCGAAAAATCGGAACCCTTGATCTTCATCGGGATCGCGAACGCCAGCGCCACGCCGGCCAGGGTGGCGTGCACGCCGGATTTCAACACACTGATCCAGAGCACCACGCCGACCAACACGTAGGCGGCGATCCGCACCACGCCAAGCCGGTTCATCAGGGCCAGTACCACCAGACAGATACCGGCCAGCACCAGGGACGCGACCGACAGATCACTGGTATAGAACACCGCGATGATCACGATCGCGCCCAGGTCGTCCATGATCGCCAACGCCATCAGGAACAGCTTGGCCGCCGCCGGTACCCGGTTGCCGAGCAGCGACAGCACGCCCAGCGCAAAGGCGATATCGGTGGCGGTGGGGATCGCCCAGCCGCGCAACGTGGTGGGATCACCGGCATTGAACAGGTAGAACACCAGCGCCGGGACCAGCATGCCGCCTAACGCGGCGATCGCTGGCAGCGCCATCTTGGAACGGTCGGACAGCTGGCCAACCAGCGCCTCGCGCTTGACCTCCAGACCGACCAGCAGGAAGAAGATCGCCATCAGGCCGTCGTTGATCCACAACAGCAGCGGCTTGGCCAGTTCCAGCGGCCCCACCCGCACCTCGACCGGCAGGCGCAACACCCAATCGTAGATGCCGGTCAGCGGTGTATTGGCCATCAGCATCGCCAAGACCATCGCCGCGATCAACAAGATACCACTAGCCGATTCCAATCGGATGAATGCCTGTAATGCCTTCATAGCGTATCCCTCAAAAAAAACCCCGGACAGGCCGGGGTGGGTAATGCATAGTGATAAGAGCCTGCTGGTATGAGTCTCAGCAGCCAGACCTTTACGGGGAGACCTAAATCTCAAGACCCAGTATACTGCCCGCTTTCATCAGTAAAATTCGAATTTAATTTAGCATATATTCGTATTTATCGAACCATGCTGCATCATCTGAACTTCAAACACCTGCGTTACTTCCTGGTCGTCGCTCAGGAGGGCTCCATTGCCCGCGCCAGCGAAACCCTGAATTTAACACCGCAGACCATCTCCGGCCAGCTTAAGCTGCTGGAGGAGAGCCTCGGCACCGCGCTGTTCGAACGCAGCGGACGTCGCCTGGCGCTGACCGAAGCGGGCCAGCGGGCGCGCGACTATGCCGAGCAGATCTTCGCGATGGGCGAGGCATTACAGGAACAGCTTAGCAATCCGCTGCCAACCCGGCGACTTTTCAACGTCGGTATCGCCGACGTGCTGCCCAAGCTGATCGCCTACCGCTTACTGGAACCGGCGCTGGAGCTGGAGGACCCGGTCCGTCTGGAGTGCCGCGAAGGTAGCATGGAAACCCTGCTGGCCGACCTGGCCGCCCATCGGGTGGACATGGTGCTGACCGACCGGCCGGTGGATGCCGGTTTCCATGTCCGGGCTTACAACCACCTGTTGGGCGAATGCGGCCTGTCATTGTTCGCCTGCGATGCGCTGGCCCGCAAGTTCGGCGGTGATGTTCCCCGCTCGCTGAACGGCGCGCCGCTGTTGATGCCGACCAGCGATACCATGATCGGTGCCAGCCTGATGAAGTGGTTCGACGTTCAGGGGCTGCAACCGCAGGTGGTGGTGGAGTGTGTCGATCACGCCCTGCTGGGGACCTTCGGTCAGGCCGGCAAGGGGATATTCTGCGGCCCGGCGGTGCTGGAAGCGGAGATCGAGCGGCAGTTCAACGTCAGCAGGATCGGCCGGATCGATTCGATTCGCGAGCGCTTCTACGCGATCTCGCTGGAGCGGCGGATCAGCCACCCGGCGGTACTGGCGGTCACCAATACCGCCCGCCGGGTGCTGGACCAGATCGAGCAGGAACCCTGAGCAGGCCGCTCAGAGCAGCTGGTCGAGCCGCTCGACCAGCAGGTCCGGCTTGCTGACGGCGATCGGCTCGCCGTGGTTGTAGCCGTAGGGCACGCAGGCCACCGGGCAGCCGGCGGCACGGGCGGCACGCAGGTCGTTGACCGAGTCGCCAACCATCAGGGTATCGGCCGGGCCGCTGCCGAGCTGCCGCATCGCCTGCAGCAGCGGTGCCGGGTCCGGTTTCTTGACGCTCAGCGAATCGCCACCCAGCACGCACTGGAAATAGTCGCTCAGGCCAAAGCCGGCCAGCATCGGCTCGGTGAAGCGCATCGGCTTGTTGGTCACCACCGCCAGTGCGATGCCACGCTGACGCAGGCCGTCGAGGCAGTCCAATACACCGGGGTAAAGCGTGCTGAAGCCGCTGGTGTGCTCGCCGTAGAACTGCAGGAACAGTCGGTAAGCGCGATCGAACTGCGCATCCTCAGCCACCCCATCCAGTGACAGCTGACCACAGAGCGCCCGCTTGACCAGCAGCTGGGCGCCGTTGCCGACCCACTGGCGCACCCGCGCCTCGCCAGCTTCCGCCCGGCCCAACTCAACCAGCATCCGGTCCACCGCCTGAGCAAGATCGGGCACGCTGTCCACCAGGGTGCCGTCCAGGTCGAACAGCACCGCTTTCGGATCGCGGCCGTCGAACAGCGTCCGCATCGGGCTTACACCTTGGCCTGGGCCAGTTCGGCGCGCATCGCGTCGATGGTGGCCTGGTAATCGTCGGTGTTGAAGATCGCGGAGCCGGCCACGAAGGTATCGGCACCCGCCTCGGCGATCTCGCGGATATTCTGGATGCCGACGCCGCCGTCGATCTCCAGCCGGATGTCGTAGCCGCTGGCGTCGATCAGTTCGCGCGCCTGACGCAGTTTATTCAAGGTGCCCGGGATGAACTTCTGGCCGCCGAAGCCCGGGTTGACCGACATCAGCAGCACCATGTCGACCTTGTCCAGCACGTACTCCAGGTGGCTCAGCGGGGTGGCCGGGTTGAACACCAGGCCGGATTTGCAACCGCCGTCGCGGATCATCTGCAGCGAACGGTCGATATGTTCGGAGGCCTCCGGGTGGAAGGTGATGAAGCTGGCACCGGCCTCGATGAAGTCGCCGATCATCCGGTCGACCGGCTTGACCATCAGGTGCACGTCGATCGGCGCACTGACACCGTGCTTGCGCAGCGCCTTGCAGACCATCGGGCCGATGGTCAGGTTCGGCACGTAATGGTTGTCCATCACATCGAAGTGGACGTAGTCGGCGCCCGCCGCCAGTACGTTATCCACCTCCTCCCCCAGACGCGCGAAGTCGGCGGAGAGGATCGAGGGAGCAATTTTGAAGTCGGCCATGGAGGTCTCTTTTCTGTCAGTGGAAGCGAACAGAGCGTCGCCAGGAGTGCCAAGCGGACTGCGCTCTTTGAAGGTGGCTATTGTACCCAAGCGACCGGCGACTGCCAGCGGTGCTTGCCTGACCCAGCCCGCTTGCCGATAATCAGCCGCATGATCAAGCCGCTGCCCTTTATACCCCTGCTGCTGTCGTTGCTGGTCGCCCTGCCGGCGGCGGCGGCCGATGGCGACGCCGAACCGGCGCCCACCGAACAGACCGCCCCCGCTGCCGCCCCGGCCGAACCGCCGCGACCGCCGCGACCGCGCAGCGAGCCCGACCCCGACGCGGCCAAGGTCGCCGAGCTGGCCAAGGCACTGGAGCCGCGCACCCAGGTGCTCTGGCTGCCGATCGGCGAAATACCGGCGCTGGCCCTCTACCAGCCGCAGGGCAGCGGCCAGCTGCACGGCTCGGTGATCCTGTTCCATGACGACCAGACCCACGCCGACTGGCCGAACCTGGTCCGCCCGCTGCGGCTGGGGCTAGCCGATAAAGGCTGGGATACGCTGTCGCTGCAACTGCCCAAACCACCGCATACACCGCTGCCGAAGCGCACCCTGCCCAGCCAGTCCAGCCTGAAACCGACAGCCGGCGAAAACGATGGCGATGGCGCCGATCCAGCAGAAGCCGGCGACAACGACAGCGCGGTAGCGATGCCATCCAGCACAGCGGCCGCAACCGAACCGCCGGTCAGCGAACCGCCACCCCCGCCGGGCCCCAGCTACGACCAGCGGGTGATGGATGCCGGCAATGCGGCGGTCGCCCAATTGCAGCAGAACCCGGGCCGGCTGGTGATTCTGGGCATCGGCAGCGGTGCGGTCTGGGCCGCCGCCTTCGCAATGCAGTTGGACGAGGCGCTGGAGGCCGATCTGGTGATGGTCGATGCCCGCCAGCCGCAACACCCCGACGTGCCCGACCTGATGATGTTGCTACCACAGCTTCGCGGCACCGTGCTGGATCTCTACCATGGCGAGCCACTCGCCGATGACCGCCAGCCGACCAGCCCGGCCGAACGTCAGCGACTGGCGAGGCGGGAAAAACTGACCAACTACCACCAGAGCCGGATGCCGCTGCAGCCCGACAACTGGAAGCAGCGCAACAAGTGGATTCTGTCGCGGGTACGCGGTTATATGACCCGCTATCTGCTGGAGGCGGAGAAGAACGGCGCGCGTCCGAAACCGCGGATGGATGAACAGCCGAAGATGGAACTGGGGCCGGGACAGGCGCGTAAGCCGGCGATATGAGGGTGAGTTAACAGTGACAAGTTGACAGATTACAGAGCGCAAACACCAACTCGCCGGTGCAATCTGCCTAGTCTCTGTAAACTGTTAACTGATTGGGAAATTACCAAGTACGTAGAACCCACCCCAGTCTTCAGCGCCTGGAGGCCGCTTCGATCAGCCGTAAACTGTTAACTCACAACTGTTAACTCTTACCCGCCTTTCTCGCCTGGCGAATGCGGTCGTAGGCGGCCTGGATCTCCTGGGCCTTCTCCTTGGCCAGCGCCATCATCTCCTCCGGCAACCCCTTGGCCACCAGCTTGTCGGGGTGATGCTGGCTCATCAGCCGGCGATACGCCTTTTTCAGCTCGGCATCGCTGACATCGGGGCTGACACCCAGCACGCCGTAGGCGTCTTTCAGCAACTGATCCGGCGACACGCCGCCGTGCCCACCGCCGGCATGGCGGTGGAAGGACTGCTGGGCCTGCATCCGGGCGATCAGCGCCTCCATCTCCAGCCGGCTCAGTTTCAGCTGCTGACAGACTTCGCCGATCAGCGCCTGCTCGGCGGCGGAGATCTGGCCGTCGGCCAAGGCCGCCTGCAGCTGGATCTCGATAAAGGCCAGCTTCACCGCCGGCTGCAACTGCAGCAGCGTCGCCAACGGTGTCAGCACCGAGGCGATATCGAAGTCGGCCTGTTTACCCTCGTTGAACAGCTCGATCGCCATCCGCCGACGGTTGTCGTCCAGCCGCATCTGGGCCATCACCTGGCGGGCGAACTCGATCTCGTTCTCGGTCACCCGACCGTCGGCCTTGGCCAACTTGCCCATCACCGTGAAGGTGGCACGGAAAAACGCCTCCTGCGGATGGTACTTGCGCATCGCGCCGCGCAGGCTGCGCGACAGCCAGTAGCCCAACCCGGCACCGAACAGCAGGCCGAAGGCGCCGCCACTCCACAGGCCGATCAGGCCACCTAACAGGATGCCGGTGGTGTGCTGCCTGAACGCCACTGCCAGCTTACCGCCAAGCGCGGCGGGGTTATCAAAGGTCTTCAATCCGTCCCTCCCGCACCGCCCGGTCGACCTCGTCCAATCGCGCCGGGGTGCCTATATCGCGCCAGTAGCCGTCGAAATGCTCGCCACTGACCCGGCCCTGAGTCATCGCCTCACGCAGCAAGGGCGCAAGCGGTGCCGGTCCCGCCGGCAGGCCATCGAACAACCGCGCCGACAACAGACTGATGCCGCTGAAGGTCAACCGATCGGCGCCATCCAGCTGAACCTTGTCCAATTGCAGGGAGAAATCGCCAGCCGGGTTGTGTTCCGGGTTATCCACCAGCACCAGGTGGGCCAGCCCGTCGAGCCGGCTCGGCAGCCGCCCGAACGGGTAGTTGCTGAACAGGTCGCCATTGACCACCAGGAACTGGTCGTCGCCGTCGGCGGTCAGCAGCGGCAGCGCCCGCTGGATGCCGCCGGCGGTCTCCAACGGCTCGCCCTCCGGCGAATAGTGCAACCGAACGCCGTAACGGCGGCCATCGCCCAGTGCCTGCTCGATCTGCTCGCCGAGCCAGGCATGGTTGATCACGATATCGTGGATTCCGACCGCCGCCAGTCGCTCGATGTGGTATTCGATCAGCGCCTTGCCGGCTACCGGTAGCAACGGTTTGGGGGTGGTCAGGGTCAGCGGCCGCATCCGGGTGCCCAGGCCGGCGGCTAGGATCATCGCCCTCACAGCCGGCGCTCCAGCATCTCGCGGTAGGGCGCGAACTCTTCATAGCGCGCCAGTACGTCACGGACGAAACCGATAAAGCGTGGCAATAACTCCAGGTAGGCCGGCTTGTCATCGCGGTAGCAGAGCCGCGCGAAACGGCCGACGATCTTCAGATTGCGCTGCAGGCCGGTCCAGTCGCACCAGCGCTGCCACTGCTGCGGCGACACCTCGACGCCAATTGCCTGGCGGGCCTGTTCCATCCACTGCTCCAGCTGCGGCCGTGGCCAGCTCAGATAGCGGTCCCAGACCAGCGAGGCGAAATCGTAGGCCAGCGGGCCGACCACTGCGTCCTGGAAGTCGATCACCCCGACCTCGCCGCCGGGGGTGCGCATCAGGTTGCTGGACATGAAGTCGCGGTGGACGAACACCTGCGGCTGTTCGGCGGCGGCATCCAGCAGCAATCGACAGAACGCCTGCCACTGCTGACGTTCCCGCTCATCGAACTGCACGCCGGTGTGGTGGCCCAGGTACCAGTCGGGGAACTCGTCCATCTCCCGTTGCAGCAGAGCCTCGCTGTACAGCGGCAGCCCGTCGGTGCTGACGGCGGTGGCCAACCGCTGCAGCACCGGCATGAATTCACCCATATACTGCTCGCCATTGTGCGCCGTGATCAGCTGGCGGTAGAGGGTGTCGCCCAGGTCATCCAGCAGCATGAAGCCCTGCTGCAAATCATAGGCATGTACCTTCGGCACCCGCAGGCCGGCATCGGCCAGCCGACCGGCAATCTCGACGAAGGGTGCCGAATTCTCCTTGTCCGGCGGTGCATCGACCGCGATCCAGCTGGCCCCGCCTGCATTCAGCCGGAAATAGCGCCTGAAGCTGGCGTCGCCCGATACCGGCGACAGCGGCGCTTCGGCAGCGGCCGGTTGACCCAACGTTATAAATTGATCGGTCAGCCAGCTGCACAGCTGGTCCTGGCGATGATCCATGCAATCCTGTCCTCATCGTTCAAAGCGAATCCCCCACTGCAACCGCAGGCAACGGCCCGGTCGCAGCGAGATCTGGCGTGTGCGCGATTGTAACACCGGCCATCACTGAACGCCGAACGGCATCCGTTGTCCCACCGCAACCCGTACCGCCGTCGGACTGGCAAATTACGCCAGATCCTTTATCATTCCTCGCTTTATCGGACATATCACGGCCCCGGTGGAGCCGGGTCACCCAGGGATTCAACCGTTAATGCCTTTCACACCGCGCACCTCACTGACGCTGAGCCTGGCGATCGCCGGCATCACCGCGTCAACCGGCGGCCTTGCCGCCTCTCCGAACGAACACGAGATGGCCTGGACCTGTACCATGCAGGGCGACGGCGAGTGGCAGTGTGACGTTAACGACGCCCCTGAACCGGCCGCACAGCCGGAAGCCGACGTAGCCAGCCGCCAGCCGCAGCCGGACGCTAACGCACCGGCAGCTGCGGAAACGACTGCTGCCGAACAGCGCCAAACAGCAACCGAACAACAACCGACCGAGCAGCTGACGAGCAAAAAAAGCGAGCCGGCCAAGATCGAAGCCGCGCCGGCAGCGATCGCCGTGCAGCGCCCGCAACTGCTAAGGCAGCCCGAACCTCGGCAGCTCAGCCGCCCACAGCTCGGCCGCCCACAGCTCGGCCGCCCACAACCAAATCGCCCGGCCACCGCACCGCAAGCCACGGCCGCAGCCACCAGCGACAGCTGGGACTGCCATGCCGAGAACGGCGACTGGGTCTGCCAGGCCGGTACCCCCAGCGCGCTGGCGACCGGCGGCAGCCAACCCGGCGCGGTGCAGCCGGGTACGCCCCAGCTGGCCGGCAACCCGACCGAGTGGCAGTGCGAAGCGGGCAGCGACGGCAACTGGGACTGCAACCAGCAGCAGGTCGCCCTGCCCGGCCAGCCACTCGGTGTCGAAGGCAGCGCCGTCGCCCAGGCCGAGGCAGTACCGACCGGTCAATACAGCCACCTGGACTGGATCACCGATCCCAACGCCGGCCTGTGCCGCGGCTACTACCTGGTGCCGCAGTTCAACGAGCTGGACGCGGTCGACAATCCGCCGCTCTACCTGGAAGCGTTGCAATCCTCCACCCAGCTGGGCGGGCTGACCCGGCTCGAGGGCGGCGTCAAGGTGCAGCAGGAACAGCGCCTGCTGAGTGCCGACTACGCCGAATATGACCAGGTCACCAGCAAGGCCAGCCTGCAGGGCGATGTCAGCTTCCGCGAACCGGGGGTGCTGCTGCGCGGCGACACCGCCCAGGCCGACATCGAGACTGGCGAGACGATCTTCACCAATGCCCAGTACGTGATGCACGAGCGCCACCTGCGCGGCGAGGCGGGCCGGATCATCCGCCTGCAGGACGCCCGCATCCGTATCGAGGACGGCAGCTATACCTACTGTCCGCCGGGCGTAGAGAGCTGGCAGCTGCATGCCGACAACATCATGCTGGATAAAGAGGAAGGCTTCGGCACCGCCCGCGACATGGTGCTGGAGGTCGGCAGCGTGCCGATCCTCTACCTGCCGTACGTGACCTTCCCGATCGACGATCGCCGCAAATCCGGCTTCCTCTACCCGTCGATCAGCGTTACCGGCGACAACGGGCTGGACCTGGCGGTGCCCTACTATTTCAACCTGGCGGCCAACTACGACGACACCCTGACGCCGCGGATCGTCAGCGAACGCGGCATGATGCTGGAGAACGAGTTCCGCTACCTGAACCGCCGCTCTTACAACGTACTGAACACCTCCTGGCTGTCGAATGACGATAAGCGCGGCAATAACCGCTGGCTGCTCGGCATCGAACACGAAAACCGTGACACCGGCCGCTGGGACACCGAGATCGACTTTACCCGGGTCAGCGACGACGACTATTTCGACGACCTCGACACCACCCTGTCGGTGGCCCGTCACGACCACCTGAACCAGCGTGGCGAGATCGGCTACTGGGGCGACGGCTGGAACGCCCGCCTGCGGGTGCACGGCTTCCAGACCATCTCCGACGACGACTCGCCGTACGAGGTGATGCCGCAGTTCTACGTGCAGGGTTCCGAAGGCTGGAACGGCATGCAACTGGACTACTTCGCCGAGGCGGTCAGCTTCGACCGCGACCTCAGCGGCCTGACCGGCGCCGACCGGATTACCGGCGAGCGTTTCCACCTGATGCCGACGCTGAGCTACAACTGGCGCCGCCCCTGGGGTTACCTGAAACCGGCGGCACGACTGTGGCACAGTAGCTACCAGCTCGACGACCAGTTGAGCGGCCTGGATGACCAGCCCAGCATCAGCGTGCCGGTGCTCAGCCTGGACAGCGGCCTGATCTTCGAACGGATGCTGGACAACGGCGGCCAGCAGACCCTGGAACCGCGCCTGTTCATGCTGTACGCCAGCGAGGAGAACCAGGACGAGATCCCCGATTTCGACACCGCCGAACTGGATTTCGACTACCGCTCACTGTTCCGCTTCAACCGCTTCTCCGGCCGCGACCGGATTGGCGATGCACAACAGGTTTCGCTGGGGGTCACCAGCCGCTGGATCGAGCCGAACGGCTACGAGCGGGCCCGCTTCAGCATCGGTCAGGCCTACTACCTGGCTGACCGCGAAGTACAGCTGAGCAGCAGCACCCCGGCCGAAACCAGCGGCCAGTCCGATATCGCCTCGGAAGCGGTCTGGCATTTCAACCATTACTGGCGCGGTACCGCCGACCTGATCTTCGACGAGCAGTTCGACAGCCAGAAAACCAACCTGAAACTGAGCTACCAGAGCGATCTGGATCACCGTTTCAACTTCAGTTACCGTTTCGAAGAAGACGCCCGCGAGCAGATCGACAGCTCGCTGATCTGGCCGCTCGGCCGTCAGTGGAGCCTGCTGGGCCGCTGGCAGCACGACATTCAGGACAGTGAAAACCTGGAAACCCTGCTCGGCCTGGAATACGAGAGCTGCTGCTGGAGCGTGCGCTTCGCCGCCCGCCGCTGGCTGGACGACACCGACAACACCGATAGTGGCTTCTACCTGCAGTTCTACCTGAAAGGCCTCGGCGGTCTCGGCAGCGGCAGCGGCAGCTACCTCGACGACATCATTGGTTTTAGAGAACGTGAAGAACAGAAAAATGACTAACTTGCGTCATCGCATCGCCATGGCGCTGGCCGGCGCCGGCCTCGCCCTCTCCGTCCAGGCCGCTCCGGTACCGATCGACGCCGTGGTGGCGATCGCCAATGACGACATCATCCTGCAGAGCGAGCTGGCCCAAAAGACCGCCCTGATCACCGAACAGCTGCAGGCCCGCGGCACCCGCCTGCCGCCGGACGACGTACTGCGCAGCCAGATCCTCGAGCGGATGATCATCGAAAGCCTGCAGATGCAGGTCGGCCAAAGCCAGGGGATCCGGCTGTCCGACGAGCGGCTGAACATGGCGGTCGAGCGGGTCGCGTACGGCAACAACATGACCCTGGAACAGTTCCGCCAGGCGCTGATCGCCGAAGGCGAAGACTACGCCCAGGTGCGCGAGCAGATCGGCCGCGAAGTGTTGCTGCAGCAGATCCAGCAAGCCAACGTCGGCCGCCGCATCCGGGTCTCCGACCAGGAACTGCGGAACTACCTGGAGTCGGAACAGGGCCAACAGGGCAGCCAGGCCGATTACCTGCTCAGCCATATCCTGATCGACATTCCGCCGCGCGCCAATCCGGAACTGATCCAGCAGGCGGAAAAGGAAGCGCAGGCACTGTACCGCCAGCTGGTTGACGGCGCCGACTTCGCCGAACTGGCGACCGCCCACTCCGACGCCCCCAACGCCCTGAAGGGCGGCGACCTGGGCTGGCGCAAGGCCAACGAGATTCCGGAAGCGCTGGCCAAGGCGGTGCGGCCGCTGCAGGCGGGCCAGTTCAGCAGCCCGATCCGCACCAGTAGCGGCTTCTACATCGTTCAGGTACGTGACAAGAAAGGCGGCGCGGTGCAGCTGGTCGACCAGACACTGGTCTCCCATATCCTGCTGAAACCAAGCGAGATCCGTACCTCGGCGCAGGCCAGGCAGCTGATCAGCCGGTTGTACAAGCGAATCAACGAGAACGGCGAGGACTTTGCTAAGCTGGCTAAAGAGTACAGCGACGATCCGGCCAGCGGTTCGGAGGGCGGTGACCTGGGCTGGGCCCAGAACGGCCAGATGGTGCCGGCGTTCGAGAACATGATGAACAGCACCCCGACCGGCCAGGTATCCAAGCCGTTCGAGTCGCGCTTCGGCTGGCATATTCTCTGGGTACGTGACCGCCGACAACAGGACCTGGGCGAAGAGATGCTGGAAAGCCAGGCCCGGGAGGCGATCCGCAAGCGTAAATTCAACGAAGAGCTGGCCAACTGGCTGCGCGAACTGCGCGCCGAGGCTTTTATCGAGATTAAAAGGTAACCGCTGAGTGAGCGCTAAACGACTGGCAATTACCGCTGGCGAACCGGCCGGCATCGGCCCGGATCTCTGCATCCAGGTGGCCCAGCAGTCCCACCCCCACGAGCTGGTGGTGGTCGCCGACCCCGATCTGCTGCGCGAACGGGCCGCCGCACTGAACCTGCCGCTGCATATCGAGCTGTTCGATGCCGACGAGGCGCCGCGGCCGAGCCAGGCCCGCAGCCTGACCGTACTGCCGGTCAAGCTGCGCGCCCAGGTCAGCGCCGGCCAGCTGGATCCGCGCAACGCCGAGTATGTGCTGGATACGCTGCGGGTCGCTACCGAGGGCTGCCTGGACGGCCGCTTCGACGCATTGGTCACCGCCCCGGTTCACAAGGGGGTGATCAACGACGCCGGCATTCCGTTCAGCGGTCACACCGAATTCCTCGAAGCGCTGACCGGCAGCGACAAGGTGGTGATGATGCTGGCCACCGAGGGACTGCGGGTGGCGCTGGTCACCACCCACCTGCCACTGCGAGCGGTCGCCGACGCCCTCACCCCGGCGCTGCTGGGCCAGGTGATCGACGTACTGCAGCAGTCGCTGAAGCAGGATTTCGGCCTACCCGATCCGCACATCCTGGTCGCCGGCCTGAATCCGCATGCCGGCGAAGGCGGCCACCTGGGCCGCGAAGAGATCGAGGTGATCGAACCGGTGCTGGCCGACTGGCGCGGCAAGGGGCTGGCGCTGGAAGGGCCGCTGCCGGCCGACACCCTGTTCAACGAAAAATACCTGCAGCGTGCCGATGCGGTACTGGCGATGTACCACGACCAGGGGCTACCGGTGCTGAAATACAAGGGCTTCGGCCGGGCGGTCAATATCACCCTGGGGATGCCGATCATCCGCACCTCGGTCGACCATGGCACCGCACTGGAGCTGGCCGGCACCGGCCAGGCTGATAACGGTAGCCTGTTGACCGCGATCGATTACGCCGCCACCATGGCGAGCCACCGTCACGCCGACCACTGAGCGAATATGAGCAAACGTTCCCCGATGCACCAGGCCCGCAAACGTTTCGGGCAGAATTTCCTGCATGATGCCGGCATCATCCGCCGTATCATCTCCGCCATCGCACCGCGCAAATCCGACCACCTGGTCGAGATCGGCCCGGGCCTCGGCGCGCTGACCGAAGAACTGCTGGATGCCGCCGGCGCACTCGACGCGATCGAGCTGGACCGCGACCTGCCGCCGATCCTGCGCTCCAAGTTCTTCAACTACGGCGACAAGTTCCGCATCTTCGAAGAGGATGCGATGAAATTCGACTTCCGCATGCTGCAGGACGATGATCGGCCGCTGCGGGTGGTCGGCAATCTGCCCTACAACATCTCCACCCAGCTGATCTTCCACCTGCTCAGGCACAGCGACTGCATCCTGGATATGCACTTCATGCTGCAGAAAGAGGTGGTCGACCGGATGGCCGCCGGGCCCGGCGAGAACAACTATGGTCGCCTGGGCATCATGGCGCAGTACTTCTGCAAGGTGGAGAAGCTGTTCGTGGTGCCGCCGGGCGCCTTCAACCCGGCCCCCAAAGTCGATTCGGCGATCATCCGGCTGACCCCGTACCAGCAGCTACCGGTCGAGGCGCAGGATGTGGCGATGCTGGAACGGGTGGTCCGCACCGCCTTCACCATGCGTCGTAAGACCCTGCGCAACAACCTCAAGCCACTGCTCAGCGGCGATGAACTGGAACAGCTCGGCATCGATCCGGGGCTGCGGCCGGAACGGTTGGCCTTGGCCGAGTTTGTTAGAATTAGCGATTACCTGAGCAATAAAAACGACAACCCGAACGAAGAATCTGAATGAGCGATATCAATCTGGGTGACAACGTGCAGATCCAGGTCGAGAGCCGTTACCAGCCCGACCAGTCGGATCCGGAGAGCAAGCGGTTCGTGTTCTCCTACCATATCACCATCACCAACCATAACGACCAGCCGGTCAAGCTGCTGAGCCGGCGCTGGCTGATCGTCGACGGCGATCAAAAGGTGCAGGAGGTCGAAGGCGAAGGGGTGGTCGGTGAACAACCGGTGATCGAACCGGAAGACAGCTACAGCTACACCAGCGGTGCAGTGCTGGCCACCAGCGTCGGCAGCATGCAGGGTCACTACAATATGCAGGCCGATGACGGCGAGGATTTTGTCGCCCCGATCGCGCCATTCACCCTGGCACAACCGAACGCACTGCATTAGTCCACAGCAGGCAGCGGTAAGCGACAAGCTTAAAGCAGCCTGCCCCTCCCACTCCCTCGCTGTGGCGCCGCCCGGATCAACCGGGCTGCCAGCCATCGCTGACCACGATATCCAGCAACGCTTCGACCGCATCCTCCAACCGGCCATTATTGTCGATACGACGGGTTTGCGGCGGCAGCTGGGTGGCCAGCCGAGCATGATGCGCCAATCGCTGCTCGATCTCCGCATCCGATTCACGACCGCGCTGGCGCAGCCGCTGGCGCAATCGTGAGGCATCCACCTCGACCAGCACCGGCACCAATTTCGGATAGCGACGGATCGCCTCGGCCAGGTGGGCGCGCGATCCGTTAACCAATACGTTGATCCCCTTGGCGAGCCATTGCTCGATCTCGCTACCGATGGCGTAGCGGTAACCGTGCGACTGCCACTGCATGGCGAACATTCCCAGTTCCGCCCGCATGTCGAACTCCGCCTCGCTGAGCTGGATATGGTTCTCGCCACCGATATCGGCCGCCCGGGTGATATAACGATGGGCCACGGTACAACGGTGATGCGGCAGCAAGCGTTTGCGACAGCCCGCCAGCAAGCTGTCCTTACCGGAGCCGGATGCGCCGATCAGGTAGAACAGGGTACCGCTCATAGCGACATCTCCGCCGCCACAATCACAATTGCCATCTCATACCCATGCCCGATAAAACGTTGCAGAATAAGCCCGTGTGCCGCTAATCGTTCGTCTATACTGCAGCAGCAGGACAGTATCCCCCCTCTGCAAGTCGATGATTTTTTGAGGAAACTCAATTGCATCTGGCGCTGAGAGGTCTAAATTTCTACAGGGTGGAACCGAGAGACACTGCCAAACCACCTCGGCACCCTTTACGCAACCGCACAAATATCTAATATACAGTACCGAAAGCTGTTCTATCATCAGTAGACTCAGCATTATCGTTTTAGTGCAAACGCCTAACAGTAATGGATTGGTGCTTCATGATGAAGCGCCCAGCAGGGACCAAGGTAATGGCCGAACGGAAGAAATTCTCAATACTGCTTGTGACCGCCAAACGGCAGGATTTCGAGACGCTGGGTAACCTGGTCAAACGCCATTTCAGCAATTTTTTCTGGGCGAAAAGCGAACAGGCCGCACTGGACACCATCCGCAAGCAGCAGATAGACGTCTTGCTGCTGGCACTCGATACCGTGCAGGAGAGCGAAGTTTATTACCTGCACCTGATTCGCGCCGACCGCAATATCGAAAATATGATTGGCCATACCATGGTACTGTGCAACAAGGAGGAGGTGCAGCAGGCCTTCCATATCTGTCACAAGGAGATCTTCGACGACTATTTCATCGCCCGACCGCTGTACGACCCGTACCACCTGCTACTGCGTCTGCGGGCGATCCGCCGCCAGCGGACCGACAACCGCCAGCCGATGCAAGCCCCCGGCAGCCCAGAGGAGCTGTGCGATTACCTGGACAATGTCCTGCTGTCCAGCAAGCAGTTGGACAACCTCAATGAGCGAAGCCTGGAAAAGCTGTATCAAGCCGTCAGTCACTCGATGGAGCGGCTGAAGGATCACCTGTTGCAGCACGAACACCTGATGCCCAGTGCCGATCCAGGCGTCGTCAGCCAGGCGATCGACCAGTTCGCCCACAATGACCTGCTGCCACCGGTGAAAGCCCAGGGTGAAGACAACCGCCGCGAGGCCAAGGCTATCCTGCAGCACCTGGTGCAAGCCACCGAGCAGAAGCTTGCTACGGTGAACAATGGCGCCGGCCGGCGCACCAAGGTCACCAGCCGCGAACTGATCAACCAGTTGTGCGAAGAAAACAACCTGTCACCATCTGACGCCCGCTCGCTACTGGGCGACCTGCTTAAATCCAGCAAGAAGGGGCAGGCCACGCTGGACCAGATCAGCAGCGACAACCTGGACCAGATCAGCAGCGACAACCTGGACCAGATCAGCAGCGACAACCTGGAGCCCCAGCACGGCATCCTGATCATCGAGGACGAGCAGGAACATCTGTCCACCATCAATGAGATCCTGGCCCGTGCCGGCTTCGTCACCTATCCGGCGATCAGCGGTACGGACGCACTGAACAAGATCGACGACTGGCTGCCGTCGATCGCCATGGTCGACCTGACGCTGCCTGACATGAGCGCACTGCATGTGCTGTCACGCATCAAGAACAACCCCAAGTTGAAGAACACCAAGATCATCGTGATGGCCAAGCCAAAGCATCGCGAGCAGATTCAGGAAGCGATCAAGGTGGGTGTCAACGAGGTGATGCTCAAGCCGGTCGACAAGGAGTTGCTGCTGTACAAGGTCAACTACAATCTCAACCAGCCCGCCAGCGCAATGGCCGACTAGCGCTCAAGCCGACCAACGACAGCGCTGCGTAAAAAGTAAAATCGCCTATCAGCCGGCCCTCCCCCATCGGCCGGCCTCGCCGGGAGCGCGGATAGCCTGCGTTTCCGGCCGCCTTATAGAAAGTTGACTATATGCTCAATAAATCAGAGCCGTATGATGGAGTCCCTGCCTATCCAATTGCCAACTTAACTGCCATTTCGCCAGCCACCAGGAGCCTGCTGACTCAAGATGTCGGACCAAACGCCACTGCCGGACAACTGCGAACAGGCCGCGCTTTTACTGGAGCGCGACGCCCTGCCCGGCGACCTGCTAAGCCAGCTGAAACAATCGCAGCAGGCCGAGCAGGATACAGCGATCCGTCTGCAACTGGCGACGCAGGGCGCCGGTATCGGTATCTGGGACTACGATATCACCGCCGACCGACTGATCTGGGACAACCAGATGCTCGCGCTCTATGGCCTGTCCGCCGACCAGTTCAACGGTCACTACAACGACTGGCGCTGTCGCGTCCACCCTGACGATCTGGCCAAGGCGGAACACCAGGTGCATAAGTCACTGCATGGCAGCGGCGTATTCGACAGCGAATTCCGGGTAATCTGGCCCGACGGACAGATACGCCATATCAAGGCCTTTGCCACCATTCTCAAGCAACCGGATGGCTCCGCCTACCGGATGATCGGCACCAACTGGGATATCACCAGCGAACGGCGGACACAGCAGGCATTCGAGCATCAGGCTTACCACGACACGCTGACCAACCTGCCCAACCGCCAGCTGTTCCAGAACCGGCTGCAGCAGGCGCTGGCGACCGGCTGCCAGCAACAGACCAACGGTGCCGTGCTCTGCCTGGATCTGGACCACTTCAAATACATCAACGACGTGTTCGGACACGCCACCGGCGATCGAATTCTGATTGAGGTGGCCCGGCGGATCCAGGGCGTGCTGCAGCCGGATGACACCCTGGCCCGACTGGGCGGCGACGAGTTCGGAGTGCTGCTGAAAGGCAACAGCATCCAGGGCTTTGCCAATGTCGGAGATCGGATACAGCAGCTGCTGCAAGCACCAATCAGGATCGACGGCGAACGCTTTTTTGCCCGCGCCAGTATCGGCATTGCGACCTTTCCCCATGACGGCCAGGATAGCGAAACCCTGATCAAGCACGCCGATACCGCCATGTATCAGGCCAAGGAATCCGGCCGTGCGACCTGCGCCTTCTATGACCGGGAGCAATCGGTCGCCGCCGCCGAGCGCATCCAGCTGGCGCATGAGTTGCAGGAAGCACTGCAGCATCGCCAGCTCGAGGTCCATTACCAGCCGCAGTTCGAACTTGGCGACGAGCGGACGCCGGGCCGGATTATCGGCCTGGAAGCGCTGGTACGCTGGCCGCACCCCCGATTGGGTATGGTACCGCCAGGCAAGTTCATACCGATTGCCGAGGAGATCGGCCTGATCACGGAGCTGGATCGCTATGTGCTGCAACAGGCGATCGAGCAAGCTCGCCACTGGGACCTGAAGGGACTACTGCCCGGCCGGATATCGGTCAATATATCGCTGAGTACCCCCAGCGCACTGGAGCTGCCCACCGATTGCCTGGCGCTACTGGCCGAGCATGGCCGATTAATCTCGCTGGAGATCACCGAAAGTCACCTGATGCAGAATCCGGAGGCCACCGCAGCGGCCCTCAACGCCCTGAAACAGTTCGACACACTGATCTCCATCGACGATTTCGGTACCGGCTACTCCTCACTAAGCTACCTCTCCCGATTGCCGATCGACATCCTGAAGATCGACCAGTCATTCATCCGAGACCTGGACCAGGATGGCAGCGACCGCGCCATCATCCGCGCCGTACTGGCAATGGCCCAGGAGCTGCGCCTGAAAGTGATTGCCGAAGGGATCGAGAACAGCACTCAGCACCGGTTCCTGCAGCACAACCATTGCCGTTACGGCCAAGGCTACCTGGTGGCACGGCCGATGCCCGCCCAGCAGGCCGAGCAGTTTTTGCTGAAACACTCAGCATATAACTAATTATTACCCATACAGCAACATTCCCTCTCGCACAGAGCCGGGCATCAAGCCTTGATACAGCTCAAAACCCGCCTGAACTGCCTATTCATTCCCCAAACGAACGCTCGCTTTAACAAAAATATTACTAAAAACTAGTAATACAGCTCTGGAAATCCATATGGAATCCATGCATATTAAAACCACCGTTTGAAAGCATCGTTTAAAAGCAACGTTTGCTTTAAGGAGTCGAACTCAAACGGATCGCCAGAACGGATGCTGAGGAACCCGGCAGGCGAGCTGATAGAACGGCTCGTGACAAATCAAGGCTGAAAACATAAAGGAATCTCCGATGCCAGCAGAACGTTCCAAGCTGAAGAATGACAAGGCGTACGCCGCCGTAAGTAAAACCCCGGCACAACCTAAATGGGTGGCGGACTATGAGGCTGCACAGGCCGATGCCGTCGATGACACCCTGGAAGACGAAACCGGTGAAGAAAGCGGAGAAGAAAGCAGCTCTGTGGAACTGACCGTAGAGCACGGCCAGAAGCGCAAACTGGTACTGAGCGATGAACAGGAAACTGTCACCATCGCTGACGAGAAGATCAAGGTACAGCTGCACAACGTCGGAGGCGACGATGTGATTGTGCTGCCGGCCTCCCTGGCACCCAGCGGCGACGAACTGGTTGAAGAGGGTGATATCACCGAGCTGACCCTTGACGGCGTCAGCATCCTGGAACTGTTGAGCCAGGGTGCGGCGGTGGCCGGCGCTGGCGATGGAACCACCGACGGCACTACTGACGGTACAACCGACGGCGCAACCGACGGCGCAACTGACGGCACAACCGACGGCGCTACTGACGGTACAACCGACGGCGCTACTGACGGCACAACCGACGGCGCTACTGACGGCACAACCGACGGCGCTACTGACGGCACAACCGACGGCGCTACCGACGGCACAACCGACGGCGCAACTGACGGCGCAACTGACGGCACAACCGACGGCGCAACTGACGGCACAACCGACGGCACAACCGACGGCGCAACTGACGGCGCAACTGACGGCACAACCGACGGCACAACCGACGGCGCTACTGACGGTACAACCGACGGCACAACCGACGGCGCTACTGACGGTACAACCGACGGCGCAACTGACGGCGCAACTGACGGCACAACCGACGGCGCTACTGACGGTACAACCGACGGCGCTACTGACGGTACAACCGACGGAACTACTGACGGCACTACTGACGGTACAACCGACGGCGCTACTGACGGTACAACCGACGGAACTACTGACGGCACTACTGACGGTACAACCGACGGCGAAACAACCACTGAAGAAGACAGCGGTTCTGACAACCTGCAGGACTGGGTCAACTTCTTCAGCAGCGACAGCCACAACAAGGTTGGCGTCGAGGTCGAAGCAGCGGAAGACGGCAGCTACGAGATCGACCTGATGATCAAGAACAAAGATGGCTTCGTCAAAATCCATGACCTGGCATTGGACAGCGAAACCCTGTCTGCGTTGGGCCTGGATATGACCGAACAGGATGGTGAACTGGAGATCACCCTGCATAGCTCGATGATGGATACCGTCGAGCTGAGCGATGAGGAACCGACCGACGACGGCATCCTCGAAGGCACCGACGGTGTTGACGAGAGCGGCACTGAGACCGGTCTGGAAGATACAACAGAAACGTTCGCAGGCGGTGACGAAGCAGTCGCCATCCGCCTGATCGGTTACTACGCGGAGGAGGGGCTGCTCGAGTTCAACGACGTGATCTGATAACTAGCGGACCGCTGCGGGCGCGCGCCCGCAGCGGTCCGCTATCGTCCTCCGGCGCAATAAGCAACCAGCCCAGCCGACGCGCCGGAGGGCGTCACTGCCACCTCTTACGAGCTATTGAGGCAAGCACTGCTGATTCTCGCCCGCCAGTTCCGCCTTCAACGCCGCCGGCGCCGCAAAAGACGACCCTATCAACGCCTGCCAGTAATTCTTCGGATATTGCTGCCCCGCCACGCCGTAACCGGATAGCCGTTGCAACGGGATATCGGTACAACCGTCACCGTTGAGATCATAGCCCAGCGGATTACCTGCACCATCGTCCAGCCGCCGAAACTGATAGGCCGCCGGTGCCCGCCGATTTACAAAAGCATTGCTGGCGATGAAGTGACTGAGCTCCGGTTCGCTGGCTCCTACCGTAGTCACCCCGTCGGCAAAGGAGAAGGTATTCACCATCCCCCGACCGCCATTGCCGGCGATGGTAAACACCCGTACCCCGTCACGCGCCAGCGCCTGCAGCTGCAGGATAATCTGGTAGGTGGTGTGCCAGACCGGATCACTCAAGCCCCAGTCCCGAACCAGAGCCCGGTAATGGCTGGCATGTTCCAGCCGTAGCGGCCTTTCGAATGCGCTGATCAAACTGGAGGACTCCCAACACAACAGCAATGCATCAATCGGCCGTCGCGCCTGGTTGATCCTTATCTGCCTCAGATTACTGAGAATCTCGGCCATCGGTGGTTGTCCGTCACGAATCGGAAAGCGCAGAAACAACAGTTTCGGATGGGCCGCGATCATCTGCACCAGGTCGCCGTGATAGAAGGGTTCACGCTGCTGGTCAGCATCGAGATCGACCATGCCATACAGCCAACCATGATTGATCTTATCCTCATCGGAGGCAAAGCCCTGCGGCGGCGGATAGAAGCGGTCGATCAACGCAATTCGATAGCCCACATCGGACGTGCCTGCCTTGACGGACTGCACCCCGCACACCAAGCCGGGCAATAGCAGCAGACAGAGCAGAAACGGCATCTTCACCTCCCGGTCAGACGGTCGCGCGACGAGTTGCCACCGAGCGCGGCATTCCCGACAGGACACATCGACCGACTCCGGATCCCGCTCGGGCACGAAACAGCCTGTATTGAAGGGTAGACCAAAGCGTGGGAGAACTGTCTGCCATAGGCCCCACCTAGCGGTCGAGCGGCGATGATCTGGTACACTGGCGGTCCTAAAAACGCGCAACCAACAAGGAGTTCAGATGGCGACCTACGCGATCGGCGATATCCAGGGCTGTTACGACGAACTGCTGCAGCTGCTGGAGCAGTTCGGTTTCGGCGACGACGACCGGCTCTGGGTGGCCGGCGACCTGGTCAACCGTGGCCCCAAGTCGCTGGAGACGCTGCGCTTTCTGAAATCGCTTGGCAAACGCGCCAAGGTGGTACTGGGCAACCACGACCTGCACCTGCTGGCGGTCCATTACGGCACCACCACCGCCAAGCGCCATGACACCCTGAACGCGATCCTGCAGGCCCCGGACCGCGATGAACTGATGGATTGGCTGCGCAGCCGCAAACTGCTGGTCTATGACAAGGCGCTGAACTACTGCATGGTGCACGCCGGCATTCCGCCACATTGGACCCTTAAGCAGGCCCGCAAGCGCGCCAAGGAGGTGGAGTGGGTACTGCGCAGCAAATTGGCCTGCGAATACTTCAAGAACATGTACGGCAACCAGCCGGACTGCTGGCAGCCCGGCCTGGAGGGCTGGGACCGATTGCGAGTAATCACCAACTACCTGACCCGGATGCGCTTCTGCGACGCCGACGGCAGGCTCGATTTCAGCGCCAAGGAGGGACTGGAATCCCAGCCGGAAGGTTTCCTGCCCTGGTTCCGCCAGCCCCGCGAGGCCCGTGATCTGCAGATCATCTTCGGCCACTGGGCGGCGCTGGAGGGACGTGCCGATGCCGAACATGTCTACGCGCTGGATACCGGCTGCGTCTGGGGCAACGCCCTGACCGCCATGCGACTGGAGGACAAGGCGATGTTCAGCCTGCCGTGCCAGGGCAGCCGCCAGCCGGACGGCCCGCACGGTCCTCAGCAGCCGGCGGTTTTGATACCGAATTGAGGCCCGATTGCGACTTGCGCCCCGCTAATCCACAGCCGGCGGCGGTGTTTGCCTCGCGGTACAACGCTTACAATGGAAGCCACTAAAGACATCCCTTGAGGTAGACAGATGGACCAATACAGCTGTATCTCGGTCAACCAGGCGCTGGAACTGATCGAACAGGGCGTCGCCGTGGCCGATATCCGCGACCCGCAGAATTTCCAGCAGGGCCATATGCCCGGCGCGGTCAACCTGAGTAACGACAACCTGCACCAGTTCCTGACCGATGCCGATATGGACCGGCCGCTGATCGTCTGCTGCTACCACGGCATCAGCAGTCAGCCGGCCGCCGCCTATCTGGTGGAGCAGGGCTTCGAAACCGTCTACAGCATGGACGGCGGTTTTGAGCTCTGGCAGGCGACCTACCCTGACAAGTGCGCCCGGGACTGAGCCCAGGCGCCAAGGAACAAGGATTAAACAGGCTCATGCAGATCTATCTGGTCGGCGGCGCGGTGCGCGATCAACTGCTCGACTATCCGGTCTACGACCGCGACTGGGTGGTAGTCGGCGCCACCCCACAGCAGATGCTGGCTCAGGGCTTCAAGCCGGTCGGCAGCGAATTCCCGGTGTTCATCCACCCGGACAGCGGCGAGGAGTACGCGCTGGCCCGTACCGAGCGCAAGTCCGGTAAGGGCTACACCGGCTTCCAGTACCACGCCAGCCCGGAGGTGACGCTGGAGGAGGACTTGCTGCGCCGCGACCTGACCATCAACGCCATGGCCCAGGCCGAAGATGGTCAGCTGATCGACCCCTACCAGGGCCGCCAGGACCTGGAAAACCGGCTGCTGCGCCATGTCTCGCCCGCCTTCAGCGAAGATCCGCTACGGGTGCTGCGGGTGGCCCGCTTCGCCGCCCGCTACGCCCACCTCGGCTTCAAGGTGGCCGACGAAACCCTGGCACTGATGTGCGAGCTGGCCGCCACCGACGAGCTGCACCACCTGACCGCCGAACGGGTCTGGAAAGAGCTGGAACGGGCGCTGGCCGAACCCTCGCCACTGGTGTTCTTTGACCTGTTGCAACGCTGCGACGCCCTGGCGGTGCTGCTGCCGGAGCTACTGCCGCTCTATACGCTGCCACGCGAACAGCTGGAACAGAGCGTCGCCAAAAGCTGCCAACTCAGCAAGCAGGCGGATGTGCGCTTCGCGGTATTGCTCAGCCTGGCCACCGAAGCCCTCGAAACCGAGCAAGCCAGCGCGCTGATCGAACCGCTCTGCGAACGGCTGCGCAGCCCCAAGGCGTTTCGCGAACTGGCGCTGCTGTGCCGCCGCTGGCACCCGTCGCTGGCCGGCTTCAAACAGCTTGACGACAGCGAGCGACTGGCACTGATCCAGGGCTTGGACCTGCTGCGCCGGCCGCAACGGCTACCGCCGCTGTTACTGGCCTGCCAGGCACTGCATCCGGACCACCCGCTGCCGGCCTGCCAGAGCCTGCCGGCACTGCTCGAGCGGCTCAGCCAGCTCAACCCCAAGCAGCTGATGGCGGAGGGCTTCAAAGGCAAGGCATTGGGCCAGGAACTGCAGGCCCGTCAATTGCAGCTGTGCAGTGCGCTGGACGACTGAGCACGGGTGACCAAGCGATGAGCCAGACAAACAGCCTCCAAACCGCGCCGGTGGCGCTGATCACCGGCGGCGCCCGCCGGATCGGCGCCGAGATCGCCCGCCAGTTGCATCGGCAGGGCTACCGGGTCCTGATCCATTACCGCCACTCCGAACAGGACGCCCAGGCGCTAGCGACCGAACTCAACCAGGCGCAGCCGGACAGTGCCCGGTTACTGCAGGCCAACCTGACCGAGATGGCGGCGATCGAACCGCTGGCCCGGCAGGCACTGACCGCCTTCGGCCGGCTCGACCTGCTGGTCAACAACGCCTCCAGCTTCTTCCCCACCCCGCTGGCAGACAGCAGCCAGGCGCAGTGGGACGAGCTGATCAACGCCAATCTGCGCGCACCCTACTTCCTGACGGCCGCCTTGAGCGACGCGCTGAGCGAGGCCGGCGGCTGCGTGATCAACCTGATCGATATCCACGCCCAGCGCGCCCTGCCCGGCTACCCGATCTACTCGATCGCCAAGGCCGGCCTGCAGATGATGACGCTGAGCCTGGCCAAGGAGCTGGCGCCGGCGGTGCGGGTCAACGGCGTGGCGCCCGGCCCGATCCTCTGGCCGGAAGCCGAGGCGGCGCTGGACCTGTCACAAAAAGAGAAGGTTGTGGATAAAACGTTGCTGGGCCGGACCGGCACCGCCGGTGAGATCGCCGAGGCGGTGGGCTACCTGGCCGGCGCCCGCTTCGTCACCGGCCAGATCCTGGCGGTGGACGGCGGCAAGTCGCTGTACAGCTGAATCTTTACATCTTTATTTTTTAGATCGCTATAGAGCTTCAGGCCCTACGCCGAGCACATTACTCGGCGCAATAGGCCAGGTAGAACTAAGACGAATAAGAAAACTGGCACCCCTGCCAGCTGAAATCCACCGGCCACAGCTTCTGACTGGCCTGATCGTAGGCCTGCCATAGCTCACTGTAGGACTGGCCGTTCAGCGGGTGGGCGGCCTGCGGTGCCAGTTCGGCCAACGGCCGCAACACGAAGGCGTTCTTGAGGATCTCGCCGCGCGGCAGCTTGACGCCATCGCAGTCGCCGGTCAGCTGGTCGTAGGTGAGAATATCGATATCGAGGGTACGGCCGCTGAACTTGGGCCCTTGCCGGCAGCGGTCGTTGGCGTCTTCGATCGCTTTCAGCGCCGCCGACAACTGCCCCACCGGCAGCTCGGTTTCGAAGCCCGCCACCAGGTTGTAGAAGTTGTCGCCGGTAAATCCAACCGCCTCGCTCTCGTAGACCGAGGACAGCTGCAGCGCGCCGAACCGCTCGGCCAGCGCATCGAGGCAGCTGAGGATATAGCGCTCGCGATCGGTGTTGCTGCCGATGCTGACGTACACCCACGCCATCAGAAGCGCTCTCCCCGCTCGATGATCACCCCGACATCCTTGGCCTGGCGTACCGCGCCCGGCTTGCCGAGCCGCAGCCGCAACCAGCGCACATTGAACTCGTTAAGGACGATCTCGGCGATCTCCTCGGCCATGGTTTCGACCAGCAGAAACTCGCTCTGACTGATGAAGCTGATCAGCCGTTTGGAAACCGATTTGTAGTTGAGAGTGTTTTCGATATCCTCGGTGGCCGCCGCCGCACTGATATCGGTCCCCATCTCCAGGTCCAGGCTGACGGTCTGGCGAACCTCGCGCTCCCAGTCATAGATACCGATGACCGTTTCCACCTCAAGTTCGCGTATGTAGACTATATCCATTGACCTGACCTGTCGGGGTTGCTGATGCTGCAAATGGAGCTGCTCGGAGCATTACTGTTACTGCTGGCTTATCTGGCCGGCTCGCTGCCGAGCGCCATTTTGGTGTGCAACTCTATGGGCATCGCCGACCCCCGTCAACAGGGCTCCGGCAACCCCGGCACCAGCAACGTGTTACGGATCGGCAACCGCCGCGCCGCCGGCTTCACCCTGCTGGGCGACATGACCAAGGGGGCATTGGCGGTGTTGCTGGCGCGCTGGCTGGAACAACCGCTGGCGGTACAAGGCCTCTGCGCGCTGGCCGCGCTGCTCGGCCATCTCTATCCGCTGTTCGCCGACTTCCGCGGTGGCAAGGGGGTCGCCACCCTGCTGGGTACCAGCCTGGCACTCTGCTGGCCGCTGGGACTGCTGCAACTGGGTTTCTGGCTGCTGCTGTTTCTACTGGGCAGAATCGCCTCGCTGGCCTCAATCGGTACCGCACTGATCACTCCACTGCTGAGTTGGCTGCTAGTACCTGAGCTGTTCGACCTGCTATCGCTGACCAGCCTGCTGCTGCTCGCCCGCCACCAGCAAAACATCCGCAAACTGATCGACGGCCGGGAGTTCAGGCTGTAAGAGTTAACAGTGGTGAGTTGACAGCTTACAGTTGTACATCCACCCAAAGTTCATGCCGACTGTCCACTGTCCACTGTCCACTGTCAACTTAGATACTTTCCAACGTATCCATCGGCCAGCGCGGCTTGGTGATGATCGAAAGGTCGTCACGCTGACCGGCCAACAACCGCTGGCAGCCGGCAAAGGCGATCATCGCGCCGTTGTCGGTGCAGAACTCCGGCCGGGCGTAGAACAGTTCGGCGCGCTGCTTGCGCACCTCCTGGCCCAGCTTTTCACGCAGTCGGCTGTTGGCGCTGACGCCGCCGGCGATCACCAACTGCTTCAGGCCGGTCTGCTGCAGCGCGCGGCGGCACTTGATCGCCAGGGTATCGACCACCGCCTCTTCGAAGGCGGCGGCGATATCGGCCTTGGTCTGCTCGTCGAGCTGGCCATCGACCCGGTGATCATTGGCGGTGTTCAGGGTGAAGGTCTTCAGGCCGGAGAAGCTGAAGTCCAGCCCCGGCCGGTCGGTCATCGGTCGCGGAAAGCGGAACCGGCTGCGATCCCCCTGCTGCGCCAATTTGGCGATCAGCGGCCCGCCCGGATAATCCAGCCCCAGCATCTTGGCCGCCTTGTCGAAGGCTTCGCCGGCGGCATCGTCCAGCGACTCGCCGAGCAGCTCGTATTGACCGATGCCATCCACCCGCACCAGCTGGGTGTGACCGCCGGACACCAGCAGTGCCACGAACGGGAACTGCGGCGGCGTTTCCTCCAGCATCGGCGCCAGCAGGTGACCCTCCATATGGTGCACACCGACCGCCGGCACATCCCAGGCAAAGGCCATCGCCCGGCCGCAGGAAGCACCGACCATCAGCGCGCCGATCAGACCCGGGCCGGCGGTGTAGGCCACGGCGTCGATATCACCGCGCGACAGGCCGGCCTTATCCAGTGTCTCCTGCACCAGTGGCAGCAGCTTGCGAACATGGTCGCGCGAGGCCAATTCCGGCACCACGCCACCGTACTCGGCATGCATCTTTACCTGGCTGTAGAGCGCATCGGCCAGCAGCCCCTGTTCGCTGTCGTAGATCGCTACGCCGGTTTCATCGCAGGAGGTTTCAATTCCAAGTACACGCATCGTTAAGGCTCTACCGCAGGCTTACCATATAAGGAGTGTTCAACAAGACCGCCGTGCATCGACCCTGAGACAGCACTGTGCGCCGGGCCTTCAGGCGGGCTGCTATTATCATCTAAGTGCCGGCAAATTTCACCGCTGTTCGACTTTACACTGTCGAAACAGCTGACTAGAATACGGCCCCTCATTCTTGGGCGTACTCCGTCCAATGGATGGGCAAACAAAACTAATTCTTTTGCTTAAGGATTCTTTACCAATGCCTAGCGTTAAAGTTAAAGACAACGAGCCGTTTGACGTAGCCCTGCGTCGTTTCAAGCGTTCCTGCGAAAAAGCCGGTGTACTGGCTGAAGTTCGTCGCCGCGAGTTCTACGAGAAGCCGACTTCCGTACGTAAGCGCAAAGCTGCCGCTGCAGTTAAGCGTCACATGAAGAAGATCAACCGCGAAAACGCTCGTCGCGTTCGTCTGTACTAATTCGACACAGACTGTTCTGTTAAAGAATTAGTACCGGTAAAGCACTTAAGCACATCTGGGACGGGATCATACGATGTCAGCACTCAAGCAGCAGATTACTGATGAGATGAAGGCAGCCATGCGCGCCAAAGACAAGGAGCGCCTGGGCACTATTCGTATGATCCTGGCCGAGCTGAAACGCATCGAAGTAGACGAGCGTATCGAGCTGGATGATGGCCGCGTGCTGGCTGTGCTGGACAAGATGTCCAAGCAGCGCCGAGACTCCATTGCACAATTTGATGAAGCGGGTCGGGTCGATTTGGCCGACGCTGAGCGACGGGAGCTGGAGGTGATTAAAACTTTCCTGCCGCAACCGCTAACCGAAGAGGAGCTGTCCGCCCTGGTCAGCGCCGCTATCGCCGAAACCGGCGCCCAGTCCATGCAGGACATGGGTAAAGTCATGGGGATCGTTAAGCCCCAGGTGCAGGGTCGTGCCGACATGGGCCTGGTCTCCAAGCTCGTAAAAGCTCAACTGACCCAGTAAAATTCCGCTGTTCCAACCTCTCTCGGGACAGCTATGGCCGGACGAATCCCGCAACACTTCATTGATGACCTGTTAGCCCGCGTCAATATCATCGACGTACTGGACGGTCGTGTCAGCAAGCTCAAGCGGACCGGCAAGAATTACTCCGGGCTCTGCCCGTTCCACAAAGAGAAGACCCCTTCATTCACCGCCAATCCGGAAAAACAGTTCTATTACTGTTTCGGTTGTGGTGCCGGCGGCAACGCGCTCGGCTTCCTGATGGAATATGACCGGCTCGACTTTCCGGACGCCATCGAAGAACTGGCCAAGATGGTCGGCATGGAAGTGCCGCGCGAAACCTCATCTCCCCAACAACAGCAACGCGATCAGCAGCTGAAAGATATCTACGCCCTGCTGGAGGACGCCAGCCAGTACTATTGCGACCAGCTGCGCCAGCATCCGGCCCGCAGTGCGGCGGTCAACTACCTGAAACAGCGCGGTATGAGCGGCCAGATTGCCAAGCAGTTCCGCATCGGCCTGGCACCGCCCGGCTGGGACAACCTGCTCAACCAGCTTGGTCCGGACGACAAACAGCGCGCGCTGCTGGAAAAGGCCGGCCTGCTGATCCGCAACGAGGAGCGCGGCAGCCTGTATGACCGCTTCCGTGAGCGGATCATGTTCCCGATCCGCGACCAGCGCGGCCGGGTGATCGCCTTTGGCGGCCGGGTACTGGGTGACGCCAAACCGAAGTACCTCAACTCGCCGGAAACCGACACCTTCCACAAGAGCCGCGAGCTGTACGGCCTGTACGAAGCGCGCCAGCACAACTCCAAGCTGGAGCGGCTGATCATCGTCGAAGGCTACATGGACGTGATCGGCCTGGCCCAGTACGGCATCACCTATGCAGTAGCAACCCTCGGCACCGCCACCACCGCCCAGCATCTGGAGCGGCTGTTCAAGATGGTGCGCGAAGTGGTGTTCTGCTTCGACGGCGACGAGGCCGGCCGCAATGCCGCCCGCCGGGCGCTGGAAACCACCCTGCCGGTGATCAGTGACGGCAAGGAGGCCCGCTTCCTGTTCCTGCCGGAGGGCGAGGACCCGGACAGCCTGGTGCGAAAGGAGGGCCCAGATGCCTTCCAACAACGGATGAACGGAGCCCTGCCGCTGTCGAGTTTCTTCTTCCAGACCCTGCAGCGGGATATCGACCTGGACCACCTGGACGGCCGCGCCCGTTTCAGCCGTGAAGCGCTGCCACTGATCGGCGCCATGCAACCGAGCATCCTGCGCCAGATGATGCTGAACCAGGTCCAGCAGCTGACCGGCCTTAGCGAACAACAGCTGGAGGAGCTGCAGCAGCACAGTCAGCCAACAACGCCGGCGCCAGCACCCGCCGCCAGCCCGCCGACCATCGACGAGCTAACGCCGGCGGCGGACTACGACTATCCGGCGCATGACCCGGGTTTCCCGGTTGACGAGATGTCGCACGACGGGCCGCCGGAGTACTACTCCGACAGCCAGCACGCGCCGGAGCAGAATCGCTGGAAGAAACGCAATGACTGGCAACGCCGCGGCAACTGGCAGCCACGCGAGCGGCAACAGCCGAAGCAGCCGCCACGCCGTGCGCCGCAACTGTGCCACAGCATGAACGCCATGCTACTGCACTACCCGGCACTGGCAACCGCAATCGACAATCCCGGCCAGTACCGCACACTGGACGAGCCGGGCATCGAGCTGTTCTGCAGCCTGTGCGAGTACCTGCAACAACACCCGCAGGCCAACCTCGGTATGCTGCTGGTCGACTGGTCGAGCGATCCGGACCGCTTCCACTGGATCCAGACCGTCAACGCCATAACCGAAAGCGGCCCGATGGAAGATCATCACACCGCCGAGCAGACCCTGCGCGACGGCCTGCGTAAGCTGGACGAATTGCGCCTGCGCCAGCGGATCAACGAGCTGCGCAACAAAAAGCCGCTGACCAGCGACGAAAAGACGGAACTGACCGCCCTACTGATGCGCAAGGCCCGGCCACACCAGCCCTAGCGGGCATCGCGGTCGGGCGCAATCTGGTCTACCTTGAAGGTATGAAACCGGTTTCCATCTCATCCCGATATAGCCTAACGGGCGCTACGCCTGTATAATGTCGTGCTCGATTCGTCAACCGTTTATCCTTTTCACATCAAGCTAGGGTCCCATGTCCGATACTTCTCAGCAGCAATCACGCCTTAAGGAACTGATCGCCCGCGGTAAGGAGCAGGGTTACCTGACCTACGCCGAAGTTAACGATCACCTGCCGGAAGACATAGCCGATCCCGATCAGGTCGAAGATATCATTCGCATGATCAACGATATGGGCATCTCCGTCAGCGAAGAAGCACCCGACGCCGAAACGCTGCTGATGACCGAAGGTGACTCCTCCGACAACGCCGACGATGAGGCTGTTGCCGCGCTGGCTGCCGTGGAATCCGACGCCGGTCGTACCACCGACCCGGTGCGCATGTACATGCGCGAAATGGGTACCGTCGAGCTGCTGACCCGCGAAGGCGAAATCAGCATCGCCAAGCGGATCGAAGAGGGTATCCGCGATGTCATGACAGCGGTCAGCTACTTCCCGGGCAGCGTTGAATGCATCCTCGACGCCTACAACCTGACGCTGCAGGAAGAGGGCCGGCTGAGCGATATCTTCAGCGGCTACATCGACCCGGACGAAGTCGAAGCGCTGCTGGCCAGCAAAGCGGCCGCCGACGAGGCCGAGGTTGACGAGGCCGATGTCGACGACGATGACAGCGACGACGATGAGAAGGAACGCGGTCCGGACCCGGAGGAAGCGGCACGCCGTTTCGGCCTGGTACAGGAACGCCACGATGTCGTCAAAGCCCTGCTGGCCAAGCACGGTCGCGAGCACCGCGATGTGGACGCCGCCCTGGCGGCCCGCGCCGAAGCGTTCTGCCCGATCAAACTGGCTCCCCGCTTCTACGACGAACTGGTTGCAAACATCCGCGACTACATCGCCCGCATCCGTGGTCAGGAACGCAGCATCATGCGCATCTGTACCCAACGTTCCGGCATGCCGCGCAAGGAATTCATCAAGTCCTTCCCGGGCAACGAAGTCAACACCGACTGGTTCCAGCAGCAGATCGACAAAGGCGCCGGCTACTCGCAGGCCATCGAGACCAACCTGGCCGACCTGCAGCGCGCCCAACGGCGCCTGATCCAGATCGAAGAGGAAACCGGCATCAGCCTGGCGGAGATCAAAGAGATCAACCGCCGGATGTCGATCGGTGAAGCACGCGCCCGCCGTGCCAAGAAAGAGATGGTCGAGGCCAACCTGCGTCTGGTTATCTCCATCGCCAAGAAATACACCAACCGCGGCCTGCAGTTCCTGGACCTGATCCAGGAGGGCAACATCGGCCTGATGAAAGCGGTCGACAAGTTCGAATACCGTCGCGGCTACAAGTTCTCCACCTACGCAACCTGGTGGATCCGTCAGGCGATCACCCGCTCGATCGCCGACCAGGCACGCACCATCCGTATCCCGGTGCACATGATCGAGACGATCAACAAGCTGAACCGTATCTCCCGCCAGATGCTGCAGGAGATGGGCCGCGAAGCGACCCCGGAAGAGCTGGCCGAACGGATGGACATGCCGGAAGACAAGATCCGCAAGGTGCTGAAGATCGCCAAAGAGCCGATCTCCATGGAAACCCCGATCGGCGACGACGAGGACTCCAGCCTGGGCGATTTCATCGAGGATACCACCCTGTCCTCACCGGTCGACTCCGCCACCGGCGAAGGCCTGTGCGAAGCCACCCGTGAAGTCCTGGCCGGCCTGACCGCCCGTGAAGCCAAGGTACTGCGCATGCGTTTCGGTATCGACATGAACACCGACCACACCCTGGAAGAGGTGGGTAAACAGTTCGACGTCACCCGTGAACGTATCCGCCAGATCGAAGCCAAGGCGTTGCGCAAACTGCGCCACCCCAGCCGCTCCGAGCACCTGCGCAGCTTCCTGGACGAATAACCCCTTTGATTTCAGTCAGTTGAAGCCATGATACCAAGCCGGTATCATGGCTCTTCCCTCCGGGCCTATAGCTCAGTTGGTTAGAGCAGAGGACTCATAATCCTTTGGTCGCAGGTTCGAGTCCTGCTGGGCCCACCACTTACAGATATTCTGCGATAACGGCACCTGCTATTCCTACAAGCGGTGCGCTTCCTCGGTCTTCCTTTGCCTTATTTAGTACTGCTCTCTGCGCTTGGACGTTTTAATACCGCCCAGGCAATGTCGTTGCTGAATCCGACAGGAAAGGGAACGCTTACCACTGAGTGCGCATGACAAAAAGCCCTGCTGGTCTGGCAGGGCCTATTCGTTTATGGCCTTTGCGGGACAGAAGAAAAACTTAGCGCTCGCCCTGCTCCACTTCCAAGTAGCGCGGCAGCAGCAGCACGCTGGCTTCCAGCTTGCTGGACACGTAATCGATGGCGGCGGCGCGGGAGAATTCAAATTTCTTCATCGCCTGCTCGATATGGGTGTTGTAGACATCCGGGCAGCTTTCTTCGGTCAGGCAGGCAACGCGGGGCATCGTGGTGACCGACGGCGCCGCCGGGCCCATCCGGCTCTGCTCGCCCGAAAAATAGGCCTGGTTGCTGTACCAATGGGCGCTGGTCACGCCAGCCAGCATAGCGGAGAAACCCAGCATCAGGTACAGCAGGTATCTCAGCGGTGAAGTAGTAGTGTTGGCAGTGGTCATGGCCTAACTCCTATTCCGGTCATCTGCGTTGCTAACGCTCCGGAAGGCATCGATCATTACCGGCAACATCCCATGAAACGGCCCGATAGCGAATTCCGCTTCGCTGGCCAGGCGATCGGTACTGCCTGCATCTTTCATTATGCTAGCAATCATAAGCCTCTCATCCCTGTAAGCTGAAAGCCGTTTGGCTAGCCTAACAAATTAATCGTTGGCGGTGGAATCACCAACGCATTTCAGCTTAGGTATGCGGCTGTCGGCCAGTCAATCATGGCGCCATGGGAGGCGACGTCGTTTTATGCCTTCGGTAGCCCTGCGAGCATGGAGAGCCGCGCTCTCTTTAGCCCAGTAGCTTTGCGTCGCCGTCTTTCGACGGGTTTGCCCTTTCGTGATCCAAAACAAGTCGTATCAGAAGGAAGACGCTTCCAATATAACCGATGCCGTTTGGCATTTACACCAGACAACGATGACTTTTTGGTGTCATGTCCGTTTGAGCATTGACGTCCGACAATAGATGGCCGGGCCGGCGAATACCGGCCCGGTGTTTGAGATTTCAGTGGTGAACCCACTGTATGGCCACCTTATTTGGCTGGTGACCAGCACCTGATTTACAGCTGTTTGCTCATCAATACCCAGCGACCACCGTGCAGGGTTCCGTCGAAACCCACCGCGCGTTGCCAGGCCTCCTCCTGGTAACCGCGGCGGCAGGCGAACTCAAATGCTTCCGGATTGCCGTCCGCCACGATCAGCGTTGAGCGGGCCACCCGCATCTGGCGGGCTACCTCTTCGGCACAGTTCAGCAACGCCGTGCCCACCCCTTGCCCGCGGAACTCCTCATCGGTCGCCAGCGCGCTTATATACCAGCTGTCGGCTGTCTCCCGCTCCAACTCGGCCAACGGCCGAACGGCAGTAGCAAACTCGTCCAGCCAGGTTTGAGGACGGCTAGCGGGCTGATGGAAGCTGGCGACCAAGCCGATAATCCGGTGGCCGTTTTCCGCCAATCGGATGCGGCGGTAACTGAAAAAGCTGTCGTCCTCTTCGATGCGTTTGGCCCCGACCTCCAGTGCCGTTTCATCCGGCTCGGTCAGGCGCCGCCAGAGATAGCTCGGTATCCCTTCTCGTGCGATATCTATCAGGTGCGCCAGGGCTTCAGCATCCGTTCTGTAAGCGGTTCGGATATGCATCTTGTATCCCTCGGTTAACACCGTGTAAATCAAGCTTAGACGGCAGTCTTTTCTTTGAACAGAACACACCGTGATTCGAGCGGATGTAAAGAATTGCGCGGTTGGTTGGCTATCCCTTGCAGGTTGTTACAGCCTGTTAACAGGCCAGCCCGGTTTAACTGGCTGTTTTATATGAATTCGAACGATAAGAAAGGCCTGACTGATAAGATTTGGTACAAACCAAGATCGTCGGTGTCTGCGTTTTAAAAATGCCAGACCAGAACCGGACACAGCCGAAAGAGCCTGCCTTCCCGGGCATATCTTACTGTTTTTATTGATAAAAAATACAAACCTGGCCGACCGCTATGAATCGGATAAAGCATGCCCGCTGCTGAAGCCCGCTTAAAGCACCTTAACACTCCACGCCCAATAATCGGTCAGTCTCCGGCACCCCTTTATACAAGCCTTTCTATTTCAACCGGTTATATAAACAGGAGTATTGGCATGCCTGATGCAGGATGCCTTTTTAACAGGTAAATGCCGGTGTAACTCCGCTGCCACCAGGCTGGCGACCCGTCCCTGCTTCCAAAGGAGATATCCATGGCTAGTCCCCATCGCTCCCAAGCCGCCAAAAGGTTCCTCCTGCTGCTCACTATTTTCATTCTGCCAATGGTCGTCTTACTACTGGTTCCCCAGCTTGCGCTGCCGCCGGCCAAGTCGGCGATCGGTAGCGTGGGCACGGTCAACAGCCTGTACAACCGCTGGCTGGCGCAGTACTCGCGCAGCGGCGGCGACAGGCGATTGGTCATCCCGCTGCGTTATACCAAGGGGCTGTCCAGCCAGATCAGCCAGGCCAGTGGGCAAGCGACGCTCGATCTTATTGGCGGCCGGCTGTCGGTCAATGTCGAAGGGTTGCCGGAAGATCAGCCATTCGCCGTCTGGCTGGTCGACAACCGGCCGGGGCCGGGACGTAGCGTCAAACCGGAGGATGGCGACCGGATACTGTCACTTGGCACTCTCACCCGACAACCTGATACATGGCGGCTTGAAGTTACCCTTGATTACCCGCAGGTGAAGGATTTGGAGATCGACCTGATCGCAGTGGCACCCGCCAATCAACCACTGCAACAGGGGGCCCTGCTTTTCGGCTCGCCGACGCTGTTCCAACGGCTTTATCACGGCGCACAGGCGGGCCCGGTGACACTGCTGGCCGATAATCCCACCGACATCGGTCGGGATGACCGTGCCTGGAAAGGCGACTTCCATCTCTTGGTACCACGTCCCGCCTACGCGAAGAAGGGCCCGCCACCGTTTGACCAACTGGTCGCCGACGGCGAGCGGCTGTTTTTCGAGGAGACCTTCGACGGTAACGGCCGCACCTGCGGTACCTGCCACCCGGCCGACAACAACTTCACCATCGATCCCCACTTCATCGCCACCCTGCCGGACGATGATCCACTGTTCGTTTCCGAGTTCATGCCCGGCATGGAATCGCTCGAGCACGACCGCCTGCTGAGGGAGCTGGGGCTGGTGTTGGAGAATGTCGACGGTTTCGGCAACCCTGGCGTGATGCGTGGCGTGCCCGGCGTTTCGGCGCTGGCGCTATCGATGACACCCGAGCCGCCGGGTGACCAAGCGCCGCTCGCCCGGCTGGGCTGGAGCGGCGACGGCGGCGCCGGCAGCGGCACCCTGCGCGAGTTCGCCATCGGTGCCATCGTTCAGCACGCCCCACTGTCGATGGGCCGCTTCGCAGGTACTGATTTCAGGCTGCCCACCGAGTACGAACTGGATGCACTGGAGGCATTTCAGCTATCGCTCGGCCCCGACGCGGAACTGAACCTGGCCGAGATGCGCATGCGGTCCGCCATTGCCGAGCGGGGCCGTCAGCTGTTTCTGCAGGAAACCAGCGACAACGGCACCTTCGCCGCCGGCAAGTGCCATAGTTGCCATTCCAACGGCGGGGCCAATCCGAGCGCCCTGTTCCTGGCGGCCAACGGCTTCGAAGCCGGCCAGTTCAATATGAACCTGAATATCGGCCTGCAGCGGATCAGCGAGACACTCGGCCGGATGATCGCGCCGGATGCCAACCCACCAGACGAAGGCTTTGGACAGGCCAGTAACGGTGACGGCTTCGGCGACGGCACCTTCAACATTCCACGCATCGTCGAAGCCGCCGACAGTGCCCCTTACGGCCATGACAACAGCTTGCTGACGCTGGAATCCTTCCTGGCGTTCTACCTGTCCGACGCCTTCCAGGCATCGCCCGCCGCCGCTCAGCTGAGCCTGGTCGACCCCATACCCGGCACCCAAGTTCTGACGGTGGATAACAGCCAACTGGCGTCGATCGCGGCATTGTTGCGGGTGCTCAACGCCGCAGAAAACATCCGCCAGGTGATGGCAAGCATGGCGACGCTGCCGGATATCGACGACCCTGCCGCTCATGAGCGCGGCCTTCGGGCAACCCTGGCCAATATCGACGATGCGATCGAGGTACTGACTGCGGCCGGGTTGCACCCCAACGCCGTCGAGGCGCTACACATCACCCGAGAGTACGTGGTCGAATCTCAGGGCAGGGACAGGGGAGCGTTGCGGCAGGCGATCAAGCACGCCAAGCTGGCCGGCGAGCTGCTGGTTTTTTAACGGCGCGGCAGAGCCGTTGGCTGAACGTTACAGAGCGGGCCCTACTCTGTCTGCGGTAACGTCGGAGCTGCACCCCGCCGGGCTGCAGCACTGCTGTCGAACCCGCCCAACGCCCGCTGCAACGCCGTCATCAGCGGCTCATCCGGCTGCCAGTCGGTGGCGGACAGCCGCAGCTGCTGGTTGAGTTGCAGGCGCTGCTCCCGCTCCAATCCCCCCTGCAGCTGGCCGACCATCGCCTGCAACCGTTGCCGGGCCGCTTCGCCTGACGGCCCCCTTAGCAGCAGGGCGAACTCGTCGCTGCTGATTCGGCCCAGCAGGTCCTGCGGGCCCAACTGCGTTTCCAGCTGGCGACAGAGCCGGAACAGCATCTCGTCGCCGATCGCATGACCCAGCTGCCGGTTGATCCGCTTCAGCTGGTCGAACTCCAGCACCGCCAGCAGATACGCCTGCGATGGGTCGCGCCGCGACAGCTCGGCCCGCCGCAGGAAGCTTTCGCGGTTGAGCACCCCGGTCGACAGGTCGAGATTGACCAGCCGCTGCTGGGTCTCCTCCGCCTGCTTGCGTTCGGAGATATCGCTGATGGCGGCGAAGATGCGCGGCTTGTCATCGAGGGTGATGGTAGTGGCCGAGAACAGCCCCCAGAAGGATTCGCCCCGGCTGTTACGCAACAGGCACTCGAAGCCCTGCACCTGCACGTTGCTCTGCAGCAGCCGGATCACCCGGGCCCGGTCTTTGGTATCGGCGTAGAAGTCGCGGGCGTTGTAGTTATCGAGCTGGTCGATGCTGAGCTGAAACAACCGCATCGCCTGTTCGTTGCACTGCACCAGGGTGCCGTCGTAGCCGGTGATCACGAATGCCAGCGGCAGTGCCGCCAGGGTCAGATCCAGCCGTTGCTGCTGGCCGCTGATCAGCCGGTGCTGCTGCTTCAACTGCGCCTGCAGGCACTGGTTCTGCTGTTCCAGCCACTGCAGCCGGCAGCTGTGCTGGTAGGCGACGACGAACTGACCGGTGAACACCTCCAGCTGTTGAACCACCGGCTCGCCGAACAGACGATCGCTGTGCTGACTGTCCAGATAGAGAATCTGTTCGCTGTCGTCGATGCCGGTCAGCGGCAGACATAACAGCGAGCGCGGCCGCTGCTGCTGTATATAGGGGTCGGCCATGAACTCGCGCTGGCCGCTTCCCTCATCCAGCACCAGCAGGGCCCGGTTACGGCTGACATAATTGAGCAGCCCGGTCGGCACAGGCTCCTGATGCGACTGTCCATCCTCCGTCAGCTGCCCCTCGATCAGGCTGGCCTGTGGCAGCCAACGCGCCTCGGCCGGCTGCCAACAGAACAGGCAGGCTCGCTGTGCACCGCTGAATTCCGCCACCCGCTGCAGCAACCGACCGATCAACGCCTGCGGCTCGGTGACCAGCAGGCTGGGCCAGTCGCCGAGCCGTTCGTGGATCTGCAACTCGCGCGCCGCCGGTTGTTGCTGCGCGTTGAGGCGTCGCTGCAGCAAAGCCGCCTTGCCCCGCGCGCCCCAGTCACGATAGATATCGACCGCTTCCTGCAGGTAAGCGCCGGCAATGCGCATGTTGCCGCGCCGTTGCCAGAATTCGCCGCAACGCTCGTTGGCCAATGCATGCAACAGCGGAAACTCGGCCTGGCGTGCCTGTTCGATGGCACGGTCATAGTGCACCAACGCCGGCTCGACCTTGCCCTGCAGCTGGTACTGCTCCGCCTGTAGCAGCGAATTGGCCGAGGCGAAGTTGTCGGGACAGTGACTCTGCCAGCGTTTCAGCAGTTTCTCGCCCTCGGCCAGATGCTGCTCGTAACGCTCGCCACAGTACTGCGGTGAGCGGATCTTCAACGCCACGATCGACAGGCAACTGAACAGCGTGAATACCGCCTCGTGAAAGATGCCTTTATCCAGATCGCCCGCTGACAACTCGGGATCCAGTGCGATCTCCAACCCCTGCAGGTAGTGGCCGTCAAGGTAGCTCTGCAACAGCCGGCCGACGATGCGCTCATAGCGGCCGGACATGTAACGGTGCTCGGTAAAGTGGGCCAGCGCGCCGGCCTCGAAGCCGGCCTGATGATCCAGGGAGTGGGGACTGTCCAACTCGCCCTGCAGCCAGAGCACCAGGTTGCGCTGCAGGGTACAGAGATAGACCTGGGCCGGTTGCTTGATCCGTTCGCAGAGTGCGATCAGCTGATCGCAGTTTTCCCGCAGCCGGGCCAGCCGGGGGCTGGTCAGCAGGTCGGCATAGAAACCGAAGATCAACGCATGGATCGCCCAGTAGTGATCGCCCAGTTCCAGGCACTCCTGATGCGCCTGATAGCGCATCGGCACCAGGCTCTGCAACGGCTTGTGCCAGGTCATGATGAAGTTGGCGTAGATCATATGGTAACGGCCGAGCAGCTGGGGATTGGGCAGCCGCTCGTCCATCCGGATCGCTTGCTGGGCCGCTTCCCGGGCGGTGGCGTAATCGCCCAGCCGGCGGGTGCAGAACAACGCATAGCCCATCAACGCATAGGTGGAGTAGCGGTTGTTGCCGTGCTCCATGATCAGCCGCAGCTGGTCGAGCACGGTCAGCGGATAGAGCAGCGAGCCGGCCGTGTAGCAGGCCGGCTGCATTGCCACCAATACCTCCAGCGCCGCCAGCACCCGCGGGTCGTCGGTTTCCGGCTGGTCCACCAGCCGCCGAAACGGTCGGAACCGCAACGCCTGGCGGACCTGGCTGAGTGCCCGCTCCAGATCCGGTTGCTGCGGGGCTTGCGGCAGCGGCTCGCCGAGCCGGCGTAATGCACCAAGGCCATAATCGATGGCGCTTTCCAGCTTGCCCAGCCGGGTCAGCTGGGTAATCAGGATCAGGTCGAGCCGGGTGTGCGCCGACCAGTCATGGCAGTAACTCCGGGCCCGGTTGGCCAGCACCCGGGCCTGCTGAGGCTTGCCCAGCAGATAGCGCACCTCGATCCGGTCCAGCATCAGTTCGAACGCCAGCCCCGACCGCCGCCGGCCGATCGGCAGCAGCAGCCAGCCCCGTTCCAGGTAGTCTCGCGTCGACTGATAGGCGCCTGTTTCCTTGGCTTTCCGGGCCGCTAGCAGGTTCAGCCGCGCCAGTTGCAGCTGCTGTTCGCGCCGTTCGATCAGCGAAACGGCGCTGTTGAGGTGGTCGGCGATATCGAAGCAGTGGTCGTCCAGTTCCTCGACCGTGGTCTCCTGAAGCAACTGATAGCCGATCTTCAGATGCAACCGGGCCTGCTGTTGCTGACTCAGCAGGCCATAGGCCGCCTGCCGGACCCGGTCATGCATGAAGCGCAACTGTCGCGGCGGGCTGCTTTCCTCAACCGGCAGCAACAGCCCCAAGTCGAGCGCCGGCTGCATCCGCAGCCAGACCGCATGGCGGGAGATGCCGCTCAAGCCGCTGAGCAGGCCGAGTGAAAACTGCGGCCCGATGCAGGCCCCCTGCTGCACCAGCTGCCGGCTGCTGTCCGGCAGTTGCTGCAACTTATGCACCAGCAGCCGGACCACGTTGTCCGAGATCCCCTGGCAGCGAATCTCGTCGATCGACCAGTACCAGCAGCGCCGCTGGGCATCGAAGTTAAGCAGCAGCTCCTGGTATAAGGTGCGCAGGAACTGGATCACGAAAAACGGGTTGCCGGCGGTCTTGGCAAAGATCAGCCCGGCCAGTTCGTCCACCTGCTCCGCCGGCTGATGCACCGTATCGGCCAGTAACGCGGTCAGGTCAGCCAGGCTCAACGCCCGCAAGCGGATATGGCTGACCGGCAGCACGGACGGCTCAGCCTGTTGCAGCAGCGGCAGCCGCGCTTCAACCGGGTCTGCCTCGCAATCGCGATAGGCGCCCAGCAGCAGGCAGTGATGCAGCTCGGGTTCGCTCAGCAGCCGCTGCAGCAAGTTCAGGGTGGCCTGATCGGCCCACTGCAGGTCATCAATAAACAGCACCAGCGGCTTGCCGGTATCACAGATCAGCTGCAGGAACTGCACCAACACCCGGTTGAAACGGTTCTGGCTCTCCTCGGCCCCCAGGCTCGTTAGCGGCGCTTGCGGGCCGGTCAGCAGGCGCAGCTCCGGCAACAGCTCCTGCAACACCGCAATGCCACTGCCCAGCTTGAGCTGCAGTTGTTCTCGCCAGCGGGCCAACTCGGCATTCGGCAAGGTCAGCAGGTGACGCAGAAAACCACCCAGCGCCTGCAGCAGCGCACTGTAGGGCTGACTGTGCAGGTACTGGTCGCATTTGCCGGCGATAAAAAGGCCGTCGTTGGTAATAACCGGCTGCTGAATTTCGCGGATCAGTACCGACTTGCCGATACCGGATTCGCCCGACACCAGCAACAGTTCGGCAGCGCCGTCGGCAGCCCGGTTCAATGCCGTCTTCAACTGACTCAGTGGCGCGTCGCGGCCATAAAGTCGACGCGGAATATGCAGTTGGTCGGCAATATCCTGTCGGCAGGGTTTGAAGCTCATCGGCATTGGCTGGCCGGTCAGCAGGCAGGCCAGGCAGTGACGCAGGTCGGCCACCACCCCGTGGGCGCTTTGGTAACGCTTGTCGGGGTCTTTCTGCAGCAACCGCAACAGGATGCTGTCCAACGCCGGCGGCAACAGTGCCCGCTGCGCCACCGGAGTCGGCCGGCGAACGAGGTGGGCATGAATCAACTGGCTGCCGCTCAGCTCGGCAAAGGGCGGCTGGCCGGTGAACAGCCAATACAGAATGCAGCCGGCGGCGTAGAGATCGGTGCGGCCATCGACCGGCTGGCTCAGTTGGTGGGTCTGTTCGGGCGCTATATAGTGCAGGGTGCCGCCGGTCAGGTAGCCGCGGTGGCTGCCCAGCTGACGCAGCGGCTGGTGCAGTGCGTTGCTGAAATCCAGCAGGCAGACCTGCTGACGCAGGCTGTCATAGAGCACCACCTCGGGTCGCAATGCCAGATGAAACACGTTAGCGGCATGCAGCCGTCCCAGGGCCGACATCAGCTGGATCGCCAGGCTCAGCTTGGCGCGCAGATCGGCGGGCTGACACAGCCAGTTCGGCAGCGGTTCGGCGGCGATATCCTCGAAGCAGAGCTGTTGATCGACAATCAGCGGATCGGCGGAAAGCAGACGCGGAACATCGGTTCCGGCCAGGTGCTCCAGCAGCATCGCTTCATGTTGCAGCAGTTCATTGACACGGCTGGGAGGGTAACGGCGGGCCACGCTGCGAACCAACCGGCAGCTGTCGTCCGGCAACCTCTGCCGGAACAGCTGAAACGTCCCTTCCCGAACCACCAGCACCTGCTCTGCCTGAGACTGAGACATCCGGAAATCCTCTCTCTACATCGGCAATTAGGGAAGGCCGGCCTCTGGCCATGAGGCACTGAGCCTGTCGGACGAGTAGAACTCCGACCGCAGCTAAGCCGGCAAGCGACGCTCTATGGTTCAACCTCCCAAAATAGACTTACATTTTATAAGTAATTCAGCACAATACAGAACCGTGTCGATCAAACATAGCTCAAATTCGACGATCCGTCGTTTTTTCATCGGCCTGATGTTGCGCGTCCATATGGGCGACGAAGTGATCCACCAGCACCGAGGCGCTGTGTTTCAACCCGTCGACCGCGCCGATGGCGCCGATATCACGCAACAGCTGGCGGTGCTGCTCGCTGGCGGCATAGACGAAGACCGGCAGGTCCGGCGCCACGGTATTGACCGCCTGGGCCACCAGTATGGCGCGCCTTTCGTTGCTCATCGCTATGATCACGGCACTGGCCTGACCAACCAGCAGTTTTTCCAGCAGCTGCACCCGGGCGGCATCACCGAATACCACCGGCTCGTCCGCCTCGCGGGCGCTGCGATAGGTGTGTCCATCGTGCTCGACGGCAACGAACGGCACCGTCATCTCGGTCAACTGGCTGGCGACCTCCTTGCCCAAGGCGCCATAACCACAGATCAACACGAACGGCGTGTCCGCCGCGACGCGGTCGACCTCGACAGAGTTATCCGGCACCTCTTCCACGGTCGGCAGCAGCCAGTCGATCAACTGGTCGAGATAGCGGAAGATGAACGGCGTCAGCATCATCGTCAGCACCACGGCCATGATCAGCACCTGGCCCCGCTCGGGGTTCAGGAACAGCCCGTTCTGCTGCGCCATGGCGAAGATCACGAACGAGAACTCGCCGGTCTGCGCCAGCAACAGGGCGGTCTTCAACGCGGTACGGGTGCCGTTGAACAGCCGCAGCAGCGCCAGCAGCACCAGCCCCTTGATCGACAGGATCAGCGCCATCGCCGTCAGAATTTGTGGCAGATGGGATACCAAGAACAGCGGATCGAGCTGGATGCCGACGCTGATGAAGAACACCCCCAGCAGCAGGTCCCGGAACGGCGTCAGGTCCGCCTCTACCTGATGCTTGTAGGGCGTCTCGGCGATCACCATGCCGGCCAGGAAGGCACCCAGCGAATAGGAAAAATCGAGCACGTGGGCTAGCTGGGCGGAGCCGACCACGAACAGCAGCACCCCGGTGACGAACAGCTCGTTGGAGCGGGTACCGATCACCTGGCCCATCACGTGCGGGGTCAGGAAACGGCCGCCAAGGAACAGCAGCAGCACCACCACCAAGGCATCCAGCGCGGTATCCAGCAACAGCGAGCCGAGCCCCTGCTGGCCGCCGGCCAGGATCGACACCATCAGCAGGATCGGGATCACCGCGATATCCTGGAACAGTAAAACACCGACCGCGTTGCGGCCGTAGCTGCGATTGATCTTGCGGCTGCGGGTCAGCAAATTCAGCACGATGGCGGTCGACGACAGCGACAGCGCCAGGCTGACGATCAGGTTGATCGAGCGTTCGGCCTGAAACAGCCACTCGCCGAGGGCGAAGAACAGTACGCTGGTCAGCAGCAGCTGGCCGCTGCCGTAAAGGAACACCTCGCGCTTCATCAGGCGCAGTTTCTCGGGCGAGAACTCCAGCCCGATGGTGAACATCAGGAAGGCGACGCCGAACTCGGCGATGGTCTGCAGGGCCGGGCTCTGCTGCAGATGGAAGCCGAAACCGACGATCATGCCGGTCAGGATATAACCGATCAGCGATTCCACCCCGAACCGCTTCAGGAACACGTTCAACGCCAGCGACAGGCCGGCACAGATCAGGATCAGGGTAATCAGATTATCCATTCAGACACCTCTGCGCAGATGCGGCAGCGGGCGGCGCCTCAGGACGGGTCGGAGGTCTCCAACTGCTGCCAGACCGGATTACCCCATAATGGCACCGTCGACATCGAGTGTTTATGGCTGCCCTGCACTTCCTTGGTAGAGTAGCTGATGTAGATCAGTGTTCGGCTCTTCGGGTCCCAGATACGGCGTACTTTCAGCGACTTGAACAGCACGCTCTTGGAGGTTTTGAACACCAGTTCCCCACCCTTGGACTTGTCGATCCGGTCGAGCATCTGCTTGGTGATCGGCCCGGTCTGGCGGCAGGCGATGCCCATATCGGACGGGTCGGCCAGGTCCAGGTTGGCCTCGATATGGCTGATATGGCAGGTCACCCCGCTGACGATCGGATCGTCGACGATCTCCACCTTGATATCCTTGGTGGTAAACAGACCGAGGCTGACATCGCCCACCTCGTTATCGGAACAGCCGGCCAGCAGCAGGGCTGCTGCCGCCAATACAATCTTACGCATCGTCCTTCTCCTTAAATCAGCGCAGCACCTACCAATAAGACCGTTTCCACCAGTTCCACCAGGGCGCCGGCGGTATCGCCGGTGGTGCCGCCAAGCCGATGCTGCATGATCCGTCGCAACAGCAGGTAGGCCAGCCCGACCAGCAGCAGCGGCAGCCAACCCAGCGGATTGAGCGCTAAGGCCGCCGCCAGCCCCAGCAGGCCGATCAGCAGTATCTCCAGATAGCCGGCACGGCTGCCGCGCAGCGCCACCAGCGCCGCGCCCATGCCGTTCTCGCGCACGTAATCGGTCTGCACGAACAGTAACAATAGCAGGGTACGCGCCAGCAGCGGCGTCAGCAGCAGCCAGCCCCAGTGTTGTTTCTCGGCCAGGGTCGCCAGCGCGGCGAACTTCAACAGCAGCACCGCCACCAGCACCACCACCGCCGCCGGACCGCAACGCGGGTCCTTCATGATTGCCAGGGTACGTTCACGGTCGCCGAAACCGCCCAGCCAGGCGTCGGCGCTATCGGCCAGCCCGTCCAGGTGCAGCGCGCCAGTCAGGCCGATCCACAGGATCAGCAGCAGCGCCGCCAGCAGAAGCGGTGGTGCAGCAAGCGTTTGCAGACCGCCCGCCAACAATAGCAACAAACCGCCGATCACCAGCCCAACCAGCGGGTAGTAATAGGAGGATTGGGCGGCGCGCTGGCGGTAGAGTTGATCGTCGATCGGCGCGCTGGCCGGCATCGGCAGCCGGGTCAGCAGCGAAAAGGCGATCTGTAGCGGGGTCATCGCGGATTGCCTTCCACCAGCTGGTCGGCAATCGCCAGCGAGCCGTTCAGCCAGACCAGGTTCTGGCCCACCTGCGGATTGCCCTCCTGATCATGAAAGCGGCTGATCCGCACCCGGCTGAGGCCGGCATAGGGCACCTCCATCCGCAGCATCGCGCTCAGCGGCATCCCCAGCAGACGGCCGAGGATGGTACGGATCACCCCGCCGTGGCAGATCACCAGCAGATGCTCGCCGCGGTGCTGCTCCAGCAGCGTCTGCCAGGCATTCCAGGTGCGGTCGCGGAACTCTCGCAGCCCCTCTCCGCCGGGGGCGCAGTGGCTGACCGGGTCCTGCCAGAAGGCTTCCAGCTGGCCCGGAAAGCGGGCGATGATCTCGGCGGCGGTCAGCCCCTCCCACTGACCGAAGTGCAGTTCGCGCAGGTCATCATGCAGGCAGAGCGGCACCTCCAGCTGTTCGGCGACGGTAGCGGCAAAATCCTGGCAGCGGCGCAACGGCGAGCTGATCACCCGGTCCCACTGGCGGTAGTCGCCGACGCTGGCCTGCATCTGCTGCCAGCCGTTTTCGCTGAGTGGATCGTCCAGGCTGCCACGGAACCGGTTGCCGCCCTCGGGCTGGCCGTGGCGCAGCAGATCCACCATTACCTCGTTGAATTCAGTCACCCCTATCCTCCCTGCGGGTGCTAATGCTGATTGGAGACGCCGGCCTCGTGGAAGGTCGCCATCCCGTTATGAATTGCCAGCGCGGCATCGATCAGCGGCAGGCAGAGCACCGCCCCGCTGCCCTCACCGAGGCGCAGTTCCAGCGCCAGCAGCGGCTCGGCGCCGAGCGCTTCCAGCAGACCGGCATGGCCCTGCTCGGCCGAGCGGTGCGAGAACAGCAGCCAGTCGCTCAGCGCCGGCTGCAATCGGCTGGCGACCAGCGCCGCCGCGCTGCAGATAAAACCGTCCACCAGCGACGGCACGCCGTGCTGGGCGGCGCGCAGGTAAGCGCCGACCAGTGCGGCGAGCTCGAAACCGCCGAGCCGGCGCAGCAGTTCCAGCGGATCGTCAACGCCGCCGTGCAGCGCCAGTGCCCGCTCGATCACCGCCGCCTTGTGGTTGATTCCGGCGCCATCCAGGCCGGTGCCGGCCCCGCAGAACCGCGCTGCCGGCTGTTTCAATAGAGCACAGGCCAGCGCACTGGCGGCACTGGTATTGGCGATCCCCATCTCGCCGCCGATAAACAGCTGCAGGCCGTCGTCGACCAGTGCATCGACCACATCGCGCCCCACCGCCAGCGCCTGGCCGCACTGCGCGGCGCTCATCGCCGGTTGGCGGCTGAAGTTGGCGGTGCCGGCGGCGATACGGGCATCCAATACGCCGTCCAGCGGCTCCAGTTCGGTCAGGGTGCCGACATTGACCACCTGCAGCCGGCAGCGGTGCTGGCGGCAGAGTACAGAAATAGCCGCCCCGCCCCGGGCAAAGTTGCGCACCATCTCCGCCGTCACCGCCTGCGGAAAGGCCGAGACGCCCTCGTCGGCGATACCGTGGTCGGCGGCGAAGATCACCGCCGCGCGCCGTTCAAGCTGCGGCCGGACGGCGCCCTGCCAGCCGGCGAAGCGGATCGCCAGCCGCTCCAGCACGCCGAGCGAGCCGGGCGGCTTGGTCAGCTGGTCCTGGCGCGCCCGGGCGGCGTCGGCGGCCACCTGGTCGACGCTCGCCAGCGGCGCCTGCAGCCAGTCGGTGGCGCTGTTCAACTCGCTCATCGGGATACTCCTGCCGCGGCGGTCTGCGGGATGCTATTGTCTTTCAAAACGTTTGGAATGCCGGCGGTCACGAAAGAAACCCGTTCGCAACGGGCCGCCAGCGCCTGGTGCAGGAAACCGGCCTCGTCGACGAAACGGCGTGCCAGGGCATTGTCCGGCACGATGCCCTGGCCGACCTCGTTGCTGACCAGCAGCAGCTGGCCCGGCAGCTGCGCCAGGCAGTCAAGCAGCGCCTGCCGCTCGCTGGCGAACTGCGCTTCGTTCTCGGCACAGAGCAGGTTGGTCAGCCACAGCGTCAGGCAATCGACCAGCAACAGCTGCCCGGACCGGGCTTCGTGCTGCAGGGTATCCGCCAGATTCAGCGGCGCCTCAACAGTGCGCCAATGGTCCGGCCGATCATCGCGGTGACGCCGGATGCGGGCCGCCATCTCGTCGTCCCAGGCCTGCGCCGTGGCGATGTAGGTCACCGGCAGACCGGAGGCTTGCGCCTGCTGCTCGGCGAAGCGGCTCTTGCCGGAACGGGCGCCGCCCAGAATCAGATGTTTCATCGTTTACTACGTCCACTTCAATGGCTGGCAGTGTACCAGAATTCCGCCGGCCGGCTGCTTCTGCTATGGTGCCTGCCATCTGCCGAAACCGGGCCCACCATGAGCCAGTACCAGTTCAGCGCCGACGAACGCGACGCGCTCTACAAAACCATCTTCCAGCGGCGCGACGTGCGCGGCGAGTTCCTGCCCGAGCCGATCCCCGACGAGGTGCTGGCCCGGCTGCTGCAGGCCGCCCACCACGCGCCCTCGGTCGGTTTCATGCAGCCCTGGGACTTCCTGCTGATCCGTTCAACCGAGGTGAAACGCCGGATCCACCAGGCGTTCCTGCGGGCCAACGCCGAAGCCGCCGAGCAGTTCGACGACCAGCGCGCGCTGCACTACCAGCGGCTCAAGCTGGAGGGCATTGTCGAGTCACCGCTGAACATCTGCATCACCTGCGACCGCGAGCGCGCCGGGCCGGTGGTGCTGGGCCGCACCACGATGCCGGAGATGGACCTGTACAGCAGCGTCTGCGCGGTACAGAACCTCTGGCTGGCGGCCCGCGCCGAAGGGATCGGCGTCGGCTGGGTCAGCATCATCCACCCCGAGGCGCTGCACGAGATCCTGCAAATTCCGGACCGGATCGTGCCGATCGCCTACCTCTGCCTCGGCTACACCAGCCACTTCCACGACCAGCCGGAGCTGCAGCTCAAACGCTGGCGGCAACGGCTGCCGCTGAGCGAACTGGTCAGCTTCGAGCGCTGGCAGGGTGAGCCGCAAGAGCCGCAACAGCAGGCACTGCTGGACCGGCTGGCCGAGCCGCCATTCTCAGTCGACTGACAGCCGCGCCAGTACCTGCGCCAGGCGCTGCCAGTCGGCCTCCCTTGCCGGCAGACCGAAGCGCACCACCCCAGCCTGGTCGAACAGCCGCGTCAGTATCGCGTTCTCCGCCAGCTGCCGATGAAGCTGCCCAGCCCGCTCGGCACAGTCGAAGCTCAGTGTGCAGAAGTAATCGGTGCCGCTCAACTCGACGCCGTACCAGCCCTGGGCACTTAAAAGCGCCTGTAACCGTGCGCCCTGCCCGGCCAGCCGCTGGCGGGCCTCGCGCTGCCAGTCCCGGTCGGCCAACGCTTTCCCGGTCAGCCACTGGGCCGGATGGCTGACCGCCCAGGGGCCGAGCCGCGCGGCCATCCGCTGGCGCAGCTCTACGCTGGCGAACATGAACCCGCTGCGGATGCCGGCCAAGCCGAAGAACTTGCCCACCGAGCGCAGCACGATCAGCCCGTCGGGCCAGTCGCCGTCGATCCGGGCCAGCAGTGACCCGTCCGGCCGGCTGTCGATAAAGGCCTCATCCACCAGCAGCCAGCCGCCGCGCGCCGCCAGCCGCCGATGCCACGCCAGCAAACGCTGCGGGCAGTAGCGCTGGCCTGTCGGGTTGTTCGGGTTGATCAGCAGCAGCACGTCGAGCGCAGCCAGCGCGGCGTCGATCTGTTCCGTAGCCAGCTCGACCAGTTGATGACCGGCCTGCTGCCAGGCCTTACGGTGCTCGTAATAGCCCAGCGCCGCCAACCCGACCCGGCCCGGCGGGCGCAGCTGCGGCAGGGTCTGGATAAACGGCTGCGAACCGGCACCATGCAGCAAGCTGGCGTTGCCGTAGTAATCAGAGGCCGCCCGTTCGAGCGACTCGCTCGGTTCCGGCAGCCGGTTGAACACCTCGGCCGGGATCGGCGGCACAGGCCAGCCGAGCGGGTTGATGCCGGTGGACAGGTCGAGCCAGTCGGCCGGCGCAATGCCGTATCTCTCAGCGGCCGCCCGCAGCTGACCGCCGTGCTGGTGCTGCATCAGAGCGTCCCCCCGGAGAGCCACGGCAGACTGAACAACGCCACCGCTACAAGCCAAAGCACCAGGCTACGCCGCAGCAGCCGGATCGCCCCGTCGATCGCCGCGCCATCGGCCCAGCGGCCGCTGCCCATCGGCGGTTTTTCCACCGCCTTGCCGTGATAGATCACCGTGCCACCAAGCTGTGCATTCAGCGCGCCGGCGCCGGCGCACATCACCGGGCCGCCGTTGGGGCTGGCGCAGGCCGCGGCCTGATCGCGCCAGCAGCGCAACGCCGTGCGGGTATCGCCGGCCAGCGCATAGCTCAGCGCGGTCAGCCGGGCCGGCAGCCAGCCGAGCAGGTCGTCCAGCCGCGCCGCCGCCCAGCCGAAGCGGTGGTAGCGCTCGGTCTTGTAGCCCCACATCGCATCCAGCGTATTGACCAGCCGGAACAGGATCACCGCCGGCGCTCCGCCGATCAGGCACCAGAACAGGGCCGCGAACAGCGCATCGTTGCCATTTTCCAGCACCGACTCCACGGTGGCGATGCTGACCTGGCGCTCGTCCATCGATGCGGTTTCGCGGCTGACGATCCAGCCGACCCGTTTGCGCGCCGCCGCCAGATCGCCCCGGTGCAACGGCACGGCCACCGCTTCGGCATGTTCCACCAGCGAGCGGCCACCCAACGCCAGGTAGAGGCAACCGGCCGCCAGCAGCGCCTGCAGCCACGGCTGCCCGGCCCACTGCAGGTGCAGCCAGAGCAGCAGCACCGGCAACGGCAATACCGCCAATAACAACGTCAGCACGCCGATCAACCGACCGCCGCCACGATTGAGCCGAGATTCCAGCCAGCCGGCCAGCCGGCCGAAACCGACCAGCCAGTGCCAACGGCGCGGCTCGCCCAGCCAGCGGTCCAGCAAGACGCCGAGCAGCAGGGTTGGCAGTAGCAGTTCAATCGGCAGCAATATCCGTTCCTATCTATCCATTTCTAGCCATTGGCCGGTGCGCGCGGGCATTCATTATCGATGCGATACGCAGCGGCTTGAGCGTCCAGCAGCCGGGCCGCAAAAATCGCCCCTTAAAAAAACCGGGCCTAAAAAAACCGGGCCTCAAAAAAACCGGCGGCAGTGTGCCATTTATCCGGCAGCGCTTGAACCGTCGCCAACCGGCAAATTATTCAGCCAGCGATTAATACTGTTCAAGTGAACGCGAGCAATACTCCTTTGCGAATGACAATCGCCCTGCTACCATCCGCTCGTTCGGGTGTCAGGGCTCCATTGTTCCAGCTCTGACTTAATTGGGAAGCAGGTGCGCCCAGCGCTAATCCTGCACTGCCCCCGCAACGGTGAATGACCGGCTAGCGCCGGTACGAAGTCCGATACCAGCCCGACAGACGTGGCCGCGTCCGCTAGACAAGCCGGCCGAAATTTAATCCTTGCATGTGCGGGTGGGCACAGAGGAGATCTATTCATGTCAGTCGCTACCTCCCAAGGCAGCAGCGCCAGCGAAGCGCGCCGTCTTTCTTCCTCGTTCCAGTTGATCGCCAGTGCGGCGCTCGGCCTGTTTATCGTGCTGGCTGTCGGCATGCTGCCGATGGATGCGGTGCATAACGCCGCCCACGATACACGCCACAGCGCGGCCTTCCCCTGCCACTGAACCCGGTGACGGCCGGATTGGCCGCAGCCACCTGATCAACAGGACAAAACCATGCTTTTTCGACGCACCATTACCGCGGCGCTGGCCGTGGGCATCCTGGCCGGCCTGCTGCTGGCCAGCCTGCAACATTTCGCGGTCACCCCGCTGATCATCGAAGCCGAGGTTTTCGAGCTGCCCGAAGCGGCACCGACCAAGCATCATCATGGCGAAGCCGCCGGACACAGTCATAGCCACGGCAACGACGAAGCCTGGGGACCAGCGGATGGCGTCGAGCGCAGCGGCTACACCTACCTGACCAGCAGCCTGCTGGCGATCGGCTTCGCCATGGTGCTGGTCAGCGCGATGAGCGCCCGCCGCCACCAGCAGCTCAAGCAGGGACTGCTGTGGGGGCTGGCCGGTTTCATTACCTTCTTCGGCGCCCCGACTCTGGGGCTGGAACCGGAACTGCCCGGCATGGCGGCCGCCGAACTGGATGGCCGTCAGCTCTGGTGGCTGCTGACCGTGGCACTGACCGGCGCCGGCCTGGCCTGCGCCGCTTTCGCTCCAGGGGCGCTCAAGACGATCGCCCTGCCGTTGCTGGCGCTGCCGCACCTGCTGGGCGCGCCGCAGCCGGCGGAACACGGTTTCCCCGGTCAGCCGGACAGCGCGGTAACGGTGCTGCACGGCCTGCACAGCCAGTTCATCACCGCCACCACGATCAGCCATCTGCTGTTCTGGCTGGCACTGGCGCTGCTTAGCGCGCTGGCGGTGAAGTTCTATATCAAACCGCAACAATACTGAGCGGTCGGGGCGCGGCATGACCAATACCCATAGCCAGCCGACCTTTCCGTTCAGCGCCATCGTTGGTCAGCCGCACCTCAAGCAGGCGCTGTTGCTCTGTGCGGTCGATCCGAAGATCGGCGGCGTGCTGATCAGCGGCCCACGCGGCGCGGCCAAATCCACCCTGGCCCGCGCCTTGGGCGATCTGCTCGATCAGCCTGACGCGGCTAAGAGCGAACGCACAAGACCGTTCGTCAACCTGCCGCTGGGCTGCAGCGAGGAAAAACTGACCGGCTCGCTGGATTTCGACCAGGCGCTGACCGAACAGCGGCTGCAGTTCAGCCCCGGTCTGCTGGCCCGCGCCGACGGCGGTCTGCTCTACGTCGACGAGGTCAACCTGCTGGCCGACGGGCTGGTCGATCTGCTGCTGGACGCCAGTGCCAGCGGCATCAACCATGTCGAGCGCGACGGCATCAGCCACAGCCACCCGGCCCGCTTCGTGTTGATCGGCACCATGAACCCGGACGAGGGCGAGCTGCGCCCGCAACTGCTGGACCGCTTCGGCCTGTTCGTCGACAGCGGCGGCCCACTGAGTATCGAGCAGCGACTGGAAGCCACCGAACGGCGGATCGCCTTCGACGACGATCCGGCCGGGTTCTGCGCTGTCTACCAAGATCAGCAACAACAGCTGCGCGATCAGCTGCGGCGGGCCTCGGTGCTGTTGCCGGAGGTGGCGGTGGATAGCGACAACCGGCGGCTGATCGCCGAGCGCTGCGCCGAGGCCGGGGTGGACGGCCTGCGCGCCGATATCTGCCTGTGGCGGGCCGCCCGCGCCGCCGCCGCGCTGGCCGGCGCAGTGCAGGTTGACGAAAGCCATATCGAGGCGGTCAGCGAGCTGGTGTTGGCCCACCGCCGCCAGTCGACGGATCAGCCGGTGCCGCCAAAACCGCAGCAACCGCCCTCAGCGGATGCTGCGCCGGATAGCTCGCCCGATAGCGGCGACAGCAACCCTCCGCCGAGCAACGGCAGTCAACAGCAGAGCGCAGGCGACTGGGGCGCACTGCCGGCCGAGCCCGCCGCTGCTCCGCAGCAAACCGGCCAGCGACCGCAGTGGCAACCGCAATGGCAGCGGGAGGCCCGTGCGGCAAAAAAGCGCTGAGCCCGGCGGCCGGTAACGGCCGGGCAAGTCGTAGCCGCAGCGGAAGCCCGAGCCGGCAATGCGGCGACAGAGTTGGCGATATTAAAAGGATTGATTGGCCGGCGACCTTGTCGGCCGCTGAAAACCTGCGCCAGCGACAACTGGTGCAATTGAAGAAACGGCGTCAGCGCCCGGCGCCGCAGCGGCTGCACCTGCTGTTGCTGGACAGCTCCGGCTCGGCCGCCGCCAGCCTGCCGCTGGCCAAGGGGGTGATCGCCGAGCTGAGCCGGCACTGCTACCTGCAGCGCGAACAGCTGACGCTGTTCAGCTTCGCCGGCGAGCGGGTCGAGCGGCGGCTGAAACTGCAGCGGGCGCCGAAACGACTGGCACCGCTGCTGCAACGGATCGGCGCCGGCGGCGGCACCCCGCTGGCCGAGGCGATGAACCAGGCGCAGCGGTTTATCCGCCAGGCCCGCGCCCGCCAGCCGGGCTGCGAGATACAACTTTACCTGCTGAGCGACGGCCGCAGCCGGGCACTGGACCAGCTGCAGCCGCCCGAAGCGCCGCTATTGGTCATCGACACCGAATGCCAGCCGGTGCGGCTGGGCCGCTGCCGAACGCTGGCCGCGCGGCTGGGCGCCGACTACCGGCATATCGACAGCCTGCAAACGGCGACCGGCGCCACAGACAATCAGGAGACAGAGAATGAGTGACCAGGAATACGACAGCCCCGAAGCGCGTGAAGAGCGCTACCTGAAACGGCAGAAGAAAAAGAAAGAGATCGTCGATGCGCGGATCGCCTCCGCCACCGAGGAGCGCGGCGTACTGCTGCTGCTGCGCGGCAACGGCAAGGGCAAGAGCAGCTCGGCGTTCGGCATGCTGGCGCGAGCGCTGGGCCACGGCCAGCGCTGCGCGGTGGTGCAGTTCATCAAGGGGCGCGGCAGCACCGGCGAATACAAGTTCTTCAGCGAACTGCCGCAGGTCGATTTCCACGTGATGGGCCACGGCTTCAGCTGGGAGACCCAGGACCTCGACAAGGACCGCGAAGCCGCCCGCCAGGCCTGGCAGCTGACCCTGCCGATGTTGCAGAACCCGGACTACAACCTGATCGTGCTCGACGAGCTGAGCTACATGATCAAGTACGGCCACCTGGATGCGGCCGAGGTGGCCGAGGCGCTGGCCAACCGCCACCGGATGGTCAACGTGGTGGTGACCGGCCGGGTGATGGCCGACGAGCTGCTGGCAGTGGCCGACACCGTCAGCACCATCAAGGACGACGGCCACGCCTTCCGCAAGGGGGTCAAATCCCAGCCGGGTATCGACTGGTAATGAGTTGCGCCACGGTGCCGAGTAGCCGGCTAGCCGGCCAGCTCGCCGTTGAAGATGTCGGCCACCAGCTGCGGCGCCGAATCGAAGTAGCCGTGCAGGTAGGAGGCGGTGATTGCGCCGTGCCGGTAGATCGGCTCGCCGGCGGCGCCGTTGCGCCGGCGGATGCAGTGCGCCAGCGGCGGCAGATCGGTGTCGAGGCGCGAGTGGTGGAAGCTGTGGCCGCGCAGTGTCTGACCGTCCAGGCTGAGTTGCTGCAAGCCGATCGCCTGGAAGCGGGGCTGCATCGCCGCCCGGCCCCGCAGCAGACCGCACATCGGCCATTCCTCGCCGTCGGCGGTCTGCAGGCTGTCCAGCAGGTAGAGCAGCCCGCCGCACTCGGCGAGGATCGGCAGGCCGGCCTGCGCCGCCGTGCGGATGCTGTCGCGGCTGCGATGGTTGCCGCTCAGCAGGGCGGCATGCAGTTCGGGATAACCGCCCGGCAGCCAGAGCGCATCGCACGCCGGCAGCGGTTGGTCGGCCAGCGGCGAAAAGCCGACCAGCTCGGCGCCGAGCCGTATCAGGCACTGGCGGTTGGCGCGGTAGATGAAGCTGAACGCCAGGTCCTCGGCGATGGCGATGGTCTTGCCGGCCAGCGGCCGACCGCCATCAAAATCGGCCAGCGGCGCGCCGGCGCGGAAATCGACCGCCGGCGGCAGCTGCGCCAGCCGGCTGTCCGCCAGCAACTCGGCGGCGATATCCAGCTGGGCGTCCAGCTCGGCCAGCTCGGCGGCGTTGACCAATCCCAGGTGGCGCTCCGGCAGCTGCAGCCTGGCATCGCGTGGCAGCGCCGCCAGCAATGGCAGGGCCCCGCTCAGCGATTGCTGCAGCAGCTCGACATGGTGGCCGCTGCCGACCCGGTTGGCGATCACTCCGTGCCAGTTCAGCCCGTCGCGGAAACCGTGCAGGCCGTGGGCCAGCGCGGCGAAGGTCTGCGCCAGCCCCTGGGCATCGATCACTGCGGCCAGCGGCAGCTGGAAGGTTGCGGCCAGATCGGCGCTGCTGGGGTTGCCGTCGTACAGCCCCATCACCCCTTCGATCAGCAGCAGGTCGTTGTCAGCGGCGGCCTCGGCCAGCAAGCGGCGGCACTGGGCCTCCCCCAGCATCCACAGGTCGAGGTTGTAGACCGGCTGGCCGCTGGCCTGGCGATGCAGGGTACCGTCGAGAAAATCCGGCCCGCACTTGAACACCTGCACCTTGCGGCCGGCGCGTCGGTGCAGCCGGGCCAGCGCCGCGGTCAGCAGTGTCTTGCCCTGGCCGGAGCCCGCCGCGCCGATCATCAGCGCCGGGCAACGGGCGTGCAGGTTGGTCATCGGGTTCGCCGCCTCATCGGTAAAAAGCAAAACGTCAGTATACCGTTTTGTAGTGTCACTTATTCGATTTTGACAGGCGATCGGCCCGGCGCCGACGCACAAGGAACAACAGCATGAACCTGAATAAAGTCCCCGCCACCATCGTCACCGGCTTTCTCGGCAGCGGCAAAACCACCCTGCTGGCCAACCTGCTGAAGCAGGCCCAGGGCAAGCGCATCGCGGTGATCGTCAACGAGTTCGGCGAGCTGGATATCGACGCCGAGCTGATCCGCTCCTGCCCGCTGGACTGCCCGGAAGCGTCCGCCGCCGGCGACGGCGAGGCCGGCAAGATCTACGAGCTGGCCAACGGCTGCATCTGCTGCACCGTCGAGGAGGAGTTCCTGCCGGTGATGCAGCAGCTGGTCGCCCGCCGCGACGAGCTGGACCATATCCTGATCGAGACCTCCGGGCTGGCGCTACCGAAACCGCTGGTGCAGGCGTTCAACTGGCCGGAGGTGAAAGCGCACTGCACCGTCGATGCGGTGATCACGGTAATCGACGGCCCGGCGGTGGCCGCCGGTCGTTATGCCGCCGATCCGCAGCGGGTGCAGGCCCAGCGGCTGGCCGACGACAGTCTGAACCACGACCCGAGCCTGCGCGAACTGCTGGACGACCAGATCGACTCCGCCGACCTGGTGCTGGTCAGCAAGAACGACCTGCTGGACGGCGAGCAGCGCGGCCAGGTGGAACAGCTGGTGCGCGAGCGGGTGAAACCGTCGGTGAAGATCGCCCATATCGAGAACGGTGCCATCGACAGCGAGCTGATCATCGGCCTGCAGGCGGCCAGCGAGGAGCGGATCGATGCGCTGCACACCCATCACGATCACCACCACGCCCACGGCCACCACCACCGCCATGCCCACGACGACTTCGATTCGCTGTCGCTGACGCTCGGCGAGGTGGACGAACAACGGCTGCGCGACAGCCTGCAGCAGCTGCTGCGCGAGCAACCGATCTACCGCGCCAAGGGGTTCGCGGCGGTCAACGGCAAGCCGATGCGCCAGGTTGTGCAGGCGGTCGGCGAACGGCTGGACAGCTACTTCGACCGGCTCTGGCAGGCCGACGAGCCGCGCCAGACCAAGGTGGTGCTGATCGGCCAGCAGCTGGATGCCGAGGCGCTGCGCCGCCGGCTGCAAACCGCCGAGCTCTGAGCAGACGGGAGGAGACTGGACGATGCATCTGCTGGCCGCCAAGCCGGGCGGGTTCAACGATGACGAGGGCATCGTCGACCTGCAGCAAACCGCCGCCGAGCTGGTGATCCTGGCCGCCCAGGACAGCACCCTGTCGCTGCTGGCGCGTCGCGCCGAGCAGCTGCCGGCGGACTATCCCAGCCTGCGGCTGGCCAACCTGCTGCACCTGATGAAACCGGCGGCGTTCGACCTCTACGCCGACCGGGTGCTGGAGCAGGCCAAAGTGATCCTGGTGTCGCTGCTCGGCGGCAGGGCTTATCTGCCCTACGGCGTCGAGCAACTGCAGGCGATCTGCGCCCGCAGCGGCGCCCGACTGGTGCTGGTGCCCGGCGACGACCAGCCAGATCCGGAGCTGACCGAGGCCGGTAACGTCGAGGCCGACTGTGCAGAGCGGATCTGGCGCTACCTGCGCGAGGGCGGCGCCGGCAATATCGATCATCTGTTCCGCTACCTGCAGCAGCGCTTCTTCGCGCCGCAGTTGGTGGAGCCGCCACCGCCGCGCGCCCTGCCCCGCACGCTGATCTGCCAACCGGGGCCGGACGGCCAGTGGCGCCAGCCGACCCTGGACGAGTGGCGCCAAGCGTATCCACAGGCCGATAGTCGCCCGGTGGCGCTGCTGCTGTTCTACCGCAGCCACCTGCAGGACGACAACCTGCGGGCGTTTGACGGCTTTATGCACAGCCTGGAGCAGGCCGGCCTGCGGGTACTGGCGGTGGCGGTGGCCTCGCTCAAGGACGCCGAATGCAAGGCAGTGGTCGACCGGCTGGCGGCACAGGCCGAGGTCAAGGTGGTGCTGAACACCACCAGCTTCGCGATCGGCTCGCCCAGCGCGCTGGCGCAACCGGCGGCCGGCGCACCGAAGCCGTTGTTCGCGGTCAACGCGCCGGTACTGCAGGTGATGCTGGCGGCCAACAGCCGCGACGACTGGCAGCAGTTCAGCCGGGGATTGCGGGCGCGCGATATCGCCATGAACATCGCCCTGCCGGAGATGGACGGCCGCATTATCAGCCGGGCGATCGCCTTCAAGGAGGCGGCCGGGCGCAGCGAGCGCTGCCAGTACGACGCCATCCAGTTCGAACTGCATAACGAGCGGGCGGCGTTCGTCGCCGAGCTGGCGGCACGCTGGGCGGCGCTGACCGGCAAGTCCAACGCCGAGAAGCGGATCGCGCTGGTGCTGGCCAACTACCCGACCCGCGACGGCCGCATCGGCAACGGCGTCGGACTGGACACCCCTCAGTCCACCGTCGAGATCCTGCGGGCGCTGGCCGGGGCCGGTTATCCGGTATCCGATATACCAGCTGACGGCAGCGCATTAGTAAAAGAGCTGCTCGGCAACGTCACCAACAGCGCCGACAGCCTGTGGCTACGCGGCTGCCAGCAGAGCCTGGCGCTGGCCGACTACCAGCGCCACTTCGACGCCCTGCCGAACGAGTGCCGCCAAGCGGTATTGGAACGCTGGGGAATGCCGGAAGACGACCCCAAGGTACGCCAGGGGCGGATCATGATCGCCGGCATCCGACTCGGTGAGACCTTCGTCGGCATCCAGCCGGCGCGCGGCTTCAATATCGACCTGGCCGCCAACTACCACGACCCGGACCTGGTGCCGCCGCACAGCTATTTGGCGTTCTATTTCTGGCTGCGCCACCACTACCGGGTCGACGCCTTTATCCATATCGGCAAGCACGGCAACCTGGAGTGGCTGCCCGGCAAGGGGGTGGCGCTGTCCGGCCAGTGCTGGCCCGATGTCGCATTGGGGCCTATGCCGCACCTCTACCCGTTCATCGTCAACGACCCCGGCGAGGGCGCTCAGGCCAAGCGGCGCGCCCAGGCGGTGATCGTCGACCACCTGATGCCGCCGCTGACCCGCGCCGAGAGCTACGGCGAGCTGCAGCAGCTGGAGCTGTTGGTCGACGAGTACTACCAGGCGCTGGGGCTGGATGCCCGCCGCGAGCAGTACCTGCGCGGCGAGATTCTCAAGCGGCTGCAGCAGAGCCACCTGATCGACGAACTGCCGTTGAGCGAAGCAGAACGGCAGAACGATGACGCGGTGCTGAACGAATTGGACGCCTACCTGTGCGAGCTGAAGGAGGCGCAGATCCGCGACGGCCTGCACTGCTTCGGCGTCTGTCCGCAGGGCGACCAGTTGATCGACACGCTGATCGCGCTGAGCCGGCTGCCCCGTGGCAACGGCGGCAAAAGCGGTGAAGGCGATAAAGGAAACGCAGAGGATGCCGGTATCCTGCATGCCCTGGCCGAGGACCTGGGGATAACCGAGTTCGATCCCCAGTTCGACCCGCTGCTGGCCGAAGGCCGCCAGCCCTGGCAGGGGCCGAAACCGGCGCCGTTGCTGGCGCTGGACAGCAGCCTGTGGCGCACCGACGGCGACACCCGCGAGCGGCTGGAGCGTTACGCCCGGCTGTTGATAAGCCAATTGATCCACAGCCAGGACGCGCTGGCGGCGGAGTTATCCACGCTGCCAAGTACTGCCGCACTATTTGACTTTATCCACAACCGGCTGGCGCAGGCACTGCGCGACAGCGCCCGCGAGGAGATCGGCCAGCTGCTGAACGGCCTGGCCGGCGGCTTCGTGCCGCCCGGCGCCAGCGGCGCACCGTCGCGCGGCCGGCTCGACGTGCTGCCGACCGGCCGCAATTTCTATTCGGTGGACAGCCGCAGCATCCCCAGCCCGGCCGCCTGGGCACTGGGCCAACAGTCGGCCGAGCAGCTGGTGCTGCGCCACCTGCAGGAGCACGGCGACTATCCGCAGCAGATCGGCCTGTCGGTCTGGGGCACCGCCACCATGCGCACCGGCGGCGACGATATCGCCCAGGCCTTTGCGCTGATCGGGGTACGGCCGGTATGGGCGACCGGCTCCAACCGGGTGACCGATTTCGAGATCATCCCGACGATGCTGCTGGGCCGGCCACGGGTGGATGTCACCCTGCGGGTGTCCGGCTTCTTCCGCGACGCCTTCCCGCAGGTGATCGCGTTGTTCGATGCGGCGGTGCAGGCGCTGGCCGAGTTCGACGAACCGGGCGGCAACCCGATCGCCGCGCGGATCGCCGCCGAACGCCAACAGCTGCTCGACCAGGGGCTGGACGCCGAACAGGCCCGCCGCCAGTCGCGCTGGCGGGTGTTCGGCTCAAAACCCGGTGCTTACGGCGCCGGTCTGCAGGGGCTGATCGACGAGCGCTGCTGGGAGGACGCCGCCGACCTGGCCGAGGCCTACGTCAACTGGGGCGGCTACGCCTACGGCCAGCAGGACGAGGGCAGCGAGGCGCGGACCGCGTTCCGGGCGCGGCTCGGCCAGCTCGACGCGGTGGTGCAGAACCAGGACAACCGCGAGCACGACCTACTCGATTCGGACGACTACTACCAGTTCCAGGGCGGCATGAGCAATGCGGCGCGGGTGATTGGCGGCCGGCTGCCGGCGGTCTACCATGGCGACCACAGCAATCCGGCGGCGCCGAAGATCCGCACCCTGAAGGAAGAGCTGAACCGGGTGATCCGCAGCCGGGTCAACAACCCGAAGTGGCTGGCCGGCATGCGCCGCCACGGCTACAAGGGCGCCTTCGAGATGGCGGCGACGGTGGACTACCTGTTCGCCTACGACGCCACCACCGACCTGATCGACGACTACCAGTACGCGATGGTCAGTGAAAGCCTGCTTGGCGATGCCGACAACCGCGCCTTCCTCGAGCAACACAACCCCGATGCGCTGCGCGAGATGGCGGAGCGGCTGATCGAGGCGATCCAGCGCGGCCTGTGGCGCGAACCCGGCGAGCAGGCCGAGATGCTGGAAAACCTGCTGCTGGACTGCGAACACCAACTGGAACAGAACCGTTGAACGACCGACTGAACAATCCGCCCGTACTGAAAAAATTGAAAAAAACGGCCTTTAAAGAAGCGGTATTCAAAAAAGACTGCCGTACGCTGATGGTGCAGGGCTGCACCTCCGACGCCGGCAAGAGCACGCTGATCGCCGGGTTGTGCCGGCTGCTACAGCGGCGCGGCCATGCCATCGCGCCGTTCAAGCCGCAGAACATGGCGCTGAACAGCGCGGTGACCGCCGACGGCGGCGAGATCGGCCGCGCCCAGGCATTGCAGGCGCAGGCCTGCCGGCTGGAGCCGACCACCGATATGAACCCGGTACTGCTGAAGCCGACCTCGGAGCAGGGCTGCCAGGTGATCATCCACGGCCAAGCGATCAGCACCATGCAGGCACAGGCCTACCAAGACTACAAAAAAACCGCCCGCACGGCGGTATTCGACGCCTACCAGCGGCTAAAAGACAGCTACCGGGCGGTACTGGTCGAGGGTGCCGGCAGCCCGGCGGAGATCAACCTGCGCGCCCACGACATCGCCAATATGGGCTTCGCCGAGCAGGCCGACTGCCCGGTGATCCTGGTGGCCGATATCGACCGTGGCGGGGTGTTCGCCCACCTGGTCGGCACCCTGGAGCTGCTGTCCGCCAGCGAACAAGCACGGATCGTCGGCTTCGTGATCAACCGCTTCCGCGGCGACATCAGCCTGCTGCAATCGGGCCTCGACTGGCTGGAGCAGCGCACCGGCAAACCGGTACTGGGGGTGGTGCCGCACCTGGACGGGCTCTACCTGGACGCCGAAGACAGCGTCGGCCTCGGCCAGCATGACGCCAGGCAGGACGCGGCATTACGGGTGGTGATTCCGAAACTGCCACGGATCAGCAACCACACCGATTTCGACCCGCTGATCCAGCATCCCGAAGTATCGGTCAGCTTCATTGGCGAAGGGGACACTCCGCCGCCGGCCGATCTGGTGATCCTGCCCGGCAGCAAGAACGTGCGCCGCGACCTGCAGTGGCTCAAGCACCACGGCTGGGAAAACTACCTGCAGCGCCACCTGCGCTACGGCGGCAAACTGCTCGGCGTCTGCGGCGGCTACCAGATGCTGGGCCGGCGGATCGACGACCCGGCAGGAATCGAAGGCGCCCCCGGCAGCGAAGCCGGCTTTGGCCTACTCGACCATGTCACCGAACTGAAAGCGGTCAAACAGCTCAAGCGCACCGAGGGCCTGCTGCAGCTTCCCGATTGCGAGCCGGTGCAGCTGGAGGGCTACGAGATCCACGCCGGCATCACCGAGGGCCCCGCCCTGCAACGGCCATTCATGACGCTGGCAGAGGGCTGCGACGGCGCGGTCTCTGTGGATAACCAGATCGCCGGAACCTACCTGCACGGCCTGCTCGATCAGCCCGATGCCTGTGGACAACTGCTCCGATGGGCCGGTTTTTCTAATAGTGAAGGGATCGATATCCACGCCCTGCGCGAAGCCTCGCTGGAACGGCTGGCGGATTGTTTGGAGGATAGATTGGATATGGCTGCAATTGAAGAGCTGTTTTTGGCTCCAAACTCCTGATAACCCGCCCCCCATTGCCGGAAGTAGAGGCATGCTTTATCCGGTATCACAACGTGCGGCCCAATGGCCGCCTCCTCCCTTCTCTCTTTTCGTTGAGAATTCGGCTTTTTATACCAGTCCCACCAAACACCAGGCGCGTATATCCGCAGCTCCAAGCATTGGATAGCGATGAACTATCCAAGCGATAGTGCATTTCAATTATCGCAATAATATTTATCGCGATAACCTAATACTCATCCAGTGCAAACACCCAAATCTATCGATCTTAGGAGACTCATCATGCAGGTACTGTACAAAGCCAGCGTTACCTCCACCGGCGGCCGTGACGGCCAGGCACGTTCCAGCGACTGCATCCTGGATGTGAAACTGACCACCCCGAAAGAGCTCGGTGGTGCCGGCGGCGAGGCCAGCAACCCGGAACAGCTGTTTGCCGCCGGCTACTCAGCCTGCTTTATCGGTGCGCTGAAGTTCGTCGCTTCTCAACAGAAGGCGGAGATTCCAGCGGATACATCGGTCCGCGCCGAGGTGGGTATCGGTCAGATTCCGGGCGGTTTCGGGCTCGATATCGACCTGTTCGTCGAGCTGCCGGGGCTGGACCAGGCGCAGGCCAACGATCTGGTCGAGCAGGCGCACCAGGTATGCCCGTATTCCAACGCCACCCGCGGCAACGTCGAGGTGAGGCTGCACACCCGCGTCTAAGCGGCGCCCACCCGAACAATCGCCGAAACACGCCCCCGCCCGCCAACAGGCCGGCGGGGTTTTCTCATTGCGGCTTTTTCATTGGGGAGAATCGGAGTGGCGGATTTACCCCTGTGGACAACCTGAGTTTGTTAAACTGCTCGTTTCCCCGCAAAGACAGGGCGCTGGTCGCCGCAGAGGTAATACCCGGATGGAAAATTCGAGCTGCGAAGCCCTCAAGCTGGACAACCAGCTGTGCTTCGCAATCTACTCAACGTCGCTGACCCTGAACAAGCTGTACAAGCCGTTGCTGCAGCAACTCGGCCTGACCTACCCGCAGTACCTGATCATGCTGGTGCTCTGGGAACAGGACGATATCACCCTGAGCCAGCTGAGCAAGCGGCTCGGCCAAGATATGGGCGCCCTGAGCCCGGTGATCAAGCGGCTTGAGGCCCAGGGACTGATTACCCGGCAGCGCAGCGAGGCGGACGATCGCAAAATCCACCTGCGACTCACTGAAGAAGGTCAGGCGCTGCAACAACAGGCCGAGGCGGTGCCGAGCCATATACTCTGCGCCAGCGGTTTGAGCGTCGAACAGGCGCTGACATTGAAGCAGCAGCTGGATGAACTGCGCCAGACGCTGCAGGAGGTTGGCGTCCAGCCGCTCGACGCAAAAACATAAGGCATAAGGCCGCCGCGCTCTGACAGGGCCGATGGCCACCTGCCTAGCAGAAAAACAGGGTGGGCCCGCCTCAGTATTTCCTAACGGGGTATCGCCCCGCCGGTTCAATTCACCAACAGCGAATGCTGTGCCGGCAGGCTGATGCCGTGGATCTCGGCGAAGGTCTGGGTGGCTGCATACACGCCGATGGCCACCACCAGCCCCATCAGTACCATTCCGATACAGACGATCAGCATCGCCAGCAGTTTGGACAATTTGGTTCTCGGCACCAGATCGCCGTAGCCCAGCGTGGTGGCGGTGACGAACGACCAGTACAGCGCGTCGAAACGGCTCCAGCGTTCACGCCGGCCGACGACCTGCCCCAGCATGAGAATCAGCAGCGCCATGCCGATCAGCAGCGGCGATGCCAGGTAGCAGATCAGAAAAAACAGCTTTAGAAAGGTCAGCGTAATTTCCATCGCAGCCCCGTGTCACGTCCAATGGGAACATTTACCGCGATAAGTATATGGGAACGGCCGGGGTTGGGTTAACGGCGGGGAGTTAACGGCGATAAATTAACAGCTATGAATTAACGGCTATCAATTAACGGGAGTGAGCTGGCCGTGCCGAGATGCACGGCATACCGTGTGTCAGCCACTGTTCGCTGGAAACTTGAAATAAAAAAAGGCACCCATAAAGAGTGCCTGAGCCAAGGGATTGGAAACGAGTTCCAATTACAGCGCCAAGCGACGGATATCACTCAGCAGACTGTTCAGGTAAGTAAGGAAGCGGCCTGCGTCGCCACCGTTGATGGCACGGTGGTCGTAGGACAGGCAGAGCGGCAGCATAGTGCGCGGCTCGAATTCCTTACCGTTCCAACGCGGCTTGATATCCGCCTTGGAGATTCCGAGGATAGCGACTTCCGGGGCGTTGACGATCGGCGTAAAACCGGTACCGCCGATGCCGCCGAGGCTGGAGATGGTAAAGCAGGCGCCCTGCATCTCGTTCGGCTTCAGCTTGCGGTCTTTCGCCTTGCCGGCCAGTTCGATCGCTTCGTTAGACAGTTCGTAGATGCTCTTCTTATCGGCATCTTTGATCACCGGCACCATCAGGCCATTCGGAGTGTCTACCGCGATGCCGATGTTGATGTATTTCTTGTAGACGATGTGCTCGCCGTCGGCGTGCAGCGAAGCGTTGAACTTCGGGTTCGCCGCCAGCGCCTTGGCCACCGCCTTGATCATGAACGGCAGCGGGGTCAGCTTGACGCCGGCCTTGGCCGCTTCGTCCTTCATCGACTTGCGGAACGCTTCCAGCTCGGTGATATCCGCATCGTCGAACTGGGTGACGTGCGGGATGTTCAGCCAGCAGCGCGCCATGTTGTCACGGGTGACCTTGGCGACCTTGCTCAGCTTCTCGACTTCGATCTCACCGAACTTGCTGAAGTCCACTTCCGGAATCGGCGGAATACCGCTGCCGCTGGTGACGGCTGCTGCCGCCGGCTGCTCTTTCAGCTGTTTCAGCGCAGTCTTGACGTAAGCCTGGACGTCCTCTTTGACGATCCGCCCCATGCGACCGGAACCGGTCACCAGCGACAGGTCGACGCCGAATTCGCGGGCCAGGGAACGTACCGCCGGGCCGGCGTGGACAGTCTTGTTCTTCTGCTCCAGCTCGGCCGGAGACAGCTTGGACGCCGCAGCAGCCGGGGCCGCCTGCGGGGCCGCCTTCGGCGCTTCGGCCTTGGCCGGAGCTGCTGCCGGAGCCGGTGCGGCTACCGGGGTCGCTGTCGCAGCCGGAGCCGCGCCCTTAACTTCCAGCACCAGGATCAGGTCGCCTTCGTTGCAGCTGCCGCCTTCGGAGATCTTGACCTCTTTGACGATACCGCCTTTCGGCGCCGGCACTTCCATCGACGCCTTGTCGGTTTCCAGTACGATCAGGCTGTCGCCTTCGTTGATCTCGTCGCCGGCCTTGACCAGCACTTCGACCACATCGACATCGCTGGCGCCGGACAGGTCCGGTACCAGTACGTCTTCGACGCCGCCCGCTACCGCTGCCGGAGCCGGTGCTGCCGCCGGAGCCGCTGCCGGTGCTTCAGCCGCCGGGGTCGGCGCCTCCGCTGCCGGAGCTGCAGCTTCAGCCCCTGACACCTGCAGTTCCAACAGCAGATCGCCTTCGTTACAGGTGTCGCCTTCGTTGATCTTGACCGACACCACCTGGCCGCCTTTCGGGGCCGGTACTTCCATCGACGCCTTGTCGGTTTCCAGCACCATCAGCGAATCGCCTTCGCTGATGGTGTCGCCGGCCTTGACCAGCACTTCCACCACATCGACGTCGGTAGCGCCGGACAGGTCCGGCACCAGTACATTCTCAACAGCGGTAGCCGCTGCCGGAGCTGCAGCCGCTGCGGCAATCGGCGCCGTAGCCACCGGTGCTTCGGCGACCGCCACGTCGGCCTCGTCGGCTTCAACCAGCGGTTCGGGATCGGCCGCAGCCGCTTCGCCGGACAGGCTGAGCTCGACGATCACATCGCCTTCGTTACAGGTATCGCCTTCCTTCACCAGAATATTCTGGATGGTGCCGGCCTTGTCTGCCGGCACTTCCATGGACGCCTTATCGGTTTCCAGCACGATCAGCGAGTCGCCCTCGGCGACCTGGTCGCCGACAGAGACACAAACTTCGACAATATCTACGTCGGACGCGCCGCCAATATCAGGAACGGTAATGGTAGTCACAATCGAATCCTCTTCAGTAAACCTATCAAACGTTCTCAGTCAGCGGATCACAGGGTCCAGGGGGCCGCTTTGTCCGGGTTGATATTAAACTTGTGGATGGCCTTGGCGACAACGGAGCGCTCCAGCTTGCCGTCTTCCTGCAGCGCTTTCAGCGCGGCGACCACCACGTAGTAACGGTTCACTTCGAAGAATTCACGCAGCTTGCTGCGGGTATCCGAGCGACCGAAACCGTCGGTGCCCAGCACCTTGTACGTACGGTCGATATACGGGCGCAGCTGGTCGGCGTACATCCGCATGTAATCGGTGGAGGCGATCACCGGGCCCTGACGATCCTTCAGGCAGTCGGCCAGGTAGGAGGTACGCTCCTCCGCTTCCGGGTTCAGCATGTTCCAGCGCTCGACGGACTGAGCGTCGCGGCGCAGCTCGTTGATCGAGGTGGTGCTCCAGATATCCGCTTCCACACCGAACTCGTCGCGCAGGATGGTCGCCGCTTCGCGCACCTCGCGCAGGATGGTACCGCAGCCGAACAGCTGGACCTTCAGATCGGCGTCTTTGCCCTCTTCCAGCAGGTACATCCCCTTGACGATACCCTCCTCGGCGCCCTGCGGCATCTCCGGATGGTGGTAGTTCTCGTTCATCGTGGTGATGTAGTAGAACTTGTTCTCCTGGTCCTGGTACATCCGCTTCAGGCCGTCCTGCACGATCACGGTCAGCTCGTAGCCGTAGGTCGGATCGTAGGAGACGCAGTTCGGGATCATCTGCGCCATCAGGTGGCTGTGGCCGTCCTGGTGCTGCAGACCTTCACCGTTCAGCGTGGTACGGCCGGAGGTGGCACCGATCAGGAAACCGCGCGCCTGCATATCGCCGGCCGCCCAGGCCAGGTCCATGATGCGCTGGAAGCCGAACATCGAGTAGTAGATGTAGAACGGCACCATGGTGCAGTTGTTGTTGGCGTAGGAGGTCGCTGCCGCGATCCAGGCCGACATCGCACCGGCTTCGTTGATCCCCTCTTCCAGGATCTGACCGGTCTTGGATTCCTTGTAGAACATGATCTGGTCGGCGTCGTGCGGCACGTAACGCTGACCTTCGGAGGTGTAGATGCCCAACTGACGGAACATCCCCTCCATACCGAAGGTACGGGCTTCGTCCGGTACGATCGGTACCACCCGCTCGCCCATGTTCTTGTCTTTCACCAGAGTACTGAGCACGCGGTTCAGCGCCATCTGGGTGGACAGGGTACGCTTGCCGCTCTCCTTCAGGTTATTGGCGAAGGTATCCAGCGGCGGAACTTCCAGTTTTTCGAATTCGGTCCGGCGCACCGGGTAGAAACCACCCAGCTTCTGGCGCCGTTCCATCATGTACTTCATCTCCGGCGAATCCGGCGACGGACGGTAGTACGGCACGTCCTTCAGCTGGTCGTCGCTCAGCGGGATGTTGAAACGATCACGGAAATCGACCAGGTCATCCAGCGCGACCTTCTTCATCGAGTGGGTGTCGTTTTTCGCTTCGCCGGACTTACCGGTGCCGTAGCCCTTGACGGTCTGCGCCAGGATCACGGTCGGCTGGCCCTTGTTGTTCATCGCCTGGTGGTAGGCCGCGTACACCTTGTACGGGTCGTGGCCGCCACGGTTCAGGTTCATGATCTCGTCATCGGACATGTCCTTGACCATCTCGAGCAGCTCCGGGTATTTGCCGAAGAAATGCTCGCGGGTGTAGGCGCCACCGTTAGCCTTGTAGTTCTGCAGTTCACCGTCGCAGACTTCGTCCATGCGCTTCTGCAGCAGGCCCTTGTCGTCTTTTTCGAACAGCGGGTCCCAGTGACGGCCCCACAGGCACTTGATCACGTTCCAGCCGGCGCCGCGGAACACGCCTTCCAGCTCCTGCACGATCTTGCCGTTACCACGTACCGGACCGTCCAGACGCTGCAGGTTACAGTTGATCACGAAGACCAGGTTTTCCAGCTGCTCGCGGCCGGCCAGGGCGATCGCACCGAGGGACTCCGGCTCGTCGCACTCACCGTCGCCGAGGAACGCCCAAACCTTGCGGTCGCCACGGTTGATCAGGCCACGGGCGGACAGGTAACGCATCACGTGCGCCTGGTAGATCGCCTGGATCGGGCCCAGGCCCATGGAGACGGTCGGGAACTGCCAGAAGTCCGGCATCAGCCAGGGGTGCGGGTAGGAGGACAGGCCGTTGCCGTCCACTTCACGACGGAAGTTGTCCAGTTGCTCTTCGGTCAGCCGGCCTTCCAGGTAGGCACGGGCGTAGATACCCGGCGAGATGTGGCCCTGGAAGAACACCATGTCGGCATCCTGTTCGCCGTCGTTACCGCGGAAGAAGTAGTTGAAGCCGATGTCGTACAGCGTGGCGGAAGAGGAGAAGGAGGAGATGTGGCCGCCCAGACCTTCGTCGTTGTCGTTGGCGCGCATCACCATCGCCATCGCGTTCCAGCGGATGAAGGAACGGATACGGCGCTCCATGAACAGATCGCCAGGCATGCGGACTTCATCTTTCGGCGCAATGGTATTGCGGTAGGGCGTGGTCAGCGTGCCCGCTGCGCTCACCCCCAGATCGGAAGCGCGTTCACCCAGCTTACGCAACAGGAACTTGGCTCGGTCGTCGCCTTCGCTCTTGGCAACTGACTCTAGCGCTTCCAGCCACTCTTGCGTTTCGATAGGATCAATGTCTTCGATAAACTCTTGCACTTTGCCTTCTCCACTCTTGGTTTACGCCGTGTTTCCGTATCGGTACCTTATCGGCAGAGCCACGCACCATGCTGCATTGCAGCAAAACGTAGCCGTCCCTTCTTTTTGTAGTAATACTACAGATCAGTCCGAGAACTGTCTACAAAAGTCCGACAGACACCGCCTTACGGGGTATGAGGGCTTCACTTTTTGTAGTTTAAGTACATTCGCCGCGACCGCCCGATTTTCGGGCCGGATTCGACTGCGGCATGTAGCGGCCGTCCGGTTGCAGCGGGCGCCGTCCATCCGTTGGCCTGCCGATCATCCGGCGCTTTTGCTACAACCCGATTACAGCATAGTAGAGCGCGGCAATGCTGCCGCCCCGAGACAACGAGGCGGTCTCACCCGCTGGTGATCTCGGCCCGGCGCAGGGCCCGTTCGACACGGGAGTTCTCCCGGCCCTGCTCCAACAGGGCATCCTCGACGTAGGCCAGGTGGGTATGGGCGGCGTGGCGCGCCCGTTCGGGGTCGCCGTCAAGGATCGCATCCATCAGCAGCTTGTGCTGTTCGTGGATCTTCTGCCGGTAGTCCGCCTTCGGATAGATATTGTGCAGGTTGTCCCAGATATGCTGGCGCAGCAGGCTGAACAGCGCCCGCATCATATGCAGCAGCACCATGTTGTGGGTGGCGGCGGCGATCGACAGGTGGAAGTCGACATCGGCCACCACCTCCTTATCGAACTCCTTGGTGGCGTGGAAGCCCTCAAGCGTCTGGTAACACTTGCGGATCGCCTCCTTGTCGGCGGTGGTACTGCGCAGCGCGGCATAGTAGGCCGACACCCCTTCCAGCGCATGACGGAACTCCAGCAGGTCGTATTGGGCTTCGGGGTGGGTCTTGAACAGCTCCAGCAGCGGGTCGGAGAAGGAGCCGCCCAGATCTTCGGAAACATAGGTACCGCCGCCCTGCCGGCTGACCAGCAGCCCTTTGGCCGCCAGCTTCTGCACCGCTTCACGCAATGAGGGCCGGGACACCTCGAACTCCTTTGCCAGCTCCCGCTCCGGCGGCAGCTTCTGGCCCGGTTTCAGCGTTCCTTCAAGGATCATCGCCTCCATCTGCTGCATGATCACATCAGACAGCTTCGGCTGTTTAACCCGTTGATACGCCATATCAATCTCTCCCGACAACAGGATTGGTAAGACCAATAATCCTACCCTGATCCCGCGCTGACGACCAGTCCACGCCCCGGCAGCGCACCAATTTCAGTGCCGATTCACAAATTGGTCATACCATTATTATTAAAATTTACGCTCAAAGTATCACAAGAATAATCCGTTTCAAGCGGATTTGAGCGGGAATGCGAACACAAAAAAGTCATTGACAGCCTCTGTACGAAAAAAATACAGTAGCCATTCAACCAGTGGGTAAATTGGTATTACCAATATTATCAGACTAGGTTAAAGCCCATGACGCCGCCAGCCTGTGCCGTCATGGCGGTCGTCCCGAACTACATAACAACAACTAGCCTGTAAAGGATGTGTCATGAAAAAGCTTGCGAAAACCGTGCTCTCCACCGCCATCATTTCCGCGGCCGCGCTGTCCGTTACCGCCCCTGCCAACGCCGCAGACAAAATCCTGCTGAAAACACCGGTCGCCTTCGGTACCAACCTTCCTGCGCTGGGCAGCCCGATCCTGTGGGTTGCTGAACAGCTGAAGGTGATGTCGGACGGCAACATCAAGATGAAGATCTACGAGCCGGGCAAACTGGTCAGCCCGCCGGAGATCCTCGACGCGGTCTCCTCAGGCAAAGTGAATTCCGGTTACGCCACCGCCGGTTACTGGCAGGGCAAACTGCCGGCGGCGGCGCTTTTCTCCGCGGTCCCGTTCGGTCCTGAAGCGGGCGAATACATGGCCTGGCTGTACTACGGCAACGGCCTGAAGCTGTACCAGGAGATGTACGACAACGGCGGCTACAACGTTAAGGTCATCCCCTGCACCATCAACTCGCCGGAAACCTCCGGCTGGTTCTCCAAGCCGATCGAGAAGCCGGAAGACCTGAAAGGCCTGAACATGCGCTTCTTCGGCCTGGGCGCCTCGGTGATGGAGAAGCTGGGCGTGGGCACCGTGCAGCTGCCGGGCGGCGAGATCTTCGGCGCACTGGAGAAAGGCGCCATCGACGCCTCCGAGTTCTCCCAGCCGGTGGTCGACCAGCGCCTGGGCTTCCACAAGATCGTCAAGTACAACTACTTCCCGGGCTGGCACCAGCAGGCCACCATCTTCGAGCTGCTGGTTAACAAAGATGCCTGGAATAAGATGAGCAAAGGCCAGCAGGCGATCGTCGAGAACACCTGTAAGGCGTCCATGACCAACTCCCTCGCCGAAGGTGAAGCAATGCAGTTCCCGGTGATGGCCAAAGCCCAGCAGAACGGTGTAGAGATCCGCTACTGGAATCAGACCATGCTGGATACCTTCCAGGCCAAGTGGGACGAGGTGGTTGCCGAGAAATCCGCCGCCGACCCGTTCTTCAAGAAGGTCTGGGATGACATGAGCACCTTCCGCGAAGGCTACGACCTGTGGGAAGCCAACGCCTTCCTGCCGCGCACCCGGAAGAACTGATCCACTGCGTAGCAACAAGCAACACCATCGCAGCGGGCCGCCATCCGGCGGTCCGTCTGCGCTCGCCCGTTCCGGGCACCATAACTATAACGATCTGATTGAATTAAAAGGGTAGGGTCTTCCGGTGACTGAACAAGATAAGCTGCCGCCAGTGCCTCTGGCCGATAGCATCGACCGGCTGATACGGCGGATCGGGCTCAGCGTGGCCTGGGTCTACGTACTGCTGGTGATGGTCATTATTCTGCAGGTGGTGCTGCGCAAGGGATTCTCCAGCGGGCTGATCGCGCTCGAAGAGCTGCAGTGGCACCTCTATGCGCTGGGGGTGATGTTTGGTTTGAGTTATGCGCAGACCACCAACTCGCATATCCGCGTCGACCTGTTCTATTCCCATTTTCGCGCGAAAACCAAACGGATCGTCGAAGTGGTGGGCATTCTGACGCTGGTGCTGCCGTTCATCGCGATCGTATTTTTCCATAGCCTGGATTTCCTGGCCGATTCCTGGCGTATCAATGAACACTCGTCCGCCCCGTCCGGCCTGCCCTGGCGCTGGCTGATCAAGGGCGTTATCCCGATCAGTTTCGCACTGCTGGCATTGGCGATGATCTCCCGCCTGATCCGCGACCTGACGCTGCTTGTACGAGGTGACGATTGATGGAAATTAACGAGATTCTGGTTATCGCGATGTTCCTGTCGTTCATCGCGCTGCTGTTTACCGGTATCCCGGTGGCCTGGGTACTGGGCGGTATCGGCGTACTGTTCGCCGGCATCGGTTACCTGGCCGACACCTATTTCGACACCATCACCGGGCTGGATTACACCACCCTCGGGCTGGTGGTGAACCGGCTGTGGAAGATCATGGACAACTGGATCCTGGTCGCCCTGCCGATGTTTATCTTCATGGGCATCATGCTGGACAAGTCCGGCGTCGCCGAGCGGCTGATGCAGTCGATGCAGGAGCTGTTCGGCCGGGTGCGCGGCGGGCTGGCGATCACCGTCACCGCGATCGGCATCATCCTGGCCGCCTCCACCGGCATCATCGGCGCCTCGGTGGTACTGCTGGCGGTGATGTCGCTGCCGTCGATGACCAAGCAGGGCTACGCGATGCCGCTGGCGCTGGGCACCATCGCCTCGGCCGGCACCCTGGGGATCCTGATCCCGCCATCGATCATGCTGGTGATCATGGCCGACCAGCTCGGCCTGTCGGTCGGCGACCTGTTCATGGGCGCGGTGTTCCCCGGCCTGATGCTGGGCGCCATGTATATCCTCTACATTCTGGTGACCGGCTGGCTGAAGCCGGACGCGGCGCCGATCCCGGCCGACGCCAAGCCGATCACCGCGGCGGCGTTCGTCAACGTAATGAAGGCGGTGCTGCCGACCCTGCTGCTGATCTTCGTGGTGCTGGGCTCGATCTTCGCCGGTATCGCCACACCGACCGAGGCCTCCGGCGTCGGCGCCTTCGGCGCCACCCTGCTGGCGCTGTACAACAGGAAGTTCAACGTCAAGGTACTGAAGGAGGTGGTGGCCGGCACCATGAACACCACCGCCTACATCTTCGCGATCTTCATCGGCGCCACCTGCTTCGCGCTGGTGCTGCGCGAGCTGGGCGGCGACGAGCTGATCGAGTCGTTCCTGACCGGGCTGCCGTTCGGCCCGTACGGCATCATCTTCTTCATCCTCGGGGTGATCTTCCTGCTCGGCTTCTTCCTCGACTGGATCGAGATCACGCTGATCATCCTGCCGCTGCTGGCACCGGTGATCTCGGCGCTGGGGCTGGATATCGACGGCTACGGCGTGGTCGACAACCCGGAGCTGGTGTGGTTCGTGATGCTGGTGGCGATGGCGTTGCAGACCTCGTTCCTGACGCCACCGGTCGGCTTCGCGCTGTTCTACCTGAAGGGGGTCTGCCCGCCGAACGTCAAGCTGACCGATATCTACAAGGGGGTGATCCCGTTCATCTTGCTGCAGCTGCTCGGCCTGCTGATCCTGGTGTTCTGGCCGCAGCTGGTGCTCTGGCTGCCGGCCAACGCCTACAGCTGATCGGCCGAGCCGACGGCCACCCTCGGGGAAGCGTCCGCCTCCCCGCCTTGATCTTTGACGCCCCGGCCAGTCCGGCCGGAGGCGTCTCGCTTCAATCATACTTATAACGATAACGGCCCAGACGGCCCGTGCAGGGCCTGGGCCGAACCCAGGTGAGGTTAGTTGAGCTCATGAAACCGGCATACCAGGCGTTCTACGACCGGCTCAAGACATTCATTCCCGAACAGCGGCTGATCCACGATCCGCTGCGCACCCTGGCCTATGGCACCGACGCCAGCTTCTACCGGCTGATCCCACAACTGGTGGTACGGGTGGAGTCGGAAGCTGAAGTGATCCGCATCGTCCAACTGGCCACCGAACAGCAGATCCCGATCACCTTCCGCGCCGCCGGCACCAGCCTGTCCGGCCAGGCGGTGACCGATTCGGTGCTGATCCAGCTCGGTGACGGTTGGCGCGATCACCGGATCAACGAAGACGCCAGCGAGATCGCCCTGCAGCCGGGCGTGATCGGCGGTCATGCCAACCGCTACCTGGCGCCGTTCAACAAGAAGATCGGCCCCGACCCGGCCTCGATCAACGCCGCCAAGGTCGGCGGCATCGCCGCCAACAACGCCTCCGGCATGTGTTGCGGCACCGCTCAGAACAGCTACCGCACGCTGAAAAGCATGCGCCTGGTGCTGGCCGACGGCAGCCTGTTGGACACCGGCGACAGCGCCTCGGTCGGTCAATTCCGCAGTAGCCACAAAGGGCTGCTGGACGCACTGGACGCACTGGCCCGCCAGACCCGCGCCAACGACACGCTGCGCCAGCGGATCGAGCACAAATACCGGCTCAAGAACACCACCGGCTATGCGCTCAATGCGCTGGTCGACTTCGAAGACCCGATCGATATCCTGCAGCACCTGATGATCGGCTCCGAGGGCACCCTCGGCTTCATGTCGGAGATCACCTACCGCACCGTCGACGAGCATCCGAACAAGGCCTCGGCGCTGATCTTCTTCAACAGCGTGCGCACCACCTGCGAGGCGGTGGCACTGCTGAAGCGGGCCCCGGTGGCGGCGGTCGAGCTGATGGACCGGGCCGGCCTGCGTTCAGTGGAGGCGCAGCCGGGCATGCCGGCGTTCATCCGCGAACTGCCGGAGGACGCCGCCGCACTGCTGGTGGAAACCCGCGCCGCCGATGCCGACAGCCTGGCCCGCCAGGTCGAGCAGATCAAGGCCTCGATCGCCGCGCTGGACACCGCCAAACCGGTCGAATTCTCGACCGATCCGGACGAATGCGCCCGCTACTGGGCGATCCGCAAGGGGCTGTTCCCGGCGGTCGGCGCGGTGCGGCAGACCGGCACCACGGTGATCATCGAGGACGTGGCCTTTCCGGTCGAGCAGCTGGCCCAGGCGGTACACGACCTGCATCAGCTGTTCCAGAAATGGCACTACGACGAGGCGCTGATCTTCGGCCACGCGCTGGAGGGCAACCTGCATTTCGTGTTCACCCAGGCGTTCGACAGCCAGGCGGAGATCGACCGTTACGAGGGGCTGATGGACGATGTCTGCGCGATGGTGGTCGGCCGCTACGACGGCTCGCTGAAGGCGGAACACGGCACCGGCCGCAACATGGCACCCTACGTCGAACTGGAGTGGGGCAGCGAAGCCTACGCGCTGATGTGGCAGCTGAAGGAGCTGCTCGATCCTCACAATATCCTCAACCCCGGCGTGGTGCTGAACCGCAACGACCGGGTGCATGTGGAAAACCTCAAGCCGCTGCCGGCGGCCGACCCGATTGTGGATAAGTGCATCGAGTGCGGTTTCTGCGAACCGAGCTGCCCGTCCCGCGACCTGACCCTGACGCCGCGCCAGCGGATCGTCATCTGGCGCGAGATCGCCCGGCTGGAAGCCAGTGGCGAAGACCCGCAGCGGCTGGCCGAGCTGCGCAAAGAGTACCAGTACCAGGGCGACGAAACCTGCGCCGCCTGCGGGCTCTGCTCTACCGCCTGCCCGGTCGGCATCAACACCGGCAACCTGACCCGTTCGATCCGCAGCCGCAACAACGAGAACCATACCAAGCTGGCCCAGTGGCTGGCCGAACACTACGCCGGCATCGGCCAAGCCTCCCGGGTCGCCTTCAAGGGCGCCGATATGATGCACGGCCTGATCGGCAGCAAGGCGATGTCGGCGATCACCGGCAGCGCCCGCAAGCTCAGCGGCGGCCGGGTGCAGCAGTGGAGCCCGGCGATGCCGACCGCGGCACCGAAGATCAAGCCGCAACCGCCACAACCGTCGGACGGCGATGCACCCCAGGTGGTCTACCTGCCCAGCTGCGCCAGCCGCACCATGGGGCCGGCCCGTGGTGCCGACGATACCCGGTCGCTGGCCGAGGTCACCGAGACGCTGCTGCGCAAGGCCGGCTACCAGGTGATCTACCCACCGCGGCTGGAGCAGCTCTGCTGCGGCATGCCGTTCCAGTCCAAGGGGATGTTCGAGGCGGCCGACTATAAATCCAGCGAGCTGGAGCAGGCGCTGCTGGAAGCGACCGACAACGGCCGCATCCCAGTCTACTCCGATACCAGCCCCTGCTCGCTGCGACTGGGCGAAAAGCTCGATAGCCGGCTTAAACTGTATGACAGCGTCGACTTTATCGACCGATTCCTGCTCGACCGGTTGCTGTTCCAGCCGATCGACGGGCCGGTGGCGTTGCATATCACCTGCTCCGCCAGCCGGATGGGCCAGGCCGAAAAACTGAAACGGATTCTGTCACGCTGCAGTCGTAAACTGGTGGTACCCGACCAGATCACCTGTTGCGGCTTCGCCGGCGACAAGGGCTTCAGTACACCGGAGCTGAATGCATCGGCGCTGCGGACCTTGAAAGATGCGGTGCAGGGCTGCCAGAGCGGTTACTCCACCAGCCGCACCTGCGAGATCGGCCTGAGCCACCACAGCGGCATCGATTACCAATCCATCGTCTACCTGATGGACCGTTGCTCGCAACCCAAACTGAGCGACAGCGCCAGTGAAGACAACCGTCGGATTCAGGCCAAGGAATTCTGAATCTGCTTTTAGGAGGCACAACGCTATGGCACTACCAGAGATCAACACCATCCTCTACACCAGCTCGCTGAGCGAACACACCCGGCCGGTGTTCCGCCAGGCGGTACGCCAGGCACTGGCCAACGACGCCAAGATCCTGATGCTGCACGTGGTGGAGCCGATGGGCGAGATGGGCCAGGCCCTGATCCAGAACTACCTGCCGAACGACCTGGTCAAGAAGGTTCATGACGAGGGGATCGACCAGATCAAGCAGTTGATGCGCGAGCGGGTCAGCAAGTTCTGCGAGGAGGAACTGAGCACGCTCGACCCGCGCCCCGAACTGGATATCGAGATCATCGTCGAAGAGGGCAACCATACCGACCAGATTCTGAATGTCGCCAAGCGCCAGCAGGTTGACCTGATCGTGATGGGCAACGAGAACCGCTTCGGTCACCACAGCCCGACCACCCACCAGGTGACCCGGCACGCCAAGGTACCGGTGCTGGCCGTTCCGACCGGCAAGCAATACGTGTAACCTTAGTCCCCCGCCCGGCAGCTGCGAGTGCTGCCGGGCGGGGCTAGCCTGTTTCCCGCCCTGCCGTCGGAGCCGTACATGGACGCCACCACGCTGAGTTTGCTGGATCGCATCTTCCAGACCGTTTTTCCGCTGACCGCGATCGTCGCCGTGGGCTTTATCTACGCCCGCCGCCATGCGCCGGATATGGCGCTACCCAACAAGCTCAACCTGGATATCTTCATCCCGGCGCTGATCTTCTCGGTGATGTCGGCCAAGTCGTTCCAGCTGGCCGACTACTCGCAACTGGCGATCGGCGCCGGCGCCGTGGTACTCGGCTCCGGACTGCTGCTGTTGCCGGTGTGCAAACTGCTGCACCTGAACCTGAAGACCTTCCTGCCGCCGATGATGTACAACAACAGCGGTAACCTGGGCATTCCGCTGGTGGTGCTGGCGTTCGGCGAGCAGGCGCTGCCGGCGGCGGTGGTGCTGTTCATCGTCGAGAACACCCTGCACTTCACCGTCGGCATCTATACCCTGGATCACCGTACCCGGCTGCTGTCGCTGCTGACCACACCGATCATCCTGGCCAGTGCCGCCGGCATCGGCTGGAGCCTGTCCGGCTGGGTGTTGCCAACCGCGCTGCACACCTTCATCGATATGCTGGGCCAGATCTCGATCCCGTTGATGCTGTTCGCGCTGGGGGTACGGATGACCTACGTGGATTTCGGCCAGTGGCGGATCGGCCTGCTCGGCGCGCTGCTCTGCCCGCTCAGCGGCGTGCTGATGGCACTGCTGGCACAATTGGTGCTGCAGCTGGACCCGGTGCAGTTCGGCTACCTGCTGCTGTTCGGCGCGCTGCCGCCGGCGGTGCTGAACTACATGCTGTCGGAGAAATACCAGCAGGAACCGCAACAGGTCGCCTCGATCGTACTGCTCGGCAATATGGCCAGTTTGCTGTTCATCCCGCTAACGCTGGCGTTTATTTTATGAGTTGAACTAAGGAACCTGTGAACAAGTCCCTTGGGCCTCTGGCTGTCGGAGCGATCAGAGATCAATACCCACACGCAAGGGCATAAAGGCAACGATTACAGGCGTACTGGTTGTCCCCGGAGCGCCGGCCGGACGTAAATCGTTAACGCAGAGCTCTGATTGCCCGGGTGCCGGACCACCGACAGCCCCGGAGGGCGAGTTCTAGAACGGCCATCTGCTTTGTCAGGCAGCTTGGAAAGGACGCGTCATTCCGCTGCGCTGCCTTTCGTGCATCTGACCGTTCTAGAGCCCGCAGAGAACATAAGGGACTTATTCACAGGTTCCCTAACCGGCCGTGCGGTGAGATTCGGTGAGATTCGGTGAGAATCGGTGAGAAAGGGTTATGCGGTTTATTTAAGGAAAGTCACGCGCTGCGCGCATTTACGCACAATAAAGCAGATCCAGAGAAGCGAATGGGGCGACGCCGGCTCAGCGCCGGGCCGCCCGGTTTTACCTAATACACCTAATGCACCTAATGCACCTACTGCGCGTTCGACTGCTGTCCGAGCTGCAGCATGCCTTCGTTCTTGGTCAGGATCGAACGACCCACTCCCTTGACCTCCAGCAACTGCTCAATGGATGTGAACGCACCATGCTCGGTGCGGTACTGCACGATCGCCTGAGCCTTGCTCGGCCCGATACCACGCAGTGCCGTCAACTGTTCAACGGTAGCGCTGTTCAGATCGATCGGCGGCTGGGCCCAGCTCAGGTTGGCGACGACAGCAAAGAGTACAGCCGCCAGCAGGCGGCTCCAATGTGGGTATTTCATCCGTGAATCTCCCATTCGGATTTTGGTAGGTATAAAAAAGGTTGGTTACAATGCAACCAACCCTTCCCTTTCTACCAGAGATTGGCCGAATTTCAACCAATGACGCTCTGCACTTCCGCCTCGATACGTTTCAACGCCTCGTCGGGATTGTCTGCCCGGGTAATCGGTCGACCGATCACCAGGTAGTCACTGCCGGCCCGTAGCGCTTCGGCCGGGGTCATGATCCGCCGCTGATCGCCCTGCTCGGCATCGGCCGGCCGGATACCCGGTGTCACCAGTTTGAAGTCGCGGCCGATGATCTCACGCAACGGCTGCACCTCCTGAGCGGAGCAGACCACGCCGTCCAGACCACTGCGTTCGGTCAGCTGTGCCAGCCGCTTGACCTGCTCCAGCGGGTCGATATCCAGGCCGATATCGGCCAGGTCGCTGCGCTCCATGCTGGTCAGTACGGTCACCGCGATCAGCAGGGTGTTGGCACCATTGACCTTTTCCAGCTCGTCGCGAGCGGCTTCCATCATCCGACGACCACCACAGGCGTGCACGTTGACCATCCAGACGCCCAACTCGGCCGCCGCGCGAACCGCCTTGGCGGTGGTATTGGGGATATCGTGGAATTTCAGGTCCAGAAAGAGTTCGAAGCCCTTGCCCTGCAGTGCCTCAACGATTGCCGGACCGCTACGGGTGAACAGTTCCTTGCCCACCTTGACTCGACAACGGGTCGGATCGAGCCGCTCCGCCATCGCCAGCGCCGCTTCAGAGTCCGCATAATCCAGGGCTACCAGTACTCGGTTCAGATCAACACTCATCTATCATCTCTTCTAACAATTATTCGCCTTCAAGCCCCTGAATCGGCTTGGTCACCCCCCATTTCTGGCAGGAGGGGCACTGCCAATGCAATGTCTTGCCGGAAAAGCCGCAGCTGTTGCAGCGATAAACCGGCTTGGACAACTCCAGTTGGCCGGTCAAGCCACGCAATACCCGCAGGCTGTCGCGGGCACTTTCCGAACCGTGCTCGATATGCATATCGATCAATCGGTTGAAGCCCTTCACCGAGGGCCGCTTTTTCAGCTCCTCGGTGACATAGCTGCCGGCGGCATAAAGCCCCCGCTGCTGCTTGATCTGGTCGGCCAGCATCAACATCACCGAGGTGGACGGTGCCTGGGCCATGCAACTCTGCAGGTAGCGGGCAAACTCTTCACGTCTGCCACACTCAGCATAGCAGTGGCGCAGATCCGCCAGGATTTCCGAGACAAACAGCGGATCCCGTTCGACCACCTGGGTTAGATGACGGATCGCCGTCTTCCACTGTTGCTGGGCCATCGCCAGTCGCGCATCCAGCAGGCCGACCCGCACCGACTGCGGGTCATACTGGGTCGCTTGGCGCAGGTGCCCCTGGGCCTCCTCATAGCCCTGCCGGGCAATCGCCTGCTCGGCCAGTTCACAGCAGTAGTGCGCCAGCTCACGATGCAATGGCTTCAGCTCATCCAGCGTCATCCGGGCGGCAGTATCCAGCGCCTGGTGCCACTCGCCCTCCTTCTCATACAACTTGATCAGCAGCGACAGCGCCTTGAAGCGACTCTCCTTCGGTGGATTCTGACGGATGATCTCGTCAAGCAGGTTCTCCGCCCGATCGAGCAGGCCAACAGCAAAATAATCCCGCGCCAGCGCCATCTGGATTCGGATGAAATCGTTGCGCGACAGGTCAGGACGGGCCAGCAGATTCTGGTGCAGCTTGATCGCCCGGTCGACATCGCCCTTGCGCCGAAACAGCTTGGCCAATGCCAGATGGGCGGGAATGGTATCAGAATTGATTTCCAGCGCACGGATGAAGCTTTCAATCGCTTCATCCATCCGCTCGTTCAGCAGGTAATCCAGACCGGTGAAGTATTCGTTGCTCAGATTGGCCGCCGGGCGGTGGTCGACCTTTTTCTGGCGACGGCCGAGCCACCAGCCGATCGCGACGGCCAGGAACAGTGGAACGATGAAAAGATAGCTCTGAAAATCAGGCGCCATCTTTCAGCGCTGCGGTGCGCAGCTGGTCCAGCTCTTTCTGGGCGTGGTTGAAACGGCGCCTGGCGGCACCCAGCCGGGTGCGCAGCACCAGCAAGGCCATCAGGCTGACCAGCATGCCGAGCGCGGCTCCGAGCAGCAGGAAGGCCATCAACCAGAGCGACAGGCTGGCTTGCGGTAGTTGCACAAACACCAGGTCGATCGCAACGGTCTGGGTATTATGGATGGTGAACAGAACCCCGACCAGCAGGGCAATAAGGCACAGAGCGCCGATAAGCAGAGTTTTTAACCAACGCACAGAGGGTGGTCTCCATTGTGTATCCGGCCAGCAGGGCCATGTTAATCGCGCAGCAGGCTGTCGTTAACCTGTTCACGCAGTTCCTTGCCGGGTTTGAAATGCGGTACGTACTTAGCGGTCAGTGAAACCGAAGCACCGGTTTTCGGGTTGCGACCGACCCGCGGTGCCCGGTAATGCAGTGAAAAACTGCCAAAGCCACGGATCTCGATACGGTCGCCATGCGAAAGCGCCTCGGTCATCTGGTCCAACATCGTTTTAACGGCCAACTCGACATCCTTAACCGACAACTGCTCATGCCGATCGACGAGGCGTTCTATCAGCTCAGACTTGGTCATGCGTTCCCCTCCGGACTATCGTTCGCCACAGCGTACATCCAACGGCCGCTGTCCCGGCGCCTCTCAGATTCAGGAATCCTTCTTCATCTGGGCCTTGATCAGGTCACCGATGGTGGTCGGCCCGGCAGTTTCCGCTTCCTGTTCTTTCATCGACTGCATCGCCTGTTTTTCCTGCTGCAGCTCCAACTGCTTGACGGACAGGTTCAACGCCCGGTTACGGCGGTCGACACTGGCGACCACCGCTTCAATTTCATCGCCGACATGGTACAGGCTGGTCAGGTTGTCGGTGCGGTCGCGGGCCGCTTCGGCCACCTTCAGAATGCCCTCGACAGAATCCGCCAGCTCAACCCGTGCCAGCCGCGGCGTTACCTCGATCACCGTGCCTTTGACCAGGCTGCCCTTGCTATGTTCGCCGGCAAAGGCGTTGAACGGATCTTCGTTCAGCTGCTTGATGCCCAGGGCGATACGTTCGCGCTCCGGGTCGATCGACAGAATCATCGCTTCGACCTCGTCACCTTTCTGGTACGCCTTGACCGCCTCTTCGCCCGTCTCGTCCCAGGACAGATCGGACAGGTGCACCAGACCATCAATGCCTTCTTCCAGGCCGATAAAGACCCCGAAATCGGTGATCGAGCGGATCGTACCGGTGTAACGGTCCCCTTTGCGGTGGCTGGTGGCAAACGCCTGCCAGGGGTTCTCACGGCACTGTTTCATACCCAGCGAGATGCGGCGCCGTTCATTATCGATATCGAGCACCATCACCTCGATCTCGTCACCGACCTGTACCACCTTGGACGGGTGGACATTCTTGTTGGTCCAGTCCATTTCGGAAACATGCACCAGCCCCTCGATGCCGTCGGCGATCTCGGCGAAACAGCCGTAATCGGCCAGGTTGGTCACCTTGGCCTTGACCTTCGAGCCGACCTGGTAGTCCTTGATCAAGGCGGTCCAGGGGTCATCGGTCAGCTGCTTCATACCGAGCGACACCCGGTTGCGTTCGCGGTCGAACTTGAGCACCTTGACGTCGATCTCATCGCCGATGGTCAGCATTTCGCTCGGATGCTTGACCCGCTTCCAGGCGATATCGGTGATATGCAGCAGGCCGTCGATACCGCCGAGATCGATGAAGGCGCCGTAGTCGGTCAGGTTCTTGACCAGCCCCTTGACCACCGCGCCCTCTTCCAGGCTTTCCAGCAGCTTGGCGCGTTCTTCGGAGAAGGCCGCTTCCAGTACCGCCCGGCGGGAAACCACGATGTTGTTGCGCTTGGCGTCCAGCTTGACCAGCTTGAACTCCAGCTCGCGCTGCTCCAGGTGGGAGGTGTCGCGCACCGGCCGGATATCGACCAGCGAGCCGGGCAGGAAGGCGTGGATGTTGTTGACGTTGACGGTGAAACCGCCGCGCACCTTGCCGATGATCGCGCCCTTGACCACTTCGTCGGCGGCAAAGGCTTTCTCCAGCTCGGCCCAGGCTTCGGCCCGCTTGGCCTTCTCGCGTGACAGTTGGGTAGCGCCGAAGCCATCTTCGACCGCCTCCAGTGCCACCCGGACTTCGTCGCCGACGGCGACAGTCAGTTCGCCATCGGCGTCCTCGAACTGACCACGAGCGATGATACCCTCAGACTTGAGACCGGCGTTGACGATGACGAAGTCGTTTTCGATCGCCATCACGGTGCCGGTTACGATGGCGCCGGGCGCCATCTCCAGGTCTTTCAGACTCTCTTCGAAGAGATCGGCAAAACTCTCGCTCATGGTCAGTACCATCCTCGCTTATTCAGCTGCTCACATCAGCGCAGACCTTTGTGTCTGGCATGTTCTAGCACGGCCGCTAAAACTTCGTCGATCGACAACTGCGTACTATCGAGGATGACGGCATCCGGTGCTGGCTTTAGCGGCGCTACGGCGCGGTTCATGTCACGCGAATCGCGGGCTTTTATGTCCTCTAATATAGCCTGAAGACTAGCACCCACCCCCTTGTTAATCAACTGGTTATAGCGGCGCTTGGCGCGCTCCTCGGGACTCGCGTCGAGGTAGATCTTGAGCTCCGCATCGGGGAAAACCACGGTGCCCATATCACGCCCGTCGGCGATCAGGCCGGGCTCGTCGGCGAACGCCCGCTGGCGCTCCAACAGCGCCTCGCGCACCTCGCCGATCGCCGCCACCTGGGAGGCGATCGCCCCCACCTGTTCGGTGCGGATCGCGTCGGTAACATCCTCACCCTCCAGGATGATGCGCAGCTCCTGGTCCTTTTCGGCCACGAACTGCACATCCAGGTGGGCAGCCAGTACCTGCAGCGCCGGCACGTCATCGGCCTTGACGCCATGATGCTGGGCGGCCAGCGCCACCAGCCGGTACAGCGCACCGCTGTCCAGCAGATCCCAATTCAAAGACTCCGCCAGCAGCTTGCACAGCGTTCCCTTGCCGGACCCGCTGGGACCGTCAACCGTAATAACCGGTACCGTTCCGGTAGCCAAGGACATCAGCCCTCCTCCTTCGTTACCTTGATACCAACCTGCTGGGCCAGTTCGACAAAGCCCGGGAACGAGGTGGCAACATTGGCACATTCATTAACTTTGATCTCACCGTCGGCGCGCAGGGCCGCCACGGTGAACGCCATCGCAATCCGATGGTCGTCGTGGCTTTCGATCACCCCGCCACCCAGCTTGCCGGCACCGCGAATGATCGCGCCGTCCGGGGTGCCCTGGATATCGACACCCAAGGTCTGCAGGCCATCGACCATCGCCTGGATGCGGTCGCTCTCCTTGACGCGCAGCTCCTCGGCGCCGGTCACCACCGTTTCGCCTTCGGCGCAGGCCGCCGCCACGAACAGCGCCGGGAACTCGTCGATCGCCAGCGGCACCTGGTCCTCCGGTACCTGGATACCTTTCAGCGGCGCGTAACGCACCCGGATATCCGCCACCGGCTCACCGCCCACCTCGCGCTCGTCGAGCAGCTCGAGATCGGCGCCCATCAGCCGCAGGATGTTGATCACGCCGATGCGGGTCGGGTTGATACCGACATGCTGCAGGGTGATATCGGAGCCCGGGCAGATCGCCGCCGCCACCATGAAGAAGGTGGCCGACGAGATATCGGACGGCACGTCGATCTGACAGGACTGCAGACGGTGGCCGGATTCTACCGTCACTTTGTTACCATCCTGTTCAACCGGGTAGCCGAAGCCGCGCAGCATCCGCTCGGAGTGGTCGCGGGTCGGCGCCGGCTCGGTCACCGAGGTCTGGCCCTCGGCGTACAGGCCGGCCAGCATCAGGCAGGATTTAACCTGGGCGCTGGCCATCGGCATGTCGTAGTGGATGCCGGTCAGCGACTGGCCTCCCTTGATCTTCAGCGGCGGCCGACCGCCCTCGGCGGTTTCGATCTGCGCGCCCATCTGGCGCAGCGGCTTGGCGACCCGCTCCATCGGCCGCTTGGTCAACGACGCATCGCCGGTCAGTTCGCTATCAAACGGCTGTGCCGCCAGCAGACCGGTCAACAGCCGCATCGAGGTGCCGGAGTTGCCGACATACAGCGGCCCCGGTGCGGCCTGCAGGCCATGCAGTCCCACCCCGTAGATCTTCACTTCGCCCTGGTAGGGGCCTTCGATCACCACCCCCATATCACGGAACGCCTGCAGCGTCGCCAGGCTGTCCTCGCCCTCCAGGAAACCGCTGACCTCGGTGATACCGTCGGCCAGCGAGCCGAGCATGATGGAACGGTGAGAGATAGACTTGTCGCCCGGCACGCGAATGGTTCCATTAACCGTGCCGCCCGGCTGAACATGAAAGGTTACGTTTCTTGTTGTCATTGCTTGAGAGTACGCCGTAGAAGTTAGAATTCGGGAAAAGTGCTGCCGGGCCGACTGAGCCCGGGTAAAGATACCGGTCATGGTTTCGCCGTCACCCTGCTCGATGGCGGCCCGCAGCCGCGCCACACCGGCAGTAAAACGGTCGATCTGCTTCAGCACCGCCTGCTTGTTGGCCAGACCGATATCGCGCCACATCACCGGATCGCTGGCAGCGATACGGGTGAAATCGCGGAAGCCGCCGGCGGCATAGCGGAAGATCTCGGTACTGTCCTCCTCCTGCGCCAGGGTATCGACCAGCGAAAACGCCAGCAGATGCGGCAGATGACTGGTCGCCGCCAATACTTCATCGTGTCGGCGGACCTCCATCTGCAACACCTCGGCACCGGTCACCAGCCACATCCGGGCGACCTGGCGCACCGCCTCGGGGCTGCTGTTCGGCAGCGGGGTCAGGATTACCTTATGACGCCGGAACAGCTCGGCATCAGCGGCGGCCACCCCGCTCTTCTCCGAGCCGGCAATCGGGTGACCCGGCACGAAGGTCGGCGGCAGCTCGCCGAGGATACGGCCGGCCGCCTCGACCAGATTGCTCTTGGTGCTGCCGACATCGGTCAGCAGGGTGTCGGCCCGCAGGAATGGCGCGATATCGGTCAGCACCCGCTCCATCGCCTTGACCGGCACCGCCAGCACCACAATATCGGCGCTGGCCACCGCGTCGGGTAGCGCCAACGCGGCTTCATCGATCACACCAAGACTGACCCCGGCGGCCAATTCCATCGCATTGCGATCATAGCCGACCACCTTGCGACAGAAGCCGCTGCGGCGCAACGCCTTGCCCAGCGAGCCGCCGATCAGCCCCAGGCCGATGATCAGAACTTCATTTACTGCTGCATTCACAGGTTCAATACCTTCAGTCCGGCATCACTGACACCGGTAAACCTGGCAAGCCGACCGTCAGGCCGGCCCGCCTTTGATGTCCCGTCCGCACGCGCCCGTCGCGACTAGAGTACGCAGCGTGGATAGGAGCCGAGCAGCTTCAACTCGACGCTTTCGGCTTCCAGTTCGCTGAGCACTTCATCGACCGCATCGTCGCTGTAGTGCCCTTCGAAATCGATATAGAACAGGTAACCGACGCTGGCCGGCCGGGTCTCGATCCGGGTCAGGCTGATGCCGTGACGGTAGAACGGTTCCAGCAACTGATAGAGCGCACCCGGCTCATGGTGCGCCTGCACCAGAATCGAGGTCTTGTCCTGGCCGCTCGGGCCGACCTCCTGATCGGCAATGATCAGGAAGCGGGTGACATTGTCCGGCTGGTCTTCGACGTTGCGCACCACCACCGCCAACTCATAGAGCTCGGCCGCCATATCGCTGGCCAACGCGGCCGTGCCGGCGCCCTCGTCAGCGACCCGTCGGGCCGCCTCGGCATTGGAGATCACCTCGACCCGTTCGACCGACGGATAGTGGGCATCCAGCCAGCTGCGGCACTGAGTGAACGACTGCTGATGGGCATAGATCCGCTTGATCTCGCCGTCGTCGTCCGCCTTGCGCATCAGGTGCTGGTGCACCGGCAGCTCGACCTCGCCGCAGATCCGCAGGCTGTACTGCTTGAACAGGTCCAGGGTATGGCTGACCACCCCCTCGGTGGAATTCTCGATCGGCACCACGCCGTAGTGCGCGGTGCCGGAGGAGACTTCGCGGAACACCTGGTCCAGCGAAGCCAGCGGCACCGACAGTACCGAGTGACCGAAGTGCTTCAGCGCCGCCTGCTGGGTGAAGGTACCCTCCGGCCCCAGGAAAGCGACCCGCATCGGCTCCTCCAGCGCCAGACAGACCGACATGATCTCGCGGAACAGACGCGCCACCTCTTTGTCGGCCAACGGGCCGGGGTTGCGCGCCATCACCGCACGCAGCACCTGGGCCTCGCGCTCCGGCCGGTAGAACACCGCCTCGCGCTGGCCCTGGTGCTTCAGTTTCACATCGGCCACCTGCTGGGCACAGCGGGCACGTTCGTTCAGCAGTTCGTGGATCTGCTTGTCGATGCGGTCGATCTGCTGACGCAGTACGCCCAGCTCCTTTTCCTGATCACTCATCGCAACCTCCGGATCAGCCCTGGGTACGTTCGAACTCGGCCATGAAGTCGATCAGCGCGTCGACGGCGGCTTCCGGTACCGCGTTGTACAGGCTGGCACGCATGCCGCCGACCGAACGGTGGCCCTGCAGGTTCAGCAGCCCGGCCGCTTCGGACTGTTGCAGGAACAATGCGTCGAGCTTGTCGTCCGCCAGGGTAAACGGCACGTTCATCAGTGAGCGGTTGGCAACGGCCACCGGGTTGGCGTAGAAAGCGCTGCGGTCGACAAAGTCGTACAGCTTACCGGCCTTGCGACGGTTACACTCGGCCATCGCCGTAACGCCGCCCTGGCGCTTGAGCCACTGGAATACCAGGCCGGCCAGGTACCAGCCGAAGGTCGGCGGGGTGTTCAGCATCGAACCGGCCTTGGCGTGCGGCTGGTAATCCAGCATGGTCGGCGTGCCCGGTCGGGCGTTGCCCAGCAGATCTTCGCGGATGATCACCACGGTCAGCCCGGCCGGACCGATATTCTTCTGGGCGCCGGCATAGATCAGCCCGAAGCGGCTGACATCGAGCGGTTCAGACAGGATGCTGGAGGAGTAGTCGGCCACCAGCGGTACCTCGCCGCTGTCCGGGATGTAGTCGTACGCCACACCGCCGATGGTTTCGTTCGGGGTGTAGTGCAGGTAGGCCGCATCGCTGCGCAGCGCCAGTTCGGCCTGGGCCGGCACCGACGAGAAGTTGTCGGCCTCGGTGGAGCCGGCCACGTGGATATCGCCGTACAGGCGGGCTTCCTTGATCGCCTTGCTCGACCAGACACCGGTGTTGATGTAATCGGCCTTGCCGTTTTCGCCCAGCAGGTTCAGCGGAATCATCGCGAACTGGCCGGTGGCGCCGCCCTGCAGGAACAGTACCCGGTAGTTGTCGGGCACCGCCATCAGCTCGCGCAGGTCCTGTTCGGCCTGCTCGGCAACCGCCACGAACTCATCGCTGCGATGGCTCATCTCCATGATGGAGAGCCCCTTACCCTGCCAATCGAGCAATTCCTGCTGCGCCTGCAGCAGCACTTCATCCGGCAAACCGGCCGGACCGGCGCTGAAATTGTACTTACGTGTCATGAGCTTGATCTACAACCCCTTGGCTACAGATAAAAATGCGGCCGCCAGGGCCGCATTGAAATAATTATTCGGAGCGATCATCCGCCTGATCGCCGATCGGTTCTGCATCGGCACCCTGGCCGTCCTGCAACGCCGCCTCAGCGCCCTGCGCCACCTCGTCGTCAACCTCGTCAGGTTCCTCGATGCGTGCCAGGCCGACCAGGTTCTCCTCTTCGGCCACCCGGATCAACATCACCCCCTGGGTGTTACGGCCCAGTACCGAGATCTCCTCGATACGGGTACGCACCAGGGTGCCGCGATCGCTGATCAGCATCACGTCGTCGCCGTCGAACACCTGCACCGCACCGGCCAGTTGGCCGTTCCGCTCGGTGCACTGCTGGGCGATAACGCCCAGGCCACCGCGCCCCTTGCACGGGAAGTCGTCGACCGCGGTGCGCTTGCCGTAGCCCCGCTCGGAGGCGGTCAGCACGGTGCCGTTCTGCTGCGGGATGATCAGCGAGATCACGCTGACGCCTTCATCCATGCGGATACCGCGTACGCCACGGGCGGTACGGCCCATCGCCCGCACCTGTTCCTCTTCGAAGCGCATCGCCTTACCGGCCGAGGTGATCAGCATGATGTGATCCTCGCCGCCGGTGATCGCCGCGCCGATCAGGGTGTCGCCCTCATCCAGGCCCAGCGCGATCAGACCGCTGGTGCGCGGCCGCGAGAAGGCGCTCAGCGGGGTCTTCTTGACGGTGCCGTTGGCGGTCGCCATGAAGATGAAGCGGTCTTCGCTGTATTCGTTGACCGGCAGGATGGTGGTGATCCGTTCCTCTTCATCCAGCGGCAGAATGTTGACGATCGGCCGGCCACGCGCGGTGCGGCTGGCTGGCGGAATCTCGTAGACCTTCAGCCAGTACACCTTGCCGCGGTTGCTGAACAGCAGGATGGTGTCGTGGGTGTTGGCGATCAGCAGGTGTTCGACGAAGTCCTCGTCCTTCACCGCCGCCGCCGCCTTGCCCTTACCGCCGCGGCGCTGGGCCTGGTAATCGGACAGCGGCTGGGTCTTGGCGTAACCGGAGTGGGAGATGGTGACCACCATATCCTCTTCGGTGATCAGGTCCGCCACGGTCAGGTCCTGGCGGCTGGCGACGATCTCGGTACGGCGCTCGTCACCGTAGGTTTCCAGGATCAGCTCCAGCTCCTCGCGGATCACTTCCATCAACCGCTCGTGGGAACCCAGGATCTTCAGCAGCTCGGCGATCTTCTCCAGCAGCTCGCGGTATTCGTTGATCAGCTTCTCGTGCTCGAGACCGGTCAGGCGGTGCAGACGCAGGTCCAGTATCGCCTGGGCCTGGGCCGGCGACAGGTGGTACATGCCGTCGCGCAGGCCGAACTCCTCGCCCAGGTCATCCGGCCGGCAGGCGTCTTCACCGGCCCGTTCCAGCATGTCGACCACGCTGCCCGGCTGCCACGGCGTCGCCAGCAGGCGTTCCTTGGCTTCGGCCGGGGTCGGCGAGCTCTTGATGGTCTCGATCACCGGATCGATATTGGCCAGCGCCACGGTCAGACCTTCCAGGATGTGGCCGCGTTCGCGCGCCTTGCGCAGCTCGTAGACGGTACGGCGGGTGACCACTTCGCGGCGGTGGCGGACGAAGGCTTCCAGCAGCGACTTGAGGTCCAGGGTACGCGGCTGGCCGTCGACCAGTGCCACCACGTTGATGCCGAACACGCTCTCCATCTGCGTCTGCGAATAGAGGTTGTTCATGATCACTTCGGGCACTTCGCCACGACGCAATTCGATGGCGATCCGCATACCGTCCTTGTCGGACTCGTCGCGCAGGTTGGTGATCCCTTCCAGCTTCTTCTCTTTCACCAGCTCGGCGATCTTCTCGATCAAGCGGGCCTTGTTCAACTGGTAGGGGATCTCGGTGACCACCAGGGTGGCCTTGCCGTTCTTGTCCTCTTCGATATGGTACTTGGCACGCACGTAGATGCGGCCACGACCTGTGCGGTAGGCCTGCAGAATACCGGCCCGGCCGTTGATGATGCCGCCGGTCGGGAAGTCGGGCCCCGGGATGTACTCCATCAACTGGTCGCAATCCAGGCTCGGATCGTCGATCAGCGCGATACAGCCTTTGACCACTTCGGACAGGTTGTGCGGCGGAATATTGGTCGCCATGCCCACCGCGATACCGGCGGAGCCGTTGACCAGCAGGTTCGGCACCCGGGTCGGCAGCACATCGGGAATCTGCTCGGTGCCGTCGTAGTTGTCGACGAAATCGACCGTTTCCTTGTCCAGGTCGGCCAGCATCTCGTGTGAGATCTTGTCCATGCGGATCTCGGTGTAACGCATGGCCGCGGCCGAGTCGCCATCGATGGAGCCGAAGTTGCCCTGGCCATCGACCAGCGTGTAGCGCATCGAGAAATCCTGCGCCATCCGCACGATGGTGTCGTATACCGCGCTGTCGCCGTGCGGATGGTATTTACCGATCACGTCACCGACCACACGGGCGGACTTCTTATAGGGTTTGTTCCAATCGTTGCCCAGTTCATGCATCGCAAACAGGACACGACGATGCACCGGTTTCAGGCCATCGCGGACGTCCGGCAGGGCTCGCCCGACGATGACGCTCATCGCGTAGTCGAGGTAGGACTGCTTCAGTTCGTCCTCGATATTGACCGGCAGAATCTCTTTGGCTAGATCACCCATTCGTATTGGCTATCCTAGGTTCAAGGTCCAGGCACAGTTATGGTGCCGATTTCATAACCGCCGGAGTATACCACAATCTGCAAACAAGAACCCTGCGAAAAGAACGCCTTAGGCCAACCCGGCCGGGCAGTGGCGACTGTCTTCACCCCGGTGCCGGTGTTAGAATGGCGCCCCATCTAACAGTGGATGACGACAGAGCCATGACCGACCAGCACAGCCTGAATATCGACCCCAGTGAAATTGCCAAGTTTGAAGAGCTGGCCACCAAGTGGTGGGACCGCAACAGCGAGTTCAAGCCGCTGCACGATATCAACCCGTTGCGGGTCGGCTTCATCGATCGGATCGCCCACCTGGCCGGCAAGAAGGTGCTCGACGTCGGCTGCGGCGGCGGCATCCTGTCCGAGTCGATGGCCCAGCGCGGCGCCGAGGTAACCGGCATCGACATGGGCGAGGCGCCGCTGAAGGTCGCCAAGCTGCACGGTCTGGAGAGCGGCGTGAAGGTCGACTACCGACGGATCACCGTCGAGCAGTTGGCCGAGGAGCTGCCCGGCAGCTTCGACGTGGTGACCTGCATGGAGATGCTGGAGCACGTGCCGGACCCGGCCTCGATCGTGCAGGCCTGCGCCAAATTGGCCAAACCGGGCGGCAAGCTGTTCTTCTCGACGCTGAACCGCAACCCGAAAAGCTACCTGTTCGCCATCGTCGGCGCCGAGCAGCTGCTCAAACTGGTCCCCAAGGGCACCCACGACTTCAAGAAATTCATCCGCCCATCGGAACTGGGCGGCTGGATCCGCCAGGCCGGCCTGCAATCGACCGAGCTGACCGGCCTGGTGTACAACCCGCTGACCAAGAGCTACCGACTCAATCCGCGCGACCTGGACGTCAACTACATGATCGCCAGCCAGAAGCCGGAATAAGCGGATGCAGCCGACACTTGAAGCGGTGCTGTTCGACCTGGACGGCACCCTGATCGACACCGCACCCGACTTTCACTGGGTGATCAACCGACTGCTGGAAGAGGAGGGCCGACCGCCGGTCGAGTTCCCGTTCCTGCGCAGCCAGGTCTCCAACGGCGCCCGGGCGATGGTCTGCGCCGCCTTCGAGATCGATATCGACCACCCCGACTTCAGCGATCTGCTGCAACGGATGCTGCGGCTGTATCAACAACACCTGGCGGTAGACAGCGCCCTGTTCCCCGGCCTGGAATCCTTGCTGGACCGGCTGGAGCAGCACGCCATCCCCTGGGGGATCGTCACCAACAAGCCGGCCCTCTATGCCGAACCGATGCTGCGGGGGCTGAACCTGGCCGAGCGTAGCGCCACGCTGATCTGCCCGGAGCACGTCAACCAGCGCAAACCGCACCCGGAATCGCTGTTCACCGCCTGTCGCCAGATCGACCGCCAGCCGCAGCATTGCGTCTACGTCGGCGACCATATCCGCGACATCGAAGCAGGCCGCCGCGCCGGTATGCGCACCGTGGCCGCCGGCTACGGCTACATCGACAGCGACGACAACATCGAACTCTGGCAGGCCGACCACTGCATCCAGCGGGCGGACCAACTGCTGCCGCTGCTACAATCACTCTATTCATTCGACGACCGATAGGATGCCGCCTTATGTACAGCTACCAAGCCCCTGAAGACCTGCTGAAGGACCGCGTCATCATGGTAACGGGCGCCGGTGACGGCATCGGCCGGGCCGCCGCCAAAGCGTACGCCGCGCACGGCGCCACGGTGATCCTGCTGGGCCGCACGCTGGAAAAGCTGGAACAGGTCTACGACGAGATCGAACGGGCCTGCCACCCGCAGCCGGCCATCGTGCCGATGAACCTGGAAGGCGCCAGCGAACACGAGTACCAGGAGCTGGCCGCCACTCTGGAGCAGGAGTTCGGCCGCCTGGACGGCCTGCTGAACAACGCCGGTATCCTCGGCCTGCGCACCCCGATCGACAGCTACGACCCGACGGTCTGGCAGCAGGTGATGCAGGTCAACGTCAACGGCACCTTCATGCTGACCCAGGCGCTGCTGCCGCTGCTGAAGCAATCCGAGGACGCCTCGATCATCTTCAGCTCTTCCGGCGTCGGCCGCCAGGGACGTGCCTACTGGGGCGCCTACAGCGTCTCCAAGTTCGCCACCGAGGGGATGATGCAGGTACTGGCCGACGAAGTGGAAAACGTCTGCAAGATCCGCGTCAACTGCATCAACCCGGGCGCCACCCGCACCAACATGCGCACCACCGCCTATCCGGGCGAGCCGCCGACCAACAACCCGACGCCGAGCCAGATCATGCCGCTGTACCTGTATCTGATGGGGCCGGACAGCCAGGGGGTCAACGGTCAGTCACTGGATGCCCAGGGTTGAGCAAACACCGCCCAGGTAGTTAAAAACGCAGATATAAAAACGCAGCCAACCGGCTAATGCCGATCAGTTAAGCTCTTTAACTTGCTGATCAGGCAAGAGAAAATCCGGAATCCATGTTAAGGGTTCCGGATTTTTTTATGCATTTCAGTCAGGCAGTGGATGCCATCTCTCGCGTTT
>NZ_JAILYN010000079.1 GCF_019795155.1 Marinobacterium arenosum | reverse complement strand
GGATTTGCCAAGATCGATAGCCAGTGTCTTAACTTGCATGAGATGGACCCCTCTCTTTCGGTTTGGGTGACCTTCTCAGCGTAGGCGCGCTGAGAGGGAGGGTGGGTCCATCCCATTTCCTACGGCCCGCCAGGCCACTTCTCCTACGGCCCGCCAGGCCACTTCTAGGCTGCTGGGTACCGCGGGCAACCGTAGCCACCGATACTTAAAAACCCAAAAATACAGCCACAAAAAAGCCGCGTCGAAGGACGCGGCTTTTTCAATCCGAAGCGGATTGCTATCAAACAGAGCGCGGGCGCATCGCCGGGAACAGAATCACGTCGCGGATCGACGGTGAATCGGTGAACAGCATCACCAGGCGGTCGATACCGATCCCCTCGCCGGCGGTCGGCGGCAGACCGTATTCCAGCGCGTTGATGTAGTCGGCGTCGTAGTGCATCGCTTCATCGTCGCCGGCATCCTTCTCGGCCACCTGCTGGCGGAACCGCTCGGCCTGGTCTTCGGAGTCGTTCAACTCCGAGAAGCCGTTGGCCAGTTCGCGGCCACCGACGAAGAACTCGAAGCGGTCGGTAACAAACGGGTTGTCATCGCTACGGCGCGCCAGCGGCGAGACTTCAGTCGGGTACTCGGTGATGAAGGTCGGCTGGTCCAGACGGTGCTCGACGGTCTTCTCGAAGATCTCGATCTGCAGTTTGCCCAACCCCCAGCTGTCCTTGACGTCGATATCCAGTCGCTCGGCGATCTGGCGGGCGGCGTTTTCGTCAGCCAGCGCCTCGGCGGTGATATCCGGGTTATAGTGCAGGATGGAATCGAACACGCTCATCCGCTGGAACGGCTTGGCCAGGTCGTACTCCCAACGGTCCAGCACTTCGCCGTTTTCGTCACGGGCAGTGTTGACGATGGTGGTGGTGCCCAGCACATCCTGCGCGACAGTGCGCAGCATGTCCTCGGTAAGGTCCATCAGGTCATGGTAGTCCGCGTACGCCTGGTAGAACTCCAGCATGGTGAATTCCGGGTTGTGGCGGGTCGACAGACCTTCGTTGCGGAAGTTACGGTTGATCTCGAACACCCGCTCGAAGCCACCGACCACCAGCCGTTTCAGGTACAGTTCCGGCGCAATACGCAGATACATGTCACGATCCAGCGCATTGTGGTGGGTGATGAACGGCCGCGCGCTGGCGCCACCCGGAATCACCTGCAGCATCGGTGTCTCCGCCTCGATGAAGCGGCGCTCGGTCAGGTAATTGCGGATGCCGGAGACGATCTTCGAGCGCATCTCGAACACCGTGCGCGACTGCTCGTTGGTGATCAGGTCGACATAACGCTGGCGGTAGCGCATCTCGGTGTCCTGCAGCCCCTTGTGCTTGTCCGGCAGCGGGCGCAGGTTCTTGGTCAGCAGCTGGTACTCGGCCATGTCGACATAGAGGTCGCCCTTGCCGGATTTGTGCAGCTCGCCGGTGACGCCGATGATGTCGCCCAGGTCGACACCCTTGGCGAAGGCGCGCGCCTCCTTGTTGACGTACAACTGGATGCGGCCGCTCATATCCTGCAGCACCATGAAGGCGCCACGGTTCAACATCACCCGGCCGGCAACGCTGACCTTGATGCCGGCCTCGGCCAGCTCCTCTTTGCTCTTGTCGCCGTGGCTGTCCTGCAGGTCCTGCGCGTAGCTGTCGCGGCGGAACCGGTTCGGGAAAGCGTTGCCCTGCTCGCGCATCGCGGCCAGCTTGTCGCGGCGCTCGGCGATCAGGCGGTTTTCATCTTGCTGCTGCGTGTTGTCAGACATCTTGGGGGGAAACCTTTCAGTAAACTCTTAGCTCAGACTTACAGGCCAGCTTTCAGGCTGGCTTCAATAAACATGTCCAGATCGCCGTCCAGCACCTTGTCACAGTTGGAGGTCTGCACGTTGGTGCGCAGGTCCTTGATACGCTGGTCGTCCAGTACGTAGGAGCGGATCTGGCTGCCCCAGCCGATATCGGCCTTGTTGTCTTCCAGTTCCTGGGCCGCTTCGGTGCGCTTGAGCATCTCCATCTCGTACAGCTTGGCGCGCAGCTGCTTCATACAGGTGTCTTTGTTCTGGTGCTGGGAGCGCTGACTCTGGCTCTGTACCACGATGCCGCTCGGCTCGTGGGTGATACGGACCGCGGACTCGGTCCGGTTAACGTGCTGACCGCCGGCACCGGACGCGCGGTAGACATCGACGCGCAGGTCGGCCGGGTTGATATCGATCTCGACGTTGTCATCGATCTCGGGCGACACGAATACCGATGAGAAGGAGGTGTGACGGCGACCGCCGGAATCGAACGGCGACTTGCGCACCAGCCGGTGCACGCCGGTCTCGGTGCGCAGCCAGCCGAACGCGTACTCGCCCTCGAAACGGATGGTGGCGGATTTGATACCGGCCACTTCACCTTCGGAGACTTCAATCAGTTCGGTCTTGAAGCCCTTGTTCTCGCCCCAGCGCAGGTACATACGCAGCATCATGTTGGCCCAATCCTGGGCCTCGGTGCCGCCGGAACCGGCCTGGATATCGAGGAAGGCATTGTTGGCGTCGGCTTCGCCGGCGAACATACGGCGGAACTCCAGCGTCTCCAGCCTGGCCAGCAGCGCTTCGACCTCCTGCTCGACCTCGGCCACGGTATCGGCGTCATCCTCCTCCACGGCCATATCCAGCAGGTCACGGGCGTCCTCGACGCCGCTGCTCAGATCGTCGATGGTGGTTACCACCGCCTCCAGCGTGGAGCGCTCTTTCCCCAACGCCTGGGCGTTCTCCGGATTGTTCCAGACAGCCGGATCTTCCAGTTCGCGGGTCACCTCCTCCAGACGGTCTTTCTTGCCGTCGTAGTCGAGGTAGCCGCGCAGGGCATCAGTGCGCTCTTTGATATCATTGAGGCTGTTGATAATCGGGTTGATTTCCATCGTGTCGATCACAAACTCGCTGGTTGGAAAAAAGGAGCATAGTCTACCCGAAGCCGCTTGCTGTTTAAATCATCGACGCAGCTCCGCAACGTGCTTTCAGCCGCATCACTGGCGCAGGCTCGCATCGCTGCCCTAAACTTCAGACGAACGCGCCGGGCCGGGCTGCCCCACAGCGGCGGCCAAATCGGCAGGACGCCCGTGTTGAACCGCCGCTTATGAGATTAGCCCAGATATGCGCAGATGGATCGCCCCGCTATTCGCCACGTTTACGCTACTGGCCTTCGGGCTACCGGCCATCGCCGGCAACGCCGACAGCGAACTGCCCTGGCAGGATTTCACCACCAGCAGTTACGGTATCGCCGCACTGTTGATCTTTGTCCTCGCCTACTTGCTGGTGGTGAGCGAGGAGTTCTTCCGGCTGCGCAAATCGAAACCGGTGGTGGTGGCGGCCGGCTTCATCTGGGTGCTGGTCGGACTGGCCTATGCCAGCCAGGGCGACACCGTCACCGCCGGCGAAGCGGTTCGCACCAACATTCTCGAATATGCCGAACTGTTCCTGTTCCTGCTGGCGGCGATGACCTTTATCACCACGCTGGAGGAGCGCCGGGTGTTCGCCTGCCTGCGCGAATGGCTGATCGCCCGCCAGCTGAGCCTGAAATCGATCTTCTGGCTGACCGGCCTGCTGTCGTTCCTGCTGTCGCCGGTGGCCGACAACCTGTCCACCGCGCTGCTGATGGGCGCGGTGCTGATCGCGGTAGGCGGCCACAACCACCGCTTCGTCGGTGTCGGCTGCATCAACGTGGTGGTGGCCGCCAATGCCGGCGGCGCCTTCAGCCCGTTCGGCGATATCACCACGCTGATGGTCTGGCAGCAGGGGCTGGTCAGCTTTGCCGAGTTCCTGCGCTTGTTTCTACCGGCGCTGGTGACCTGGCTGGTACCGGCGCTGCTGATGTCGATCGCCCTGAAGGAGGGCCCGCCGGGCGGCCAGAGCAAGCCCGAACAGCTGAAGCCCGGTGCCATCGGCATAATCGTTCTGTTCCTGGCCACCATTGCGCTGGCGGTGTCGGTGCACAACTGGCTGCATATGCCACCGGTGCTGGGCATGATGACCGGACTCGGGGTGCTGAAGGTGTACAGCCTCTATCTGGAGCGGTTCGCACCGCTACACTGGCAGCAGGGGCAGCTGTCGGCCCACCCCAACGGCCGCCATCCCATTTCCCAGCTGAGCCCGGATGAGGATGAAGTGGATATTATCCGCCAGTTCAACATCTTCCGGGTGGTGGAGCGCTCCTCCTGGGACACGCTGATGTTCTTCTACGGGGTGGTGCTCTGTGTCGGCGGGCTGTCGGCGCTGGGCTACCTGGGTCATGTGTCCGGCTGGCTGTACGGCGACCTGGGGCCGACCTGGGCCAATATCCTGATCGGCGTACTGTCCGCCGTGGTGGACAACATCCCGGTGATGTTCGCAGTGCTCAGTATGGAACCGCAGATGAATCTCAACCAGTGGCTGCTGGTGACCCTGACCGCCGGCGTGGGCGGCTCGTTGCTGTCGATCGGCTCGGCCGCGGGTATAGCCTTGATGGGCCAGGCCCGCGGCAGTTATACCTTCCTGATCCATCTACGCTGGAGTTGGGCGATCGCGCTGGGCTATATAGCCGGGATCGTAGCCCACCTGTTTTTGAATGGCACTTGACCGAGCAACTCCGACAACAGGTATCCGTAATCAAAGCCGGCAGTGTGGATCAAGCGTCGGCGCTTTCGAATTCAGCCAACACCTGCTCGGCCCAGCGGGCCACCCGCGGCCCCGTTTCGGCATGCTGGCCATCCTCGTCGATCGCCAGCCCGACGAACTGCTGCCGGTCGTCGGTCAATGCCTTGGACGCTTCGAAGTTGTACCCCTCTACCGGCCAGTAGCCGATCAGCCGGGCACCGCGCTCTGCCAGCAGATCGTGCAGCAGCCCCATCGCATCGAGGAACCACTCGCCGTAACCGAGCTGGTCGCCCAGTCCGAACAGGGCACAAGTGCGACCACTGAAGTCGATCTGCTCCAGCTCCGGCCAGAGTTCCGCCCAGTCCTCCTGCAGCTCGCCGAAATCCCAGGTGGGAATCCCCATGATCAGCCACTGGTACTGATCGATCGCCGCCAGCCCTTCGGCGGCGATGTCATGCAGCGCCAGCCGGTCATGACCGATCTTCTCGGCAATCAACGTGGCGACATCTTCGGTATTGCCCGTGGTGGAGGCATAAAACAGGCCGATCGTGGTACTCATAGCCGCTGGGGTTCCTTAGCTATTAGCTGGCAAAAAACACTAACAATAAACAGCAGCCGCTATCCTACCCGATCGGCCACCGTTTAGCCCGCCAATCAGCGCTTGGCGAAGGCGTCGAACGAGTCCTGAGTCAGTTGTTCGATCTCCTGACGCGCGTCGGCCAATACCTTGAGATTGTTCTCGCCGGCGGCACGCAAGGTTTCTTCAAGCTCATGGGCATAGGCGCGCTGCAATTCCAACAGATCATTCGAATTTTTGCACTTCTGCAGCTCGCGGGTCTGCTGAATGGTGGCGTCGATGCAGGACTTGGTGCACTCCATCTGCTGCCGGGTCAGCTCCTCGAGCATCCGGGTCTGGATATTGATCAGGTCCTTGAACGGTTCCATCGACTCATTCAATTTCTTACTCATATCTTGAAACATCTCGAATCCTTCCCTATCTATTCGGGTATCATGCCGCGCCGGGCTAATATCCGTCGGCCGCGATCATCGCAGTACCCCGGCACCGGCTCTGCGAGCGCCCGGGACCGATATCCGACAGGCTACACCGGCCCACCCGACCAGTTTGCTGAACGAGGTTACACTGATGCGAATTCTGCACACCATGCTGCGGGTCACTGATCTGCAGAGATCGATCGCTTTCTATACTGACATTCTGGGCATGGAATTGCTGCGCAGTAAAGATTATCCGGACGGTCGCTTTACGCTGGCCTTCCTCGGTTATGGCAAAGAGAGCGAGCACACCGCGCTGGAACTGACCCACAACTGGGACACCGACCAGTATGACCTGGGCAACGCCTACGGCCATATCGCCATCGAGGTGGACGATGTCTACCAGGCCTGCGAGGCGATCAAGGCCAAGGGCGGTGAAGTGGTGCGCGAAGCGGGCCCGATGAAACACTCGACCACCGTCCTGGCATTCGTCAAGGACCCGGACGGCTACATGATCGAACTGCTGAGTCCGCACCGGCAGGACTGAGCCCCACCCCAAAACGAAAAAGCCCGGCGAACCAGCCGGGCTTTTTGTTTCTGCAGCGCTGTATGGCGCCAGGTGTCAGACGCGGAATTTGCTGACCAGCGCCTGCAAGTCCGCAGATAGCCGTTGCAGCTCCTCGCTGGATTGCGCCATGTGTTCGGCGCCATCCGCCGAGGCATCGGACGCTTCGTGGATCGCAGTCAGCGAGCGGTTGATCTCTTCCGACACGCTGGTCTGCTCCTCGGACGCGCTGGCGATCTGGGCGTTCATATCGGTAATGGCGTTAACCGCCTTGGCAATCACCCCCAGTGCCTGCCCCGCTTCAGTCGCCTTGCCGCCGGCACTTTCCGCCCGCTGCTGACCGGCCTGCATCGCCAGCACCGCGTTACGGGTGCCCTCCTGCAGCCGTTCGATCGCCTCCTGGATCTCCTGGGTGGAGCTCTGGGTGCGCTGCGCCAGGGTACGGACCTCGTCGGCCACCACCGCGAAGCCGCGTCCCTGCTCGCCGGCGCGGGCCGCCTCGATCGCCGCGTTCAGCGCCAGCAGGTTGGTCTGTTCGGCGATCCCCTTGATCACGTCGACCACCGAACCGATGCTCTCGCTGTCGGACTCCAGGGTGCGGATCCGTTCGGAGACGTTCTCCACATCCTGCACCAGGTTGGTGGTAGCGGTCACCGCATCGCCGACAATCACATTACCCTTGCGGGCCTCTTCGCTGGTGCCCTGCGCTTCCCTGTCGGCCATTTCGGCATTGCGCGCCACGTCCTGCGCCGTCGCCACCATCTCTTCCATCGCGGCCGCCACCTGCTGGATCTCGCTGCGCTGGGTATTGATGCTGTCGTTGGCCCGGATGCTGACCTCGGTCATCTCGCTGGCCGAACCGGCCAGTGCCGTGGTGGCATTGGCGATCTGAGCGATCACGTTGCGCATCTGCTCCAGCATCTGGTTGAAGCTGCGCGAGATACTGGCCAGTTCGTTGTCGCCCTGCACCTCGACACTGAGGGTCAGATCGGAATCCCGGGCGATCCGCTCCATAGTATCCTGCATCTGGTCCAGCGGGCCGCGTACCGAACGGTATACCCCCCAGGATAGCAGCGCCAAACCGACGACGATCGCCACCGTGGTGATCGCCAGAATCAGGATTTCGCTCTCATAGGCCGCCTGAATAGCGCTACGCTCCTCACCGGCGACCCGCAGCTGCAGGTTCACCAGCTCGGCGATCTTTTCGCTGATCGGGTCGATATCCCGGTACAACGGACCGTCATAGGCATCCAGTTGGCCGGCCGCACTCTGACCATTGGACGCGAACAGCTGCAGTGCGCTCTCGACACCGTCGATGGCACGATTGGCGGCGCTGAACAGTCGCTCGGCTTCGTCAGCCAGCTTGGCCTCCTGCTTGGTCAGTTCGGTCGCCATGTAGGCCTGCCACTTGCCGGCGATCTCCCGGCGCGCTTCCTGGATTCCCTGCAGCGCCTCACCGGCCGACATCAGTCCGGCGTTGGCTTTATTGACAGCATCGATCACATACACCGCATAGTCATCGGCGATAATCTTCAGATCTTCCAGCGGTATCACCCGATCCTTGTAGATCCGGTCTACCCCCGCATTGATGTTCCCCATCTGGTTCAGCGCTGTCGATACGATGATAAACAGGCCGAAAATCGGCAGGACTGATAGCAATATCAGCTTGAAACGGATTGAGAGATTGTTCATTGGTCAGTTGGTCCAGATACGACGTCCTTCGTTTGAATCCACGTACTTGGTCCCTGTCAAGCACTCGCCTGAAAAGTCCATTTTACGGCATCCAATTCCATTGACGCGTTATTATTTTTCTAGTTTTAAACGGCAGCCCTCCGTTTGATTTTCATTCTACCCTCAAGTCAAACCCGGTGAGAAGCCTTACCCTGAATGAGGGTATAGGTTAAGATTTGTAATAATATTAGAAACAACTAAACAACCTGACTGTTTCAGAGTGAGGCGGCAGATTTTTTTGATGTCTGTGCATTATTTCCCCAGATCTGCACGGTATAATCCAGCCTTCTCACCCTATCCTAACCAGATTACGGGCAATAGATTAATGACTAAAAAGATCGTTTTGGCGACCGCCGGGCTTATCTTCAGCCTCCACGCAGCTTCAGCCCTGGCGGCTGGCGAACTGGGCAAGGGCACTCGCGCGTTCGAAGCCGGCAATTACGCCGCTGCGCTGGACGAGTTGCAGCCGCTCGCCAAAGAGGGCAACCCGGACGCGATGAACATGGTCGGCCAGATGTACGAGCACGGCTGGGGTCTGAAGAAAGATATCGAGCGCGCCAAGCAGCTGTACAACCAGGGCGCAGCCCAGGGTCATCTGGCCAGCGTCAACAGCCTGCGGGCACTGAAAAACAAAGAGTACCAAGTCGAGCTGAAGCAGGTTCGACCGGATGCGGAAGCCGGCAACGCCAGCGCTCAGAACCGCCTGGGTGAGATGTACGAGTTCGGCTACGGTGTCGAGCGCGATGCGGCAGAAGCGCTACGCTGGTACCGGATGGCTGCCGAACAGCACCTGATCGCCGCCCAGCACAACCTCGGCCGTTGCTACAACTTCGGCACCGGTGTGACTCAGGACTTCGCCGAAGCTGAACGCTGGTACCTGAAAGCCGCCGCCCAAGGCCACACCGATGCGATGTTCTTCCTCGGCACCCTGTACTCCAACAACCACGGAGGCGACAGCAGCCGCGACACCAACGTCATTGCCTACGCCTGGATGCATAATGCCGCGGTGCTGGGCAATGAAACCGCCAGCGCAATCGAACGCCGCCTGACCATGAAGCTGAACAGTAGCCAACTGCAGGAGGCCGAGGAACTGGCGCAAGAGTACAAATCCAAGTACGTCACACCCTACCAGTAAGGCTCACCAGGCCTGCAGGCAACAATACCCAAAATACCCAAAGGGGACGGAAGCGCCCCCTTCGGGTATTGGTTACCCCCCCCGCGCCCGAATTTCATCCCTTGCCCCCCTGCCCGCCCAGCTAAGAGTTGATGCCGGCGTTCCATCGGGTACTATTGAGCCCCCGTAGCACAGCGTCCGGATTCAATGGCCGGATGGTCGCTCTGAATGACAATCGGAAGAGGATATTTGATGGCTCGCGCCTTCCCGGAACGTTTCGATCAGGTAAGCCAGGCCAGTCCGGTCAAGCGCCTGGCCGCGCTGCTGTACGACAGCATGCTGACCGTGGCGCTGTGGATGGTGATCGGCGCTATCGCAGTGGCCCTGAACCAGGGCGAAGCGGTCGGCGGACCACTGTTCCAGTCGGTCCTTTTCATCCTGACCTACCTGTTTTTCGCCTACTTCTGGAATCGCTCCGGCCAGACCCTGGGTTTGCTGGCCTGGCGCCTGCGGGTGCAAAGCGTCGAAGGCGAACACCTGACCTACAGCAAGGCGCTGGTGCGCTTCCTGGCAGCCGGCCTGTCGCTGGGCTGTTTCGGGCTGGGCTACCTGTGGATGTTTGTCGACCGCAACCGGCTGAGCTGGCATGACCGGCTGTCCGGCAGCTGCGTGGTGCAGCTTCCCAAGGCCGATAAGAAAGCCGCTAAACGTTGATCACGTAAATCCCCCAGCCCGGGGATTAGCGAAAACTCGTCGCCCGCGGAGCGGGCTGCTACAGACTTAAGTACTTCGTAGCAGCCCGCTCCGCGGGCGACGTCATTCCGAAGCCTGCTTGAGCCAAACCTCATCCCAACCTACGGGCTGTTCAATGCTAACTTTCAACTGTTAACTCCCAACGAATTGCCAGCCAAGCCTTAACCTGCCCGCCGCAGCAATATCACGCCAGCCAATGCGCAAATCACCACCGGCAGCAGCATCGCCAGCAATGGATGAAAGCCGAACACGGTGCTGGCCGGGCCGAGCATATCCTGGCTGAACTTGAAGCCCAGCCCCACCACGATACCGGCCACCAGCCGCTGGCCGACCGTCACACTGCGCAACGGACCGAAGATGAACGACACCGCCACCAGCACCAGTGCCAGGATCGCCACCGGCTGCAGCGCCTTGCTCCAAAAGGCCAGCTTGTAGCTGTCCGCCGACAGCCCCTGCCGCTCCAGGTAATCGGTATATTGCCAGAGCCCCTGCATCGACAGGTTGCCCGGCTCGACCACCACCACGCTGAGCAACTTGGGCGTCAGCTCGACCTGCCAGCGCTCTTCGGCCAGGGTGCCGCTACGCAATTGCTGGCCATCTTCAAACAGCGTCTCCTGCACCTCCTGCAGCAACCAGCCGTCCGGCCGGTAACGGCCTTCGCGGGCGAAACTGGCCCGCAGCAACTGATTGTCGTCGCCGAACTCGTAACGGGTGACGCCATGGATCACCCCCTTGCTGGAGGCACTGTTGATATGGATGAAGTGGTTGCCGTCGCGGTGCCAGACACCGCCGGCGGACAGCGCCCGGCCGCCGGCCACCCGCAATGAACGGAAACTCTGGGCACTCTGCTCAGCCTCCGGCACCACGAACTCGCCCAGCGCCAGCGCCAGCAACACCAGGATCAGGACCGGTTTCATCACCCCGGTCACGATCCGCTGCACCGATACCCCGGACGATCGCATCACCGTCAGTTCCGAGTGGCTCGCCAGGGCACCCAGCCCCAACAGACAGCCGATCAGTGCACTGAGCGGGATAAATTCGTACAGCCGACGCGGCAGGGTCAGCAGCACGTATTGCATCGCCGCCAGCAGGTCGTACTGTTCAGACAGGTCGGGCAGCTGATCAACCAGAGAGAACAACAGGTCCAAGCCAACAATCACCAGCAACACCGCCGCGGTGGCGCCCATCACATATTTCGCCAGGTAGCGATCGAGCAGTTTCATGACGGCTTCCTCCGCAGCGTTCGCCAGCTGAAGGTCGGCAGCCGGTTGAACTGCCGCGACCAGAAGCCGCCGAGCAACACCAGGTTGGCCGCCAGCAGCAGGAACAGCAGATGTACCAGCCACAACAGCCAGACCGCGCCGCCCTCCTCGATCTCGCTACGGGCGGCGCTGAGCAGGGTCAGGTAAAGCAGGTAGATCAGGATCGACGGCACCAGCCGGGCATAACGGCCCTGGCGCGGATTGACCCGCGCCATCGGTACCGCGATCAGGGTCACCACCAACGCCAGCACCGGCAGGGTAAGCCGCCAATGCAGCTGGGCCAGCCCTTCGGCATCGGTGCGACCGAGCAGGTCGACGGTGGCCATGGATTCGATATCGGTAGGCTCGTCGATCGCCTCGGCCTGCTTCAGGCGCAGGCCGTACTCCTGAAAACGGGTATCGCTGTAATCGGCCCGGCCCGGCTGGCCCTCGTAGCGACGACCATCCTGTAGCAGCAGGTAGCGCTGACCGTCGATCTCGCCGGTGCGCTCGCCCTGCTCAGCCAACACCACCACCAGTTCGCCCGCTTGCTTGCTGCGCTGGGCGATGAATACCGTATCCAGCCCGCCCCGCTCGGTTACCGCTTCGGTGTAGATCACCCGGCCGTCGTCGCCGACCTGAAAACGCCCAGGCGTCACCAACTCCAGCGTTGAACGGGCTTCCTGCTGTTGCATCAGCTGGCCGATGGTGTGGGCGCCGGCCGGTGTCAGATAGAGGCTCAGTGCCGCCACCGCGCCGGCCACCAGCAGCGCCGGCCCCAACGCGTAGCCGATCAGCCGCCGCTGACTGAGGCCACTGGCGTAGAGCACCGCCATTTCGCTGTCCAGATAGAGCCGGCCGTAGCCGAGCAGGATGCCGAGGAACAGCCCCAGCGGCAGAATCAGCTCCAGAAAGCCCGGCAGGCGGAACGCCATGATCTGCAGCAGCAGCTCCGGCGACAGTTCACCGGTGGCCGCCTTGGCCAGGTATTTGATGAAGCGCCCGCTCATGATGATCACCAGCAGGACGCTGCTGACCGCCAGCATACTGGTCAGGATCTCGCGGGAAAGATAACGAAAAATGATCAAAAGGACCGGTCCGTCTCGGAAATGGTTTCGGGGGCAAAATAGTTTATAGTGCTAACCACTATCGGATAACCCGTCTGACGCGGAATTATGCTGAAAAGCGCGTCTAAAGTCTTCATGTGGAGTCAGTATGGATTTTGAAATTACCAGCGGATCTATCACCAGCGCGGAAAGTGACTGCCTGATCGTCGGCATCGGTGCCGACAGCCAGCTGACACCCTCCGCCAGCGCTATCGACCAGGCCAGCAACGGCTACCTGAGCGAGATCCTGGCGCAGGGTGATATTCAGGGTAAGAGCGCGCAAACACTGATGCTGCACCGGGTACCGGGCATCACCGCCAAGCGTGTTCTGCTGGTCGGACTCGGCAAACAGGGCGAGCGCCAGGATCGCAACTACCGCAAGGTGGTCAAGGCGGCGATGGACCAGATCAAAGCCAGCCGGCTGAAAAGCGCGCTGTTCGCTTTCGACGGCCTGGCCGCCGACGATGCCGACAGCTACCGTCAGGTACGCCACCTGACCGAATGGGCCGGCGCCGAGCTGTACCAGTACGACGAAACCAAGAGCAAGAAAGCCGACCCGATTCTGCTCGAGCAGATCCAGGTCCAGCTGGATGAGGAGCTGCGCGACATCGGCGAATTCGCCATCCAGGATGGCGCGGCGATCAGCAACGGCGTCAGCACCGCCCGCCAGCTGGGCAATCTGCCGGGCAATATCTGCACCCCGAGCTACCTGGCCGACCAGGCGCTGGCGCTGGGCGCCGAGCACGACAGCGTCGAGGTGACCGTGCTGGACGAAGCCGAGATGGAGCAGCTGGGCATGCACTCGCTGCTGTCGGTCGGCCACGGCTCCGATCAGCCCTCCAAGCTGATCGTCATCAACTACCGTGGCGCCGGCGACAACGACAAGCCGCACGTGCTGGTCGGCAAGGGGATCACCTTCGACACCGGCGGCATCAGCCTGAAGCCGGGCGAAGGGATGGACGAGATGAAGTTCGACATGTGCGGCGCCGCCAGCGTGCTGGGCACCATGACGGCGATCGCCGAGATGGGCGTCGAACTGAACGTGGTCGGCATCATCGCCGCCGCCGAGAACATGCCGAGCGGCCGCGCCACCAAGCCGGGTGACATCGTCACCACCATGTCCGGCCAGACCGTCGAGATCCTCAACACCGACGCCGAAGGCCGCCTGGTGCTGTGCGACGCGCTGACCTACGCCGGCCGTTTCGAGCCGCAGACCGTGGTCGATATCGCCACCCTGACCGGCGCCTGCATCATCGCCCTTGGCCATCACGCCACCGGCCTGCTGGCCAACGACGATGAACTGGCCGCGCGGTTGCTGGAAGCCGGCGAACAGGCCGCAGACAAGGCTTGGCGGCTGCCGCTGTGGGACGAGTTCCAGGAGCAGCTGGATTCCAACTTCGCCGACATCGCCAACATCGGCGGCCGGCCGGCCGGCACCATCACCGCCGCCTGTTTCCTGTCCCGCTTCACCAAGGAGTACCGCTGGGCGCACCTGGATATCGCCGGCGTAGCCTGGAAAAGCGGCGGCAAGGAGAAAGGCGCCTCCGGTCGCTGCGTGCCGCTGCTGTGCCAGTACCTGCTGAACCAGTCCGCCGACGAGGAATAAGATGCCGCAGGCGGACTTCTACGTGCTGCCCGCCGCCGATACGGCGGCGCGGCCGCGCTTTCTGTGCCGGTTGGCCGAGCAGATCGTGCCGGCCGGCCATCGGCTGCATATCCACTGCGAAGATCGCCAGGCAGCCGAACAGCTTGACCAACTGCTGTGGAACTTCAAGCCGGAAAGTTTCGTGCCCCACCAGTTGGTCGGCGGCCGGGACGACGACTGCCCGGTGCAGATCGGCTGGCAGGCCGAACAGATCGATCCGCAGCGGGTGTTCATCAATCTGACGCTGGCGCAGCCGGAACAGGCGCTGAAGGCGGAACGGGTAGTGGAAATCGTGGTGCAGACCGACGAGGTGCTGGCGGTTACCCGTGCCGCCTACAAGCACTACAAGGACGGCGGTTACGAGATCCGCATGAACGATATGCGGCGCAAATAGTTTTCTCTCGCTTGCTTCTTCAAAGTCGCGGCTGAATCTGCCCGGCCTGCTCTTCTCCTACAACGGAGACCGGTGTAGGAAATGGGATGGACCCACCCTCCCTCTCAGCGCGCCTACGCTGAGAAGGTCACCCAAACCGAAAGAGAGGGGTCCATCTCATGCAAGTTAAGACACTGGCTATCGATCTTGGCAAATCC
>NZ_JAILYN010000078.1 GCF_019795155.1 Marinobacterium arenosum | reverse complement strand
ACCCCAGTCGCGGTCGGAGCCCGCTGCTACGGAGGCTGTGCTTCGTAGCAACCCGTTCCCAGGGCGACACCCGCGGACTTCACCGAGCCTGTCGCGGTCGGAGCCCGCTGCTACGGGGTTCCGTGCTTCGTAGCAGTCCGTTCCCAGGGCGACACCCGCGGACTTCACCAAGCCAGTCGCGGTCGGAGCCCGCTGCTACGGGGTTCCGTGCTTCGTAGCAACCCGTTCCCAGGGCGACACCCGCGGACTTCACCAAGCCAGTCGCGGTCGGAGCCCGCTGCTACGGGGTTCCGTGCTTCGTAGCAACCCACTCCGAGGGCGACACCCGCGGACTTCCCCGAGTCAGTCGCGGTCGGAGCCCGCTGCTACGGGGTTCCGTGCTTCGTAGCAACCCGCTCCGAGGGCGACACCCGCGGACTTCACCAAGCCAGTCGCGGTCAGAGCCCGCTGCTACGGGGTTCGGTGCTTCGTATCAGTCCGTTCCCAGGGCGACACCCAAAGGCATGCCAAGTCCACCTCGATGGGGCCGTGCCCGGGGCGCTAGGAGCCGGCGTAACAGCCAAGTGATGGCTAACGACTAATCTGCGAGGAACCCAAATAAACACTTCTCGCTCTGCCTGATTCGCCGGCGGCGATTGCGAGAGCGCCAAAGGGCGTCACCGGCCCCCTACCCTCCTCGCCGTTCGGCCCGCACAAACCATCCCTCGGCGCGACAGAAACTGCTTTGATACTTGGGCGAGCCGAAGATCAACCGGACAAACAGCCGATCGGCAAACAGCTGGCCGCACAACCACTGATACTTGGGTCCGCCGCTGGGCCGGTAACGCAGCCAGTAACGATATTCCTCGCCGTCACTGGCGCCGAAACGTCCCTCGTCCCGAATCGGTAACGTACAGCGGATTTTACGGGCCGCCAGCTCCGGCGGATTGCCGTTGGCCGATGTGAAGAACTCGGCATGCAACCGATCGCCGTCAAGCCGGCCGATGAACTTGATCAGATGATCATAGCGACAACCGTACTGCTTCAGCCGGCCGGAAAAGCAGCCGTCAGCGTCCAGTGCTCCGGCGATATGATCCTGCGGGGGTTCCAGTTCCATCTGGCTTTCCATCCCGTTTTCCATCCCGTTTTCCATCCCGTTTTCCATCCTGGTTATTCTGGAAGTGGTAGAGCATCAGGGAAGCACGTTTTTTGCAACGACAAATCGAGCCTCCAAGGGGGCGTTTATGCCAAGCCCGCAGATTACGCGCCGAACCGGTAACGCCGTACGCCATCAACCACATGGTGCTCAAGTTCATGCACCCGAGCCACCGAAGCCACCTCCAGATTGGCGATCTTCGCCAACGGCTTAAGCCAGGGCTGATCTGCAGTTGCCTCCTGCCACTCGATCTGCGATTCGAAACGGCAGGTGTCGACCTCCAGCACTACCGGATCTTCTTCGGGAGTGAAATACAGCGCCGCTATATGCTCGACCGCCTCCGGCAGATTCAGATGCACGCCATCGGCTTTGTTATCGTTACCGCAGCGTGGGACGATGCCGGATTGCTGGGCAACTTGCCAGGTTTCCCGTTTAATCACTCGATACAGATTCATAGTCACCCCTTTTCATAGTCACTCCTTAACTTTTCCCTGTTACCGTTCTCTCACGCGAGCGATGTAAACTGAATTAAACACTTTCAACCCTTGCCCACTTTAACCGTTTTTCTAACGACCTGAATTCATTAAATAAAGAGATTTCCTGCACAGTCTTTGCAACTACAGTACGGCAGGTTTTCGCCATAGATCTGCCATAGCGTGCATTACGGCGTGCCCTGCCCGATCTGCCGATATAGCAAGGCGCAGATCCAAAACCCGTACCTGAGTGACTGATATCACTAACTTCACAGCTGTAGCGGCACAGTAAGTCTGACGTTTACACACCTCAGCTGTGAGGACAGTACGCATGATGTCAGCGGTATTCCAGGTTCCATTGAAATGATCCGCTTTCATTGGAGCTCTCATGAAACAGCTAAAAATCCCCCTGTTAACGACGGACAACAGGGCCAACCGTTTGTCGACGACAGAGTGCACTCAACACCACCGAACTCTGACGCTACCCTTCAGCTACAAACCCTCCTTCCTTATCCAAAGCTTGCTCAACAAACTGCCGGCAAGGCTGCTCAAATACAGCTTGCTACTGTCCGCTTTTGCCATCCCCGGACCGGCGCAAGCGCTGGAATTCCAAGCGATGGCGCTTGATGGACAACAGGTACCCGGTTATCCGGCTGGCGTTACCTACACCGGCGCCGCGACTTCACCAACCATCAACAAAAACGGCCTGGTTTCCGTGGTGGCCCGTATTACCGGCGAGGGATTTCAGGGTGAGGAGGTGGTCATCCTTGGCGAGCCCGGCAACGAGATGGTCGTTGCTCAGGAAGGATTGCCGGCGACTGGCGCACCGGATGGCTATCTGTTCTGCGGCTTCCGTTTCCTGAACCCCGGCACCTTGCCGATTGTCGCGGCCGATGACTCGGTGGGCTTCTTTGCCAAGACCAGTGATGACGGCGGCTGCGGCTCCTTCCATCCAGATGGCCTCTGGACCTTCAGCGAGGCAAACGGCCTGCAGCGCGTCGCCTGGGAAGGCCAGCAGGCGCCCGGCTTCCCCGACGGGGTGGTATTCGACCAGATCGAGCAGGAGTATCGTTACGGTAACGGCGGTTTCCTGTTCCGGGCGATGTTGCTGGATACCAATACCGACACCAATTTAGGGCAGAGCTACTGGCAGGGTAACGCCGACAGTCTGAACCTGGTGGCCTTGGCCGGCGATCCGGCGCCATTGGTTGGGCCCGATCTGTACAACAATCTGAATGCCGGTTTCGGTGCAATCAATAACAACGCCGAACTCGCCTTCTTTGCCCAGACCCGAGACCCCAACACTAATCAGAACCACCACCTGTTCTATATCGGTGCCCCCACCGCACTGGATATCCTGGCCGAAGGCGGCGAACCGGCTGATGAGGTAGACGCAGGGGCCGTGTTACGTGATGGAGCCAACTCGATTATCGAAGACGGGCACAGCCTGAACGATAACCTGACCGCGGTGTTTACCTTCCAGGCTATTCCCCAGGCCGGCCAAGCACTGAGAACTATCTGGCGTAAAGAACATCTGCTGGATAAAGCCTTGATCGCCAAACAAGGGGATACCGCACCCGGCATGCCCGCCGGCACCACCTTCAATCAGTTCTTCGAGTCCAGTATCAACGCATCCGGCGAGGCGTTGTTCAAAGCCCGAACCGGTACCTCCGTGGGCGGCTTATGGAAAACCACTCCGACCGACCCTCCTCTGAGCGTTGCTCCAATTGTGGTTCAGGATCAGGCCGTTGATATACCCGAAGGCCAGTTTGTGCTGAACGGCAACACCGCCAAGGCCGGTGTGATTAACGACCTGGGTTGGGTGGCCTTCACTGTTCTGGAGACAGTCAGTGGCGTCCCCGGTTACTGGATCCACGACCAGAACGGCCTGTCGCTGGCGGCACGGGAAGGACAGATGATCGACCTGCCCGATGGTGGCTCACTCACCCTGAGCTTCATTCGCCCACGTCCCGGCACCTCCTCGCCACTGGATCTCGGCTCCGGCAACCAGGACGGCAAGCCCTCCTGGTTCAACGACCGCGGACAGATCGCCTTCCTGACCCAGGTGGGCGGATCGAACGCCGTAGTGGTGAGCGTCGCACCTGCGCAGGACAGCGACGGCGACGGTCTCAGTGACGATGATGAGACCAACCTTTATGGCACCGACCCCAACAACCCCGATAGCGATGGCGACGGCCTGGGCGACGGCGCCGAGCTGCTGACCCACAGTACCGATCCGCTCGACAGCGATAGCGACGACGATGGCCTCAGCGACGGTGACGAAGTGAACACTTACGGCACCGATCCGAACAATCCCGATAGCGATGGCGACAGCCTGACTGACGGGGACGAGGTCAACACTCATGGTACTGACCCGCTCAATCCGGACAGCGACGCTGACGGGCTGAGTGATGGCGATGAAGTGAATATTCACGGCACCAACCCGCTCGATGCCGACACCGATGACGGTGGTATCGACGACGGCACCGAGGTCAATATCGACGGCACCGACCCGCTTGACCCGGCTGACGACCAGCTCGACAGCGACGGTGACGGCCTCAGCGACTTTGCTGAACTGAACAGCTACGGCACCGATCCCAATAATCCGGATACCGACGGCGACGGCCTGACAGACGGCGCGGAAGTACTTGTCCACACTACCGATCCATTAAACGCCGACACCGATGGCGATGGTCTGAATGACGGTGACGAGGTCGACACTCACACCACCGATCCGCTCAACCCGGACAGCGATGGCGACGGACTCAACGACGGAGACGAAGTGATTCTCCACGGCACCAACCCACTGGATGCCGACACCGATGACGGCGGCATCGACGACGGTACCGAGGTCAATGTCGACGGCACTGACCCGCTCAACCCGGCTGATGACCAGCTCGATACGGACGGCGATGGCCTCACCGACTTTGCCGAACTGAACAGCTACGGCACCGACCCGCTCAACCCGGATACCGACGGTGACGGCCTGACTGACGGCGCGGAAGTGAATGTCCACACCACCGATCCGCTCAACGCTGACACCGATGGCGATGGACTGAACGACGGCAACGAGGTGAACAGCCATGGCACCGATCCGAACAACCCGGACAGCGACGCCGATGGATTAAGTGACGGCGCTGAAGTGACGGTCCACAACACCAACCCGCTGGATGCCGACACCGATGACGGCGGCGTCAACGACGGCACCGAGGTCAATGTCGACGGCACCGATCCGCTCAATCCGGCTGACGATATGCTCGATACGGACGGTGACGGCCTCAGTGACTTTGCCGAAGTGAACACCTATGGCACCGATCCGAACAACCCGGACAGCGATGGCGATGGCCTGACCGACGGTGCCGAAGTAACGGTTCACAACACTAACCCGCTGGATGCCGATACCGACGACGGCGGCGTCAACGACGGCACCGAGGTCAATGTCGACGGCACCGACCCGCTCAACGGCGCGGATGACAATGCCGATACCGACGGCGATGGCGTAATGAACTCAGCCGATCAGTGTCCCGACACTCCGGCAGGTGAGGTGGTCGACCCGGCAACCGGCTGTTCGGTGCAGCAGTTGGTGGCTTGTGACGGGGATTGGAAAAATCACGGCGACTACGTCTCGACGGTAAGCCATGTCGCGAAAGATTTTGCCAAAAAGAACCTGATCAGCGGAGCGGAGAAAGGACGGATCATATCCGCTGCCGCCCGCTCCGACTGTGGTCGTAAGGACAAACGAGAATGACGAAGTAACGCCATCGCACACCCTTAAACCACAGCTTTGATTGCAAGGAAGATCATGGCAGCCAAGGACGGCACTGCAACGACATTCAACATGAGGTTAGGCCACAGCATGCAGTGACCTAACCTCTTAACTGCCCCCTAGGAACGCAACGCCACCTTCGGGCGGATTATTTATGCACTCTCTTTCGCCAGATCCAACCAGCTGAATGACCGTCTCAGGAAACCAACAGCGTCCTCCTCGACGATCAGGCCGTGCGCCATGATAATCCTGGCCGGCTGCCAAGCCAGTATCGTTTCCAGATGCGCCCTGGCCGCTGTTTTGCCGAACATAAAGCTCAGCCGCCAATCCAGCGGCATCTTGCCATTCGGCGCCAGCACCCCGACCGCCTTGGCGATCACCCGCTGCCACTGCTTGAACGCCTGCGGGGCGAAGTTTTCGACCAAGTCGGTGACGATCAGGGTGCGGGTCGGCCGGTGGAAAAATACGCACTCCTCCATCGCCGGGGAGCCGGTGAACAGCAGCTGGCCGATCTCATCGTTCCAGGGGTAGTCGTCTGCGCTGGTCAGCAGGCCATCGAATTTAAGATCCTGGCGTTTTTTCTGAACGCCGGCGGTGCCGAAGGTTTGCGCATCGGGGTAACTTTGCTGCCAGGCGTCGACGAAAAGATGGTGCAGGCTGTTCGGGGCGATCAGATATTTGACCTCACCCAGCGCATCAACCTGCACTTTGAGCGCGTCATCCAGCTTGATCGGGCTGTGTACCCAGAGCGCGCCGCTCGCCAGGCGCACCACGGTCATGCGGGTGCTGTACGGCAAGCTGAAAAACGGAACCGTGCCGCCGTCGAACGTCCAGATATTTTCGCCAACCCTGTTCATCTGTGCCTCCCTGCCTGTTTTAAGGCGTTGCTAAATTTGCAATGCGTTGATCAGCTATCAACCGCTCGCCACTGGTACAGAATATCCGGCAAGCCTTCCTCATTGTCGCAGTCGCCGCCGATCGCCTTGAAGCCGTGCCGCTGGTAAAAACGTTGTGCGTTCTTGTTCACTTCAAAGGTGCGCAGCTGTAACGAACCTTCGGATGAACCCTTGGCCAGCTCGACAAAGGCTCGGCCGAGCCCCCGGTTCTGATGGTCGATATGGATATAGAGCTGGTTGATGCTTTTACTGTCAGCGGCCATAAAACCAACCGACTCGCCCGTTTCGATCTCTATTGCCACAAATAGCCGATGGCTTTGGGGCAGCAGTTCACGCAGAAAATAGGCCTGGGATTCGAATGAGTGCAGCGGCGGGATACCGATCGCCTGCTGCATCGACACTCGCCAAAGCTCGGTGACCTGGTCGGTATATCGGGGCTCGAACGCCTGAATCCGGTATTGCTGAGAGGTTGCCATCCGCTTGCCTATAGATAAATTTCGGTCCCTACGATTCCATCAAAAGTCTACCAGCCAGATGCCCCCGGTTCCTGATACCCCTGGAGTCAGTCTTCATCAACCTGGTGCGCCGATATCAACGCTGGCAACGTTTGCAAAACGGCCATCAGGCGATATTAAAACCACACTTGCCCCGGCTTTTGACCTGGTACATGGAATGATCGGCGGTTTTGATCAGCTGTTCGATATCCCGTCCGTGCTCGGGGTAGATAGCGATACCGACGCTGCCACTGATGCGGGCCTCGATACGTGATTCCATGCCTTCCAAAACGATAGGCGTGCGCAGCACGTCGACAACCCGTTGCGCCACCTGCTCGGCGTCCTGTGGCTGCTCGATATCGGCCAACAGCATGACGAATTCGTCACCGCCTATCCGTGCGACCTGATCCGACTCGCGCAGGATCGCGGACAAACGTTTCCCTACCTCGACCAGCACCCGGTTGCCGCCATCGTGCCCCCAGGTGTCGTTGACTGCCTTGAAACCATCCAGGTCGATAAACAGCAGCGCCGCTTTCTTCCCAGACCGCTCGGCCCGCGCCAGCAGTTTGCGTGCACTTTCCTGCAGGAAATGGAGCGACGGCAGCCCGGTCACCGCATCGTACAACGCCATTTGGCGCAACGCCTGCTGCGCCTCCTGCGCGCTGTCCAGAGCTTGGTGCAGCTCGGTCACGTCGTACTCAGCCATCAGGAGCAGAAAATCACCGGTCAGCGGGTGGCGCGTCATGCGGATATCCAAGGTGTGCCTGCGCGGCCCCTGGCCGGTAAGCATCATATGGGTCCAGCGGCCGCCTTTGCTTGCCAGCGCCTGCTGAAGCCGGGCCGTTCCCTGTTCCGGGTCGGCAAAGCGGGCGGCAAAGGACGACAGGGTTTCAGCTGGCTGATGCGTATGGAGATGCTTATACGCCTCGGTGGCGGCGGGGTTTTCGATCACCACCTCACCGTCCAGGGTGAAACTGGTGACCAGTACGGTGGTATAGCGCATCGCCTCCACCAGCAGCAGGTTCTCCGGCGTCTCGCCCAGATTAACCTGCTCGTTGATATAAGCGATGATCGCGCGGTGGCGCTCCGGACCTACGGTTACCGCACGGTGCTTCATATACAGGGTCCTGGGCTTGCCGCCCGGGTAGGTGGTCCAGGGGTCGATGGTCAGGCCGTTCTTAACCGCCAACTCGAAGGTCTGCAGCGTGCGGTCCCTGGCGCCCTGGGTATCGCCGGACAGGTCTTTGTTGATCAGCTCGTCCAGCGATTGCAGCCCCCAGAAATCGAGTGCCGCCTGGTTACCCCACCACCAGCCGTGTTTGTCCAGATCGAAGATCCAGACCACATCGGGGATCAGTTCGTAGAGGGTCAATTCGTCATGGCTGTTGATATGAACGAGCTGGCGGTAATCGGCAGGCATCTTTTTCGGCGTCGCTACACATTGATCTCGAATCCGCATACTACCGCCTGACCGGTATCGCTCCTATAGACGTAAGACTATCGTCAGAGATGAATTTACCCGTTATCCGCTACTGGTCAGATGCCACGCACCCATATACTCTTAGCCAACGGCCATAATGACATGGCCGGCGTCGCTCGGACGGTTCCGGGCGCTTACGTAAAATCGAGGACATCATGGCTGATACTTCTGGCACGCCCCCCGTGCGTCGTTTTTCCCGCATCGACCGTCTGCCGCCCTACGTGTTCAACATCACCGCCGAATTGAAGATGGCTGCGCGACGGCGCGGCGAGGACATCATCGACTTCAGCATGGGCAACCCGGACGGACCGACGCCCCAGCATATCGTCGACAAGCTCTGCACCGTGGCCCAGCGCGACGACACCCACGGCTACTCCACGTCGCGCGGCATCCCGCGGCTGCGCCGAGCGATCTCTCACTGGTACAAAGAGCGCTACGAGGTGGAGATCGACCCCGAAGAGGAGGCGATCGTCACCATAGGTTCCAAGGAGGGGCTGGCGCACCTGATGCTGGCCACCGTGGACCACGGCGATACGGTGCTGGTGCCCAATCCCAGTTACCCGATCCATATCTACGGCGCGGTGATCGCCGGCGCGCAGGTGCGCTCGGTACCGCTGATCCCCGGCGTCGATTTCTTCGTCGAGCTGGAGCGGGCGATCCGCGAAGCGATCCCAAAACCAAAGATGATGATCCTCGGCTTCCCGTCCAACCCCACCTCGCAGTGCGTCGAACTGGATTTCTTCGAGCGGGTGGTGGCGCTGGCCAAGCAGTACGGCATCATCGTGGTGCATGACCTGGCCTATGCCGACATCGTCTACGACGGCTGGAAGGCGCCGTCGATCATGCAGGTGCCGGGGGCCAAGGAGGTCGCCGTCGAGTTCTTCACCCTGTCCAAGAGCTACAACATGGCGGGCTGGCGCATCGGCTTCATGGTCGGCAACAGGGAGCTGGTGCAGGCGCTGGCGCGGATCAAGAGCTACCACGACTACGGCACCTTCACGCCGCTGCAGGTGGCCGCTATCGCCGCGCTGGAGGGCGACCAGCAGTGCGTGCGCGATATCGCCGAGCAGTACCGCCAGCGCCGCAACACCCTGGCCAAGGGGCTGCACGAGGCGGGCTGGATGGTCGATGTACCGAAGGCGTCGATGTATATCTGGGCCAAGATCCCAGAGCCCTACCGCGAGCTGGGCTCGCTGGAGTTCGCCAAGAAGCTGCTGGCCGACGCCAAGGTGTGCGTGTCGCCCGGTATCGGCTTCGGCGACTACGGCGACGACTTCGTGCGTTTCGCGCTGATCGAAAACCAGGATCGTATCCGTCAGGCGGTACGCGGCATCAAGGCGATGTTCCGCAAGGACGGCCTGATCGAGATCCCCACTCAGAAGCGCTGATCGGCGGCAGTAGACCGGCATCGGGTGTCCGTCACGGGCACCCGATGCCGGCCGCAAGACCATACTTGGTGGGCGGACCTCCCTATCAGACTGGCCACCTTAGCCCGCACCATCAACCAGGAAACCTCCAACGGCCTCCACCTCACAGAAAGTTAGTCGCGATAGGTTACAAAAAACACACCTGTGGCCAACGCCCCCGCCCTGTTCTCAAAACGGTGTGGCGCTGAAGCATTGAACATGACCATCTGACTTTCTTTTAACGTAATTGCTTCATTGGCCAGATAGATGGTTAATTCTCCTGTCTCAAGCCAGAGCGTTTTTTGTGATCCTGCAACATTGGCCGAGAAGGCCGTCTTACCATGATCACGAAAGTAAAACCGGTAAAAATCGCCCGGCGTTCGAGGGGCCTTGGCTATCAGTTGATGGCAGACAAAGGGGCTATCCCGTTTGCTCACGATATTCTCTTCTGAAGGCTCAACGACTTGAACCTGCTGCGAACCTTTGGGTGGCTCCACCAGGTCGCCGAGCCTGATATTCATCGCTTCGGCCAGCTTAGCCAATACCACAATCGTGGGGCTCGTTTGCCCGCTTTCAATCTGAGCAATCATCGACCGGCTGACGCCAGAGCGATCGGCTAAAGCTTGCAGGCTCTCCCCGTTGGCTTGCCGGTAGCCCCTGATAAACATGCTGATATGTTCAAAACTCACTGTACCACCCATTTCCGCTATAACGGATATCGTCCGCAATAGCGTATACAGAAGTTATCGGAATAGATACCTTAACAGCCAAAACATACCGATCAACTGCTGAGGATAAGGTCATGTCAAATCGAGTCGTTGCTATTACAGGTGGTAACTCCGGAATTGGGCTAGCAATTTCTGAACGCTTCCTGCAGGAAAACTACAAAGTCGCCATCTTTGCTCGATCCGTTGAGCGAATGCAAAGCCTCAAAAACAGATCACCCGACAATGTGCTGATATTTTCCGGTGACGTTGGCTCTACTCGCGATCTAGAGAATTTTTACCAGCAGTGTTCCGAGCGCTGGGGCGGGGTCGATGTCGTTGTGGCCAATGCCGGTGTCGCACTGCCGGAAAGCATTCTTGATGTCAGCGAAGAGAGCTTTGACAACAGCGTAAACGTTAATCTGAAAGGTGTATTTTTTACCGTTCAGAAGTCACTGGCCGTTCTCAATGAACGAGCCTCGATCATTTTAGTATCATCCATCCAGGCACAACGTGGCGCCGGCATCTGGTCTGTTTACGGCGCAACCAAAGCAGCGGTACGCTCTCTTGCCCGGTCTTTTGCCGAAGAGCTCGGCGGCAGAGGAGTGCGAGTTAACGCGATCTCCCCCGGCGTCACCGAAACACCTATCCTGAATAAATTCGGCTTTGCTGAAGAGACCCTGGCCAACATCCTTGATAAGGTAGCCGCCAATACGCCATTAGGCCGAATTGGCCGCCCACGGGAAATAGCGGAAGCGGTACTTTTCCTGGCTTCAGACTCTGCCTCATTTATAACGGGCGCCGACCTGCAAGTTGACGGCGGATTGGCTCAAGTCTGAGCGATACCGATAACGCTTGGGAAGCCGGGCAGCTGAAGAAAAGCGGAGCGTAAAACGCAAAACGTTTTACCGCCCAGCTACCCCCTTGTTAGCAAGCCCTGCAGTTATGTTTGATCCGCCAGCGAGGATTGCAATTATGACAGTGGCTTCCCTGTCAGGTCTTCAGCTTGAAAGAGCCCAACTGCTGGAATCCATCAGCCTGCATGGTTCCGACTTGGAGTTCACCGACCATACCCGCGATATGAACACCGCCGGCATTCAGGCTATCGCATAACTGCTTGGCCGCCTCCTGGGACACCAGGGTGCCGATGGTGATATGGGGAACATAGGGCACGTCGAGCCGCAGATGGGGTGCCAGTGGACCGGTATACAGGGCATCATGCAGCCGTGAGAGCGCGGAGAAGCCCTCCTCCGGTACCAAGAACATATAGGCCGTTTCGTTATGGCAATCCGAACCCAGCATCGCGTACCGGCAGCAAAAATTGATTGTCTGTGTTCGTGCGGCAACGGTGGCCACATGGGCAAGGTAATCGGCTTCCGCCACCGCGTGGGTGCCGAACAGCAACGTGAAATGCGCCCGTATCATGGCGCTGGCGCTCGGATCATGTTCAAGCCGGAACGCCTCGATAAACTCCCGGTCAGCGGCGCCGATCTCCGGATAAGCGACTGTGTAGAGCAAGTTCATATCATGACGCCCCGTACTTTTAATTCAGCAAGCCCCTGCTTTCAAAGCATAGAGCTAATGCCGGGTTAAGACAGCGCAAGAAAGTCTCATCTGACCCCACTTTTTGCTGTTGCTTCAGCACACCAGCAGCTGAGTCAGCACGAAGCGTTACTGAACCTGCCGGAAATTCGACTCTAAGCCTCCACGTTCAGTCTGCAGTCCGGTGCTCGAGGCTTAAATACGCTGATATAAAGCAGATATAAAAAAACCGCTACCGACTCTCACCGGCAGCGGCTTTGGCTTTACACTGTTTGCAAGCAACACTCCATCAGCAGTCAGTGGCTGTGCTGGCTTTACTCTGTAGGTATCACGATGCCGTATCCTCGATCTATCCGCATGTTTACGCTGCTCGCGGCGCTCTTTCAGGCGGGCGCCTGCGCCGCCTATGGCATCAGCGAATCGGAACTGAACCAACAGCTGACCGCGCTGATTCAGCAACGGCAACTGGACCATCGGCTCATCACCCTCGACCATCAGCAACAGCAAATACAGCTGGAGATGCAGCTATACGACGTTCAGCTGAGACTACTGGAACAACAAGGTGGGATCGCCCGAGTTGGCCTGACCACCGACCTGACCGGCCAACTGGCAATATTCGAGCAGCCGATCCGCTTCCGGGCCCAGCTGGAGCCACAAATGGAAAGCGGCCTGCGCTACGCGGATGGCGCGCTCTACCTGGTGCGCCCCCGCCTCACGCGACTGGATCTTAAAGGCACGCCACAGGACCGGGAGCTGCTGCAGCCACTACTGGCGGCGATTCAACCGACGCTGGAGCAGGAACTGGCCTATTACTTTGACCGCCACCCGGTGTATCGGTTGGAAAACAACATGATGGAGCGGCTCGCCGCCGAGAATCTGGAATCCGTGGCGATCAGGGATGGCAGGCTGGAGTTCAACTTCAAGCCTGAAGCGGAAGGCAGCTACGAAGACAACTTCTGACCACGGTTGCCGAAGCAGATGCCCACTGCGCTCAGAGCCCCGCTTCGGAACGCTGATCCATCGCTTCCCAACCAGTACTGTTGCCGATCACCTCTTCCAGCATCGCAATCTCGCGCGACAGCTCGCGGGCCAGATTGATCATCAACAGACCAAAATCAGCCGGATAGTCGATATGGAACTGGAAGAACTGGTCGCTGCTGATCTCCAGCACCAGGCTTTGTTCGGTGGCCACTTCCACGCCGCTGCACGGACGCATACCGATCATGTTGTCGAAGCCCATCTGCTCGCCACAGCGGAAGTGCCGCGTGAGGACGTCGCGCCCTTCGCAATGCCGGTAATAGGCGATGTCTCCGGTCAGCACCACGAAAAAGCTCGCCATATAGGCCTTTTCGAGCGTAACCACCTCCCCCTTGGCCCTCATTTTGATGTCGCCCCGCTCAAGCAGGTTCACCACTGCGGCATCCGACAGGGCGCCAAAGGTCGATAACGTCCGTAACTCCGCCTGGCCAAGCCCCTCCAGCACTTCGGCCGCCGTTATGGTTTTCATACTTGACCTCCTCTCCGGATCGTGCGCTTCCATTCAGTATATGCCCCGCCAGAGCTTTAATTCCGGAGTAGCTTGAGACTGTCAGGCGCCAGACGGCAACGAGGCGATACTCTGCCAGGGCGGGTTTATCGACGGATGGATTATCGAAGGATGAAAAAGGTACCAGGCCCAGAATCTGACTAGGGCCGACCGTAAAACAGCGCCAGTTGCGCGGCCACGGCGGGAAACGCCTGATGCAGGTTATCGGGACGCTCGAAATGGTATTCGCTGGTGACGGCGAAGAACTCGGTCGGCGCGGTGGCGGCGTAGGGGTCGATCAGCGGCTCGATATCAGCGTCCAATTGCCGGTTCAGCGCATCGAACGCAGCACTGAAATCGACCGTCCACTGGCCGGCATCCATCTGGAGCGGCAGCGGCGGGAAGCCGTTGAAGGCGCCATTACGAACATCCAGCACATGGGCCACCTCATGGATCACCACATTGTATCCGTCGCTCATCAGGCCGGAGTCGACCACATCCGGCCAGGCCAGCACCAGGGTGCCGTGCTCCCAGGCTTCGCCGCTGAGCGGCTCGTAGCGTTCATGCACCACACCGTACTCATCCTGCTCCTCCCGGTGTACCAGAAACTTCTCCGGATAGATCACCAGCTCGCGGATACCGTCGAGCCAGTGATAGCCCAGATGGAGCACCGGCAGGCAGGCCAGCGCCGCCACCCGCACCGCCATCGCCGGGGTCGGCTCCAAGCCGTCTCCGCCGAAGAAGTGCTTCTCCGCCAGGAACCGGCCGCTCATCGCGCGCAGCTCCGCCAGCGCCTGGGCATCCTGAGACTGCAGCAACGGCACCGCCGCGACTGTCTGCTGCCAGATATGCTCATCGATAGCAGTGTGCGAGTGGGTAAAGCTGTTTAAACGGGCAAGGAGTTTGTCGAACACGTTGGGTATCTACATAAGCGCCGGGTGGCTGTTTAACCGATTATGATCGGTAACCGGTGCAATGTCTTGGGCAGAGGCACAGGTAGTGTTCAGAGTTCTGTGTCGTTTCCTACACTTGACTGAAAAAGGGAGCGACACATCATGGCTGATAAGTACGAAATCGATATCCAGGCGTTTGCCAAAGCACTTCAGGCCGGTCAGAGT
>NZ_JAILYN010000077.1 GCF_019795155.1 Marinobacterium arenosum | reverse complement strand
GTATCTGTTTGAATAGTCGAAAGAAAAACGACCATCGGTGAACAAACAGGCTTAAATGAACAGGAAGAGGATAAGTCGGATGGGGAAATTTATGCCGAAAGGTCTAATCCGACAGCCTCGTTATGTGTCACAAGAATGGAGAGCGTCGTGACTTTTGAAAACTGGATGAGGCTGCGTGGTTTATCTGAGTCCTCCGTAAAGAAATACGAGGGTGCAGTTAGCGGCGTAATGTCAGAATGGGCCATTGATGGCGGGATCTTGGATGGCCCACTCACTTCAATCTTGAGCCATAGCCGCTTTGAATCTATCGCAATTTCTCTGCGAGAACTTCCGATCTATCAAGAGCGGAATGATCGCGGCCACAATATGTACAACAGCGCTTTGAACAAGTATGCAGAATACTTACAAGAGGGCTTTGATTCCGACATCGAAGCTGATGTTGAAGCAATTTTGTCCCAGGACTGCGTTACCGACACAGAGAAAGCCACATTACTTAAAACCCGAATTGGGCAAGGGAATTTCCGGCAGAAACTGATTTCGTTATGGGGTGGTTGTGCTGTTACGGGGTATAAGGATACCTCGATGTTAGTTGCATCACATATCAAGCCTTGGCGTGCCTCATCAAATATTGAAAGGCTTGATGGCTACAACGGTCTGCTGCTGTTGCCGACACTTGATAAAGCGTTCGACTCTGGCCTTATCTCTTTCACCGAATCTGGAAGCATCCTAATTTCACCTTTGCTTCAAGAGCCTGAAGGGTTAGGTATAACCAAATCTTTGTCGGTTAATCTGAAACCCGAGCATCAGGCATACATGGAATTTCATCGTGATTCCGTATTTCGCAACACATAACAAGGCCAGCCAGAGGGACAGCCAAACCGCTGCGCGTTTTGGCTGCCCCTGCTGGCAGCGTTATAACTCTAAGGAGCCGAATCATGGATGGTTACGATAATAAAACGCAAGTTGAACAATGCCGAGAAAAGACAGATGCGTATTCCGGCGAAGTTGAACAATTTCGGGGACAGTATACCTATTTACGTGATCCGTTCGATCCGGCCTAGTGTCCTAATATGATAAAACCCTTGTTGGACAAGGAGGCTGCATATGGTCAGGATGGCTCGAGTTGTTGTACTAGGATGTTAACATTACTATTCAAGCGTAGTAATGACACCCTGGGCGAAAGGAAAATGCGTAGCTGGAAATACGTATACTGTCCCCGGAATGCAGGAATGTAAAAAGTCGTTAGGTGAAAAATAACCGTGCAAGAATTATGGGTCCTGGCAGCAGATACAATACTGGCGATGCATGTGGTCGTTGTTGTTTTTATTGTTTTTGGTCTGTTTCTTATTTATGTTGGTTGTTTTTTGAAGTGGTCTTGGGTTAGAAATTTTTGGTTTAGAATCGTACATCTTGTTAGCATTGGTATAGTGGTTGTTCAATCTTGGATGGGCGAAATATGCCCGCTTACAACTTGGGAGATGGCGCTGCGAGAAAGAGCGGGCCAAGCAACATATTCAGGTTCGTTCATACAGCACTGGATGCAATACATACTGTACTATGACGCGCCCGGGTGGGTTTTTTCCGTCTGTTATACTCTATTTGGCTGTCTGGTTTTTGCAAGCTGGTTTGTAGTTCGTCCCAATAGATATTTGTAAATATTTATATTTATTTGTAGGTGCGATATCGATATCAGGGGACAGTATAGGATATCAGGGGCAGTATACCTATATCCTAGATTCGATCTGATTTTGGCGTATGAAGGAACCCTTGTTGGATAAGGAGATTGTATATAATCAGGATGACTCGAGTTGTGTACTAGGAGATTCACATCACTAATCAAGCGAGTAATGACGGCCGGGACGAAAGGGAAAGGCGTAGCTGGAAATACGTATACTGTCCCCGGAATATACAGCCGCTGCGCACGGCTTTGCAGCTATAGTTGCCTTATATAGCTTCAGCTCTCAGGTCACGCGGACATGATGAAAGACAAAGCCTCGCCGACAACCGCCATCGACGCCCTGTATCCACGTTCGCTCGGCTACCTGACTGACTACCTGCAGTCGTTGGTCAGGGGCCGGCTCTGGCTCCAGGTGCTGGTCGGCATGGTGCTGGGCATCGTCACCGGCATCCTGCTCGGGCCAGGTGTTGGCTGGGTCAGCGCGGCGACCGCCAATACCCTGGGCGATTGGCTGGCGTTTCCCGGCAAGCTGTTTCTCGCTCTTATCCAGATGATCGTGATTCCGCTGGTGTTCGCGTCGATCATCCGGGGGCTGGCGGCGACCGAAAATCTCGAGCAGCTCAAGAAGATGGGGGTGCGCGTGGTGTTGTATTTCATCGCCACCACGGCATTGGCGATCATCATCGGCCTGGCGGTGGCATCGCTGATCGAGCCCGGCAGGTTTGTCGACAGCCGCTCGCTGCAGGCCAGCCTTGGCGTAGCGCCGCTGGCGGCGGAGCCGGTTGCGGGTCAGGGGCTCGACATCCATCAGCTGCCGCAGAAGATCATCACGTTGCTGCCCGCCAATCCGCTTAACTCGATGGTGGAAAGCAATATGCTTCAGGTGGTCATTTTCGCCATGGTGGTGGGTGTCGCGCTGGTGATGATGACCCCGACGCAGTCCAAGCCGCTGCTCGAGCTGCTCGGCTCGCTGCAGGAGGTTTGCATGACGGTGGTGCGCTGGGCGATGCTGCTGGCGCCGGTCGCCGTGTTTGGCCTGCTGGCCCAGCTGACGGCGAAGCTGGGGCTGGATGCGCTGCTTGGTATGGCGGTCTATGTCGGCACCGTGCTGCTGGGGCTGCTGTTGCTGTTTCTGATCTATCTGCTGATTGTTTTTCTGGTGGCCGGGCAGCGGCCGCTGGCGTTTATCCGGGCGGTCAAGGATGTGCTGCTGCTGGCTTTTTCCACCTCCAGCTCGGCGGCGGTGATGCCGCTGTCGATCAAGACCGCCGAGGACAAGCTCGGCATCCGGCCGTCGGTGTCGCAGTTCGTGATTCCGCTGGGGGCCACCATCAACATGAACGGCACCGCGCTCTACCAGGGCGTCGCCGCGCTCTTTCTGGCCCAGATTTTCGGTGTGGAGATCGGCCCCGGCGGCATGGCGATTATCGTGCTGACGGCGGTCGGGGCGTCGATCGGCGCGCCCGCCACCCCCGGCGTCGGCATCGTCATCCTGTCGATGGTGTTGGGCTCGGTTGGTATTCCGGCCGCCGGCATCGCGCTGATCATGGGTGTCGACCGTATCCTCGATATGAGCCGCACCGCCATCAACGTCAGCGGCGACCTGGTCGCCGCCAAATTGATGGATGTCTGGGTCGGTGGCAGCACCAGCTTGCACGACGAACTGGCCGAGGAGGCCAGACACGAAGCGATACGGGAAAAGACCGGCGAGGACGTGCTGATTCGCAAGGACGCGGAGGGCGGTTCAGTTTAGCGGGGGCAGGTCATAATCTGGTAAGGTGAATTCAGTGGGTAGGAAACTTAACGGCTCCTGTTTGTGTGGAAGCGTCAAATTCGAGATAGAAGGAAGTTTCGACTCGTTCTTTCTTTGTCACTGTAAACACTGCCAGAAAGATACAGGCTCGCTGCATGCGGCAAATTTGTTCTCAGAATCTGCCGCATTGACGTGGCTCCAAGGGAAGGAAGTCGTTAAAACGTATCAACTGCCAAACACCCAGCATTCGAAGAGCTTTTGTCGAACCTGCGGCTCAGCAGTCCCAACGTATGCCGATAGTTTAGGTTTGGTTGTGGTACCGGCAGGAAGTTTAGATTCACCCGTAGACTTAATCCCGGATGCAAAGATATTTGTTGGCAGCAAAGCGAGTTGGGCAACGGAACTGAGTGATATACCCAGCTTTGCAAAGCTACCAGAGTAACTTAACCGAAACACACTATAAGGCGGTTAAGAGGAAGCTGTCGTCACGCGCCTTAGCCGGCACCTCGATCTAGGGAACCTGTGAACAAGTCCCTTGGGCCTCTGGCTTGCGGAGCGACCAGAGATCAAGGCAACGATTACAGGCGTACTGGTTGTCCGGCGAAAATCGTTAACGCAGAGCTCTGGTCGCCCGGGTGCCGGACCACCGCAAGCCCCGGAGGGCAGGCTCTATAACGGCCATCTGCTTTGTCAGGCAGCTTGGAAAGGACGCGTCATTCCGCTGCGCTGCCTTTCGCGCATCTGGCCGTTCTAGAGCCTGCAGAGAACATAAGGACTTATTCACAGGTTCCCTAGCAAAGTCGAGGTGCGAAATACCGGCGCAGGACGATTTCAGCGGCCGATAACCGACAGCGTCTGATACTCGTCCAGTGCGTACTGGTCGGTCATGCCGCTGATCATGTCCTGCAACAGGCGGCAGCGGCAGTAGCGCTCCCAGACGTCTTCGTTTAGCTTCGCGCCGGTTGTGAGCGGGGGCCGTTGATCGAGCATCGACAGGTACGCCTTCACATGCTTGTTGGGCAGCCGGTGGAACAGCCGGCTTTCGATCAGCAACCCCCTGGTTTCGCCACTGCACAGCCGCTCGAACGCTTCTCTCGGCAGCGCCAGCAGCGGTTGGTAGTGTTCCAGCAGGCCGGAGATGATGTGGTAGCCCTGCAGCTCCAGCGTCTCCACTTCTGGCACCGAGAACACGTGGCGCACCGCTACCCGTTTTAACGTCTCGACCACGCTGTGGCAGGGGGAATCATCCTCCAGCAGGGCGCGATTCAGGCTGCCGTCGCATACTGCGTCGATATCGTCGATAAACGCCTGTGCGGCGTGGTCGACCAGTGGGTGGGTCAGGCCCACCCGTAACCAGACGAAGAACTCGTGTTCCTTGTTGATCGGTTCTTCGTCGGCGCGTTTCAGTGCATAGTCGACGATCTCGGCAAAGGAGCGGTTGTTAAAGTGTTTCTGGGCGGAGTCGTCGGCATCGGTACGTAGCCTGTCGAATTCGCGTTTTAGTAATCGCGTCAGATCAGGGACGCTTAGAATCCCCTTGTCGACGCCGTCTTCGAGATCGGCCAGGCAGTAGGCGATATCGTCGGCCGCCTCCATCAGGTAGGCGAGCGGGAAACGATGGCCCGGCGTCATCTCCAGCGCGGCTTGCATGTCGCCAACGAACTCGCGTTCGGAGAAGTAGTAACCGGGTTTCTTGTTCAGGTAGTCCAGCGCCGTGCCTTTTTCCGGCTTCGGTTCGGTCGCGCAGCGGGTGTACTTGAAGATGCAGGCGGCCTGGCTATAGGTCAGGTTCAGCTTCTGCAGCTGGCTGATCAGCCGGATCGCCTGGGCGTTGCCTTCGAAGTTGCTCAGCTCGCGCAGCAACGCGCTGCGTAAAGCGTGATCCGCCTCTGCCAGGTCGTCGCGACTAAAAGGCGCCAACCGCGGCAACTGTTGTTCGAACCAGCGCGAGATCGCCGCCTCGCCGAAGTGGCCGAAGGGCGGATTGCCTATGTCGTGCATCAGGCAGGCCATCTCGACCAGCGTTTCACAGGCCCGCTCCAGCCCGGCCAGGCCGAAGAGTTCGGCCTGGTTGCCCAGACGCTCGAAAATGGTACGTACGATAAAACGGCTGGTCTGCTGCACCTCGAGCGAATGGGTCAGCCGGCTGCGTACGGCGGCATTGTGCTCGAGCGGGAACACCTGGGTTTTCTGCTGCAAGCGGCGCACCGCCGCCGAGTTGATGATGCGGCCGCGATCGCTTTCGAGCTGTGTTTCCAGCGTGGCTGTTCCGCATCGCTCGAACAGGTAGTTCTCCGGTGGTTCGGGGCGCGAATGATAGGGGCGCTGAATCGAGAAACGGCGGGAGAGATCGGGCATATCCGTTACCTGCGCGGGCTGAGGGCGACCTTGCGACTATAACCAGAGCGACGGATAGCGCCAAGTGTCCGAACCCGACTGCTGGTGGATCAGCGCTACCTCCCTGTCTGTTAGCTGACAATTTCGCCCACCTCCGGGTCGTCGCGGGCCGTTGGTCATGCGGGCCGGATGCTGGATCAATAAACTGTCATAATTAGCTTCTCGGCTGCTGAATTTTCTTCGCCTCATGCCGCAGGCTATGTTAATTTCCCCAGCTGAAAATGCCGTTTCGGGCACCGTGCCTAAGCCGCCACAAGCGGCGTCGGCGCAGGGCTTACGTACCCGGTTAGCCGTCCACACAGATTCCCAGGAGCGCTCCTATGAAGCTCACAAAAACCTCCTTCGCCACTCTGGCGTTATCCGTCGCGGTCAGCATGGCCAGCCATGCTGCCGATACCCTCAAGATCGGTATTGCCGGTCCGTTCAGCGGGCCCGTTTCGCAATACGGTGAGATGCAGCTGCAGGGCACCCGCGCCGCCATCGAGCTGATCAACAAAGCCGGTGGCATTAACGGTCAGCAGCTGGAAGCGGTGGAATACGACGATGGTTGTGAGCCGAAGCAGGCGGTGACCGTGGCCAACAAGGTGGTCAACGACGGCATCAAGTACGTGGTGGGCCACCTCTGCTCCAGCTCCACTCAGCCGGCCACTGATATCTACAAAGATGAAGACGTGCTGGTGATCACCGGCTCGACCAACCCGGGCATCACCACCCGCGGTTACCAGAAGGTGTTCCGCACCATCGGCCTGGACTCCGAGCAGGGCGCCACGGCCGCCGAATATATTGCCGAGCAGGTCAAGCCGCAGCGGGTGGCGATCATCCACGACAAGCAGCAGTACGGCCAGGGTATCGCGCTGATCGTGCGTGATCAGCTGAAGGCCCACGGCGTCAACGTGGCCAGCACCGATGGTGTGATCCCCGGCGAGAAGGATTTCTCGTCGCTGATCACCAAGCTGAAGCGCGCCAATGTCGATTTCGTCTACTACGGCGGCTACCACCCGGAGCTGGCACTGATCATGCGTCAGTCCCATGCGGCCGGCTTCAAGCCGACCTTCATGGGCCCGGAAGGGCTGGGCAATAAGGATATCGCCCGTCTGGCCGGTGAGGCCGTGGAAGGGCTGCTGGTCACCCTGCCGACTCGCTACGACCTGCTGGAACAGAACCAGCCGGTGGTGGAGTTGCTGAAGGCCAAGGGCGTCGACCCCAGCGGCCCGTTCATCTGGACCAGCTACGCGGCGGTGCAGGCGCTGGCCGAGGTGATCGGCAAGGTCGGTGCTGAGAGCCCGGCCAAGGTCGCCGAAGCACTGCACGGCGCCACCATCGATACCGCCATCGGCCCGTTGACCTGGGACGACAAGGGCGACCTGAAAGGCTTCGAGTTCCGCGTCTACCGGTGGCACGCCGATGGTACCGGGACGCCGGTAAAATAAGTCTCGGCGCTTACCAACGCTAAACAAAAAACGCGCGGCCAATCGGTCGCGCGTTTTTTGTTTCTATTGATAGTTATGAGTGATTAGCTTTGAGTTTACAGTGGTGCGGTTGTATTGGTGTCAAATAAACACCAGCGGTGTTTTGACCGGCCGGAGCCAGTCCTGCTGCACTGTTTCCTTGTAGGGTGTACTTCAGTGCACCACCGCCGCAGGCGGTTCTGAAGCCCTGCGGGCTCCTGGTCGGCTAAAGCCAACCCTACAATGCACTACCGCCGCAGGCTGCTTTGGAAACCGGTGGGCTCCTGGTCGGCTGAACCTGCCCGGCCGGAGCCAACCCTTCAATACCCAAAGGGCACTCCGAACTAGCCTTGTAGGGTGGGCACGTTTTTTGTGCCCACGCGGCGATTGTTCACCTGATGTAGCTGTTTCCCGCTAATCCGCGAAGAACCTTATTAATCAAGCCGCGACGGTCGCCTGGGCGCTGGCCGGGCGGCGAAACTGGATGAAGCGGGCCTGTTCGCCACCGTTCAGCCGCAACGCGTCGGCGGTTTCCGGGCTGATAAGAAGGTAGCCGTTGCTGTCCAGGCGGGCCGGCGCCAGTGTCATCCGATAACCGTTCAACTGGCCGTTGCTGATCATGAACAGCTCGTCGCCGTCATCCACCTGGTCGGACAGCCGGCAGCTGGTGGTGCGGCTGTCGCGCACGGTGTGGATCTCCTGGGCCGGGGCCTGTACCGACGGGCCGCCGTCGAACAGGTCGACGTAACCGGTGAACTGGAAACCCTCTTTCTTCAACATGTGCAGCGCCGGCGCGGAGGAGTCGTGCGGCTTGCCGATCACCTCGCGGGCCGCCTGCGGCAGCAGGTCGATATAGATCGGGTATTTCGGCATCAGGTCGGAGATGAACTGGGTACCTTTCAGCGCCGCGGTGTTGACCGCATCCTGAAATTCGATGCCGAAGAACTTGCTGCCCAGGTGCTCCCACAGCGGCGAGTGGCCCTGTTCGTCCTGCCAGCCGCGCAGTTCGGCCATCACCAGCTCGCCGAACCGTTCCGGGAAGTCGGCCAGGGTCAGGTAGCGGGCGCGGGACAGGAACTGGCCGACGCCCGGCTGGCGGTACTCCGGCAGCAGGAACAGCGAGCCGATCTCGGTGGCGCCGGTGTAGTCATTGACCATGCTCAGCACCTTCGCCTGGCGGGTCATCTCCAGGTCGTTGGAGCTGCTCACCAGGGTCGACACCTTGTAGGAATAGAACGGCTTGTTCAGGCCGATGCCGGTATAGATGGCGGTGGTGCCGGCCACTTTGCCGGTCTCGCTGTCTTCCAGCACCATGAAGTAGGTGCTGACCGCATCGTTGCAGCCTTCGGCGGAGAAGGCGCGCTCCGAGGCTGCCAGCTTCTCGCGCCAGGCGTCTTCGTCGGCGGGCATCGATGTCATGCCACGGCCGACGGCGTGGGAGATGGCCATCAGGTCGTCGAGGTCGCTCATCTGGCTGGGGCGGATCAGCAGCATGGTTCCGTCTCTCAATCTGTTCGTTGTTATCGTTCTGTCGGGGGATCCAGTTTCTGGCCGGTTTCCTTTGGTGAACCTGCTTGTGGCAGTTGACCGGTTAATCAAAAACACCCGTTATAAACGCAGATTTTACTGGGGGTGGTGCCAAATGAGCTGTCTAATTGCAGCCTGCAAAACTTAGAAAATGCATTGTTGAGATGAGAGGCTAGAATATTATTCTGTTTTGCTTGCGCGCTGATCAGTAAGCGCTCAGACTAGCACGCTTGTCGGCCAGCTCAGTGATCACAGGTGATCTGGCGCTATTTGGCCGGATCGACTTATCTAAGCAGGCTTCAACGCAACCAGCTACCAGGCCGTTATATGCAACTGGATCGAATTAACCGAAAGATTCTTTCGATACTGCAGCAGGAAGCGCGTATCACCAACCAGCAACTGGCCGAACGGGTCGGCCTGTCGCCCAGCTCCTGCCTGAACCGGGTGCGCAAGCTGGAGCAGCAGGGGCTGATCGGCCCCTATCTGGGAATTCTTAACCTGCCGGCACTGTGCCGCAGCGTGACGGTGATCGCCACCGTCAGCCTGAAGGACCAGAGCACCGACGCGTTCCGCGCCTTTCAGCAGCAGGCGGAGCAGATCCCGGAGGTGGTCGAGTGCTACACCGTCAGCGGTATGTTCGACATGTTCCTGCGGGTGGTGGCGCCGGATATGGCGCGTTACAACGAGATCAACGACCGCTTGCTGGACGTGATTCCGGGGATGGTCAATATCAGCAGCCACGTGGTGCTGACCGAAGGCAAGCCGTTCCGCGGTTACCCGCTGGATGCACTGCTGGATCATTAAAATCGCATCACAAGTAAAGCAATACTGCAGCCGGCCGGTACCGCCGGCTGCTCGCTCCAATCGCTTGGCAGGCGATTTTCTTACTCACTCCAAAAGCCGCTGCCGGTATTAGCCTGCGTTCAGCTCGGCCAGCAGTTCCTCGGTGCGGGTCACCCGGGCGTAGGAGGATTGCAGCGCCGCCATATAGGCGTCATGCACCTGCTGCGCCGGCACGGTACGGCCGTCGAAGGTCTGATCGCGGGTCGCGCAGGCATCCTCCGCCACCGAACACTGATAGCCCAGGTCCGTCGCTGCCCGTACCCCGGCGTCGATACACATATGGCTCATCGCGCCGATCACCCACAGGCTGTCTACGTCCAGCCGGTCCAGCACCGCCTTCAGTGCGGTGTCGCGGAAGCTGTTGGCGAAGTGTTTCAGGATTACCGGCTCGCCATCCTGCGGCGCCACGCTCGGGTGGATCAGGGCGCCTTCCGACACCGGCCGGAAAAACGGTGCCTCCTCGGACTGGAATTCGTGACGCACATGGATCACCGGCCAGCCGGCGGCGCGGAACGCGGCCAGCAACTTGGCGCCCTGGGCAGAGGCCTGTTCGATCCCGACGAGCGGCCAAAGGCCACCTGGGAAGTAGTCGTTCTGGTAGTCGATCAACAGCAGTGCAGTATTGGCCATCGTTGGATTCCTTCTTTCCGTTGAGATGATGGCGGCTATTATTGCCGGCGCCCGGCGGTTAGACTGCAGTCAAAACTGGCTTAAATCGGTTCAATACTGACAAATGTCCACCTCCTATATCGATCTGGCGATCGTCGACCACCCCGGCGCCATGCAATCGGCGGTGCAGGGGCTGCGGGAGATGTTTACGCTGGCCAACCGGGTTTGCCGAGAGCAGGGGCTCGATACCCAGTTCCGCGTGCACCGCTATCCGTCGCCGGCTGGCGAGGGACCGGCGGAGGACTTCAAGGCACGGCTGCAGATCGTCATCATTCCGCCGATGCTGAATAGCGACGCCTACCTGACCCCGGATTCACAGCTGAGCGACTGGCTGCTGGGCCAGCACGCCGGTGGTGCCTTGCTCTGTTCCGCCTGTGCCGGTGCATTCCTGCTGGCCGACACCGGACTGTTGCAGGGCCGCCGGGCGACCACCCACTGGGCGCTGGCGGAACGCTTTGCTGCACGCCATCCCGACGTTCGGTTGGACAGCAACCGGTTGTTGATCGACGACGGCGACATTCTCACCGCCGGCGGGCTGATGTCCTGGGTCGACCTGGGGCTGGAGGTGGTGGCCAAGTTCAGCAGCGCGGCGGTGATGCGCCAGCTGGGCAAGTATCTGGTGGTCGATACCGCGCCGCGCGAGCAGCGTTACTACCGCAGCTTCTCACCGCGGTTGGACCATGGCGACTCGCCGATCCTCGCTGCGCAGCACTATCTGCAGCAGCACTATGCCGAGCCGGTCAAGATCGCCACGCTGGCGCAGCTGGGCTGCCTGACCGAGCGCACCTTTCTGCGCCGCTTCATCCGGGCCACTGACCTGAAACCGGTGCAGTACCTGCAGCGGCTGCGCATCCAGCGGGCCTGCGAGCTGATCGAATCCAGCCCGCTGCCGTTCGAGGCGGTGGCGCACCAAGTGGGGTACGAGGATAGCGGTGCGTTTCGCAAGCTGTTCCTGAAGGTGATGGGGCTGACGCCGCGCGAATTCCGGCAGCGTTTCGGCCGGTTATGAGCGTCCGCCGGCGGCGGAATGTTTCACCGTCCCAAGCTTGGCGGTAAAATCCCCCTTTTCTTATGTCGAATGGGGCAGGGTAAATGGGCAGAGCCTATCAAAACCGCAAAGAGTCGATGGCGAAGACTTCCGACGCCAAAGCCAAGGTCTACAGCAAATACGGCCGCGAAATCTATATGAGCGCCAAGACCGGCGGTGTTGAACCGGATGGTAACCTGGTACTGCGTGGCCTGATCGAACGCGCCAAGAAGGATCAGGTACCGACGCATGTAATCGAGAAAGCGATCGACAAGGCCAAGGGCGGCGGCGGCGAGGACTTCTCGCCGGCCCGTTACGAAGGTTTCGGCCCCGGTGGCTGCATGGTGATCGTCGACTGCCTGACCGACAACCCTAACCGCACCATCGGCGAGGTGCGCAACTGCTTCACCAAGACCAAGTGCAAGCTGGGCACGCCGGGCAGCGTCAGCCACATGTTCGATCACAGCGCCATCTTTGCGTTCAAGCATGACGACGAAGAAGCGGTGTTGGAAGCGCTGATGATGGCCGATGTCGATGTGAGCGATATCGAGAACGAAGACGGCATGATCACCGTGTTTGCGCCGAACACTGACTACGCCAAAGCCAAGACCGCGCTTATCGAAGCCTTTGGCGAGATCGACTTCGAAGTGGACGATATCCAGTTCGTCCCGCAGACCACCACGCCGCTGGCCGGCGACGACGTGGCGACCTTCGAGAAGCTGGTCGATATGCTGAACTTCGTCGACGACGTGCAGAACGTCTACCACAACGCCGAAGTTTAACTGCCGCACGCTTTTCCGGCCGGCGGGGCCAGACCCCGCCGGCCGGCGCTTTCCTGATCTCTCGTATTTCCCTTATTTCGCTTTCTTTGGGTTGGCTCTACTGCGATAGAGCGCCGCATGGCCGAGTTCGTAGCGACTGAGCGGGCCGAGCTGAATCTGTACCGGGTCTAGCTGCCCGGCGGGCTTCAGATAGGCGAATACCGCTTCGACCGATCCGCTGCTCGGATCAACCACCTCGATCATCTTGCGGCGGTAGCCGTCCGGTTGATCGATCCGCTCCAACAGGTCCATCGCCTGCAGTGCCGGCGCATCGACCCGGAACAGCTGGCCGTGAACCTGAAAGCCCACGCCGGGCTGGTCGATCAGCCAGGGTGAGTGGCGCTCACCGACCAGGTAGAGCGGCAGCCGTTCGCGGGTATGGAAGCTGCCACCGATCCGGCGGCCCCGGTTGCTGGCGAAGTTCGGATAACCCTGCTGCAGGGTGCCGAATACGAAGATCTTGTGCATTTTGTCGGTTTGGTTTGCCGCTGAACAGTGCCGATAATAGCGTTGATGGCGGTGCCGGTTAAGTGCGACCGCCTACCGCTGCTTAAACGCCAATCAGGCCCTCGCCATTCTCCTCGAACGCCATCATCTGTTGTACGTCGATACGCCGTCGGATCAGCCGGGCCTGTTCGCCGTCGACCAGTACCTCCGGAATCAGGTCGCGGCCATTGTAGGTCGAGCACATCACCGCGCTGTAGGCGCCGGCGTGGCTGAACGCGACCAGGTCACCGGCTTTGACCTCGGCAGTGAACGGGTAGTCGCGGGCGAAGGTGTCGGTGCTTTCGCAGACCGGGCCGACCAGCTCGAAGCGACGTTGTTCGGCTGTGGTCGGTTGCCTTACCGGCAGCAGCGGGTGTTGCGCCTGGTAGAGCGCCGGCCGCATCAGGTCGTTCATGCCGGCATCGAGGATCAGGAACGGTCGCGGCTCGGCCGCCTTGACGTAGTTGACCCGGCTGAGCAGCAGGCCGCATTCGGCGACCAGCGAGCGGCCCGGTTCGACCGCAATCCGGCCACTGAATCCAGAGCAACTTTCGGTGACTGTATTGATGATGACTTCGGCGATTTCGGCAAACCCCAATGCTTGGCCGCTGCCGTCATCGATACCGAAGCCGCCGCCCAGGTCGAGCAGCTCCACCGGGTGGCCGTCGGCCTGCAGCTGCCGGGCCAGCGCGCACAATTTGGTGATCGCCGCCTGGTAGGGCTCGGACGAGCGGATCTGCGAGCCGATATGTATCGCCAACCCGCGCAGATTCAGGTACTCGCTGTCGGCCGCCTGCCGGAACAGCGCCGCTGCCTGGCCCAGCGGGACGCCGAACTTGTTGCCGCTGCTGCCGGTGGTGATATGGCGGTGGGTGTCGACCTGCACCTCCGGGTTGACTCGCAGCGCCAGGTTGACCGGTTGCTGCCGATGCTCGGCCAGTTGCCGCAACAGCGCGAACTCCTCGGCGGATTCGATATTGATCTGGCCGACGCCGGCATCGAGTGCCTGGCTCAGCTCGGCGATGCTCTTGCCGACCCCGGAGAAGACGATCTTTTGCGGCGCGAAACCGGCCCGCAGTGCCCGCTGCAGTTCGCCGCCGGAGACGATATCCACCCCCAGGCCCTGCTCGGCGACCAGGTGCAGCAGGCTCAGGTTGCTGTTGGCCTTCATCGCATAGTGGATGGCGATGTTCCGGGATTCGAAGGCGACCCGGCATTCGGCTATCCGGCGCTGCAGCAGCGCCGTCGAGTAGATATAGCAGGGGGTACCGAGCTGGTCGGCCAACTGGGTCAGATCGACCTGTTCGACCGTCAACCGGTCATGCTGGTAGTGAAATTCGGCGGCGAGCGGTGGCTGCATGGTTGTCTCCTGGCGGTTGCTTCGTGCTCTGTTCGGTTTGTTTCGTCGAGCAATCAAGGTAACCAAAACCGCCCCCGGCGACTGCTGACAGATCGCGTTTAATGGCTGTTAATCTGACGGTTTTTCAGTGAAACTGACGGCCGCCGAACGTGTGTGAAGTGATGATAGTGAGAGGAGCGGTATGGATAAGTTCGATCAGGCGATCATCAGCCATCTGAGCGACAATGCCCGCCAATCGATCGCGGCGATCGGCAAGGCGATCGGCCTGTCGCGCACCGCCGTCAACGATCGAATCCAGAAGCTGGAGCAGGCCGGCATCATCCGTCGCTATACCGTCGAGCTGGGTGAGGCTGCTCAGCCGGCCAGTGTCTGCGCCTATTTCGAACTGACTTTCCGGCCGTTCGAGCCGGCCCGGGTCAAGCAGGCGATCGCACCGATCCGCGAGATCCGCCAAGCCCATGCGTTGAGTGGTTCCACCGACCTGATGCTCTATGTGGAGGCTCCATCGATGGATCGCCTCAACCAGGTACGCCAGCAGTTGGCCGAGCTGGAAAACCTGGAGAAGCTGGTCACCGCCACCGCGTTGGAGCAATTAATTTAACGCGGCGGTGGCGTTCTACAACAGGCCCAGCGTTTCGTAGATACCATCTCTCGATTCCGGCCACAACGGCCTTTTACGGCAGTTGTGGTTGGAATTCTTGCTGGTTTTTCACCACACCGAAACAGATGTGTACCAGCTTGCGCATGGCGGCGCCCA
>NZ_JAILYN010000076.1 GCF_019795155.1 Marinobacterium arenosum | reverse complement strand
ATATGGTCCAGTTCGACTTTTCCCCTGAAATCTTCGAAAAGAAAAAATCCGGAATCCTGCCTAAGGATTCCGGATTTTCTTTCGCAGAATCAGCGGCTCAATGAGCTTAACTGATCGGCATTACGCTACCGCGGGCTTTTTTGTTTTCTAATGTTTTTCACAGCCTGCCGCAGACTAATGCTGGGCAGATCAGGATGTTCGACGCTTCAGTTCATGGTCCCGATAATGCGGATCCAGCCAGCAACGCGGCAGGGTTTCGCCGGAGGGAAACACCAGGCTGCGCTTTTCGAACCGCTCAGGATCCTGCGCCTCCTCGCCGTAATGACTACGGCCGGTCAGTTCGGTTTGATAGGGATCGAACAGGTCGCTCAGCGCGATCACCTCAACCAGATGACCACTGGCAGATTCTTTCAGATACATGACGTACTCCGCTTGTTCAGTTCGATACCGTTATTCAAGGCATAGGTCAGCCCAGGCCGATACGCCACTCGCCATGTCACCAACCCAACGCTCAAACCGCTGCCCGGCGCGACGGCTCGGCCGCCTGTTCCGGATCCGGCTCGGCATCCGGGTCGCCATAACGGATACACTTGAGACCCTGCCATTTCTTGGCGTTGTACATCGCCTGGTCGGCATGGTCCATCAGCTGCTGGGCGGTCTCACCGTCCTCCGGCGCCAGCGCCAGGCCGATGCTGAGCGACAGATCCAGTTCTATATCCCCCGGCAGATTCACCCGCCGGGCCATCGCCTCGGCGATGCGCTGCGCCGCCTCCTGAACCCGGTCCGGTTTCTCCACGTTGCGCAGCAGCACGACAAATTCGTCGCCCCCCAATCGAGCCACCGTGTCTTCCTCCCGGACCGTGCTCTTGAGCCGTGCAGCCACCTCTTTCAGCAGGTCGTCACCGGTACCATGGCCATAGGTGTCATTGATCGGTTTGAAGTTGTCGAGGTCGATAAACATCAATGCTGCCGCGACCCCGTCACGCTGTTGAGCGGCCAGTGCGTGCTCCAGCCGATCGAGGAACAGATAGCGGTTCGGTAAACCGGTCAGGTTGTCATACAACGCCTTACGCGACAGGCGACGGGCACGCTCCTTCAATAGCGTGATGTTCTCCGCCACCATCACGTACTGTATACCGCTGCCGGTATCGACCGGTGTCACGGTGACCTGCAGCCAGCGTACGCTTTTATCACTGTTCGCGAGCTTCAATTCACCACGCCAGCTGCGGCCGGCCTGAATGGTGCGCAAACAGCGCGTACGCTGCTCCGAATCAACGAAGCATTCGCCCAGGTTGGGCAGGGTCATGCCGGTGCATTCCAGCCGGCTTCGCTTGACGAAGCGGGCGAACGCCGGGTTTACATATTCGACCCGCAGATCCTGGTCGAGCACCACAGTGGCCGTAGAGCTGTGATAAACCGCCGCAGACAACCGCTTCAACAGGCGCTCGTCGGCGTAACGTTCGGTCAGATCGGCAAAGCAGCTGATAATGATGCTGCGGCCATCCTGCTCGACCAGGGTACTCTGATGGACCAGTTCGGCACTGTCGCCCTGCAGGGTGGACACCCGAAACTGACCACTGATAAACGGGCTACGCCCCTGGTCCAGCTCGGTCAGTTGCTCACTGAGCCGGCGACGATCCCGGGGCTCGCACCGTTCCAGCCACCAGTCACAGAAATCCATCCCCTCTTTCAGCGATTCCGGCAACCAGTGCATCAGCTCCGCCAGGCGGGGATCGACGGTCAGCAACGTACCATCCTGCGCCCATTCCACTACCGCCAGGTCATTGGCCTCCAGTACCGCCTGCAGCCGTCGCTCCACCCTCGTCTGGCGTGCCTGGTGGCGCAGTTCAGCAGTCATATCCCGACACCAGATCAGCAGCACCGTGCGACTGCGGTAATAGATTGGCAGAGCACTGAGCTCGACCGGCACCTCCCCCCCCAATTGATGCTCGAAGGCGGTCTGCAGCCGGTCACACCCCTGCTGCTGACAATCCTTCAGCCAACTCTCCAACGCTTCCCGCTGCTCGATATCGTTGATCAGCAGGTCGGTTAACGCGCGTCCCAGCACTTGGTCACGATTCTTGCGGCCCAACAACTCCACCGCCGCCTCGTTGGTCTCGATGATCCGTTGCTGCCAATACAGAAATACCGGATGGGACGACTGCTGATAGAGCCGTTTTATCGCCAAGATTTCCTGCTCATGCTGCAGCCGGCTCTTGGCAAAGCGCTGCTGATCGTTCTCCAGTAGGACAATCCGGCTCTGCTGGTGCTGCCAGGCATGCATCAAACGGTTTAAACCGAACAGACCACAGAGCGCAACCAGCAATCCCAGGGTGGGATACAGTGGTTCGAAGAGGCCGGCTGCCACATTCTCCTCAAACAGCACCTGCAGACGCAGCTCGGGATAGATAACGACAAACAGCAGGGTAAAGGTAAAAAAAACCGCCACCAGCCAGCGAACACCGCTCGGCAGCCCCCCTGACGCATTTTTTCTGACTACCCGTATCATCAGTACGAATACCAGAATCACCTGAGCCAGAAATAGAAACGTCAGTGTTAATTCCATGGCGGTGCCACCAATGTTTGGTCATTGTTTCAGCGTAGCCGAAGCGCCCTGGATCGCCAGCAATAAACGCCCCCCTTCAATGACATAAAGGTTCCCGAAAACGCTCCCAAGAGACCCGAAAGGTGACTCAATCGCTACAAAATGGCACCGCCATTGCCCTGTCATCAGCAACTGGCTAAGGTGGGCTATGACCACCATCAGCAGCTTCCCCTGTATCGCCGACCAGCGCGCCCGGATACTGATCCTCGGCTCCATGCCCGGTGAGCGCTCACTGCAGGCAGAACAGTATTACGCCCATCCGCGCAACGCCTTCTGGCCGATTGTCGAAGCACTGCTGCAGCTACCGGCCGACAGCAGCTATCAGCAACGTATCGAGGCACTGCGACAACACGGCATCGCACTCTGGGACGTCCTGGCCAACTGCCGCAGGCAGGGCAGCCTGGACAGCGCCATCGAACCTAACAGCATCGCCTACAACAACCTGACCGGACTGTTGCAAGACTGCCACCGTATCGAGCGGATCTTCTTCAATGGCGGCACCGCCGAAACACTGTTCCGGCGCGGCCTGAGAAACGGCGATATAATCCTGCCAAGACCAATACGATTGCAGCGGCTGCCCTCCACCAGCCCGGCCAATGCCCGCCTGACACCCGCCGACAAGCTGGCCCACTGGCGACAACTGCTGAACTATCGGGCAAAGCCGCTGCCAGATACCGGGCAACCAACAAAGGAGTAACTTAAGATGCAAACAGCCACCTTTGCCGCCGGCTGCTTCTGGGGCGTGGAAGCCCGCTTCGCCGCCGTGCCGGGCGTTATCGAGACCGCCGTCGGTTACATGGGCGGCAGCCTGAACGATCCAAGCTACCAGGAGATCTGCACCGACCGCACCGGCCATGCCGAAGTGGTGCAGCTGACCTTCGATCCGAACCAGGTCGATTACGACAGCCTGCTAAACACCTTCTGGCAGGCCCACGACCCGACTACTCTCAACCGCCAGGGGCCGGATGTGGGCAGCCAATACCGCTCGGCGATCTTTGTCCATGACGACAACCAGCGCGCCCTGGCCGAAGCCAGCAAGGCGGCGATGGATGCCAGCGGCGCATTCAACGCGCCAATCGTGACCGAGATCGTCGATGCCGCCAGCTTCTGGCGGGCGGAAGAGTATCACCAGAAATACCTGGCCAAGCGCGGCATGGGTTCATGCCAGATCTGACCGGAGCAGCATTGCAGCTGGCAAGGATCGAAAGCGACCAGCTGCACCTGCTGAACCGGTTCTACAAGCGGCACGGCCACAAGGGCCGCGCCCGGGCAGAGCACCGCAGCTTTGCGCTTCAGCAGCAAGGGGAGATCATTGCCGCGTTGCGGCTGGAACCCCTGCCCTGGGGCCAGCTGCTACGCGGGTTGTGGGTGGACAAGACGTTAAGGGGCTGTGGCTTGGGCGCCCGATTGTTGCAGCAGCTGCACAGCGAGTTGATCCGCTCGCCCTGCTACTGCCTGCCGTTTGATCCCCAAGCCGGCTTCTACCGGAAACAGGGCTTTATCGATGCCCGGGAACTGGCGCCACCAATATTGTACCGGCAGTGGCAACGCTACCTGCAGCGCGGCGAGCAGCTGCAGCTGATGGTCTACAGCGACTCCATAAAACCCAAGCAGTAAAGACCAAACGTACGCTCGGCAGCGTTACAGTCCCTGGGACTGGCGGATATAGAAATTAGCCTTATTCACCTTATCCAGGCAGCCAGCGTAATCTTCCACCTGTTCCTGCACCTTTGCGCCGGCCAGCAAAGCACTGGCTTTCGACCAGGCCACAGTACCGCTGAAGCCCTTGCTACGCGCCAGGCTGAGCGCATCATAGGCCTGGCTGATCCCGTCCCGACAGGTCAGGTCCAACCGCGTCTGGCTCGGCGCACCAGCACAGCCCACCATCGTAAATGCCAACAATCCCAGCACAATAATCTTGGTCCGGTTCATCTAACTCTTCCTCTTTACGAACTATCGGGCCCGGTTATTCCAGTGGATGGGATAACCGTTCAAAATCCCCTACCATAGTGGTTCGACATCTAATTCATGCCAACTTTACCGCATCGCAGGATACGCAGTGACAGCGCCCAGACAGGATAGTTTAAATACCCGCCGCACCCTGACCGTCAATAATCATTCCTATGACTATTTCAGTCTACGTGCCGCAGCTGAACAGTTGGGCGACCTCAACAGACTACCATTATCGCTGAAAGTCTGGCTGGAAAACCTGTTGCGTCACGAAGATGGCGAAATTGTTACCGTTACAGATATCGCAACACTGGTGAATTGCGGCTTAACTTGCCAGAGCGGCCCCGCCATCCCCTTCCGGCCGGCCCGGCTAATCATGGACGCTACCAATGCGACTATGGCGATGGTCGACCTGGCATCGATGCGCGATACCCTGGCTGCCGCCGGTCTGCCAGCGGAGCGAGTCAATCCATCGATACCTGTCGAGATCCTGGTCGAGCAATCCCGGCTGAACGATCAACAACACCGGCAGTCACCTGATGAATTACTGGCCTGGAGCCAGAATGCCTTTGGCAATATTCGGATAGCATCGCCAGGCATTGAAGGCGCTCTTCAGCGTCCTCTTATGGATCAGGCAGTCGGCATCAGCACCGTCCAGCAAAACGAAATACGCTGCGTCCATCCCGATAACTGCGCAGCAACCAGCCAGCACGGCCCCCTCTGCAGTGCGCTCGGCAGCCTCGGCTGGCAGGTCGGCACTGTCCAGGCAACCACAGCTATGCTCGACCAGCCCCTGTCAGTCGCCATACCGGAAGTGATCGGCGTGGAACTGAGCGGCCGACTGCCAGCCAACTACAACACCGCCGAACTGGCCGAGCTGCTGACCGAACAGCTGCACCACGCCGGCGCAAACGGACAGCTGGTTGAGTTCTTCGGCAACGGCCTCGACCGGCTGCCTCTGGCCGAGCGTTACCGATTGGCCCAGACAGCATTGCAACAGGGCGCACGCAGCGCCTTCTTTCCACTGGATGCCGAGGCGTTGAATGGCCTGCAGCGGGCCGGCCACGACGAACAACAACGGGCGCTGATCGAGCAGTACGCCAAAACCCAGGGGCTCTGGCGCGACGGCAGCCAACCGACGCCGCTGTTCAGTCAGACAATAGAGCTGGATCTTTCGCAGCTGGAACCCACCGCCTCGGCATATACCTCATCGGTCGAAGCGGAGAGCCAAAGACAACTGAGCGATCTTGGGCTGCTCCGGCAGCCGATCAACTCAGAGGCATCCCCGACCTCCCCTTGGCAAGACAACTCGCCCCAGCTTAAGCCCGCCGCGCTGTTCGACGGTATTGCCGCCGGTCAGCCAACGGATGGCCGACCGATTAAAGATGCCCGAATCCTGGCCTTGCTGGACGACTCTACTGGCAACGAGCCGCCGCCCCCCTGCGGTGTTAACAGCGACCACTGCCCATTGATAATTTTCGCCGGCAGCGGGTACGGCTCCGATCAAAACCTGTCCGCCCGGGGTATACGACTGCGCGGCGTCAAGGCGGTGATCGCCGAGTCGTTCGAGGAAGGCCTGCGTGCAGACCTGGCCGCCGCCGGTGTATTGCCGCTGGAGTTCCTGTACGGCGACAGTTGGCAGGCCCTGGAGCTGCAGGGCGACGAGCGGCTGGAGATCGACCTGCCGAAAGACCCGATGCCGCAGCAGGACCTGGTGATGACCATCCAGCGCAGCAACGGCCGTCGCGAACTGGTGGAACTGCTGCTACGGCTGGATAGTGCCGACGAGGTACGCGATTATCTGCACGGCGGCAGTCTGTGCTACCTGCTACGACAACTGATGGAGTGCAGTGATGGCTAAAGCCGTGCCGTCACTGCTGTTCGCCTATGGCACCCTGCAGGTCGAATCGATCATGACAGAAGTGATCGGCCGTCCGCTCTCAACCGGCCAGCCCGCCGTGCTGTCCGGCTATCGTTGCCGCCGGGTGCGCAATGCCGCCTACCCGGCCGTGGTCCGGGATCCGTCCGAGCGAACAGCCGGCATTCTGTACCAGGGCGTCGACGCCGAGGCACTGATTCGGCTGGACGACTACGAAGGTGCGATCTACCAACGCCTGCTATTGGAGGTCGTAACCGACGACGGCAAACAGCACACCGCCTGGGTCTACTGCCTGGTCGACCACAGCCACGGCCTGCTCAGCAATACTCCCTGGAACCTGGAGCGTTTTATCGCCGAAGATCTGCCCGATTACCGGCTGGATTGAGGAGCGCGTTACCAGCCCCCTCCAGCACGAGATCACCCAGCGGCAATCAGCCAATATTTTGAGAAATAATCACCGCAGCAAGCCCGTTTACAGCGCTCACTACGAAAACTGAAATTCATTCAGACACTTGCCCGCTCGAAGCTTTAAGCAATATTCGGCGGTCACCCCAGTCGCGGTCGGAGCCCGCTACTACCGGAACCTTGCTCGAGCCGCGCGGTGCCGGCGTAGACAGGAGTGCCCGGATGGGGATTCCAGTAGCGGTAGTTTATGACTGACGGTGACTCAGCCGGTGGTGCTGGTGCGGGCGACATGAAGACGTACTGCTATCCTAACTTCGATGGGTCCAATCTCTCTATTGGCAGGGATTGACCCAGACCTCCATTGCAGGTCAAATTCGAAGAGTTAGGGAACTTTTTGACAAAGGACATGCAATGGAAATCACGGAAGCCATCATCCACCGCATTGACAAAGACAGCGGTTCGGAAACAGTTCAAGTAGACCTTCGAGAAGACCTTCTGCCAGTAGAGGCTACCTTGAATAAGCTTCTTACCGAAGTCCTTGGGATATATAACCGTGTATCTAATGGCTACGGCACATTTGATGCGAACCAAGTTCTCTATCCATTCTCTGGACAGTTACAGGAATACTATGAGGGAAGTACTGACTTCATACAGCTGTCAGGCATCGCGCTGGACTTGATTGCGGCCAAAATGAGCGGGCAGCTTTTTGCCACAGGAGGCTATGCGTTATTGGTTCGTTATACCAATATGGACCGCGATTGGCTTTTGATTGGCATGCTGAAGATGAGAGAAAGCACCGGCGTTGATCAAGACACCAAAGAACTACTGCGACTGCTCTCTCTGGATGTCGACCACCTACACGAGGCCGCTAGAATTGATATTGCAAAATGGCAGGGAAATGAACACCCGTATCTGTCGTTCGTGAAGAAGCGGTCTGGTAAGGAGGATGTTACAAAGTACTTTCGTGAGGCTTTAGGCTGCACCGACTATACGGATTCCAAGCAGAACACGATGGTGCTGCTTGAAGCTCTCCAAGCCTACACCAATACTAAAATTGCTCCCGACAATGGAGACGATGCCTGGAGCAGGGAGAAAGCACGCGAGGCCCGTCAAAGGACTTTTGAGTATTGCCAAGAAAAAACCCGGAACCGCGAGGAGATCAATCTCGAGGCACTCTCCGGCATCATCAATGATCGTGCCCCAGAAGAGTTCCGCAACTTTGTCCGTGACAGTGGTTATCAACTCAATGATGAGTTTGCCCCTCACCCCGGTACGTATAAAAAGCTTCAGCGTATTACGGGCAAGGCCAGCGGCAATATCAGGGTTGCGTTTGATGTTGATGACTTGGTGCAGAAACGTATATGCCTGAACGGCTCTAATCTGATCATACAGAACGCCAGTCCGGCCCTTGTAGAGCAAATTGAACAGGCTCTGGCAGACGATGATTCCGAATGAGAGCTTGAGGCTAACAGCAGAGCTTTACGGTGAGCTGCAGGGCTGCACAGTAGATGACCGGTGTTTCTATGGCCTACTGCCGGAAGGAAAGGATTTCGGCGCAGTCGAGGCCGATCTTGACCGTTTGGAGCTACTAGAGAGCAGCAATCCTCAAACTCGTCAGCTTGATGTTAGGATGCCGGGTAGGCCGGGGGCGTTTTTTGCGGTTGATTTGGCAGGGCTCATCAAAGCCCACAAGCTGGACTGCCCCCGGCGCTTTTATATCGCTGGGCTGAATTACTATCACGAACGTGACACCGAGAGTGCCACAGAGACTCCTGATCCGATTAGGGGTTATCTGGATACGCTTCAGCTGATTACCGTCTTGAAAGGTTTGGCAGAGCACGAGTATGTTGCATCAGATGGCCAACAGAACCTGGTGTTCTTGAAGGGGCGTAAGGTCACTTTGGTGCTGGATTATGATGCAGACATCCTGAAACCGCTCGAAGGCTTACCGGACTTTAAACAGCACTTTATCGATTCCAAGCAGCACCAGGAGCAGAAGCTGACGATTATCAAAACCGCGTTGATTGAAGTGCTGGAGGCGAAACACAGCAGCTCCACATATCGCCTGTCCAATCTCCTTGAACAGTTTGACGTATTCATTCAGAACGTCACTCAAGGGTATGAGTTATATGTTTCTGAGTTCTCGTTTAAGAAGGTCCGCCACGAGGTAGAAAAAGAAAAACTGGAGTTCATTTTCAAGCTGAACAAGGTGTTTTCCGATATTCAGAACCAGCTGCTGGCCGTGCCGTTAGCCTTGGTGCTTGTTGGTAGTCAGATGGAGCCAGGTGACACGTTTTCAACCAAGAACCTTTTCATGGTTGCAGGCATGCTAGCCTTCACGGTCTTTATGGACCTGCTCATCAGGAATCAGAAGAACACCTTGGATGCCATAGAAGATGAAGTGAACCACCAATGGTATAAGATCGAGCATGAGCACAAAGCGATCGCCAACCGGTTCAGTGATATTTATGACAAGATTAAGACGCGTCTGAAGCACCAAAGATGCCTGGTTCGAATAGTGGATGCTGTCGTCAGCCTGTCATTTATAGGCTCAATTGCCGTATGGGGATCTACAGGGACATTCTTTGATCCGCTCGTGGCCCTGATTGGCCTGTGCTGATCTGGCTACTGGATAAGGATACTTGGGTAGTCGTGTAGACCAGTCGATCTGAGGCTTCAGCCTTAAACGACAGAGTGCAGCGACAGGAGTCGAACCTGCATCAACCCTACCGATGCCAAGCCGGAGCCGCCGCGCGCAATAGCATTATGCGTACATGGCACTGCCTGCAATGATAAGGCGCTGTTTAATGGGTGTACAATACAAAGGCAGTGGGCAACTAGGTTGAGGAAGGCCTCCGAGGGCTATCCAATGACTCAGCCGGTGGGGCTGGTGGCGGAGCGACAGCACCGCTCACTGTGTCAACCAAGCTGAAACGCGTACCGCTAACAATGCGTCGCAGCCTCGCAAACTTTTCGACGCGCTACATAAAGAGTCGAGCCCGACAAGCTTTTTTGCCCGCCAGAAACGACGAAGGCCAGCTAAAAAGCTGGCCTTCTGAAATTGGTAGCGGGGGCTGGATTTGAACCAACGACCTTCGGGTTATGAGCCCGACGAGCTACCAGACTGCTCCACCCCGCATCAACGTGGGCGTATAATACGGTCAGGGTTCAGTCCCGTCAAGCAAAGATTGAAAATAAATCCAAACAATTAATATTTGTTCAATTTTCAACCTAAAACAACATGAATTAATCGAGAGTCCACGGTAAAAGCCTAATAAAAACAGGGTTACAGCCAGCGTCTTACCTTGAAAAACCAATAAATGCCGGCTGTAGTCACCGTCAGGATGACGAGAAAAATCAGGAAGGCCCAGGGGTAGTCACTGCCCGGTATGCCACCGACATTGATCCCCAGCAGGCCGGTCAGGAATCCCAGCGGCAGGAAGATAGCAGCGACCAATGACAGTACGTACATGCGCTGGTTCATCAGATCCGTCGCCCGGTTAATGGTCTCCTCATGCAGCACTGCCGCCCGTTCGCGAGCTTCGTTGAGATCTTCGATATAACGCATCAACCGATCATTACTCTCCCGCAGCCCCATGCGGTCGATATCGTTGAACAGCTCCGCATCCATCTGCTGCAACTCCTCCAGCGCCTCTCGCTGAGGTGAAAGATACCGTTTCAGAGCAATGATCTTGCGACGTAACTGGGACAGCTGATCACGGGCTTGAACAGTGGTACTTTCCAACATCAGCTCTTCCAGCTCGGTGGTCTGCTCCTCGATCTGGTCGATCACGGCACTCATTCGGCCGATCAGCAGTTTGCTCAGCGTCACCATCACCCCACCCGGGGTACGCGGTCCTTTGCCCGCCAACAGACTGGCCCGGATATCGGCGATAGACAGCAGCTGCCGTTTACGGGTGCTGATAATACGGCCCGACTCCAGCCAGAGCCGGATCGCCACCATATCTTCCGGATCCTCGCCCGGATTAAGGTTGACGCCGCGTAGCGCCAGCAGAACACCGCCCGGATAATCATGCGCGCGGGGCCGGGTATCCTCGTCCAGCAGCGCCTGAGCCACCAGCGGATCGATCCCGGCATCACGGACCAGCCAATCGGCCGCCTGCGAATCCGCATAATCGAGGTGAATCCAGAGCACACCCTGCTCCGGCGACACCGCCATCGCCTGCTGCCAATCCAGTTGCTGCGCGGCCCCTTTCCCATCCATCAGCAGTGCATGTATCAGTCCCTGCATTCCTTTCGCCCTCAACCAGAAACGCCTTCAGATAATCCCAGGGGGCACAACCAAGCAAGCGCCGCACACCTCTGCCGAGTATCCACCGCAATTGCGGAAAGGAACAGTCACCTCCAGCATTTTTTATTTGCAATTGAGTACGTTGAAGGGGATTGGGCGGGGTTGTAAACATTGGAGATCAAACACAACGGCCATCGCCGATGAGCCATTGAGATCTATAGAGAACAAAACCCTATGAGGTTTTTGTCTCGCCCCAAAACGACGAAGAGCAGTCCTAAGGCGAAACGCTGTTGGGTTAAGAGGCCAGGACAAACATTTTAGGGGGATTCGGCGCGCGCTTCGGGTATCAGTCAACCAGAAGGCCGCAGTACTGCAAAACCGCCTGCGGCGGTGGCGCACTGAAGTACGCCCTACAACAGAAATTGGTAGCGGGGGCTGGATTTGGATGGGGCCGCCCAGGTCAACGATCTTCCCCGCGGAGCCATAACGAGTCGAGCCCGATAAGCTTTTTCTGCCACATAACGACGAAAGGCAGTCCTAAGACTGCCTTTCTGAATGTGGTAGCGAAGCTGGATATGAAGGCCAATGACCTTCCCGCGGAGCTATAAGAGTCGAGCCCGACGCGTTTTTTAGCCACTCAGAAACGACGAAAGCCTGACTTCTTTCGAAATCAGGCTTTCTAAAATTGGTAGCGGGGGCTGGATTTGAACCAACGACCTTCGGGTTATGAGCCCGACGAGCTACCAGACTGCTCCACCCCGCATCAACGAGGTGCGAATATTATAGACACCCACCAAGGCCGTCAAGCGAAAATCGAAACAATCTGCAAAAAACTGTAAAAAAACCGGCGAGTGATTAAATCACCGGCCGGGCAGCCCGCTTTCGATACTCAGCCGGTACGAAAACGCCCCACCAGGTCATGCAGCTGGCCGGCCATCGTTTGCAAGCGATCCGCTCGGCTTGCCGCACGATCCGTGCCTTCGAGGGTAATCCCCGACAGGTTGTCGATGTCGACGATATCGCTCTCCATCATCTTGACGGTACCCTGCTGTTCGCCGACCGCCGAGGTAATCTGCGCGTGCATCGTCTTCACCTCACTGACCAGATCACGTATCCGGGCCAGCTCCTGGGCGGTGTGATTGGCCATCTCGATCCCCCGGTCGGCCCGTCGCATGGAACCGTTGACCCGGTTTACCGAATCCTCGGCCGCACTGCGCAGCTGCTCGATATTACGCTGGATCTCGACCGTGGCCTCCTGGGTACGGGACGATAGCGTACGCACCTCGTCGGCCACCACGGCGAAGCCGCGGCCCTGCTCCCCCGCCCTGGCCGCCTCGATGGCGGCGTTGAGTGCCAGCAGGCTGGTCTGTTCGGCGATCGCGTTGATCGTCTCCAGTACCGTACTGATCTGCTCGATCTCCCCGTTCAAGCGGGTGATCGAGTCGGCCGAGGCGCGGGTATCCTCGACCAGCAGATCGATCTCCCGGGCGGAGTTGCTTGCATTCTCGGCCGACGAGAGCGTCACCTCATCCGCCCGATTCATCGACTCGAGGGTTTCCTGACTGCTGCGCGCAACCTCGTCGATCGACGCGGAGAACTGGGTCATCGCACTGGCGATACTACGGGTTTTCTCCCGCTGGCTGGACATATTGCCACTGGTGGTACCGGTATCCTGTTGCACCTCGCCGGACAACCGCGTCAGGTCTTCGGCGGTGCGGGCAACCTCGAGCACCACCCCCCGGATATTGGCGACAAACTCGTTAAACGCCTGGGAAAGCTCACCGATTTCGTCACGCCGCCCGGCGCTCTTCAACTGCACACTGAGATCGCCATCGCCCTGGGCGATCTCCTGCAGCGTCTGTACCAGGATTCGCAACGGGTTGATCAGCACCCGGGCGGTCAACAGCCCCGCCAGCACGGCGGCAACCAGGGCAGCCACCACCACCAGCACACTGGTCCGGGTGATCGAGTCCAGTATCAGTTGCTCGTCGGCGAAAGCCTCGGCCGTGCTGATCTCCGACAACAACGCCCAATCCTGCCCCATGACCCTGAGTGGCGTATAGGCGGACAGCACCTCCCGGCCGTAATAGCCGATTGCCTTCAACACCCCACTGTCGCCGGCCAATGCCTGGCGGACGGCTTCGGAATCGATCCGCTGCAACGCAATACTGGTGTGCTGACGACGAATCTCCTCAAGCCGGTCCTGCCAGCCGGTTTCGGCCAGTTGCTCGAAGAACTGCGGGTTGCCCTCCAGCAACAGTCGACTTTCGGAACGCATCCGCTGGTCGGCTCCCACCAGGAACAGCTCACCACTTTGCCCCAGGCCGACCTCAGGCCACTGCTGATCACTGGACAGGATCCGATTGATTCGATCGATCGGCAGCTGGACGATCAGCGTGCCAAGCGGTTTGTCGTCCCTGACCAACGGCGTCGCTATGAATGCTGCCGGCGCACCATAGGACGGCGCATAAGGTTGGATATCGGTCATGAACAGCTCGCCGGGGTTCGCCTGCCGGGCCTGCTGCCAGGCCTGAGCCAAGCCAGATTCGCGATAAGGGCCCGATTGCAGCGAGCTGGCGTAATCCAACTCCTTATTAACCGAGTACACCACCCGCCCCTTGTCGTTCACCAGGAACAGGTCGAAAAAGCCGAACCGCTTCAAGACGCCAAGCAGCTGAGGGTGGTACTGACCGTGGTATCGATCGTAGCGGACGGCGAACTTGCCTCGCTTCTCCGCCTGATCAAGCTGCTGCTTAGCCCCCAACGGATTGGGATTCTGGCTAATATAGCGGGCCTGATAGTGCTTGGCCGACGGATCGAGGGCTGCATACAGGCGTTTAATGGACGACGCCTCAACCGCCGGATCGATCTCCCTGTAACGGTTCAGGAAAGCGCCGCCATAAAAGCTTTCCAGGCTCTTCAGCTCATCATCATGGGGTTGAGCGGAGTCGTCAAAGGCGCGTCCCAGGTCGGTCATCGCGCTGGCGGTTTCCGGACTGAAGGCGATACTGCGGATCACCTGTTCCAGTTCATTGAAGTACTCGAGAATCTGCTCCTTCTTCATCTCACGGGTGGCGACCAGGGAGTCGGTCACCTTGGAGTGGAGCGCATCGTAGACCTGGGTGTTGGTTGTATAGCCGATCAGGGTAACGGCACAGATCAGTGGGATAATGCCAATACCGATCAAGTAGACGAGCAGGCGGGATTTTATTGTCATTTTTCGATCCTTTATCCAAATTCCCGGATCTTATGGATCCGCTGGAGATCGTTCCGCTAGCAAGCTCAGAGAATTAAAAGCAAATCAGACGCCAAACAAGCACAATATCTCTGCCCTGAATCAATTTCCAAGCTTAAAACACTTTCGAAAATACTATGATTATTCGACGAGGTCGAGCCCTGCAGGAAAGCAGCGAGACAGGCAGCAACTTCACTGCAGCGCAGCATTTTCGGGGCATGCACAGAACAGGTCGGCAGGAAAGGAGCAAACGAAATCAAACAGGTTTAAAAAACCCGTCAATCAGAAATGACGACGCTTTTTCAGTAAGAGAATTCCCCTAGAAGCTTAACTAGGAATAAAGATAAACTTCAGAAAATACGGGAACCTGAATTCAGATAATAAGTGCAACACTCATGGTTGAAAGGCGGGAGGTGGCCAACTGCTGACAGTGATACGCTTCAGCTCGCCAAAGTAGAAGAAGTACCACCATGAGTTATCAGCAGTTGA
>NZ_JAILYN010000075.1 GCF_019795155.1 Marinobacterium arenosum | reverse complement strand
CGAAGAGAATAGGAGCCGGGGCCTCATCTACAGGGCAGTCTTTTCGACTTCGCAGCCCGCCTGGCTCACCGGCTCCTTGCGATGGGCGGTAGCTAATCACCCATCAACGAGAGATACAAGCAGTCCGCTCCGAGGACGACCGGCCACGCCAGCAATGGTAACTACCTTAGGTCGCGGATAAATCCCCTCCTACAGGGTCCGAGCGGCCCATACCTCCCCGGGGGCATAAAAAGCTCAACCGGCCAGCGCTTTAACCCGCTGGATCACCGCCTCCATATCGGCCAACTGTTCCCGCTCGACAATCAATGTCCGCCCCAACTGCAACGCCAACCGCTCCGACTCGGCCCGTTGCGCCGGATCGGTAATCGACTCCATATCCGCCACATGGGCCAGGCCGATGGTGCGGCGGATCAGCTCGGTACCGGCGTAGCCCAGGCTGTCGGCAAGCAGCTGACCCAGGTACCAATCGGCGTACTGCGGCAGCTGCAGGCTCGGGTCATTGGTCTGCTCGGCCATATGCTGGCGGAAGCGGCTTTCGAAGGTCTGCCACAGGGTAGCCATACCGTCCAGCAGCCACTGCTGGTAATCGCGTCGTTCACTGGCATCGCCCGGCAGGTTGGCCTGGCCGGCGAAGTTCAGCAGGTAGTTGCCGAGGATGGAGCCGACATCGAAGCCGATCGGCCCGAAATAGGCAAACTCAGGATCGATCACCTTGGTGCCGGTCTCGTTGGCGAACACCGAACCGGAGTGCAGGTCGCCGTGCAGCAGCGCTTCCGCCTGGTTGAGGAACTTGGCCTTGAGCTTGGCGACCTCCAGTTTCAACAGGTCGTCGTTCCAAAGCGCCTCGGCATCGGCCCGCAGCGGCGCGTTGATGGCGTTGCGCTCGTGATCGCAGTAGGGATCGACGAAGAACAGGTCCTCGCTGATCTTGCACAGGTCCGGATTGATGAACGACTTGACCAGCGCTTTCTTGCGGTGGGCGTCCAGGTAAAGATCGGAGCTGAAAAACAGCGTATCGGCCAGGAAACGGCCTAAGTGCTCCGCCAGCAGCGGCAGCCGGCGGCGCGCGATCAAGGCATGACGCAGGTTGTCGTGGCTGCCGATATCCTCCATCACGATGGCACAGAGCGCCGCATCGAAATGGTAAACCTGCGGCACCAGGTCGGCACAGTGCTCGCCGGCCATCCGCAGCGCCTCGGCCTCGATCCTGATCCGGTCCTGGGACAGCGGCCAGCTCTCGCCGATGATACGCACATAGGGCAGCGCCTGCTTGATGATCAGGCTGTTGCCGGCACCATCGGCCACTCGATATACGAAGTTGATATTGCCATCGCCGATCTCGTCGACATGCAGCCTGGCCTCGCTGCTGAAGATCGGGCTGTTCTGCCGGGCGAAGGCGATCACCTCGGCATCGGATTCAAATTTTCGAAAGCTCATTATTCTGGTTCTACGCTCGCGATGAATGATGGCAGCCATTCTGGCAAAAGCGGGCCGGCTTGCCCATCCCTTTCGGCAACCGCCCGAACGGCGCCTCGGGGCTGTTCCTGACCGGCGGTTGCTGCTAATTTACGCTCTCATTTTGCCTCCGTTACGCAATTCAGGATCGGCCGCCCTATGAAAGACCTGCTCGCCACCAGTATCAGATACCAGCAAGGCACCCTCGAAGTCCTCGACCAGCACCAGCTGCCCCACCGGGAGATATGGCTGCCCTGCGCCAGCACCGACGCGATGATCGGCATGATCCAGCGGCTGCAGATCCGCGGTGCGCCGCTGATCGGCATCGGCGCCAGCCTGCTGCTGGCCCACTTGGCCGAACAGGAAGCTTCTGCAGATCAGCTGCGTACCGATGCCGAGCGGCTGCGGGCGGCCCGCCCCACCGCGGTCAACCTGATGAACTGCATCGACCGGATGCTGGCTGCACTGGATGCCGGCGGCCCCGCCGCCCTGCCCGGCTGTGCCGAGCAACTGTTCGAGGAAGATGTGGAGCTGTGCGAACGGATGGCGACGCTGGGCGCCGAGCTGGTCGGCGACGGCAGCCGCCTGCTGACCCATTGCAACACCGGCAGCCTGGCCACCGCCGGCGTCGGCACCGCCATCGGGGTGATCGACATCGCCCACCGGCAGGGCAAGCGGCTGCATGTCTACGTCGACGAAACCCGGCCATTGCTGCAGGGCGGCCGGCTGACCGCCTGGGAGATGGCCCGGCTGGGCGTGCCTCACACGCTGATCTGCGACAACATGGCGGCGATGCTGATGGCCCAGGGCAAGGTGGATGCGATTCTGGTCGGCTCCGACCGGATCGCCGCCAACGGCGATTTCGCCAACAAGGTCGGCACCTATTCGCTGGCGGTCAACGCCCACTACCACAAGGTATCGTTCTACGTGGTGGCGCCCTACACCACCGTCGATCGCCACTGCCCCGACGGCAGCGCCATCCCGATCGAGCAGCGCAGCGCCAGCGAGGTACAGGGCGTCAGCGGCAGTTTCGGCGAGGTCAGTTGGGCGCCGGCCGAGGCGCCGGTCTACAACCCGGCATTCGACGTCACCCCGGCCGAGCTGGTCACCGGCTGGATCCTGGACACCGGGGTCTATAACCGCGAGCAGATCGCCGGCGGTGTATTGAAAACGCTGGGTTAACAACGAAGCGGCGATCCGCCGGTATCGCCCACAGAGTGGGCTGCTACGAAGCACGGAACCTGTAGCAGCGGGCTCTGACCGCGACAAGATGCGTAGTCCGCCGGCGTCGCCCTCTGAGCGGGCTGCTACGGCAGGCCCTGTAGGGCGCCACCCGGGGCGCCACCGCCGCAGGCGGTTGGCCGGCGAGAACGCGTGGGCACAAAAAACGTGCCCACCCTACCAAGTTGTTGTGTAGGAGGGGCTTCAGCCGCGACCGAGTCGGCGTAATGCCAGCACAGGCATGACCAAAACTCCGGCGATACATTTGATCGGCCGGGTTGGGCTTATAGAAGCCGCTGACGCGGCTGGTCGCAGCTGAAGCCCCTCCTACGAACCAACAGAACAAGCCGCTACTTAAGCTCCGCGGCGATCCTATCGATCTCTTGCTGCTCGTCGCCTTCCAGATAGACCTGCTCCTGCAGGTCCTTGGCCCAGGCTTCCTGCTGGGCCAGCTTGTCCAGCATCGCCACCGCCAGTGCCTTGACGATCGGCACCTGCGACCAGATCGCACCGTTCAGACAGCGCCAGTGGTTGTTGTCCCGCCGTTTGGGGTAGTCGATCTGTTCGCGGCAGCTGTCGCAGAACATCGCGCAACGATCGAAATCCGGCTCGGACGGTACTGGCGCCACCTCGTAGATGCTCAGCGGTACGCCGCTGGCACCGCACATCTCGCACTGGGAGCCGCAGCGGCGTACCAGATCCTTGCCGAACAGTGACAGCTCCTGCTGGCGTGCCTGATGCTTATCGAGTCCTTTGGCCATGATTGCGCCTCAGTCGAATTTCGGAAACTGGTCGGCGATCTGGTCACCGGTGTAATGCGCCACCCAGCCGTCCGGGTTGTTGAACAGCCGGATAGCGGTGAAGTTCGGCTGCGGCCCCATGTCGAACCAGTGGCGGCTGTTGGCCGGCACCGAGATAAGGTCATCCCTGCAGCAGTGCACTTGGTATACCTTGTCGCCCAGGTGCAGGTAGAACATCCCCTCGCCCCGCACGAAGAAACGCACCTCATCCTCGCCGTGGGTGTGCTCGCTGAGAAACTTCTGGCGCAGCTCGTCCTTGGCCGGGTTGTCCGCCGCCAGGCTGATGGTATCGACGGTGACGTAACCCTGTTCCGCTTTCAGCCGCTCGATCTCGGCTCCGTATGCCGCCAGGATCTCCTCCGGGCTGCTCTGCGGGCCGATCTCGCGATCCGCTTGCCAGCGTTCGAAACGGACACCCACGTCGGCCAGTTGGCGGGCGATCTCGTCGCCATCGTTGCTGTTGAGCAGCACCTGCTGCGGATTATCTTCCGGGTAGATGGTCAATGCGCTCACACGAATCTCCTCAGTTCGGCATTATTGTCATGATTGTTCTTGGTATCTCTGCTTACAGGCTGATCTGGTCGAAACTGCTGACCACCGGGTGGTCGGAATCGGCCGGCAGCTGGTCGCGCGCCAGCAATGTCGTCTGCATGCCCGCTTCACGTGCCGCATCCAGCTCCTCGATCACATCGGACAGAAACAGGATCTGCTCGGCCGGCACGCCGATGGCGTCGGCGATGCTGCGGTAGGAAGCCGCCTCCCGCTTATGACCGGTGGTGGTGTCGAAATAGCCACTGAACAGCGGCGTCAGGTCGCCGAAGTCGCTGTAGCCGAACAGCAGTTTCTGCGCCTTGACCGAGCCCGACGAGAAGATATTTAGACCGATCCCCTGCTGGTGCCACTGCTGCAGGCAACGATGGGCATCTTCATACAGATGGCCGGTGAAGTCGCCCTGGTCGTAGCCCTGCACCCAGATCAGCCCCTGCAGGCTTTTCAGCGCGGTGACTTTCTTGTCCTGCTTGATCCACTGCAAAAATGCCTTAATCAGGGTTTCCAGATCGGCCTCCGGCTGGCCCAACTCGGCACGGGCATCCTCCAGAATCGACGCCACCAACGCATCGTCACGGTTGTTGCGCAGATAATCGGGCAGGTGCGTGCGGGCGTACGGAAACAGCACCTTATGGACAAAATCGATATCGGTGGTGGTGCCCTCGATATCGGTCAAAATCGCTTTAATGGTCATCAGTTGGCTCCCAGCCGTTTCATTTCCAGCTCGCAGGCAAACAGGAACTCCAACCCCTCAAGATGGCGGCGCGCCTGCGCCATATCCTGGCCCCAGGCATAGAGACCGTGACCGCGTACCAGGAAACCCCAGGCCAGCGGCTGTTGCTGCCAGCGCTCAGACAACCGGTCGGCCAACGCGGCCATATCCTGAGTGTTGTCGAACAACGCCAGGCGGATCTCGGCGGCATGGCTGTGGTTGCCGGCCAGCGACTTCTGCATCTCGTAACCCTCTAGGGTGAACCACTCGCCCTTGGCCAGCCGCGACAATACGGTCGAGGCGACCGAATGGGTATGCAGCACCGCGCCGATCTGCGGGTCCAGTTGGTAGAGCCGGGTGTGCAGCAACGTCTCGGCCGACGGCTTCAGCGGGCTGTCGATCGGCTGCCCCTGCATATCGACCTGCAGCAGGTCCTGCGGGGTCAGCTGGCCTTTATGGCGTCCGGACGCGGTAACCAGCGCACTTTGCTGGTCGATCCGGGCGGAGAAGTTACCGCCGGTGGCCGGGCACCAGCCCTGGCTGTCGATCCAGCGGCCGGCGTCGATAATGCTTTGCGAGAGAGTTCGGTTCATCGCGGTCAGGTTCCAGCTTGCTCGTATGAGCGCTAGTGTAAGGGAATTTCGGGAGCAGGCGAACGACCTGCCCCCGACTGCAGACTCAGCCGAAGTGCTGGCCGTTCTCGTAGTAGTTGCGGCCGTCCAGCCGGGTGAACCAGAGATCGACATCGGCATAGCCCAGCTGCTGCAAGTAGCGGGTGATCAGCTCGGCGCAACGGTCCTGGGCTTCCAGACCGCGGTCGAACCAGAGCACCTCGACGAACGGGTAGCCGGCACTGAATTCGCCATCGGCGATAAAGGTGGAGTTGACCACTTCGATGGTGAAGTAATCGCGTGGTGTATCCAGCAGTTTGGCCAGTTGGTCGACCAGTTCGGTGCTGCCCTGGCGGGCTTTGTCGGCGTCCACGCCGCGCAGTCGGATCTGCGGCATCATCTCTCCTCAAACAACGTTGGCAATCGATGGGCGCATTGTGCGCGATCCGCCGTAGCGGTGCCAGCACCATTGGCGGCATTGCCGTTGATTGCCGTTGAAAGATGGGTTGCCGGTACTCAGAAGCGGTATTTCAGCCCCAGCCCCAGCGCGTTGGAGGCCCCCTCCACATCGTTGAACAGGCCAAAAGCGCCGGAGCGGTGGTGAACCCGCACCACCGCGCTCCAGGGGGAGTCGCCCGGCGGCGCCAGCTCCAGTTCGACCAACAAATAGCCGAGGAACTGGTCCGCTTCATCATGGTTGTCCGCCTCGAATTGCGGCAGCTCATCGGCGTAGGAGAGCCCCACCCCGAACGCCAGGTTGGTGTCGACGATATGATCCCACGGAAACGGCTTCCAGCGGGCGCTGAGCAGCGTGTTCAGCTCGTAATGATCCTGTCCCTCGGTGTGCTTGACCAGCTGGTTCTCCCATTCCAGGTCTATGGATTCAAAACGCTGCGGCAGCCGGTAGCTGAGCGCCAATGCCACCAGCTGGTAGTCGTCTTCATAGTCGGCGTTGAAACCCAGCACATCTTCAATGCCATCCGCGCTGAGGGTCGCGCCATACAACGTCAGCGCCCAGTCTTCATCAGCGGCCTGCACCAGCCCTGAAACAGCAAGCAAAAGCGCGCCCCAAAAAACACGTTGGAATGCCTTCAGATTGATCATCGGTACGGTTCCATCCATCATCCAAAGCGGGTGCCTTCAGTGTAGCCGGCAGGCGCACAATGGAAAACGCGGATTACATCACCGGAGAGCTATCCCGGGGCAAGCAGCGACGATAGGAGACAAAATGAGCCAGAGCAGCAGGCTGATTCAGGCCCTGAAGCGGGAACTCAAGGCGCAGGACAAGACCTATGCCGACGTAGCGGTCGTACTGGCATTGAGCGAGGCTTCGGTAAAACGGCTGTTTTCCGACGGCAACCTCAGCCTGAAGCGACTTGAAGCAATCTGCGAACTGGCCGGACTGGAGCTTGCCGAGTTGGTACGCCGCGCCGCCCTGCACGAACCCCGGCTGACTGAACTCAGTCACGAACAGGAGCAGCAGATCGCCTCCGATATGCCGCTGCTGCTGGTGGCGGTCAGTGTGGTGCACGGCCTGAGCTACGAGGAGATCCTGCAGTTGTACCAGATCGAACAGCCGCTGCTTATTCAGAAACTGGCCCGACTGGACCGGCTCAAGCTGATCGAGCTGCTGCCGGGCAACCGGATCAAGTTGCGGGTCGCGCCAAATTTCAACTGGCGGCCCAACGGCCCGATTCAGCGTTTTTTCTTCGATAAGGTGCAGGAGGACTTCTTCCGCTCCCGGTTCGACAAGCGCTCGGAAAAACTGCTGGTGTTGAACGGCATCCTCAGCGACCACTCCAACGCCGAGTTGCAAAAGAAGATGCAGCGGCTGGCCGACGAGTTCAACGGCCTGCTGCTGGAGGATCAGAGCACGCCACTGGACAACAAGGCCGGTAACACGCTGGTATTGGCGTTGCGTCAGTGGCAGTACAGCCTGTTCAAGCAGTATCGAAAATAGGTTTCCTGGCACTTCAAGTATCGTGATGCGAGTGTACCCAAGAGAGCCTGGCTCGGGAAAAACTCAAACCACCAGATCCACCTGCTGCACGGTACCACTCTCGCCCTCCTCTCCGACGAAGAAGCTGGAGCTGCGCACCACGCCCTGCAGCTGGTTGTTCTGGTCCTTGATCTCGAACGGTGTCTGGACCGCACCCAGGTAGATTGCACCGACGCCCTTGTCCGCCAGGGCGAACTGCTGGTCGACGCCGTCGGCATTTTTCACCCAGATCCGCAGTTCGCTGTAGACCGAATCCCCCTCGTCGATAAAGCCGTTGCCATCCTCGTCGTAGGAGGCCAGTTCGGCAAAGCCGTCGCCGGTCATGGCACCGAACAGCTCCGAGCCATCGTTCACCTGGCCGTCGCCGTTGCGGTCCAGCGTCAGCATGCCGCTGCCGGGGCCGACGAAACTGATCTGCTCCTCGTCGCCATCGGCGTCCAGGTCGAAGCCGAACTTGTCGTCGGTCAGTTCGATAGCGTTGCCGGCAAAATTGATCACCAGCGGGTCCTGGACCTGGTAGCCGGCGCGCATCTCCAGGCGATTGCTGGAGCTGAAACTGCGTGCCATCTCCAGCTGGATATCGATCGCCAGCCGCTGACCGTCGGCGGTGACCACTACGCCTTGGGCACTGAACGCCATCGACTCGCTCTCGGTATACTGCTGGCTGACGCTGTAACGCATGCCGACCCGCTCACCAACGGATACCGGTTCGGCTTCATTCTTCAGGTTATTCAGTGCTTCGAGAAAACTTTCGCCGGTTACCGATGACAGATCGACCCCGAACAACGCTTCCAGCAGGCTTTTCCTGAAACTGGTTTCCACGCTCAGAGTGGTCAGCGAGGATTTAAAGATATCCAGCTTGATGGTGCGGTCCTGTGCCTCGCTATCGTCGGCGTTGTCCCGCTCGCGCATCTGCTGCCGCAGTGCCGGATCCTGCTGTTCGACCTGCTTGGCCAGACTTATCGCCTGGGATGACAGGCTGACGCTGTCCGATTGGCTAACCCAGCGTTGCTGTATCCGGCCGCTGCCATCGACCAGAACCCGCTCGATCCGTTCCTGCTGCCGGGTCTCTTCCGAGCGGTTATGACGCATCGACATCCCGGTATCGCTTTGACTGATAATCATGCCAGCCCCTGTTCCTTCAGTTGGTCAGCTGGCTATCGGCAAGAGGACGAGTTAATTGAGGGAGATTGCCGGTCAGGCGCGAATAATTTCGATAGGTACAAACAGCGACAAGACCCGCCAAAGAAGTTGACAAATGAGCCGCATCTATATGATTTTTATAACTTTCACTTATGAAAAAACACCGTCCAACAGGGCCTGCGCCCTGGCCCTAAACATAGATAAAATCTGGCTCTAACCCACTCCGGCGTAACTACCTAGACTTGCCGCCGAACGCAGCCACACCAGAGCGGACCGCCCGGCTTGAGCTATGGAGCTCAGGCAGCGACCGCCCCCGGCATCAGCCGCAGGTAGCTTGGCTACCCGGAACGGTCTCCTGCCGTTTTGACAGAATAACAACAACAGCACGCTGGAAAAGGGTTCCCGTCACAGCCTCGAGGTTGTGGCCTGGCTTTGCATTTGCGCCGACTATGCTTTTATAAAGTGGCGCAGCAGGCCCGTGCTGCTTCGTTAATCGTTGTTACTTCTTTTGAACTTTATTCAGGGATCATACCGACCATGTCCGATTATCCAACGCTGACGAAGATGGGTATCAAATCCGTCGAGGCTGTCGAGAAATACACCCTTCGTCAGGAGGGTAATGCCGACGTGCTTAAGATCTACTACAAGCGCCCGAAAGGCTCCTTCCTGTCACGCAGCAAGAAATTCACCTTTGTCCGCGGTCGCCAGGCGATCCCGATGCAGGCCCGTGGTGCGGAAGGTTACGACCAGGTCAAAAAGATCAGTCCTATGTTGCTGCAGGCGCTGGAGGAACTGAAAGCGCTGGAAGCCAAGCGTCAAAACGTCGAACCGGTTGATCCGAAAGAACGCTTCCTGGCCAATCTGGACCACCTGGAAAAGGTAATGCACAGCAAAATCGAAGAGATGCGTCGCCAGATCAACGAGATCGAGTAAACGGACAAACAAGGGTTCTTCGACGATTCCCGGTGAGCCCCGGTAGCAGCGGGCTTGGCATGCCCCTTGGGTACCGACCGCGACTGGATTGGCGTAGTCTCGTAGCAGCGGGCTCCGACCTCGACTGGATTGACGCAGTCTCGTAGCAGTGGGCTCCGACCGCGACAAGGTTGGCGCAGTCTCGTAGCAGCGGGCTCCGACCGCGACAAGGTTGGCGCAGTCTCGTAGCAGCGGGCTCCGACCGCGACTGGATTGACGCAGTCTCGTAGCAGCGGGCTCCGACCGCGACAAGGTTGGCGCAGTCTCGTAGCAGCGGGCTCCGACCGCGACAAGGTTGGCGTAGTCTCGTAGCAGCGGGCTCCGACCGCGACAAGGTTGGTGAGGTCCGAAGGTGTCGCCCACAGAGTGGGCTGCTACAAAGAGCGGTCTCCGCAGCCTCGTAACAATGCCCTTTAGGTACTGACCGCGACAAGAGATGGTTCTATTGGCACCAAAAGCGGTCGTCCTCGGAGCGGACTGCTACAAAGGGCAGCCCTGTAGGGGGGGCACGTTTTTTGTGCCCACGCGACGCATTTTCACCTGAGGCAGATGTTTTCCTCGAATCCGCGATAGCCCACACAAACTGCCCGTTCAGCCCACCCACGCGATTGGCATTTCAACGGTCTATCGGGGCAGGTTAATTGGTGAGTTGCAGCCGGCCGAATCAGCCCACCTGCGTGTGCAGGACAGATGGGCTGGCAGCCTATAGTATCCGGGGTGATTCAGGGTCATTCGACCAGGCAGAGCTTCCATGCTCCGTCCCCACTCATCCCATCGCCGATTCTGCTGAGGCCAGAGTCTGGCTTATCAGCGCATTGATGGTCATCGGCCCGACGCCGCCAGGCACTGGCGTCAGGGCAGCAACACGTTCGGCAAGCTTGTTTTGCGGGGTGCTTTTCTCGATATCGCCGATACCGCCCGGGTGGTAGCCGGCATCAATCACCACCGCGCCATCCTTGATCCAATCCGCTTTGATCAACTCCGGACGGCCCACGGCGCCGACCAGAATATCCGCCTGCTTGATATGCTCCACCAGGTTGGCGGTGCGGGAGTGGCAGATAGTTACGGTGCAGTTGGCGTTCAGCAGCATCGCCGCCATCGGTTTACCGAGAATCGGGCTGCGACCGACCACCACCGCGTGTTTCCCTTCCAACTCGATGTTGTAGTGTTCCAGCAGCTGCATGATGCCGGCTGGAGTCGCCGCTCCATACGCCGGTTCCGCCATCGCCATGCGGCCATAGCCCTGGGTGGTCACGCCGTCGACATCCTTTGCCAGCGCAATCGCATCAAAGCAGGCGCGCTCGTCGATCTGTTCCGGTACCGGGTGCTGCAGCAGGATGCCGTGCACATCCGGGTTCTGATTCAGCTCATCGATGGTCGTCAGGAGCTGTTCGGTGGTGGTGTCCTGCGGCAGCTCCACTTTGATCGAGTCCATCCCCACCCGGCGGCAGGCATTGCCTTTCATCTGCACATAGGTGGCAGATGAGGGATCGTCGCCAACCAGGATGGTCGCCAAAATCGGGACACGGTTGCCGTTACGCTGGACCAGCTCAGCGACAGCCTGTTTCAGCTTTTCCTCACGTTGTTTGGCCAATGTTTTTCCGTCAAGGATAAGTGCAGCCATCTCTATCTCTGTCCCCTGTATTTTTTTGGACTGATGAGGGTACGCCGGTGTGCAGCCCTTTGCACCCTCACAGTGAGTTTTTTGGCAAGCGAATGACGTTCACGGAGCCACATGCCGACACAGCCCCCTGGTACCCGTCTTCGTTATCCTGCCGACCGTAACCTCAGCAGAGAACCACTGCAGCCGGCAGACGCCCGACGCTGGCTCCAGCGGTGGCATGGAGCTGGCCCTAATAATGGTTACGGCTTGGGTTAAGGTGGATATCGTTGTCAGCTTAACGGGCTTGGTTATCTCGCTGCAGGGGCAGCTGTCCCTCTCAGGTACCAAGGAAACTGTCGCTAAGACACAGTGTTTAAAGGGCTGAAAGGTGAAATAGCTCACCATTTTCTCCCCCTGATAAAACCGGAACCTGATTGCGAGACAACGTATATCAGCCCTAAGATTCATAACTTAGGGCCAACTAACCAGGAGATACTTATGAACCATAAGAATAAGATTGCAAAAGTACTTTCCTTGACGGCAGGGCTCCTCTTCTCAGCAAGCGCAGCGACGCTGACCCATGCCGCCAACTTCAAGATTGCCGTCGGTGACGGTGCCGGTGGCACCCAGCATGAGCTGGGCAAGACCTTCGTCACCGAGCTGGAGAAAGCCTCCGGTGGCAAGCACAGTGCCAAACTGTTCCTGAACGGCCAGCTCGGTAGCGAACAGGACACCGTCAACGACGCCGCCATCGGCACCCTCGATTTCTCGATCCTGGCGATCAACAACGTTACCCCCTTCTCCCCCTCCGTCGGCGTTCTTACGCTGCCCTACATGATTCAAAGCCTGGATGACGCGGTGAAGCTGACCCAGGGCCCGGTGGGCCAGGAGTTGGTAGAAAACACCCTGCGCGATGCCGGCGTGCGGATCATCGGCTGGGCCTACTCCGGTTTCCGGGTACTGACCAACTCCAAGCAGCCGGTGCGCACGCTGGACGACCTGCAAGGCATGGTGGTACGGGTACCGAAGAATGAGATCATGATCGACACTTATAAGGCCTGGGGCATCAACCCGACCCCGATGGCCTGGTCGGAAACATTCACCGCCCTGCAGCAGCAGGTGGTCGATGGCCAGGACAACCCGTATATCACCGTCTACGCGATGAAGTTCGACGAGGTGCAGAAGTACGTCACCAACATCCGCTACCTGTTCTCCATCGAGCCGCTGATCGTCAGCGAAGCGGTGTTCCAGGAGCAGGATGAAGCCACTCAGCAGGCGATTCTGGCGGCCGGCAAGGCGGCGACCGAACATAGCGCCAAGTGGTTGGTCGAACAGGAAGATGCGATCAAGAAAGAACTGGCAACCCGTGGCATGGAGATTTCCGAACCGGCCAACGGTGAAAAGGAGTGGATCGAGAAAGCCACTAACGCGGTCTGGCCGAAGTTCTATGACAGCATCGGTGGTAAGAAGAAGCTGAACGAAGTACTGCGCCAGCTCGGCCGCGACGAAGTTTAACCGGCCCGCCGTTAAACGCACGTCGGATGTTCCAGAGTGCGCTTCGGTGATGAGTTATCATGCCGCGGCGCACTTCCATTGGAGGCTGCATCATGGGCCGTATGATCCTGAAAATTCTCGATAATATCGAAAGCTACATCTGCCGGACGCTGCTGGCGGTATTCGTCTCGCTACTGTTCCTGCAGATTGTCTCGCGCCAGTTGTTCGACCACTCGTTCTCCTGGACCGAAGAGCTGTCCGTCTACCTGTTCGTCTGGTTCGTCTTTTTTGGCGCCAGCTACGCGGCGAAATTGTCCGCCCACAACCGGGTGACCTTCCAGTACAAGATGATGCCGCAGAAGCTGGCAACCGCACTGGAAGCCCTCTCCGACCTGATCTGGATCGGCTTCAACTGCTACTTCGTCTACCTGGCCTACGACTTCGTATTCAACCGCATGAACCTGTTCTGGAAGTCGCAGACGCTGGGTGTACCGATGAAGTACATCTACCTGATTCTGCCGATCGCCTTCGCCCTGATGACCATCCGGATCATCCAGGTGAACTACTACAAATTCGTCAAAGGTATCGATATCCGTGACCCCGAATCGAAAGAGCTCGACGAGCTGATGGAGCACGACGACGATACCGACAATAACAATAAGAACGCTGCGTAAGCCGGGAGTCGACTAATGGCCGAATCTTCTATCGTCCTCATTCTGTTCGGGTCCTTCCTGGTGCTGCTGGTCATGGGTGCGCCGGTAACCGTATCGCTGGGGGTGGCGGCGCTGGCCTCCTTCCTCTACCTCGATGAAAACCCGATTAAATTTGTCCAGATCGCCTTTACCTCGGTGGGCTCGTTCCCGCTGATGGCGCTGCCGGCCTTTATTCTGGCCGGGGCGCTGATGGAAGCAGCGGGCATCTCCAAGCGACTGGTGCACCTGGCGGAAAGTTTCGCCGGGCCGGTCACCGGCGGTATCTCCGCTGCGGCGGTACTGGCCTGCATGTTCTTCGGCGCCATCTCCGGTTCCGGCCCGGCCACCACCGCGGCGGTCGGCATGCTGATGATTCCGGCGATGGTCAAGCGCGGTTACGACAAGGGCTATGCCTCGGCGATCACCGCCTCCTCCGGCGGCCTGGGGATCGTTATTCCACCGTCGATCCCGATGGTGATCTTCGGTATCTCGGCGATCGGCCTGACCGTGCCGGCTGAAGCGATCGCCAAGCACGGTACCTTCCAGAGCGTATCGATCTCCAAGCTTTTCATTGCCGGCTTCCTGCCCGGGGTCGTACTGGCCATCAGCCTGATGACGCTGAACTATATCCGCTGCAAGCGGGCCGGCTACATGGGCACCGCCGAGGGCTGGTCGCTCAGCCAGATCGGCAATGCCTTCAAGACCGGATTCTGGTCGGTACTGGCACCGCTGGTGATCCTCGGCGGCATCTACTCCGGCTTCTTTACGCCGACCGAGTCGGCCATCGTGGCGATCTTCTACACCCTGTTCATCGGCCTGTTCGTGCACCGGGAACTGAAGTGGAAGGATATGGTGCATGCCCTGGAAACCACCACCTGGCTATCCGGCCGCGTGCTGCTGATCCTGTTCACCGCCACGGTGTTTGGCCGCTTGCTGGTGGAGAACCAGATTCCGGCAATCGTCGCCGAATCGATGCTGGGCCTGACCGAGAACGTCTACCTGATCTGGCTGCTGATCATCGGCTTCCTGCTGTTCGTCGGCATGTTCATGGAGACCCTGGCGGCGATCATGATCCTGACGCCGGTGCTGCTGCCGGTCACCTACAGCCTGGGGATCGACCCGATCCACTTTGGCATCGTGATGGTGTGCAGCCTGTCGATCGGCTTCTCGACACCGCCGCTGGGCGAGAACCTGTTTGTCGCCTCGGGTATCTCGGATACCTCGCTGGAAGAGGTCACCGCCAAGGCACTGCCGTTCGCCGCGATGTCGGTGCTGGCGGTGATCATCATCGCCTTCGTGCCGCAGATCTCGCTGTTCCTGCCGAAGTTATTGGGATATTGATGATGCGCCCTTCCGCACCGCGGAAGGGCCTCGACCGACTGTTAGAGGGATACCGACATGCTACCCGAAGTCCGCAAGATCCTTTACAGCACCGACCTGTCCAAGGGCTCCACCGCCGCCTTTGAACATGCGGCCTACCTGGCCAAGAAAACCGGCGCCGAGATCCACATCCTGCACGTGGTCGAAAAGCTCTCGGCCGATGCCAAGATCACTTTCAAGACCTACGTGATGGATGCCGGCAGCCGGCGCGATTTCTTCGAGGAGCGGCTAAACCACGCCAAGCAAAAACTGGCCGAACGCCAGGAGACGTTCTGGCGCTCGGTGGACCCGGACGAACGGAAGATCCGCGAGCAGATCAAGGAGATCCACGTGGTCGAATCCTACCCGGCCGAGGCGATCCTCAAGTTGTCGAAGGAGCTGGAGGTGGACCTGATCATCATGGGCACCCACGAGAAAGGGATCATGCACACCTTCCTCGGCAGCGTCGCCAAAAACGTGCTGAACCGCTCTCGCATCCCGATGATGATCGTGCCGCTGCCGGAACTGGAGTCCGATTAACGGAATGGTGGAAACGGGCCCCGCTCACACATGGACGGGGCCCGATTGGCTCGATCGTTCAAGCCGCCCGGTGTTTCCGAATCGACCCTGTAAATAATTCTGTGTAACTGCCAAGGTTAAATATAGTCCGCCAAGCGGTCTTCAAATTCGATCATAAAGCGGTTCAGGGCAGCCTTCCAGTTCCTGATGGGCATTGTCCATTTT
>NZ_JAILYN010000074.1 GCF_019795155.1 Marinobacterium arenosum | reverse complement strand
TGGCACGGATGGCGTACAGCCTGAAAGGAGTGCACCCTTGCCAGCTCAGCTTCAATCAGGCGGCGGGGATGATCATCAAGGAGTTGACGATCTTGCCGGCGGTCTCACCGGGTAAAGTGCCATTTGTTATCAAGGCGATGACAGAGATGGCAGCCACTTTCGTGTTGCCGACAAGGCGAGAGCGGCGTTATCCCCGGGCATTAAAGAGTTGCCCATGCCGCTACCCCGTGAGAAAGAAAAATGCCAGTCAGTTGGCTTAACTGACTGGCATTAGCCTGATGGCCGCTTTTTTGTGCTTTTTTGGTTCTTTAAGCTGCGTGCGGGTGCTACACGAGGCGTGCAGTCAGGTTCAGCAGCATTGAATTCTTCCCGCTATGCCGTACCGGAGACTGGCTGCGTGCTCCGGCTGGCCGGCTCGGCATCGGTAACCATCGCCTAAGCTTCAACACAGAGGCTGTTGATCGGCAGATGCTGCAAAAGCTGAGCTTCAGCCGCCTGCGCGGGCGGTTGAATCGCCTGCCGGCGTTTGGTCGGCTGAAGCCGACCCAACATGGCTGGGCGCAGTTCAGTGCGCCACGGTCGTCGGCTGTCGGAGTGTTCTGGGCTGCTGGCCGATGAATACCAAATAGCATACGGGGTCAGCCCCGCAAAAGCCGGCCTTATTTTTCAGCCAGGTGAGCAATATCGTAAAGGCGTGGGGGAAAGAGTGATGAAACTACCCTATCTGGACCGGACATCGGCAGGTCAGGCGTTGGCGGCCGCGCTGGGGGATTACCAGGGTAGGGACGACCTGATGGTATTGGCGTTGCCGCGTGGCGGCGTGCCGGTGGCGCTGGAGGTTTGCCGGGTATTGAAAGCGCCGCTGGACCTGATGATCGTGCGTAAACTGGGCGTGCCGGGGCACGAGGAGCTGGCGATGGGGGCGATCGCCAGTGGCGGCTTCCGGGTGATCAACCAGGACGTGGTGAACTACCAGCGGATCGGCGACGAGGTGATCGAACGGGTGGCCGAGAAGGAGCAGGCGGAATTGCAGCGACGGCTGCGTAAGTACCGTGGTGACAAACCCTGGCCGTCACTGGCGGACAAGTGTGTGATTCTGGTCGACGACGGGATCGCGACCGGGGCGACCATGCAGGTGGCGATCAAGGCGGTCTGTGCTGAGAGTCCTTCGGCGGTGGTGGTGGCGGTGCCGGTGGCGCCGGCTTCGACATTGCATCTGTTGCGCCAGCGGGTGATCGACGTGGTCTGTCCGGAGGTGCCGCAGACCTTCTACGCCATCGGCCAGTTCTATGTCGATTTCCATCAGGTCTCCGACGAGGAGATGGCCGGGCTGATGCAGCAGGCGTCACGTTTGGAGTGACCGGTCATGGCTGAAAGCCGGTTGAAAACGCAGGGCCTGAAAAAGAAAAACCCGGCCGGAGCCGGGTTTTCTGCGTGAATCAAGTGATTACTTGATTTTCGCTTCTTTGTAGGTCACGTGCTTGCGAACAACCGGATCGTACTTTTTGAATTCCAGCTTGTCCGGAGTGTTACGCTTGTTCTTGTCGGTAGTGTAGAAGTGACCAGTACCGGCAGAGGAAACCAGTTTGACCTTATCGCGTGCGCCTTTAGCCATGATGCTGCTCCTTAAACTTTGGTGCCGTTGGCACGGATGTCAGCCAGGACTGCATCGATGCCTTTCTTGTCGATGATGCGCATGCCTTTGGAGGAGACGCGCAGGCGAACGAACTTCTGCTCGCTCTCTACCCAGAAACGGTGCCAGTGCAGGTTCGGCAGGAAGCGACGACGAGTCTTACGCTGTGAGTGGGAAACGTTGTTCCCGGTGACCGGACGCTTGCCGGTTACCATGCAAACTTTAGACATTACTATTTTCCTGTGTAAAAGGTTCTTCGATGACTTCTACCGAGATACTTATTGGGCAGGGGACATCAAGCGGCCCGATCTGACAGGCGGTCAACCCTCCCTCAGGCGGAGCGTCCAGAACCGAGGACAAAATACCGTACCGGGGGTAGAAGGCCGCACATTGTACGCAACTCAGTCCTCTGCTGCCAGTGTTTTGTCTGTTTTTTCACCTGTGATGAGGGCGGTGCCTCAAAGCCAGCCGCGCTCGGCGAACGAAACCACCTCGCCGTCGCCAATTACCATATGGTCCAGTACCCGGATATCGACGGTGTCCAGTGCCGTGACCAGCCGGTCGGTGATCTGCCGGTCGGCCCGGCTCGGCTCGGCCACCCCCGAGGGGTGGTTATGGGTCAGGATCAGCGCGGCGGCGTTATGGGACAGCGCCCGACGGACCACCTCGCGCGGGTAGACCGAGGCGGCATTGATGGTGCCGTAGAACAGCTCGTCGAAGGCGATTACCCGGTGCTTGTTGTCGAGGAACAGACAGGCGAACACCTCGCGCGGTTGATGGCGCAGGCGGGCTGACAGGTAGTGTCGCACCGCGTCCGGGCTCTCCAGCGCGGCGCCTTTTTCCAGCGTGGACTGCAGGTGACGGCGGCCCATCTCCAGCACCGCCTGCAACTGGACATACTTGGCGGTGCCCAGGCCGTGGGCGGCGCAGAAGCCGCTCTGGTCCGCCTCCAACAGTTGTCGCAGGCCGCCGAAATTGCCCAGCAGCTCGCGGGCCAGGTCGACCGCGCTCTTGCCCTTGGTGCCGGTGCGCAGGAAGATTGCCAGCAGTTCGGCATCGGACAGCGACTGCGGGCCGCGCTCGATCAGTTTTTCCCGTGGCCGTTCGGCCGCCGGCCAGTCAGTAATCGCCATAATCAGACCTCCCTGTCCATCAGCGAAATACGCTTGGTAAAAGCGCATAATAGTTCTGTAACGAGCTTAACCGCCGCTGAGCCGAGGCGGCAACCTGTCTATCGAATATAGTGTTAGCAGGCCCTAAGATGGTATCTTACAGTCCCTTTGAGAATTCAAGCCTGTTCGTGGTTTTCCGGTATGCAGAGACTTACTAACCGCCAGATTTTGCTGGGCATCACCGGCGGCATCGCCGCCTATAAAAGCGCCGAACTGACCCGCCAGCTGCGCGCGGCCGGTGCCGAGGTTCGGATCGTGATGACCCCGGCGGCAACCGAGTTCATCACCCCGCTGACGCTGCAGGCGCTGTCCGGCAATCCGGTCCACCTGCACCTGCTGGATGCCGAGGCGGAAGCCGGCATGGGCCATATCGAACTGGCCAAGTGGGCCGACCTGGTGTTGATCGCCCCGGCCAGCGCCGATTTCATGGCGCGATTGGCAAACGGCCAGGGCAACGACCTGTTGACCACTCTATGTCTGGCCACCGAGGCGCCGATCTGCCTGGCGCCGGCGATGAACCAGGCGATGTGGCGTGACAGCGCGACCCAGCTCAACGCCGCCAAGCTGACCGAGCGGGGCGTCAAACTGTTCGGCCCCGGCGTCGGCGAGCAGGCCTGCGGCGATAATGGCCCGGGCCGGATGCTGGAGCCGGTCGAGCTGGCCCAGCTGACCGCCGAGCAGTTCGACACCGGCCTGCTGACCGGCAAGACCGTATACATCACCGCCGGGCCGACCCGCGAACCGCTCGACCCGGTGCGTTACATCTCCAATCACAGCTCCGGCAAGATGGGCTATGCGCTGGCCGAGTCGGCGGTCGATGCCGGCGCCCGGGTCAAATTGATCTCCGGCCCGGTCAACCTGGCCGCACCGGCCCGGCTGCAGCGGGTGATGGTGCAGACCGCCGAGGAGATGCTGGCCGCCAGCCTGGACGGGCTGGACGACTGCGACATCTTTATCGCCTCGGCGGCGGTGGCCGATTACCGGCCCACCGCGGTGGCCGAGCAGAAGATCAAGAAAGGCGCCGAGGAGATCATGGAGCTGCACCTGGTCAAGAACCCGGATATCGTTGCCACCGTGGCAAACCAGGCCGACAAGCCGTTCACCGTCGGCTTTGCCGCCGAGACCCGCGATGTGATCGAGTATGCCCGTAGCAAACTGGATCGCAAGAACCTCGACATGATCGTCGCCAACGATGTCTCGCGCAGCGAGATCGGCTTCAACAGCGACGAGAACGCGGTCACCGTGGTCAGCCGTCAGGCGGAGATCGAACTGCCGCAAACCTCCAAGCGCCAACTGGCCGGTCAGCTGATCCGGCTGATCGCCGAACAGTACCGGCAGCGCTCCGGCCGCTAACCGCCACGGAACACCTTCGCCCATCATGAAGAACCTGCAAGTCAAACTGCTCGACCCGAGGCTTGGCAACGAGTTTCCGCTGCCCGAATATGCCACCCCCGGCTCGGCCGGGCTGGACCTGCGCGCCTGCCTGGACAGCGCGCTGACCCTGGCGCCGGGCCAGACCGAACTGATCCCGACCGGGCTGGCGATCCATATCGAGGACCCGAAACTGTGCGCGATGATCCTGCCGCGCTCCGGGCTGGGCCATAAGCACGGCATCGTACTGGGCAACCTGGTCGGCCTGATCGACTCCGACTACCAGGGCCAGCTGTATGTCTCCTGCTGGAACCGGGGGCATGACAGTTTCACCGTCGAGCCGGGCGAGCGGATCGCCCAATTGGTGCTGGTGCCGGTGGTGCGGGCGGAGTTCGAGATAGTCGATGACTTTGACGACAGCGCGCGCGGTGACGGCGGTTTCGGCTCCACCGGCAGCCGCTGATCTGCCAGATAATTGACCTGCACGGCTTAATGGCTCAACGGCTCACACAGCTTAAAAAGACTAATTAAGGATTTTAGATGCGACATTCGCTAGAGAATCTGGATCAGACCATCTTCCGCGCCTATGACATCCGCGGCATCGTCGACCAGTCGCTGACCGAGGCTTCGGTCTATCATCTGGGCCGTGCCTTTGCCGCCGAAAGCCGTGCGCAGGGTTACCGCGAGGTGGTGGTGGCGGCCGATGGCCGGCTGTCCAGCCCGGCGCTGAAAGAGTGCTTTGGCAACGGTCTGCGTGATGGCGGCTGTGACGTGCTGGATGTCGGTTTCGTGCCGACCCCGCTGCTCTATTTCGCCACCCATCACCGCGCCGACAAGACCGGCGTGATGATCACCGGCAGCCACAACCCGGCCAACTACAACGGCTTCAAGATGATGATCGGCGGCGATACCCTGTCCGGCGATCAGATCCAGGCGCTGAAGCGACGGATGCTGGAGCTGGACTACAGCGAAGGCGCCGGTAGTTACCAACAGCAGGACAGCCAGGCGGCGTACCTGGACTACGTCTGCAACGACATCAAGCTGGCCCGGCCGCTGAAGGTGGTGGTCGATTGCGGCAACGGCATTCCCGGCGTGGTCGCCCCCGAACTGCTGGAACGGCTTGGCTGCGAGGTGATTCCGCTGTACTGCGAGGTGGACGGCACCTTCCCGAACCACCACCCGGACCCGGGTAAGCCGGCTAACCTGGTCGATGCGATCGCCAAGGTGAAGGAGACCGGCGCCGATCTTGGCCTGGCGTTCGACGGCGACGGCGACCGGGTCGGGGTGATCACCGAACACGGCAAGATCATCTACCCGGACCGCTTCACCATGCTGTTTGCCGAAGACATCATCAGCCGCAATCCGGGCGCCGAGATCATCTACGACGTGAAATGCTCGCGGCTGCTGGCCGAGACGATCCGCAATGCCGGTGGCAAACCGACCATGTGGAAGACCGGCCATTCGCTGATCAAGGGCAAGATGAAGCAGAGTGGCGCGCTGCTGGCCGGCGAGATGAGCGGCCATATCTTCTTCAAGGAGCGCTGGTTCGGTTTCGACGACGGCCTCTATTCGGCGGCCCGCTTGCTGGAGATCCTGGCTGGCCGTGAGCAAAGTGCCGATGCGGTATTTGCCGGCTACCCGGAGGACATCAGCACCCCGGAGCTGAATATCGAGGTCTGCGAAGAGAGTAAGTTCGAGATCGTCGCCGCGCTGCAGCAGCAGGCGTTCGACGGCGGCGACAAGAACTGCATCGACGGTGTGCGGGTCGACTACCCGGATGGCTGGGGATTGGTGCGCGCCTCCAACACCACGCCGATGCTGGTGTTGCGCTTCGAGGCGGAGAGCGAGTCCGCGTTGAACCGTATCCGCACCGACTTCCAACAGCGACTGCACGCGGTGGACCCGGCGCTGACTATTCCAGACGCCTGATAACATTCCGATATTAGAGCCGCCCCGCAGAGGCGGGGCTCTTGCCGAGAGATCGGCCGAAAGATAGAAAGGACCCCACAGATGCCACTGAATCGACAGCAAGCGATGACCACCGCCGAGGTGCTCAGCGAAGCGATGCCCTATATCCAGCAGTTCGTCGGTAAGACCGTCGTAATCAAGTACGGCGGCAACGCGATGACCGACGAGAAGCTGCAGAACAGCTTTGCCCGCGACATCGTGATGATGAAGCTGATCGGTATCAACCCGATCGTGGTACATGGCGGTGGGCCGCAGATCGGTGACCTGCTCGATAAGCTGAATATCGAATCCCACTTCATCAACGGTATGCGGGTCACCGATTCAAAGACCATGGACGTGGTGGAGATGGTGCTGGGCGGCATGGTCAACAAGCAGATCGTCGGTCTGATCAACGCCAATGGCGGCCAGGCGATCGGTCTGACCGGCAAGGACGGTCAGCTGATCCGCGCCCGCAAGCTGCGCGTCAAGCACAAGACCCCGGAGATGTCGGTACCGGAGATCATCGATATCGGCCATGTCGGCGAGGTCGAGCATATCAACACCAAGGTGTTGGATATGCTGGTGCATTCCGACATCATCCCGGTGATCGCGCCGATCGGTGTCGGCCAGGATGGCGCCTCCTACAACATCAACGCCGACCTGGTGGCCGGCAAAGTGGCCGAGGTACTGAAGGCGGAGAAGCTGATCCTGCTGACCAATATCGCCGGCCTGCTGGACAAGGACGGTAACGTGCTGACCGGGCTGTCCACCGAACAGGTCGATGCACTGATCGAAGACGGTACCATCTACGGTGGCATGCTGCCGAAGATCGACTGCGCGCTCGGCGCGGTGAAGGCGGGCGTGACCAGTTCGCACATCATTGACGGCCGGGTACCGCACTCCTGCCTGCTGGAGATCTTCACCAACGAGGGGGTCGGTACGTTGATCACCAATGTTTCGGAGCTGGCGTCAGCGGAGTGACCATGAGCGAAAAACAGGACAATCCGAAGCTGTCCCGCCGCGAGCAGATCCTGCAGGCGCTGGCGCAGATGCTGGAAGGCAATCCGGGTCAGCGTATCACCACCGCCGCGCTGGCGCGCGAGGTCGGCGTTTCGGAGGCGGCGCTGTACCGTCATTTTCCGAGCAAGGCGCGGATGTTCGAAGGGCTGATCGGCTTTATCGAGGAGACGGTGTTCTCCCGCGTAACCCTGATCACCCAGGCGGACGCGCCGGGCGTCAAGCAGTGCGAACAGATCCTGACCCTGGTGCTGGCCTTCGTCGAGCGCAATCCGGGCATGGCGCGGATCCTCACCGGCGATGCGCTGGCCGGCGAGACCGACCGGCTGCGTCAGCGGGTCAACCAGTTCTTCGAGCGGCTGGAGACCCAGCTCAAGCAGATCCTGCGTGAGGCCGAGGTCAAGGAGGGGCTGCGCACCGTGGCCACACCGGCGGCCTCAGCCAACCTGATGCTGGCTGTGGCCGAAGGGCGCATTCGCCAGTTCGTCCGCTCGGAGTTCAAGCGCCGGCCGACCGAGCAGTGGGCCGACCAGTGGCCGCGCGTCGCCATCGGTCTGTTCCGCCAGGACAGCGTCGCCCAGCCGGTCTGATCTCTTTCAGGTGTGGGCGCAGGGCTGCTTCAGGGGCCATTCAATCTCGCTAGAGAGCGGATGGCCGCCGGTCAGGCCCTGCCACAATCTATCGGCATTCCGGTTCACCGATCTTTCCTCCCGCGGACTGATCCGGCCTTGTTACGGCATATTAAAATAAATGGATTTCTGGCTCGAACAACTGACCCTGCTGATCCTGTCGCTGCTGGCCAACGGCCTGTCGGCACTGGCCGGCGGTGGTGCCGGCCTGCTGCAATTGCCGGTACTGCTGTTTCTCGGCCTGAGTTTCGGCACCGCCTTGGCGACCCACAAGATCGCCAGCGTGGCGTTGGGCATCGGTGCCACCCTGCGCCACCTGCGCGAAGGTCAACTGGATCTGCGCTTCTGTGCCTTCGTGGTGGCCTGCGGCCTGCCCGGCGTGGTGTTGGGCGCGGTGGTGGTGCTGGCGCTGCCGGAGGCGCTGACCATCTTCAGTCTCGGCCTGCTGACCTGCGGGCTGGGGATCTACTCGATCACCAAGAAACAGCTCGGCATGGAGTACCGGCCCAGGCACCGCGATCTGTCCGGTTACCTGATCGGCGGCCTGGTGATCTGCCTGATCGGCTTTCTGAACGGCTCGCTGACCTCCGGCACCGGGTTGTTCGTCACCCTCTGGCTGGTGCGCTGGTTCGGTTTCGACTACCAGCGGGCGGTCACCTATGTGTTGATCCTGGTCGGCCTGTTCTGGAACTCCACCGGTGCGCTGGCGGTCGCCCTGCAGACTGCGCCCCGTTGGGAGTGGCTGCCGGCATTGCTGCTGGGCGCGGTGGTCGGCGCCTATGCCGGTGCCCACCTGTCGCTGGCGCGGGGTAACCGGCTGGTCAAGCGGGCGTTCGAGACCCTGACGGTGATGGTGGGCATCAAGCTGATCGGCGATGGTCTGGCGATGTTTAGCGGAGCTACAAGTTAAAGCTTCAAGCCGCAAGCATGCTCGGTGTAAGAAGCGCGCTGCTAAGGAACCTGCGAACAAGTTGTGACTAATTCAAATACAGCGGGCCGGCTACCGATTGGGGCGGGCCGGGTCTTTCGCCTTTTGCCTGTTGTTGCAGCAGGAACGCCGAGGCGCTGACCTGCTGGATACCCTGTTCGTACAGGGTCGGCAGCGCCGCCATCAGGTAGCTGATGGTGCTGTCGTAGGGGTGGCCGATCACCACCACGTGGCCCCGTTTGCGGGCCACTTCCAATGCCAGTAGAAACTGGCGGTCGATAAAGCCGGTATCGGCGTTGTGGTCCAGGAACACGTCGCGGGTCAGGTAGGGGATGCCCTGGTCGCGGGCGGCACGCCAGGCGACGGTGTTCGGCGAGGTCACGCTGTCCAGGAAGAACAGTCCCCGTGCGGCAGCGATCTTCATCACCCGCTTCATCGGTGCGTACTGCTGGGTCAGCAGGCTGCCCATATGGTTATTGAGGCCGACCACGCCGGGGATCGAGTCCAATGCCCGGTTGAGAACCTGGTCGAACTCGGCGGCCGGCAGCTCCGGCGTCAACGCGCCGGGGCCGAGTCGCAGCCGGCGTTCGTTGGCCATCGGTGCATGCAGCATCACCTCCTTGTCGCGGAACAATGCCTCATGGGCCAGCTCGCGGCCATACGGGCTGTGCGGTAGGAAGGCGTAGGAGACCGGCCCGGGCAGTTTCAGCGCCGCCCGGCCGGCCGCAAGATTGTCACCCATATCGTCGATGATCAGTACCAGCGCCGGCTGGCGTGTTTCGGCCCTGTCCTCGCCGGCAGCCCATACTGCGCTGGACAGTATCAACAGCAGGCTCAGCCACAGCCGACGCATCGATCAGTTGCCGTTACGGGCGGTGATCGCCAGGGCCTTGAGCAGGTTGAGCGCCTCGTACAGCTGGTAGTCGCTCTTCGCCAGTCCCTGGGTGGATTGTTGTTGTTCGGCCTCGGCCTGGCCGTTTTCGAGGTGGCCGCTGAGGTCGCGCTCCTTGATGCCGTTCTCATGCTCGCGCAGCTTCAGCTCGGCATCGGCCACCGGGATGTCCGGCTTGATCCCCTGGGCCTGAATCGAGCGACCGCTGGGGGTGTAGTAGCGGGCGGTGGTCAGTTTCAGCGCCCGCTCCTCGTCCAGCGGCAGCACGGTTTGCACCGAGCCCTTGCCGAAACTGTCTTCGCCCATGATCACCGCGCGGTGGTGATCCTGCAGCGCGCCGGCAACGATCTCGGAGGCCGACGCGGAGCCGCCGTTGATCAGTACCACCAGCGGCAACTTCGACTCGACCGTTTCCGACGTGGCGCTGAAGCGTTGTTCACTGTTCGGCAGCCGCCCCTGGGTGTAGACGATCAGACCCTCATCCAGAAAGGCGTTGCTGACATCCACCGCCGCGTGCAGTACGCCGCCGGGATTGTTGCGCAGGTCCAGCACCAACCCTTGCAGCTCGGTGCGTTCGCGCAGCTGTTCGATCTGGCGGACCAGCTCCTGGCCGGTGTTGACCTGGAACTGGGTGATGCGCAGGTAGCCGTAGTTGTCGTCCAGCAGCCGGCTTTTGACACTGGCCACCCGGATAACGTCACGTACCACGGTGATCTGCAGCGGCTTCTCAACCCCTTCGCGGACGATGGTCAGCACGATCGGCGAGCCGGGTTTGCCGCGCATGATATTGACCGCCTCGTTGAGGCTCAGCCCCTGCACGCTGGTGTCATCCAGCTTGGTGATCAGGTCGCCGGTCTTGACGCCGGCCCGCTGGGCCGGGGTGTCGTCGATCGGGCTGATCACCCGGATGAAGCCGTCCTTCATGCCGACCTCGATACCGAGGCCGCCGAACTCGCCGCTGGTATGTACCTGCAGGCTTTCAAACTCCTTCGGCTCCAGATAAGCGGAGTGGGGGTCCAGGCCGTGGATCATGCCGCGGATGGCGTCCTGCAGCAGCTTGGCGTCGTCCACCGGCTCGACATAGGCGTTCTTGATCCGGCCGAACACTTCGGCGAACAGCCGCAGATCCTCCAGCGGCAGTTGCTGGCTCTGCTCGGTTTGCTGTTGGATCTCTGCCTGGGCGGCCGCCTGCAGCGGTGCGCCCAGCAGGCAGACGCTGAGCAGCGCGGTGCCGATAAAACCTGCACGGGGCAGATCGATTTTCATAGCTGTGTCCTTAATCTCAGACTACCGTTTGGCCAACCAGCGATGCGGATTGGTCGCCTTACCCTTGTGGCGGATCGCAAAGTAGAGTCCGGGCGTCGCATGGCCGCCACTCTGACCGACGGTGGCGATGGTTTCGCCGGCGGACACCCAGTCTCCGGGTGAGCGTAGCAGACTCTGGTTGTAGCCATATAGCGACATATAGCCACTACCGTGGTCAATGATCAACACCATGCCGTAACCGCGCAGCCAATCGGAGAATACCACCCGGCCGCTGTGCACCGCTTTGACGGCGCTGCCGTTTTTCCCCTCGATCCAGATACCATCATAGGTGATACCGTGGGATTCAGAGCCGAATCCTCGTTTCAGCCGGCCCTTCAATGGCCAGGGTAGCTTGCCACGCAGCTCGGTAAAGGCCTTGTCATTGCTGTTCAGCGAAGCCAGTTCGAGGCTGCGCTGCAATTCCGCCAGCAGCTGTTCCATCTGTTTCTGGTCGGCCTTCAGCTGCGTCAGCCGTTTCTGGTCGCTGCGGATCTGCGTATTCAGCGTGGCCAGCGTTTTTTTGCGGTCGGCCTGGGCCCGCCCCAGCTTGTTGGCCTCCAGTCCCAGCGCCCGGCGCTTGTCGACCATCGCCTGGCCGGTTTCGTCCAGTGCCGTTTCGGTCTGGTTCAGGCTGGCCAGCTGGTCGCGGAATTGCTGCATCTGTTGCGCCAGGGCCTTGTTGACGCTGTCGTAATAGCGCATATGGCGGGCCAGCTGTTCCGGGTCGCCCAGGTTCAGCAGCAACTCCAGCCGCGGCTGGCGGCCCAGCATGTGCTGCTGGCGGATCTGGGCGCGGATCCGTTCCGCCCGGCTGGCCAGGTCGGCCTTCAGCTGGTCGCGCTTTTGCTCCAGCCCTTTGGCGTTGCTGGTCAGTTCCGACAGCTGGCTGTCCAGCTGGCTGATCTGCTGGCTGATCCGGCCGATCGCCTGCTCGCTGTCGCGCAGCGCGGCGGTCAGCTCACGGGCCTGCCCCTGGTTGCGGCGGATCCGCTGCTGCACGCTGCTGATCTGCTGCTTCAGTTTTTTCAGCTGGGCTTCGGAGGCTTTCGGCTGGGCGGCCTGCGCAGAGGCGCCGGGCAGCAGCAGGAGCAGGCACAGCAGTGCCAGCAGGCAGGCGGGGAGCGGCGAACGGCGCCACGACAGGGTCAGGGCTGGCATCATCAGAGCGGGCCGCGAAAGCGGCCCGGCGTGTCCTTACTTAAAGTTGACCAGCGGTTTGCCGGTCATCTCGGCCGGCTGCTCGAGATCCATCAGCTTCAGCAGCGTCGGTGCCAGGTCGCACAGGGCGCCGTCGCTCAGCTCGACCCGGTCGGCGCGCGGGCCGGCATACACCAGCGGCACCGGCCAGGTGGTGTGGGCGGTGTGCGGCTGGCCGCTGGTCGGGTTGACCATCATCTCGACATTGCCGTGGTCGGCGCTGATCAGGGTTTCGCCGCCGACCTCGGCCATTGCACCGAGCACCTGCTCGAGGCAGTGGTCCAGCACCTCGACCGCCTTGACCGCAGCATCGAAGTTGCCGGTGTGGCCGACCATGTCGCCGTTGGCGAAATTGCAGACGATCAGGTCGAACTTGCGGCTGCGGATCGCCTCGACCAGTTTCTCGGTCACCTCCGGCGCGCTCATCTCCGGTTGCAGGTCGTAGGTCGCCACGTCCGGTGACGGCACCAGGATCCGTTCCTCGCCCGGGTACAGAGCCTCCTGGCCGCCGTTGAAGAAGAAGGTGACGTGCGGGTACTTCTCGGTCTCGGCGATACGCAGCTGGGTCTTGCCCTGATTGGCCAGGAATTCGCCCAGGTCGTTGCTGATCGCCTGTGGCGGGAAGGCGCAGCTGGCGTCGATATCGGCGGCGTACTCGGTCATCATCAGGTAGTCGGCCAATTGCGGCCGGGCGCGGCGCTCGAAGCCGTTGAACTGGTCGCCGTCGACGAAGGCGCGGGTGATCTCGCGGGCCCGGTCCGGCCGGAAGTTGGCGCAGATCAGGCTGTCGCCGTCCTGTACTTTGCCGACCGGCTGGCCGTCGTGCAGGATCACCGTGGCTGGTACGAACTCATCGGTTTTGTCGGCCGCGTACGCGTTCTGCAGCGCTTCCAGCGCGGAGCCGGCGCTCGCCTCGGCCTGGCCCAGGGTCATGGCGTCGTAGGCCCGCTGCACCCGGTCCCAACGGTTGTCGCGGTCCATGCTGAAGTAGCGGCCGGCCACCGTGGCGATCTGGCCGACACCCAGTTCGGCCAGCTTGGCTTCGATCTTCTCGATCGACGGCTGGGCCGATTTCGGCGGCATGTCGCGACCGTCCAGGATGGCGTGCAGGTAAAGTTGCTTGGCGCCGCGCTTGGCGGCCATCTCCAGCAGCGCGATGATGTGGTCTTCGTGGCTGTGCACGCCGCCCGGCGACAGCAGGCCCATCAGGTGAACCGCGCGACCCTGACTGATCGCCTTGTCCATCGCGTTGACCAGCGCTTCGTTTGCGAAGAAATCGCCGTCGGCGATCGACTTCGAGATGCGGGTGAAGTTCTGGTAGACGATGCGTCCGGCGCCGATATTCATATGACCGACCTCGGAGTTGCCCATCTGGCCCTCAGGCAGGCCGACCGCCATCCCCGAGGTGGCCACCCGGGCGTGCGGGTTATTGGCGACCAGGCGATCCCAGAACGGCGTCCGGGCGGCTTCGATGGCGGAGGAGTCGGTGGTTTCGCAGCCGAAACCGTCAAGAATGATCAGGGCGCGGGGAGTACGGGTATCTGGCATCGTCTGTCCTGCAGTCTACAGCGGCTGAAATAGCCGACAATTTTACTGCGAAAGCGTTCCGGATGCGACTGCGCAGGCCACGGGGCCGGTTCCCTATACAGCGCCGGTCAGCGTTGTATACTAGGCCGCTGCATCCGACCGGGCTCCGGCAGCTCCGGTTGAATAATTGAGAACGCCCCTTAGCTTTCGGACCCGTATACTCATGGAACAACTGATCGAATTTATTGGCAATCACGTACTGTTGGTCAGCGCCTTCATCGTCACCCTGCTGGTGCTGCTGTGGAGCGAAAGCCGCAAGGGCGGCAAGGCGGTCACGCCGGCTGAGGCGACCCGGCTGATCAACAAGGAAGAGGCCGTGGTACTGGATATCCGTGCCAAGAAAGAGTGGGACGCCGGCCGTATCACCGGGGCGATCCATGTGCCCTTTGCCGACCTGGAACGTCGTCTCAGCGAGCTGAACAAGTACCAGAAGCGCCCGGTCATCGTGGTCTGCAACCTGGGCCAGACCGCCGGTAGCGCGGTCAAGAAACTGAAGGCCAACGGTTTTGAAAACGTGCTGCGGCTGCAGGGCGGGATGACCGAATGGAAGGGGCAGAACCTGCCGATTATCAAGTAACACCGACTGATCAGCAGTCTAGCAGAGCCTGTTATGAAAGATATCCTGATCTATTCGAGCGCCTGGTGCCCGTTTTGCGTGCGCGCCAAGATGCTGCTCGATAGCAAGAACCTGAGCTATACCGAACTGGATGTCGACCAGCAGCCCGAACTGCGTCGTGAGATGATGGAGCGGGCCCAGCGCCATACGGTGCCGCAGATTTTCATCGGCGACCATCATGTGGGCGGCTGTGACGACCTGTTCGCACTGGAGCGTGCGGGCGAGCTGGATCCTCTGCTTGCCGACTGAATTAAACCGATTGCAGAAAATTTCAGAATAAGGAAACCCCATGTCTGAGCAACAACAGAACGAACAGCAGCCGCAGTTTGCCATGCAGCGGATCTACATCAAGGACGCTTCCATGGAGTCGCCGAACGCGCCGCAGGTGTTCCTGAAACAGTGGCAGCCGGAAGTGAACATGGATATGAACTCCCAGGCCAAGCCGCTGGACGACAACAACTTCGAAGTGGTGCTGACGGTGACCGTCACCGCCAAGAACGACGGTGAGACCGCCTTCCTGGTGGAGGTGCAGCAGGCGGGTATCTTTACCATCGCCGGCCTGAAGGAAGACGAACTGCACCACACGCTGGGTGCGTTCTGCCCGAACATCCTGTTCCCGTACGCCCGCGAGAGCGTCGATACCCTGGTCACCAAGGCCAGCTTCCCGCCGCTGATGCTGGCGCCGGTCAACTTCGATGCGCTGTACGCCCAGCAGCTGCAGCAGCAGGCCGCGCAGCAGGCGGAAGAGACCCACTAAGTTCGCTTTTCGCCGCGTATAAAAAAACCGCCCCGTCGCAAGACCGGGCGGTTTTTTTGTGTCTTTATATTTCTCGCAATAGGCAGTGAGTAGCGCTCGGTCGATAGGCGGATGATGGTCGCGGCTGAAGCCCCTTATATGGACCCACCCGTGTTGGCAAGCACGTTTCCTTTGTACAACAGGCGAAGGACTGCTTCCTTATATCCGGCTTTGCAACGGGCGTTTGTGCCCAGCCTTGATGGTATCTGCACCCCCCGATGCTTATCTCCTACGCGGCCTCAATCGGGCCTAGCGGCTTGGCAGGGATTCGGGGCGTCGGTCCGACCTGTTATGCCATCAGAAGAACATACTCGCGCAACCTCGGTTGGTCAGG
>NZ_JAILYN010000073.1 GCF_019795155.1 Marinobacterium arenosum | reverse complement strand
TGGGCGCCGCCATGCGCAAGCTGGTACACATCTGTTTCGGTGTGGTGAAAAACCAGCAAGAATTCCAACCACAACTGCCGTAAAAGGCCGTTGTGGCCGGAATCGAGAGATGGTATCTACGGCTGGCCCCTGCAGGACGTCAATGATCAGCCGGTTACCAACTGGCGCTGCTGCTCGATCCCCATCGACAGGAGATAGGGGCGGTCCTGCTGCGCCTGCAGGAAGTCCGCCTTGCAGCGCCAGCCGCGCCAACCGATCTCGATCAGGCTCTGCGCCACGGCGCCGCCGAGCGTGCTGCCGGGGCCGAGGATAATGATCCGTTCCGGCGCGTACTCCTTGACCGCCACCTGTACCGCGCGGCTGAAGTCGTAGGGCTCGACCACCTGATGGCCGAGGGTGTAATCCCAAAGCTGGTCGTTATCGCTGGCATGGGGCGTCCAGATATAGCCGCGTCCGTCGACCAGCGGCTGCTGAGGTTGCCGGAACAGCGTTGCCGGGAGCTGCTGGCGGCCCTGTTCGGCAACGCCGCACTGCAATGGGGTGTGGAAGGCGGCATGGTTGAACAACCGCATCGGATAGCGACCCTGCTCCGGCGCCAGCCGCTGCTGCAGTTGTTCCAGTGCCGCCTCGTTGCCGCCGAACAGCCGCAAACCGCCCAGGCGGATCGACAGGTAGAGTTCGCAGCCGGGCAGGGCGTTGATCTCGGCGGTCAGGGCGTCCAGCTGCTCGCTGCGACCGGGGATCGGTCGCCACTGTTCGTCGACCAGCGGGTAGATCAGCTGGCCGCCACACAGCGACTGCTGCATCAGTGTACCCATACCGTTGATGACTTCTAGTGCGCCCTGTTCGTTCAGCGCGCCGCTGCAGCCCAGGGCGATGTACCAGCCCATCGAGTTGCCGGTCAGCGCACAGATGTCGAACCGTTCGCGGTCGATGCTGAGGAAGTCGGCGTAGGCGCAGGCCCAGATCAGCGCCGAGGCGTTGTCTCCCCGACTGTGTTCGCGCAGGTTATAGCGCTCGGCGCCATCCAGTGCGCTGATCAGCGGTTGTTGCCGTTCGGCCCGGAAGGCGTCGATCCGCGCCAGTAACTCGGCTTTGTCACTGTGGTAGCGCTGAAAATAGCCCAGCTCGGTCTGGTTATAGGTGCCCCGGCCGGGGCAGATCACCAGCGTCTTTTCCATTTTTTATACCTCTATCGGGGTTCGGCGTGGACCGGAGAGAAAACATTAACGCCAGTCACAAGTCGGCGGTCATCGCCGCGGGGCGCGCCTGTCACTGAATTTCTCATCAACCAACATGCCCACTGAGAATGCTGTTTCCGGCAATTGCGCCTGGTGTGATTAAAAAATCAGGCGCGCTTGCGTGGCAGCTTGGCGGTGTCGCTGCCGAGCAGTTCCAGCGCCGCGTCGACAATCATCTCTTTCGACGGCAGGGTGGCGGTGGCCGCCCGGCCGAGCGGGATGAAACTGTCTTCGGCGCTGAGCCGCTTGAGGGGCGGGGGGCTGTCCCGGTGCTCGCTGATCAGCGATACCAGGCCTTCGCCAATGGAGCCGGTGCGGCGGCACTCGTCGACGATCAGCAGCCGCTCGCACTGGTCGGCGGCCTGCAGGATCGCCTGTTCGTTCAGCGGCGCCAGCCAGCGCAGGTCGATCACCCGCAGCTCGATACCGTGCTGCTGTTGCAGAACCTCTGCCGCCTGTCGACTCAGGTAGTAGCCGTTGCCGTAGCTGATGATCGCCAACTGGCGGCCGTCGCCATGCTGGCCGGGCTGGCCGAGTGGAATCGGGCGGGCCTGTTGCGGTGGCCGGTAGCGGGATGTCCAGAGGCCGTCGTCCGGCTGGTGCAGGTCGCGGGTCATATAGAGCGCGATCGGTTCGATGAACACCACCACCCGCTGCTCCTCGCGGGCCAGCCGCACGCACTCGCGCAGCATCTCCACCGCATCGGCGCCGTTGCTCGGGCAGGCCAGCACGACGCCGGGGATATCGCGGAACAGGTTCAGGCTGTTGTCGTTGTGGAAGTGGCCGCCGAAGCCCTTCTGGTAGCCGAGTCCGGCGATGCGGATCACCATCGGGTTGCTGTACTGGCCGTTGGAGAAGAAGCTCAGCGTGGCCGCTTCGCCGCGGATCTGGTCTTCGGCATTGTGCACATAGGCCAGGAACTGGATCTCCGGGATCGGCAGGAAACCGTTGTGGGCAGCGCCGATCGCCAGGCCGAGGATACTCTGCTCGTCGAGCAGGCTGTTGATTACCCGGTTCTGGCCGAACTTCTCGCAGAGCTTGCCGGTAACGTTGTAGACGCCCCCCTTGGTGCCGATATCCTCACCCATCAGGATGACCTCGTCGTGGGCGGCCATCAGATCGGCCAAGGTCCAGTTCAACAACCGGGCCAGGTGCTGCGGCTGCTGCATCTGGCCATGTTCGCGGCCGAACAGCGCGCCGCGTTCCGACTCACTCAACGAATGGCCCGCCGGCGGCTGGCGCCGGGGCGGGATCAGGCTGGCCATCACCTCGCCGGCGTGGCCGAGTTTCGGCCGCTGGATCGCCAGCTCGGCAACCCGCGCCACCTGTTCGGCGGTCTGGTCGTAGAGCTCGAGCACCTGGTCGGGGCGCAGTATTTCCTGTTCGATCAGCAACCGTGCCGAGTGCAGCAGCGGATCCTGTGCTTCGCTGGTTTCGATCTGCTGGCGGCTCAGGTAGGCGGTCTGGGCATCGGAGCCGGCATGGCCCAATAGCCGTACACAGCCCATATGCAGGAACACCGGCTGCTTGTTGCAGCGTGCCAGGTGCTCGGCTTGGCGGGCGGTACGGTAGGTATCGAGCAGATTGAGCCCGTCACAGTAGAGATAGTGCAGGCCCGGTCGCTGGCTGAAAGCGGCCTGGATCCAGCCGGTCGGCGTCGGCGTGGAGATGCCGATGCCGTTGTCTTCGCAGATGAATACCAGCGGCAGCGGCAGTCGTTGGTAGGCGGTCCAGCAGGCGCTGTTGATCGCGCCCTGGGCGGTGCTGTGGTTGGCCGAGGCATCGCCGAATGAACAGAGCACCAGGCTGTCGTGCGGCAGCGGGCTGTCCAGATGCAGTCGTTTGGCCAGCGGAATGCTGTAGGCGGCGCCCAATGCTTTGGGTAGGTGGGAGGCGATGGTGCTGGTCTGTGGCGGTACCCACAGCGAGCGGCTGCCGAGCACCTTGTGGCGGCCGCCTGAGATCGGGTCCTCGCTGGAGGCGGCGAACGACAGCAGCATATCCCACAAAGGCGTTTCGCCCGGCGTCTGGTGGGCCCGCTGGATCAGGAAGGCGGCGTCGCGGTAGTGCAGGAAAGCGATATCGTTGTGGCGAAAGGCGGCGGCGATCGCCGCATTGCCCTCATGGCCGGCACTGCCGATGGTATAGAACGATTCGCCGCGGGCCTGCAACTTGCGCGAGCAGAGGTCCAGGTGGCGGCTCAGCAGCTGGCTCTCGAACAGCTGCACCAGTTTGGCTGCGCTCAGCCCGGCGTCGGTCAGGCTGAGCCTGGTGCCGGGCTCCGGCAGGTCGCCGCTGGCGACCCGTTGATGGAAGTTCTGGTCGACGATCTCGGCTCGATTCTGCATCCCGGCATCCTCCCGCCTGACTCCGGATAATTTGACTGGTTAAAAATGGTTAGAAAAACGCCTGGATGCCGGTCTGGGCGCGACCGAGAATCAATGCGTGGATATCGTGGGTGCCCTCGTAGGTGTTGACCGCCTCCAGGTTCATCAGGTGGCGGATCACATGGAACTCGTCGGCGATGCCGTTGCCGCCGTGCATATCGCGGGCAACCCGGGCGATCTCCAACGCCTTACCGCAGGAGTTGCGCTTGAGCAGCGAGATCAGCTCCGGCGCGCAGCGGCCCTGATCCATCAATCGACCGGCCTGCAGGCAGCCCTGCAGGCCGAGGCTGATCTCGGTCTGCATATCGGCCAGCTTCTTCTGGATCAGCTGGTTGGCGGCCAGCGGCCGGCCGAACTGCTGGCGGTCCAGGCAGTACTGGCGGGCGGCGTGCCAGCAGAATTCGGCGGCGCCGAGCGCGCCCCAGCTGATACCGAAACGGGCCTTGTTGAGGCAGCCGAACGGGCCTTTCAGGCCACTGGCGTTGGGCAGCAGGTTCTCCTCCGGCACCACCACGCCGTCCATCACGATCTCGCCGGTGATCGACGCGCGCAGGCTGAATTTGCCCTCGATCTTCGGCGTCTCCAGGCCGGCCATGCCGCGCTCCAGGATGAAGCCGCGGATCTCTCCGTCCAGCTTGGCCCAGACCACCATCAGATCGGCGATCGGGCTGTTGGTGATCCACATCTTGTTGCCGGTCAGCCGGTAGCCATCGCTGATCTTTTCGGCCCGGCTGCGCATGCTGGCCGGGTCGGAACCGGCATCCGGCTCGGTCAGGCCGAAACAGCCGACCCATTCACCGCTGGCCAGTTTCGGCAGGTACTTGCGGCGTTGCTGCTCGCTACCGTAGGCGTGGATAGGATGCATCACCAATGAGGACTGCACGCTCATCGCCGAGCGGTAGCCGCTGTCGACCCGTTCCACTTCGCGGGCGATCAGCCCGTAACAGACATGGTTGACGCCGGCGCAGCCGTATTCCTCTGGCAGGGTGGCGCCGAGCAGCCCCAACTGGCCCAGCTCGTTCATGATCTCGCGGTGGAAATGTTCGTGGCGGTTGGCTTCCAGGATGCGCGGCATCAGCTGTTCCTGGCAGTAGTCGCGGGCGCTGTCGCGTACCATCCGCTCCTCTTCGTTGAGCTGGCTATCCAGGTCGAAGGGGTCGTTCCAGTTAAAGGCAGGCTTGCTCATCGGTGGCTCCGTAATCGTCCGGGGTCTTTAGAGTATGGATGAGGCAAGCCTAGCTTGTTTTAATTCCAAAGGGATAATATTGATTTCCTGTATCAGAAATAGGAAATGCCTATGTGTGGGTGTAAAGTTTAAACCGGCTGGTGATGCCCAGGCTGCTATTAGTCATAGGAGGACAACCTGGAGGAAACCATCATGATCATCCACCCTGACAGCAGTGAGGACGCGGCCTTTGCCGGCGGTCGTAATATCGCGATGAAAGTGCCAGCGCACCAGTGGCGGCAAACGGTTCAGTTTTACCGTGATCTGGTCGGCTTGAAAGTGATTGAACCCGAGTCGGCCGACGGTACCAGCGTCTGTTTCGAGTTCGGTGCCAACCGGCTCTGGATCGATCGGGTCGCCGCGCTCAGCCAGGCGGAGATCTGGCTTGAACTGACCACCGGGGATCTGACCCGGGCGGTCAACCGCTGTGAGTGCGGCGGCGTGGTTCGGCGCGATGAGATCGAGCCATTACCCGAGCAGGTGCGGGGTTTCTGGATCGAGAACCCGGCCTCGATTATCCATCTGGTCTGCGAGAAGGGCAGCGAATAACCGGCTAAGGGGAGTATCGATGGATCTGCGCGCCTTGCGCTATTTTGAAGCGGTTTACGAAAAACGCAGTATCAGTGCCGCGGCACGGGCCTGTTATGTGGCCCAGCCGTCGATCAGTGCGGCGATCCAGCAGTTGGAATCAACTTTGGAGACACAGCTGTTCGTGCGTCATGCCAAGGGGGTATTGCCGACCGAGGCGGGGGAGCGGCTCTATCCGCTGGCCAGGAAATTGACCGGCGAGGCTCGGGCGATCCGCGCACTGTTCGTCGACAAGCCCACCGCCGAGCCGTTTCGGCTGGGCCTGATGCGCTCACCCGGCGTCGAGCGGCTGAGCCTCTGGCTAAAGGAACTCACCACCCGCCAGCCGCAGCTGGAACTGACCCTGGTGAATGCCGAGGAACCCTGTGATGCGCGCATAATCGATGCCGGCGAGCTGGCCGACGGTGAGTTGTTCCAGCCGCTCTGGCTGGATCGTTACCAGTTGGCACTGCCGGTCGGGCACCCGCTCAGCCTGCGCGAGGGTGTATCGATCACCGATCTGGCCGAACTGCCGTTTATCAATCGCCAGCCCTGCCATGCGCTGGCCCGGTTGCGGGAGGCGATGGACAGACGCGGCGTACGCTTTCTGCCGCGTGCCAATATACGTACCCTGGAGTATGCGCTGGGGTTGGTCGCTGCCGGCGTCGGCGCGGCGCTGGTACCGGACTGGGAGAGCACCCGGGCGCGCAATGATCTGCAATTGCGTGCGTTCGACGATATCGAGCTCGAACGGCAGGTCGGCCTGGCCTATGCCGGCCAACAGACCGGTTCGCCAGTGCTGCCGGTGCTGCTGCAGCTCTGCCGGGAGCAGTGGCAGAACCCGACGGCTTAGCGAAACTGCTTCAGGTAGTTGGCCAGCGGCGCAACGGCACTGTCGGATTCAAGCACCGCAATTGCCTGATCCAACGCCAACCAGGGATAGGGCAGGTCATTCTGTAGCGTCTGCAGCCACTTGAACCGCTCCGCCGGCAGGCTCAGCATCTGGTGGATGCTGATATGGTGTCGATCGATCTGCCAGTTGCCTTCGGCCGCATCGACGAACTGCCAATTGTAGTAACCGCAGCCGGCGCGTACCGTGCCGGTGTCGATCTCCTGCATCAATACCAACCAAGGCTGTTTTTCGATGCGGTATCCATCCAGCACAAGGTTATCGTGGTTCAGGTAATAAGTTTTTACCTGCCGGTATTTCCGGTTGAAGTCGGCCGACAGTATTCGGGCGATCTCCCGGTTACCGGAGACCTGCGGCGGAAAGGCCATGTCCGCCGCATCCATCTGGAAGCTCAGCCGGGCATTCGGGGTGTAGAGCTGCTCCAAACGCTGTGGGCGGTTGTTGTCTTTGCCATCGATGTACTGTTCCAGAGCGTCTTTCAGGCGTGGCGCTTCCATGGGCTGTTCCTCGGCGAATGGAATACGCAGCTTAGCAGCCCTGAGCATGATATTCAGCGTTGGCGCACAGTATGGAGCCGTACCCCGGCAGCAGACTAACTGCGCAAGGCGCCAACCAGCAGTGAGATCCCGATGGTGATCAACAGGCCGAAGGCCAGACGGCGCAGGTTGGCGGGGCTTAACGGTGGCGGATAATTTCGGCCCAGCCAGGTGAACAACGCCACCACCGGCAGTGCCAGCGCGGTGAAGGTGAACATGTCCAGCGTCAGGCCTCCCTGCACGCCGACCATGCCGGTACGCAGCACCGAACAGATCAGGAATATCGCCAGCAGTGACAGGCGGATGGTCTGCATTTCGAATGGCTGACGGTAGAACTGGTAGACCAGCGGCGGCCCGGCCATGCTGAACATTCCGGCCAATAAGCCGGCGGCGGCACCCGAGGCGGCAAACAGGGGCTTGCCGGAGGGGCGGGCGATCGGCTCCGGCTTCAGCATGATCATCAGGCCGCCACAGATAATGGTGGTCCCCAGCAGGGTTTGCAGCAGGCTGCTGAACTCGCTGCTCAGGTAATCGAGCAGCGCGAGGCCCAGTGCCAATGCCGGAAAGATGCCGGCACAGGTGATCAAGATGGTATTCAGGTTCAGTGCCTTCATATTGCCTTTGATCGCAAAACAACCGTTGGCAATGGTGACCAGGCTGATTACCACCGAGGTGAAGGCGATAGGTACCAGCTCGAAGGTGGTAACCGCCCCCATTACGATCATCCCCAGCGCGAAGCCGGTGACCGTCTGTACATAGGTGGCGAAGGCGATGATGGCGGTAAAGCCGATCAGGGTTGGATCTAGCAACAACGTCGGGTCCTGGCTAATAGATATACGGATAAATCAGGTCAGAGGTTTGTTGCGGCGCATCATAGTGGCGCCGGGTTAAGCGAGAAAGAGGAAAGCAGCGCTGGCGCCATCGATTGGTTGATATTGGCTCCATCGGGTTCAGGTATCTGGCCGCGTAAAGCAAAGCATTTGGAGGGGCGCCGGTGTGGTGAAGCTCGGCGTCGGTTAGCGGTGGTGGGACGGATGTCGATTATCGGCATTTAACAGTCGCAGATGACAATTTGATGGCAAGTAAATGCAGTTTTTCCCCATTTTTATTGACCCTAATGACTATAAGCCAAATAATTCACGCGCTTTATAGAAAATTACCTAGCGGTGCCTTGCAGCCGACCGTCAGGTCGGTAATAGTTTTGCCTAGGTCACTGAAAGTCCATGCCTTTTGAGGCTGGCGCACTATGCGCCATGCAGGAGCACAATCGGGCAACGGACGCATAAAGAGAACGGCGCCATCCCGTATCGACGGACGCCGTCAAATAAAGATAGTGGAAGTAGCCATGTACGATTCTACGAGTTCCAGCCGGACGTCGAATCTATCGTTGTCCGCGTCGGTATCCCTGTACCTCTGCAGCGTTTACCGGGAGGTGCTGCGATGAAAAAGATGCCGGTAACCAACCGTGAACAGCAGATGCCGGATGGTGAGCAGATCATCTCCACCACCGACCTCAAAGGGCGCATCACCTACGTTAACCAGGTTTTCTGTGACGTATCCGGTTTCACCGAAGATGAACTTCTCGGTAAGGCACATAACGTGGTCCGCCACCCCGATGTACCGCCGGCGGCCTTTGCCAACCTATGGGAAAACCTGAAACAGGACAAACCCTGGCGCGGTCTGGTCAAGAACCGTTGCAAGAATGGCGACCACTACTGGGTGGACGCCTACGTGACGCCGCTGTTCGAAAACGGTCAGAAGGTCGGCTACCAGTCGGTGCGGGTAAAGCCGAGCCGGGCGATGATCGACAAAGCCCAGACCATCTACGATCTGGCCAATGCCGGTAAGGCCGGCCGTCACCTTAAACTGCGTTCACTGGCCAGCCAGAGCTGGCTGTTGGGCGGCGGCATCATGCTCGCCAGTGCGCTCGGCCTGTGGCTGGCCGATGCCAGCCTGAGCCAATTGGCGATCGCCCTGTTGGCCGAAGCGGGTCTGCTTGGCCTGCTGGCGCGGACGCTGGCGCCGATCCAGAAACTGACCGACGAGGCCCGCCAGGTAGCGTCGAATCCGTTGATCCAGCTGATGTACTGCAACCGGATGGATGAGCTGGGCGAGATCGAACTGGCGCTGGAAATGGATGAAGCGCGCAATCGTACCGTGCTCGGTCGCCTGGAGGATATTGCCAGGGTAATCGGCGACGTGGTGAACACCACCGATCACACCATCCGTCAGAGCAACGACGGTATCGCCCTGCAGGAGCAGGAGACCGATAAGGTGGCGGCGGCGATCAGCCAGATGGCCTCTGCCACCGACGAGATTGCCCGCCATACCGCCGATACCTCCGCGTCAAGCCAGGGGCTGCACAGCCAGACCGGCGTCGGCCGGGACAATCTGGGCGAAACCGTAAATCTGATCACCGAACTGTCCAACGAGGTGATCCGCGCCTCCGACAGCTCCCGGGCACTGCAGCAGCATACCGAGCAGATCGGCAGCGTGGTCACGGTGATCAGCGAGATCGCCGACCAGACCAACCTGCTGGCCTTGAACGCGGCCATCGAAGCGGCCCGTGCCGGCGAGCAGGGCAGGGGCTTTGCGGTGGTTTCCGACGAGGTGCGCACGCTGGCGACCCGTACCCAACACTCCACCCAGGAGATCCGCGAGGCGATAGAGCAGATCCAGCAGGCGGTGGCCGGCACCGTCGAAATCATGGACCGTAGCCGGGAACGAGCCGAGCACAGCGTGTCGGTGGTGCGTGATACCGACCAGACCTTCGAAGCGGTGCAGCAGGAGATGCACAGTATCGCCGACCGGTGCGTGCAGGTGGCCAGCGCCGCCGGACAGCAGAACGACGTGGTGGGTGAGATCCAGCAGAACGTGGTGTCGATCCGCGAGCTGGCACACAAAAACCAGCAAGCGTCCGAGCATGCCGCTCAGGCAACCCAGCAGCTGCGCGAGACCATCGCCCAGCTCGATTCAATGGTCACCGCGTTCGACCGCTGATTACCGTCTCAATAACCAGCGCCGGGCTGCCGGCGCTGGTACCTTCCTTGCCGTCCTCGCCTGAAAACTAACGTGCCTGCATTTGCCGGGTGAGGGCGTTTCGCTGTCGATTGAGTGTGGCAGTGGCCTCCACGAACGCAATACGGATGAAAGGCTCAACGGCCTTGATAGCTACCGTCGCGCTTCTCGACAAAGGCGTTGATCGCTTCGGCGTGGTCCTCGGTGTTGTGGCAGATACCCTGTACCAGTGCACAGGTGTCGAGGAAGTCGGGCAGTTTCTGACGCTGCGCGGCCTTCAGCAGCCGTTTGGTCATTCGTAATGCCTGCGGCGGCTTGGCGGCCATCCGGTGGGCGATCTCCAGGGTGCGCGGCAGCAGCTGTTCCGGTTCGGTGACCTCCAGCAGGATTCCCAACTCCTGGGCTTCGACGGCGTTGATGGTGCGGCCGGTCAGGGTCAGTTCGGCGGCGCGCTGATAGCCGATCAGCCGCTGCAGGAACCAGGCGCCACCATCGCCGGGGATGATACCCAGGTTGACGAAGGTTTCGCCCAGCAAGGCGTTGCTGGAGCCGATGCGGATATCGCACATGCAGGTGAGGTCGAAACCGGCGCCGATGGCCGGGCCATTGATTGCGGCAATGACCGGCAACTCCGCGTTGTAGACCGCCAGCGGCATTCGCTGAATCCCTTCACGGTATTTTTTCTGCACCTGGTAGACGTTGCCGCCGAACGGCCCGTCCCGGTGGGTGCCGTCGCGCTCCTGCATCTCCTTGATATTGCCGCCGGCCGAGAAGGCCGAACCATCGCCGGTGATCACCAGTACCGATACCTGGTCGTTGCGGTTGCACCAGTCGACGGTGTCGACGATATCGTCGACCAGTTGGGTGCCGGTCAGGGCGTTGCGAACATCGTGGCGTTGGAAGGTCAGTACCGCGACCCGGTTTTCCAGTGTCACGGAGGCATCACGTAGCGAGGGAAGAGGCAGGGGGATATTCATCGTCGCTCCATCGTGCAATTTGATAATTCTTAATTGTTCTCATCACCGCCACCGTTGGTCCATGCGTGGGCGGTATGGTCAGTCAGCATAAGCGATCTGCGCAGACAGGTCTAAGGACGCGGGACTATTCTTTGGTGGTGTATTGTGCGCTGCAGCGAATGGAGTGAAGGCCGTATCGGGCGAGAGATATCGTCGCTGCACGGATCGGCAGGACCATTGTAATCGATGGAGGGGAAGGCAACCCGGATGGCGCTTGCCATCCGGGTGGGGGGAGATCAGAGATCCTTGAACTCTTCCTCATGCAACCAGGCGGCGTGCTTCGGCGCTTTCTTGGTCTTGGACCACTCTTCCAGCATCGCCGGTGCGACTTCCTTGAGCTGCTTCATCTGCTCGTCGGTGCCTTTCACGTAGGTCAGCTCCAGACGGTGACCGTTCGGGTCAAAGAAGTAGATGGAGCGGATGATGCCGTGCTCGGTCGGACCGACCACGTCGATGCCCTTGGCTTCGATCTCAGCCTTGGCACTCATCAGTGCTTCCTCGTCGGCCACGCGGAAGGCGATGTGCTGGACCCATTCCGGGGTATTGTGGTCGCGGTCCATCTTCGGCTTGGTCGGCAGCTCGAAGAACGCCAGGATGTTTCCGTTGCCGGCGTCCAGGAACAGGTGCATGTACGGGTCCGGTTCCTTGGTAGACGGTACCCGGTCTTCGGCGATCGCCACCAGGAAATCCATGTTCAGAACGTCCTGATAAAACTCGACGGTCTCTTTTGCGTCGTTGCAACGATAAGCAACGTGGTGAATCTGCTCCAGCTTGATCATGTAGCTACCCTGTTTTTATGGTTGTGTGGTTCTGTTGGGAATGCATAATAGTAACAGTTGTTACTAATGTCAAAGTGTTGATTGTTTTGCTAAGTCACTGAATTTGCTTTGTAAATGCCGTTAGTTAAGAATCGGAAACAAACTTTTTCCAGCGACGGGAAACCGCTTTCCCAACCCATAGGCGACAGGAACTCCCATGTCTGATGGCAATAACGAACTGAAACTGAAAGGCTTTTTCCCATACCGACTGTCGGTGTTGGAGAAACAGGTCAGCGAGGCGGTGGCGGCGGTTTATCAAGAACAGCACGCACTGACGCGCTACGAATGGCGGGTGCTGGCGGCGCTGGGGCAGAATTACGACGTACTCAGCGCCAAGCAGATTGCTGCCTATACACGAATGGAGAAGATGCAGGTCAGTAGGGCGATCACCCGGCTGAAGGAGCGGGACTTATTGGAGCAGGGCAGCGATCAACGTGATCGGCGCTTCTCCCGTGTCCAACTGACCGAGCAGGGCAAGGCGCTCTATCGCAGCATCACCCCCGATGTACTGGCCCGGGAGCAGGCGATTTTGCAGGGGTTATCGTCGGATGAGCGGGAACAGCTGTTCGGTTTGCTGGAAAAGCTGGAGCAGCATATCGAACAACTACCAAGCAGCTAAGTTTGTTGATCGTTCTGGCTGCTTTCTTGGTTGGTTAGCGAGGTTCGAGGAGCTCTCTCAAATAGTGCGCGGAAACTGCTGGCAGTGAATGCAACAAAAAAGGGCGCCGATCAGGGCGCCCTGTTTGTCTCGACTAAGGGGAATCAGCCGAACTGGTTCATGGTGTTGTCCTTGCCGGAAGCCTTCAGCGCGGCGTCGCCGGAGAAGTATTCCTTGTGGTCGTCGCCCATGTCGGAGCCGGCCATGTTCTGGTGCTTGACGCAGGCGATCTGCTGACGGATCTCCTTGCGCTGCACGCCGGCCACGTAGCCCAGCATGCCCTGCTCGCCGAAGTACTCCTTGGCCAGGTTGTCGGTGGACAGCGCGGCGGTGTGGTAGGTCGGCAGCGTGATCAGGTGGTGGAAGATACCGGCTTCACGGGCGGCGTCGGCCTGGAAGGTGCGGATGCGGTTGTCCGCTTCCATCGCCAGTTCGCTGTCGTCGTACTCGGCGCTCATCAGGTTGGCGCGGTCGTAGGCGGACAGGTCCTTACCTTCTTCAGTCCAGGTATCGAACACCTGCTGACGGAAGTTCAGCGTCCAGTTGAACGACGGGCTGTTGTTGTACACCAGCTTGGCGTTCGGCACCGCTTCGCGGATACGGTTGACCATGCCGGCGATCTGGCCGACGTGCGGCTTCTCGGTTTCGATCCACAGCAGGTCGGCACCGTTCTGCAGCGAGGTGATGCAGTCCAGTACCACGCGGTCTTCGCCGGAGCCTTTCTTGAACTGGAACAGACCGGAGGCCAGACGCTTCGGCTTCAGCAGCTTGCCGTTGGCCTTGACCACCACGTCGCCGTTGGCGATGTCGTCGGCGCTGGTAACGTAGTCGCCATCCAGGAAGCTGTTGTACAGGTCACCCAGGTCGCCCGGTTCGTTGGTCACCGCGATCTGCTTGGTCAGGCCGGCACCCAGGGAGTCGGTACGGGCGACGATCACGCCATCCTCGACACCCAGCTCCAGGAACGCGTAGCGAACGGCGCGGATCTTGGCCAGGAAGTCGGCGTGCGGCACGGTGACCTTGCCGTCCTGGTGACCGCACTGCTTCTCGTCGGAGACCTGGTTCTCGATCTGGATCGCACAGGCACCGGCTTCGATCATCTTCTTGGCCAGCAGGTAGGTGGCTTCCTCGTTGCCGAAACCGGCATCGATGTCGGCGATGATCGGCACCACGTGGGTCTGGAAGTTGTCGATCTTGGCCTGAACGTCGGCTTCCTTGGCGGCGTCGCCGGCGTCGCGGGCGGCATCCAGCTCGCGGAACAGGCCGCCAAGCTCACGGGCGTCGGCCTGGCGCAGGAAGGTGTACAGCTCTTCGATCAGCGCCGGTACCGAGGTCTTCTCGTGCATCGACTGGTCCGGCAGCGGGCCGAACTCGGAGCGCAGCGCGGCGATCATCCAGCCGGACAGGTACAGGTAGCGACGGTCGGTGGTGCCGAAGTGCTTCTTGATGGAGATCAGCTTCTGCTGGCCGATGAAACCGTGCCAGCAGCCCAGCGACTGGGTGTACTGGCTGCTGTCGGCGTCGTAGCGGGCCATGTCTTCGCGCATGATCTTGGCGGTGTAGCGGGCGATATCCAGGCCGGTCTTGAACTGGTTCTGGGCGCGCATGCGGGCGGCGTATTCCGGGTTGATAGCTTCCCAGGCAGTGCCGTTGACTTCGCGCAGCGTGGCGATGGCGTCGATATCTTTCTGATAAGTTGACATGGCTAATCCTCTACAGAGTGACCTGTTAAGTGATGACTTATAGTTATTGGGGCGGGGGCTGAACCCCGACCGGATCCCTTGGCTCGGTATTCGGAATTGTGCCGTTTCCTCCTGCGAGCAAGAGGGCTGGCGTTATTCCCTGCCGTTCTGTGGACGCATAATGCGGGGCGGTTCGGGCCGGTGTCAAAAGCCGTTTTGTGCGCAGCAGCATAGATGTAGTCAGACTACATGGGGTACTCAGCGGGGGCTGTAAATTAACTACAAAAGGGGATTAAGCTGGATCGGGCAGATCATCAGTAACAACGGGCGCTGCAGGGACTGGTTCTTAAGTCGTAAGGACTTTGGTCGCATATCGGAAATCAGTTATTTACACAAATAAAAAGGAATAAAAAACAAGATTTTATATTCCAATAAATTCTATTTAATTTTCACTACAAAATCCTGAAAAAGTCTCCATTTCAATCGGTTAGCGAAATTTTTTCAGAATTGAATTCGACCTTAGCCGTGTCCATTGGCCACCCTCGCAAAATTGGGTGGCACGGCTGAAAAGGCTGGCGGGCCATTTGCCCCTGAGGCGGGCCGATGGGGATCTTCAAGTACGTGGATCTGCTCAGCCGGCCGGCCTCATTTTCGGCACCGATGTGGCGCTGACCCTGGGCAGTCAGGGCGCCCGCGGCAGTGGTTTTCTTGGTGCTGGGCACCTGGCCGATGCCGGCCAATACAGTGGCCGGCAGGCTGGAAAAGGAGCTGCCGCCGATCCGGGCGAGTGGTCAGACCACCTCAATATTTAGATCGGCGAGCAGGCCTTGCACAGATCGAGTTCCTATACGCCGGGTCGGCCAGCGCGCAGCTCGTGCGCCGGCTACCCGTGATTCACGACCTGCTCGGCAGCAAGCCGGTTTACCAGGCTATCAGCGGAAACTAGATAGCGGTTTAGCTGGTGTGAATCAGAAAGTATTGCTCAGTACCACTTCGTTCAACGGCAACTGGCCGCCGCGCTCGTTGGCAGGCTTTACCGCTTTGCCGATGGCCAGCATCATCACCAGCAGGTGGTCGTCAGGTAGGTTGACCAGTTCAGCAACCTTGTCCTGATCGAATCCGATCATCGGGCAGGAGTCGTAGCCCAGTGCTTTCGCAGTCAGCATCAGCGTCTGTGCCGCCATGGCGCCGGAACGGATCGCTTCGTCACGCTGGATCCACTCCCGTCCCTCGTAGAAGCCTTGCAGCATCGACAGCAGCATATCCTGCGTTTCCTTGGGCGCGTTTCGCCAGTAGCGTTCCGGAGATTTTTGCCAAGCCTTAACGTCGGCACAGATCAGCACCAGCTCCGATGCATCGCTCACCTGCGCCTGATCCCAAGCCGCAGCGCGAATTGCCTTGCGCAGTTCCAGATCGGTAATGCGTAGAAAACGCCAGTGCTGGATGTTGTAAGAGGTGGGAGACAGCAGGGCATTTTCATAGAGGGTTGCGATCTCTGCATCGCTCAGCTTGTGGCTGGCATCGAAATGTTTAACGGCGCGACGTTCTGCAATGGCGGTATTCAGTTCCATCTATGGGCTCCGATAATGGTTGACCAGAAAAGTAGGAAAAACATTATCAGGTTGCTTAAATGATGATAATTGGCAGGATACGAAATGGACCGTTGTAAAAAGTGTGCTTATTGCTGATCGTCTTGCCACCCCTGTGGCGGTCAACCGGGAAAACGAAAAGGGCGCCGTGGCGTAATGCCGATCAGTTAAGCTCTTTAACTTGCTGATCAGGCAAGAGAAAATCCGGAATCCATGTTAAGGGTTCCGGATTTTTTTATGCATTTCAGTCAGGCAGTGGATGCCATCTCTCGC
>NZ_JAILYN010000072.1 GCF_019795155.1 Marinobacterium arenosum | reverse complement strand
TCGGTTTTGATGGATTTTGCGGCTTCGCGAGCGAAGGCCTCCAGTTGCTTCTTGTCCATACTGCCTATCCTTAGCCATTGCTGGCTCCATGATAGGCAGTTACACAGTTTTATCTACAGTCTCAATAAACATGTATTTTGTTTGATTTTTTGAGCACCCTATCGGCATAATCGAAATCCGCAAGCGGCTTGCTTGTTTGAATGAAGGCTCAATTTAGGGTGTGTTATGCCTGACCAGATCCGTGTCCTGCTCGTTGATGATCACTTTATGATCCGCGCCGGCCTTCAGCGCCTGCTGGAAAGTGAGCCAAGCATCAGGGTGGTCGCGGAGGCCGAGGATGGCCGCGGTGCTTTCGAACAGTACCGTGCCACCATGCCTGACGTGGTGGTGTTGGATCTGATTATGCCGACCGGTGACGAGTCGGCTGGAGAGACCGTGACGCCGAAAGCAAACGGCGGCCTGGAAGCGATCCGGCGTATCCGCAGCTACGACGACCGTGCGCACATCCTGGTGCTGACCGGCAAGGAGAGCGAGCCTTTTCCATCCCACGTAATCCAGGCTGGCGCGCTGGGTTTCGTCACCAAGCGCTGTGCGCCGGGCGAGCTGGTCGAGGCGATCAGCGAGGTTCACGCCGGGCGACAGTACCTGTCCCACGTGGTGCGCGAGCAGGGCGCCGATTTCGAAGCTGACGCGTCGCTGACCGACAAGCTTACCAAGCGTGAGTTCCAGGTTTTCTCGCTGCTGGCCGAAGGACAGTCGGTGGCGGCGATCGCCGAGCAGATCCACCTCAGCCCCAAGACCGTCCACGCTCACCGGACCAACATCTTCCGCAAGCTCGAGCTGGGCAATAACTCCGAACTGGTTCATCTGGCCATCAGGCAGGGAATTGTTGACGCCTGAACGGCTCTAACTCTTTATGCTGTGCAATTCCGGACTGGTCGGAGGTTTCTCATGCGTGACGTACGTTCACCCGAAGCGATGTTTGAAGCCGATCTACTCTGGCGGGAGATCCAGCTTGGTGATCTTCTGGTTCTCGAATCCGATCTGGAACAGGATGGCCAACCGGTACTGAAAGCCGGCCAGCGTTATGAAGTACTGGCCAAGCTGAGCGGCGCCTCAGGGCAACAGCAATTTGTCGTCCAGTCAGACCTGACCAACCAGACGGTGAGCGTCTATCCCGCCCAGATCTGCAGTTACGAAAGCGCGGAACAGCCGGTACACCATGCCTGAATGGCCCGCGCCCCTCGCAGTTGATCTTCGCTAGCCGTCTTATCCCGCGCGGGCGCCGCCGCCACTTGCCTTAGATCGGCATCTGGGTTTTTATGTGGCCCGCAAACGTATGACTCCCATCCCAGACCTGGAAAAGTTGCTCGAACCGGCGGGTTCGAGCGTTGGAGCGCCATTGTGACATCTATCCATAATTTTTATGCCGGGCCGGGTGCGCTGCCCAAGCCGGTAATGGAAAAAGTTCAGGCCGACCTGTTCAACTACCGGGGAACCGGCGTCAGTGTCATGGAGCTCAGCCACCGTAGCGAACCGATTGTCGAGCTGATTGAGGATACCGTTGCCAGAGTTCGCGCATTTCTCGCGCTGGACGCCGACTGGGAGGTGCTGCTGTTGCAGGGCGGCGGTTCGCAGCAGTTTCTGATGGCGCCGCTCAATCTCTCCCGGCCGGCCGAGCAGGTCGACTATCTGGATACCGGCTACTGGTCCCGCAAAGCGATCAACGAAGCCGGTCGTTGCGACCGGGATGTTCGAATTATCGCCAGCGGTGCCTCATCCGATTACAACCAGCTGCCAACGCCGGAACAGATAAAAACCCGTGCCGACTCACGTTATCTGCATCTATGTACCAACAACACCGTGGTCGGCACCCAGTGGCATCGATTACCCGATAGCAAGGCCCCGCTTGTCCTGGACGCCTCCTCGGACTTTCTAAGCCGCCGGATTCCGCTGGACAATGTCAGCTGCCTCTACGCCCATGCCCAGAAGAATATCGGCCTGGCCGGAGTAACCGTGGTGGCGGTCCGTAAAGACTGCCTGCTGGACAACGAGCTGCCGGCCTACCTGGATTATCGCTCCCACATTGCCGCGAACTCCAACTACCACACGCCGCCGGTATTCTCGGTGTATATCACCAACCTGATGCTCCGCTGGCTGGAAAGCGAAATAGGGGGGCTGGATGCGATGGCCGAGATCAACTCCCGCAAAGCGAGGCTGCTCTACGACGCCATCGACAACTCCAAACTGTTCACCTCCGACGTGCACCTGCCGGATCGCTCGCTGATGAACGTGACCTTCAGCAGTGGCAGTCCGGACGGGGACGAGGATTTCATAAGCTACTGCAAGCAACGCGGCGTGATCGGCGTCGAAGGGCATCGCACCCGTGGCGGCCTGCGGGCCAGCCTATACAACGCGGTGACCGTCGATAACGTGCAGGCGCTGGTTGACGCCATGCAGGCGTTTGAAAGGGCGCAGTGATCGTCCGGCTGTACTGAATCCCTGGTTAGCCATGCCGGTATTGCATCGCTCTACGTAAATTCTCTACGTACATACCGATATCCGTTAGATGCACTCGTAAGCGGTATCCGCTGGTAGTGTTGGGGGATGATTTTCCCGGCAGCTCTGCCGTCGCTGAAGGGGATGTAGTACACTGATTTCAAACAGAATTCGGCAGGTCCCGCAGCATCGTAACAGCCACCTGCCAGGTTGGATAAGGCATACTTTTCAATGGAAAACTTCTCTCAAACGGCAGCTTTTATCTGGTCGGTTGCCGATCTTCTGCGCGGTGATTTCAAGCAGAGCCAGTATGGCCGAGTGATCCTGCCGTTCACGTTGCTACGGCGGCTTGAGTGTGTGCTGACCGCCGATAAAAAAGCGGTGTTGGACGCGCATGAAAAAGTTAAGGGGATGAATCTGCCTGAAGAGGCTGCCGAGAAGATGATTCTCAGGGCCACCAGTCAGAAGTTCTTTAATACCTCGCCAATGACCTTGTCGAAACTGGGCGAGTCGGGTATCAAGGACAACCTGGAAAATTACGTGCAGTGCTTCTCCCGTGATGCACGGGAGATATTCGAGCACTTCAAGTTCGACGAGTTTGTCGGCCTGCTGAGCGATGCCAACCTGCTCTATAAGGTGGTGCAGAAGTTTGCCAATACCGATCTCAGCCCAGAGCGGATCTCCAACCACGAGATGGGGCTGGTATTTGAGGAATTGATCCGCCGCTTCGCGGAAAGCTCTAACGAAACGGCGGGGGAGCACTTCACCCCGCGCGACATCGTCCACCTGACCACTTCGCTGGTGTTTATGGAGGATGATGAGGTGCTTACCAAGGAAGGCATCATCCGCACCATCTACGACCCAACAGCGGGCACCGGCGGCTTCCTCTCGAGCGGCATGGAATACGTGCTGAAAATGAACAGCCATGCGGTGATCCGCGCCTTCGGTCAGGAACTGAACCCCGAGTCCTACGCTATCTGCAAGGCGGATATGCTGATTAAGGGACAGGAGGTTGACCGTATCAAGCTGGGCAACACCCTCTCCAACGATCAGCTCTACGCCGACAAGTTCGACTACATGCTCTCCAACCCGCCATTCGGTGTGGACTGGAAGAAGGTCGAGAAGGAGATCAAGGACGAGCATAGCCTGAAAGGGTTCGATGGCCGTTTCGGCCCAGGGCTGCCCCGGGTCTCCGATGGCTCGCTACTGTTCCTGATGCACCTGCTCAGTAAGCTCCGGGACTGTGCTCCCAATAGCGAAGGCGTTCTGGAAGGTGGCGCTCGTATCGGTATCATCCTGAACGGCTCGCCGCTATTCACCGGCGGCGCGGGCAGCGGCGAGAGCGAGATCCGCCGTTACATCCTGGAAGCCGATCTGCTGGAGGCGATCGTCGCGCTGCCCACCGATATGTTCTACAACACCGGCATCGCCACCTACATCTGGGTGCTGTCCAATAAGAAACCCGCCGAGCGCAACGGCAAGGTGCAACTGATCAACGGTGTGAACCTAAGCAGCAAGATGCGCAAGTCGCTGGGTTCCAAACGCAAGTACCTCACCGAAGATGATATCCGCACTCTCACCCGCGAGTTCGGCGCCTTTGACGAGGCCAGCGCGGTCGACCCGACTAACCAGCAGCCACTTACCAAGATCTTCAACACCACCGACTTCGGCTACCGCCGCATCACCATCGAGCGGCCGTTACGGCTGTCGGTGCAGATGGATGATGAGCGTCTGGCAACGCTTCGGTTTGCGCCCAAACCGTTTAATGCACCCATGCAGTGGATCTGGGAGCAGTTCGGCCAGAAGTGGGATGACAGCTCAGAAGGTGAGAGCTACGGCGAACTGGCTGAGTTCGATAAAGAGGTCAGGGTTGAGATAAAGGCGAGCTTCCCTGAACTGAAGGAAAAGCAGATCAAGGACCTGCTCAGCCGAAAACTTTGGCGCGATCAGAAAGCGCTACTCGATACCGCGAAAGCCTTGCGAGCCCAGCTGATCGAACAGATGGGTGAGGATGCTATCTTCACCGGCCAGTGCGATGACTTCAACCGTTTCGAGGATGAGCTGAAGCAGGCGCTGAAAGCAACAGGCATCAAGCTGGACGCCAAGCAGAAAAAACAGCTGCTGGATGCGATCAGCTGGAAGAACCCCGAGGCTGAGCGAGTGATCAAAAAGGTGCTGAAAGAGGCCCCGCAGCCGAAGTACGGTGCTTTCGAAGTCACAGTCAAAGGCAAGCCCGCCGTGGTGGAGTACCAGCCGGACAGTGAGCTGCGCGACTACGAAAACGTGCCGCTCGATCCGACCAAGCGGGTTGAAGCGCTGATCGAAGAATACTTCGACCGCGAAGTGGCTCCCCATGTCCCCGACGCCTGGATCGACGCAAACAAGCGTGACGATAAGGATGGCGAGATCGGCATTGTCGGCTATGAGATTCCGTTTAATCGCCATTTTTATGTCTACCAGCCGCCCCGCAGTCTGGAAGAGATTGATGCGGATTTGGATGCTGTAACGAAGGATATAATGGGGCTGCTAAGCGAGGTCCACTCGTGATGGGTAAATATCAAGCTTATCGGGATTATAAGGACTCAGAAATTGACTGGCTTGGCTTGATTCCAGCTAACTGGAAAGTAATGCGCCTAAAGCGATTGTTTGTTATTAAAAAACGGATTGCAGGAACCCTTGGTTTCGAAGTTTTATCGATTACCCAGCGAGGCATCAAGGTTAAAGATATTGAAACTGGCGACGGTCAACTTTCGATGGACTACTCAAAATATCAAAAGGTTGAAGTGGGTGACTTCGCGATGAATCACATGGACCTTTTGACAGGTTTTGTCGATATATCGAAATATACTGGAGTTACCAGCCCTGATTACCGTGTTTTCTCATTGAAAAGTGAAAATTTATTCTATAAAAAATATTACTTATATCTTCTACAAATGGGATACAAGCAAAAATTGTTTTTCCATTTAGGGCAAGGAAGTGCGCACCTCGGTCGGTGGCGACTGCCAACCGAGGAATTTAATGAGATTGAATATCCTGTACCGCCCAAAGAAGAACAATCTACTGTAGCTGCTTTCTTGGACCACGAAACAACCAAGATCGATACTCTCATCGAAAAGCAGCAGCAACTGATCAAGCTGCTGAAAGAGAAGCGTCAGGCGGTGATCAGCCAGGCGGTCACCAAGGGCCTTAACCCCGATGCGCCGATGAAAGATTCAGGCGTGGAGTGGTTGGGAGACGTGCCTGAGCATTGGAAAGTCGGTTACATCAAGCAATTTGCCAAAATTGAAAGTGGACATACCCCCGATAAGAAAAAAGAAGAATATTGGGTGGATTGTGATATACCCTGGGTGTCCCTTAATGACTCCAAATCATTAAAAATTGTTAACTATATAGAAGATACCAAGTATAAAGTTAACAAACTTGGTATACAGAATTCTTCTGCTCGTTTGCTTCCTGATAGCGCGGTTGTCTTTACGAGAGATGCATCTATCGGACTTGCTGCAATCACGAAAAAGCCAATGGCCGTTTCTCAGCATATTATTGCGTGGCTTTGTCATGAAAATTTGCTAATCCCTGAATTCCTGCTACTTGTATTCTATGCAATGACTGACGAGTTCGAACGCTATACCTTTGGGGCAACCATAAAGACTATCGGTATGGACGATGTGAAATCACTTCGTGCAGCGCTGCCTCCAATAAGCGAGCAGGAGGAATTAGTAACGACGGTGTTTAATAAAATGGATTCTATGGACAAAGCGATAGCAAAAGCCGAGTCCTTTGTTGCTCTATTGCAAGAGCGCCGCACCGCCTTAATCTCTGCCGCAGTAACCGGCAAAATTGATGTTCGCAACTGGCTACCCCCGGTGACAAAGGCGGAGGCCGATTCGGTATCTGGCCAGCCTCAGCAACTGGAGCTGCCGGTATCGGGTAGCGAGGTGGCGGTATGAGCGATATCAAGCTGTTTTCCCTCGGCGCCGGTCAGGTCAATGAACTGGCGGGCAGTAGTGCATTGCTGGAGAAAGATCTTCAGACGCTGATCGAAAGCCAGTTGGAAGCTTTTCTCGGAGTGCGCTTTCTTGCCAGCGAGTACAGCACCGGCAAAACCCATAAGGGACGGATCGACACCCTGGGGCTGGACGAGAACAACTGCCCGGTGATTATTGAATACAAGCGGCACAGCAACGAAAATGTGATCAACCAGGGACTGTTCTACCTGGACTGGCTATTGGACCACCAGGCGGAGTTCCGCTGGCTGGTGATGGAGAAGCTGGATAAGGAGGTCGCCGAGTCGATCGAGTGGGGCGGCACCCGATTGATCTGTATCGCCGCCGACTTCAACCGCTACGACGAGCACGCGGTGCAACAGATCAACCGCAATATCGAGCTGATGCGCTATCGCTATTTCGGCGATGAGCTGTTGCTGCTGGAGCTGATCAACGCCCAGAGCGCGGCGGCCGAGCGCAATAACGGCAAGGCTGTGACGGCAACTACGACGGTGTCCGAAACTGCTCGGCCGACCGAGCGGAACGATACCCAGAAAGACCGTATCGCCCAGGCCTCGCCCGAGGTGATGACGCTGTACCGGCAGATTTGCGACTACGCCTACAACCTGGGTGACGAGGTGCAGCGTAAGGAGCTCAAGCTATATACCGCCTTCAAGCGGATCCGCAACTTTGCCAGCGTACTGGTCTGGTCGCCGGTGCGTGATCCCTGTATCCGTCTCTATCTGAAACTCAACCCGGCTGAGGTTGAACTGGAAGCCGGCTTTATCGAGGATGTGCGCGGCAAGGGACACTGGGGAACCGGCGACCTTGAGGTCTCGGTACGCTGCGAAGCGCAGCTGGCCCGGGCATGTGAACTGATCCAGTTAAGCTACGAACAGGGATAGTAGATAACGATGAAAACGACGGTATTCAGGCTGGAGGGGGGAGATCGGCAGATGCCTGATCCGGCGCTGTTGGCTGAGATTATGGTCTATGAGATACCGACCCTACCGGCCTATTCGATATTGGCAGCCAGTCTGGAATTCAGCGATCCGTTTTTTTCCGAAGCTACAAGTGGCAACCCGGATTTTGCAATCGATGGAAATCGCTTACAGGTAAATCCGCGCCAGAACTATTTCGGCGCTCAGAACCGGTTGATCGTTCATTATGCCGGCATCCGCGACTACAGCCTGCTGTTCCCTCATATCGATACTCCAGCATTACAGCAACGGCTGGGCCAGTTCGCTGAAGAAGCGGAGAAAGCGTTCGATGCCGGGGCATGGATGTCGTTTGTGATGATGGCGGGTGCGGTGATCGAAGGGCTGTTGAGCGTTCAATACCACAAGCGGAAATTTCACCAGCTAATCGACTCCGCCCAGGACTCTGGCTTGTTGAGTGAGCGTGATGCACAAAGGGTCCATGACGTCAGGGAGGCACGCAACACCATTCATGCCGACCGCTATCAAGACCCCTTTGTCGATCGTTGCCTGGCGATGGATATTTTTCAGATATACGATCAGCTGATCAAACGCCACTGGTCCGCCGGGGCGTAAAAGCGATAGGCTGTTAGTGCGCGGCTGAGCGTGCAGTAACCAAAGGATGTAACTATTTAGGGATTCGCTTCAGTGACGAACACAACACAAGAACGTGTCTTTCAGGACGATATTATCCATCAGCTGCTGGATGCCGGCTGGCTACTGGGAGAAACTTCGGGCTATAACCGCGAGCTGGCGCTCTACGAGGCCGACTTGTTGGGCTTTGTGCAGGAGACCCAGCCCGAGCAGTGGCAGAAGTACTGCAAGCTCTACCCGAACGACCCCGAGCGGCAGTTCCTGGAGCGTGTCGCCTCGCAGCTTGGCAAGGTCGATCCCAACGCGGCCAATAAGGAGATGCGTACCTTTGGCACGCTGGGCGTGTTGCGCCACGAGCTGAAGGATCGCGGTACCCGTTTTCGTTTGTGCCAGTTCAAACCCGATCACGATCTGAACCCTGATACGCTGGCGCGCTATCAGAAAAACCGTCTGCGGGTGGTGCCCGAGCTGGTCTACAGTCCGTATGCCAGCGCCGAACATCTGGCGCTAACGGGCAAACAGGCCAAGAGGTGGCGTATCGACCTGGTGCTGTTCCTGAACGGCTTGCCTATCGCCACGCTGGAATTGAAATCCGAGTTCAAGCAAGCGGTGGAAAGGGCGGTCAAGCAGTACAAGCAGACCCGCCTACCGAAAGACCCCGCCACCAACAAGCCGGAGCCGCTGCTGACTTTCAAGCGCGGTGCGCTGGTGCACTTCGCCGTCAGTCAGTACGAGGTTTATATGGCCACTCGGCTGGAGGGTGACGACACCTTCTTTCTGCCATTCAACAAGGGCACCAGGGAGGGCGGAGCCGGCAACGATGTGCCCGAGAACCCGAATGAATATGCCACCGCCTACCTCTGGCAGGAGGTGCTGGCGCCCGACAACATCCTGAAGATTCTGGCACGCTTCGTTCACCTGCAGATCGGAGAGAAGGAAGACTGGCAAGGCCTGAAATACAAGAAAGAGACGCTGATCTTCCCCCGTTATCACCAGTGGGATGTGGTCAACCGGTTGGTGGATGATGCCCGTGAGAAAGGGCCGGGGCACAAATACCTGATTCAGCACAGTGCGGGTTCGGGCAAGTCCAATTCCATCGCCTGGACCGCCCACCAGTTGGCATCGCTCTATGATGAGCAGGGCAACAAGCGTTTCCACTCGGTGATCGTCGTGACCGACCGCACGGTATTGGATGATCAGCTGCAGGATACCATCTACCAGTTCGAGCATGCCGATGGTGTGGTCGGGCGGATCAATAACAAGCAGGGAGATGGCTCCAAGTCGGAAAAGCTCGCTTTCGCTCTGGAAAGCGCCCAGCCGATTATCATCGTTACCATTCAGACTTTCCCGTTCGTGCTCAAGGCGATCGAGAACAGCCTCAGCCTGAAGGAGCGTAACTACGCCATCATCGCCGACGAAGCGCACTCCTCCCAATCCGGTTCCACCGCACGTCAGCTCAAAGAAGTGTTGATGCTGGAGCCCGACGAGAATCAGGAGGAGCTGACCTCCGAGGATCTTCTGGATGCCACGGTCGTTGCGCGGCTTGGCTCGAAAAATCTGAGCTTTTTCGCCTTCACCGCCACCCCCAAGCACAAAACCTTGCAGCTGTTCGGGCGCCTCCCGAACCCTGACAGTCCGCCATCGAGCACCAACAAGCCCGAGGCCTTTCATGTCTACAGCATGCGCCAGGCGATCGAGGAGCACTTTATCCTCGATGTGCTGAAGAACTACACCAGCTACAAGGTGGCCTACCAGCTCGCGCAGAAGGTGCGGGAGCAGGACCATGAGGTCGACAGCAAAAAAGCCAAGGTGAAGTTGAACCGGTGGGTGCGACTGCACGATTACAACATCGCCCAGAAGGTGCAGGTGATCGTCGAGCATTTCAAAGCGAATGTGATGGGCCTGCTCGGTGGCCAGGCCAAGGCGATGGTGGTTACCAGCTCCCGTAAGGAAGCGGTACGCTACAAGCTGGCGTTCGATAAGTATGTCGCCGAGAAAAAATACCAAAAAATCCACGCCATGGTGGCGTTTTCGGGCGAGGTGGAGTTCAGCGATCAGGACCCGAACGTAATGGGCCTGTTGGGAGATAAATTCACCGAAACCAGCATGAACCCTGATCTGAAAAAGCGCGATATGCGCACCGCATTCGATACGGATGACTACCAGGTGATGCTGGTCGCCAACAAGTTCCAGACGGGCTTCGACCAACCCAAGCTCTGTGCCATGTATGTCGACAAGAAGCTGGCGGGCGTGGAGTGTGTGCAGACTTTGTCGCGCCTGAACCGTACCTACCCGGGCAAGGCTGAATCGGGCACCTTTGTGCTGGACTTCTTTAACGACCCTGCGGATATTCTTGACGCTTTCCAGCCGTACTACCAGACGGCGGAGCTGACCGATGTATCCGATCCCAACAAGGTCTATGACCTGTTCGAAAAGCTGAAAGCCCAGGGCATCTTTAGCTGGAGCGAGGTCGAACAGTTCTGCACCGCGTTCTTCATTCCGAATAAAAGCAACGCCGCTATCTCCAATGTCTGCAAACCGGCCGTCGAGCGTTGGCAAAAACGCTATTCGCTGGCCGTTGATGCCTACAAAACCGCCAAGGAGATGTTCGAGCGCTGCAAAGCCTCGGGCGATGCGGTGCTGATCGCCAATGCCGAAAACAGCCTGAAGGAGTGCAAACAGGAGAAGGATGCGCTGGAGATCTTCAAGAAAGACCTGGGCAGTTATGTGCGCTTCTACGAGTTCATGTCTCAGATCGTCGACTACGACGACAAGGAACTGGAAAAGCTCAGTCTCTATGCGCGCCACCTCAGGCCGCTGCTGCGCGAGAAGGTCGACGAGGATGACGACATCGACCTGAGTAACGTGACGCTCAGTCACTACCGCCTGTCGAAAATCCGCCAGCAGAATTTGAAGCTGAAAGATGACGATGCGGGCTATGGGCTGGAGCCTGGCGACGAGGTCGGCTCGGCCAAGGCAAAGGATAAGAAAGAGGAGTTCCTCTCCACCATCCTCAAACGCCTCAACGAGCTGTTCATCACCGACAACCTGACCGACGACGACATGCTCAACTACGCCCGAACCGTGGCCGACAAAGTCGGGGAGAACGACAGGGTGATGCATCAGCTCCGCAACAACACGCCTGAACAGGCGTTGCTGGGGGATTTTCCGCAGGCGGTGGATGATGCGGTGCTTGGCAGTTCAGAGGCGCACCAGAACCAGATGATGCAGATCCTCGGCAGCCCGCAGGTGGCGCAAGATTTTGCACGGGTAGTGTTTGATTTGCTGATTAATAAAAATATATAGATATCAGTTAGTTATGAGACGCTCATGATGAGCCATCTTTTCCAGGAATCTGGCGAGCTGGGCTCTGACCAGGTACTGGATCTACAACCGATTTAAAGTTCGGGTGCTGAAGGGCCCGGCCTAACCGTAAAAAGATGTAAGGGAACTATGTCGCATATCACTCAGCTTACCCGATACTTCAAGCAATCCCTGTTGGATGCCGAGGCTCTCTGTCCTGAAGACAAGGTGCTGAAACCCGCTCTGGGGCTGGCCAATGCCGATAAATCCGCGGAGTCTAACGATTACCTTTCACTGACTCATGACGCCTGGCTTGAAGGAGTGGTCGACCCAGGCGTCGCGAAGCAAATTTTTGCCAAAAAACAGCCGAAAAATAGGCCGCCATTGGATGAAGTGGAATTGGTGCTGTTCCCCAGGGTTGATATGCGCCAGGTCAGATTCAGAACGCCCAACGAAGATACCCGCGAAATTTTGCTACCCCTGGCTGTTTTTGTGAGTCTTCAGAAAGATGGCCGTTTACTGCCCAGTGAAAAAGCGCCTTGGATTCCACGCCCATGGCTAGCACCCAACGAGGGCAGGGAGGAGCCGTTTAGTGACTTTGCGCTGGTGGATGAGTTTCTGACCCTGAATCCATATAGCGGTATTACCAGTTGGCCTCAGTTGGTGACCTACTGTACGGCCATGTTGTATGCAGCCAAGACCGAATCGTACAGCAAGCCGGAACCGGCGAAAAACAGGCCAGGCAGTTGTCTGTATGATTTGCTGATCCATCCACAATATGTTCTCTCCGGACAGTGCCTGCTGCAACTGGATCCGCCGATCTACGGGGCGAAATTCAGGATACTCAAGGTACTGGATACGCTGTTGAAGAAAGACCGTTATCCGTTGCTCTATCAGCGATTTTGTCATATGGAATCGCCGCCGTTGGATCATCACCGGGACCAACAGCATAACCTTGAACTGGCCCGGCAGCATGTCGGCCAGATGAGCGGGGAATTCCCGCTGTCACCCAAACAGCGCAGCGCGCTGCATTACCAGTTTATGCAGGGAGATGGCGAGATCCTGGCGGTAAACGGCCCTCCCGGAACCGGGAAAACCACACTGCTTCGTTCGGTAGTGGCCAACCTCTGGACTCAAGCTGCGCTGGAAGAAGCAGAACCGCCGTTGATTGCGGCCACCTCAAACAACAACCAGGCGGTAACCAATATTCTGGAGAGCTTCGCCCGTATAGACGAGGAGGGGTTGGAAGAGTGCCTGCAGGGGCGCTGGTTACCGGAGCTGTTCAGCTATGGTCTTTACTGTTGTGCCAGCAGCAAAGCAAATAAGCGGAAAAACCGCCATCAGTTTCTTGGCCCCAGCGGTCAGGGGCATATGGATGACTGGCAGTGTTCAGACTATGTGACGGAGGCAACAGCCCACTTTCTGGCTTGTGCCAGCCACTGGCAAGGCGAACCGGTTGCAACCGCCCGTGAGGCGCGACAGCGATTGCTGCGAACCATGCGTCAGACCAAGCGGCAGATTGATGACGGGGTCGATCGGCTTGAAGCTTTTCAAGTTGTCGATGCCGAGTTGCGTGAAAAGGTGGGAAGCTTTGAAGGGCTCAAGGCTGCCTTGGATAAACTGGACACCCAGTTGCGTGAAGTTGGCGAGCTTGTTCAAAGTCGCCGCACGCAACGCGATGATCTCTATCGGCTCTGGGAGAAACGTAGTCTGCTGCTGTGCCTGCTGCTATGGTTGCCGCCGCTACGCAAACAGGAACAACGAAAGACACGCCGTTTACTTCAGAACTGGCAGATACCCCTGACTGATTTTAGCGACGAAGCAGTCGAGCGCTGGTTTGAAGATGAGATTGCCCGGCAGGAGAGGGAACAGGCATCCCTGGCCAGTCAGCAGAAACGCCTGCAGAGTTTGCTGGAGCGCTATCAGGCAGTGAAGGAAAAACTGACCCAGTGGTGCCGCAGCCATCACCCCGGCAAATTGTTTGGCCAATCGCCGGCCGAGCAGGTTAGCGAGGTCAGCGACCGCGCCCTGCGTTTCAAGCTGTTCAAGCTTGCCACCCATTACTGGGAAGCACGTTGGCTGGAAGACATGGAAGACTTTTTGGCCAGGGACGACCAGCGAGAGTTTTTCCCGGATAAGGTTCAGGGCAAGCTGCGCCGGTTCGCAAAACTGACGCCCTGTTTCGTATCCACCTTCTACATGCTGCCCGCAATGGTTAATGCCTGGAAGGATGGTGAAAGCTTTCCTCTGCTTGGCGAGATTGATCTTCTGATCGTGGATGAGGCCGGGCAAGCAGTGCCCGATGTTTCCGCTGCCGGTTTTGCGCTGGCTAAGAAGGCGCTGATTGTCGGCGATACCGATCAGGTTGAGCCTGTTTGGAACCTGCCGGAGGGGGTGGACAGGTCCAACTTGAAACTGTTCGGGCTGCTGGAAGATGATGATAGCTACGAAAATTTCTGGCGTACCAGCGGACTCCTATCAAGCAGTGGTAGCGTAATGCATGTGGCTCAGCGTCACTGTCGCTATCACCAACTACCTCACTTAGGGCGTGGGCTCTATCTGACCGAGCATCGGCGCTGTTATGACAGCATCATCAGCTACTGCAACGAATTGGTTTATGAGGGGGGGCTTGAGCCCCTGCGAGGAGAGCCGGAAACAGCGGTCCCTTGGGGGACTATGGCGATGGTGCCGGTTGAAACGCTTTCTGAAACTTCGGGCAGCAGTCGCGGTAATCCCGGTGAGGCTAAGCGAATTGCCGAATGGCTGTGCACCGAGCGATCTCGCATTTTGGACTATGCCCGTAGCGAAAACCCCGACTTTATATCGCAGGATGATGCTGAAGTGTTGAGGCGGGTGGTAGGAATCGTCACGCCGTTCAGTCAGCAGGCTAGATGGATTCGCCGTGAACTGGAGGCGGTAGGTATTACCGGATTGACCGTGGGTACTGTGCATAGTTTGCAGGGTGATGAGCGGTTGATCGTGCTGTTTTCCAGCGTCTATGGGCGTAACGACAGCAGTCTGAACAAGTTTTACGATCGGGGCACCAATATGCTTAATGTCGCTGTTTCTCGAGCCAAAGATGCGTTTATTGTGTTTGGCGATCCTCAAGTATTCGGTCAGGTCAACAGCGCGAAACCCTCAAAAGTTTTGCGTCAGAGGCTGAGCTTAATAGACGTGGACTGTAGTACGGAAGAGGCTGATCCGGCAGAAACAGTTGTTGCGCATGTGGGTGAAGGGGTTGCTTGATAGGTATAGAGTTCCAGTATTGGGAGCAACTACTGAATCATCAGCTAGTTGCCTTCGGCTTTAACTTGCATGCTGTTATCGAATACCTTCACCACCCGAATCAGGGCGGTATCCGGTCCGGGCGCATATTCAGCGACTCGGTTGCCAGCCGGATCTCGTCGATGTAGCGACGCCGTTGCTACCTCCATACCTGAGCTGGCGGACAACCTAAAACAATAGGCAGGAAAGTTCGATGGGACTTACCGGGCCTTGCGTATCCAAGTATGGAGCAAGTCACATGTTGTTAGAGAGCCCGGCTAAAAGCCGGGCTCTTTTCATTAAATGCAGCCAAACATCAGCCGTTTCTATAACGGTTTGGCAATTTAATGTTGAATCGAATCGCCAGTGCTCGCAGCATGAACGCGACCAGGAAGCCACCGATCAAGTCATAGCTGTAGGGCAGGTTTAAGAGACTGAGGAACAGGTACACAACCGAACCGGCCAGCGCGGTGGTGATATAAAGCTCTTCGTTCATCAGCGTCAGATTGCTGCCGCAGAGCACATCGCGGGCGATACCGCCAAAGGTCGCCGTCATGACCCCCATACAGACCGAGATCAGCGGCGAAGCGCCGTACTCGAACGCAATTTCGGTGCCAACCACCGCAAACAGTGCAAGACCGACCGCATCCATCCAGATCAGGGCACGCGTTAGGGAGGCCAGTTTCGGCGCCACAAAATAGGTTGCCGCTGAAGACACCAGGCATATCAGGATCCAAATCGGTTCGCGAATCCAGAACACCGGGACATTACCGAGCAACACATCACGTAGCGTACCGCCGCCGATACCGGTCGCTGTACCGATCAGCATAAAACCGAGAACGTCCATTTTCTGACGTGCCGCATCGAGCGCGCCCGAGATGGCAAAGACGGCTACAGCTGACAACCCCATGATGTTAACAATGGCGGTAAGATCAAACGACATTGTACGCTTTCCTAAGTATCTGACGGCATTACTAAAATGGATTCGACTATAGTCCAGTTCGGTCGCTGTGTTAATGACGATCGATCTATGGTGCATCAACTTGGTTATACCGGAATTTAAATGATTGTGTCTTTCTCTCTCGCCGACCGGGGCGTCTGGTCGGTAGCGGCGGCGCGTCCAAGGCGTGGGGGTGGGAAGTAGGCGAAGGGATTTATTGGCTTGGATAATGGATGGGCGAGCAAATTGCCCATGTTCGTTAAAGTGCATATTCCGGCCCATCGTGAACAGCCATTCCGGCGGAACGTGAACACCGATTCTGGTTCAACGTGAACACCCATTCCGGCCGAAGCTGAACACTTGTGCCCAATTTCCGGAATCGCCGTTC
>NZ_JAILYN010000071.1 GCF_019795155.1 Marinobacterium arenosum | reverse complement strand
GGCGACTGCTGTGAAGCGACTGAGAGCGGGTCGGTTATTATCGTTAATTTCGATTAGAAATCAACAACTTATTTCCGACCTTCCCGGCTTGCTGAGCGGCCGTTTCAGGCTGTCTCCCCAAGCGAGGAGGCGCATTCTACAGACCCCACCGAGGGAGTCAACAGGTTGTGTTAAAAAAATTATATTTCTGTAACAGATCCATTACGAAGGCATAACGCCCGCCCCGGCATGAATAACAACAAGGCCCCTATAAAGGAGCCCTGTTGTTGATAATCAGACAAGCTGCAAGCTATCAGTGATGGTATACCCTCACTTCTTGCTACGCTTCTTGCGTTCTTTCTTCTTGATCGACTGAATGTGATCACGGAAGCGGGCCTTCTTGGCCAGCTGACGACCGGTCAACTTGTTCTTGCGACCTTCAAACGGGTTGTCGCCACTGCGGAACTCGAATCTTACCGGCGTCCCCTTGAGCCCTAGTACCCTGACGAACTTGTTCTGCAGATAGCGTTTGTAAGAGAGCGGCAGAGCATCGGTCTGGTTTCCATGTACCACGATGATCGGCGGGTTGGAGCCCCCCTGGTGAGCATAGCGCAGCTTGATACGGCGACCATTGATCATCGGCGGCTGGTGATCGGCAACCATATCTTCCAGCAAGCGGGTCAACCGGCTGGTTGGCCACTTGGCCATGGCACTTTCATACGCCTCGCCGATCGAGTGGTACAGATCCCCCACCCCGCTGCCGTGCAGTGCCGAAATAAAGTGGAAGCGGGCAAACGAGGCAAACTCCAACCGGCGCTGGATCTGCTCCTTCACCTTGTCGCGCTGCTCGACATCCATGCCATCCCACTTGTTCAACGCAATCACCAGCGCCCGGCCGGCATCCATCACGAAGCTGAGCATATGCAGGTCCTGCTCGGTGACCCCGTCACGGGCATCGACCACCAGAATCACCACATGGGCATCTTCGATCGCCTGCAGGGTCTTGATGATGGAGAACTTCTCCACCGCTTCCTTGATGTTCTTGCGGCGCCGCACACCGGCGGTATCGATCAGGGTGTAGTCCTGCTCTTCACGGCTGTAGGGAATGTAGACGCTGTCACGGGTGGTACCGGCCTGGTCGTAGACCACCACCCGCTCTTCACCCAGCATCCGGTTGACCAGCGTGGATTTGCCGACATTGGGCCGGCCCACGATCGCTATCTTGATGCTACCGTCTTCAGCCTCTTCGACCTCCTCATCGGTCTCCGGCTCGACATCGCCCAGCGCCTGTACCAGCACGTTCTCGATCAGCGAGCGCACACCGCGACCATGGGCCGCTGCGATCGGCTGCGGTTCACCCAGCCCCAGGCCATAGAAATCACCCATGGCGATATCGGGATCAATGCCATCGGTCTTGTTCACCACCAGGTGGTAGGCCTTGTTGCTGCGGCGCAGGTGATCGGCAATCATCTCGTCGGCCGGGTTGAGGCCGGCACGGCCGTCCACCAGGAACAGCACGATATCGGCCTCGTCCACCGCCTGCAGCGACTGTCGCGCCATCTCGTGGTCGATACCCTGCTCGTCACCGCTGATACCACCGGTATCGATGACGATATAGGCGTGGTCGCCCAGCCGCCCCTCACCGTACTTGCGGTCACGGGTCAACCCGGGCAGGTCGGCGACCAGCGCATCTCGGCTTTTGGTCAGCCGGTTGAAAAGTGTGGATTTGCCGACATTGGGTCGGCCGACTAGTGCAATTACCGGAAGCATCAGATCACCCTGATTAAGGCGTGTCTCAAAAACGAAAACGGCGGCTATTCACGCCTGCGAATAGCCGCCAGTAAACTCAGTTACTGGTCAGGAACCTGAGGACAGGTTACTCACTTCAGCGTTAGCGCCTGCAGACGACCGCCGTCGCTGAGCAGGTAGATTATATCATCCACCACCAGCGGCGGAGCGCTCAGGCCGGAGCCGTCCACTTTATGGCGGGCGACGAAACGGCCATCGACCTGAGACAGCACATGCAGATAGCCGAGACTGTCACCCACCAGCAGTTCGTTGCCGACCGTGGCCGGTGCGCTGATCATCCGCCGGGCCAGGGCCGGCTGACGCCAAACGCTGGCGCTGGTGCGACGATCAAACGCCTGCAGCGCATCATCCTGCTCCGCCACATAGATATTGCCGAACCCCTCGGCCAGGTCGCGGTAGCTGGACACATCCTGGGCCCAGACGATCTGCGAGTTGAACGGATTGATCGCCACCAGTCTGCCCTGGTAGCTGGGCACATAAAGCAGATTATCCACCAGCACCGGCCGACCATCCAGGTCGATCACCCGCTCCAGCTCGGTTCGACCGTGCGCCAGCGCGACACGCCGCGCCCAGACTTCGCCGCCGGACGCATTGTCGATCGCCGCCAGTTTACCGTTGGCGAAACCGGCAAAGGTGATATTGGCAGCGACGATCGGCGCGCTGGTGCCACGCAGGGTCAGGTTGGGAATCTGCGCATCGTAGGTCCAGCGGTGGCTGCCATCTTCGATATCAAGTGCCACCACCTTACCGTTGATCATCTGCACCACCAGCAGTTCGCGGTTGAACTGGGGCACAGCCACCACCTCGGAACTGAGCTTGGCCTGCCAGCGCAGTTCGCCGCTGTCGGCATCCAGCACCATCACCCGGCCATCCTCGGTGGTCAATGCCAGCCGGCCATAGCCGGCCGCCAAGCCACCGATCACCCGGACATCCAGCTCCTGTTGCCACAAGCGCTCACCATCGAGGCGATTGAACGCCGCTACCAGGCCGTCGTGATCGACTGCAAACAACTGCTCGCCGACAACTGCAGGCACGATCTGATGATACTTCTCGCCCGGCCCATCTCCGACCGATGCCGACCAAAGCACCTCGACCTGCTTTTCCGCTTCGAAATCGACCAGCGGATTCGGCTCCAGTTCTTCGCTGCTGTCCCATAAGCTGCAGGCTGACAGCAGCATCGCCGCCAGACCCAGCGTCATTGCCCGAAGCAAGCTCGCCATTTACTTATCCTCGACCGCCAGATCGTTCAGCTTAACGCTCAGCAGGGGATTCGCTGCGCCGCTGCTGCCGGCGGCAAGTGCCGTCTGGTAGGCTTTACGCGCATTGTCGCGATCACCCTGCTGCAGGTACAGGTCACCGCGTACCTCGTCGATGCGGGCCTGGAAAGCGGCATTGGCCAGTCCATCCAGCAACTGCAACCCCTGTTCGACATTACCCTGGGCCGCCAGGATGCGCGCCTTACGCAGCTTGACCACCACCGCCTGCGCCGCGGTCGGCTCGTGGGTCTGCACCCAATCCAATTCGGCCAGTGCAACATCCAGCTCGTTACGCTCGACCGCCAGCCGCGCCATCAGCAACGCCGCCATACGGGCGTAGGCACTGCCTTCGAACTCGGTTTTCAGCTGCTCGCCCAGATGGCGGGCGGTGCTCAGCGAGGCCTCGTCGGCTTGATCGCTAACCGACCCCACCACCGCCTCCAGCAAGTTCTGGTACAGTGCGGAGGCGTACTCGGCCTGCTGCTGGCTACGCTGCTGCCAGGCTTTCCAGGCCGCCACGATCAGTACCGCAAAGACGATGCCGATCAGCAGCGACTTGCCATTTTCCTTCCACCAGTCCTTGAGGGCCTGGACCTGTTCTTCTTCGCTACGCAGATCTGCCACGTTTAACTCCTGTCGTTTTCGCTGTCATCAGCGGGTCCAGACGGACTCGATCGCTGAAACCAACTGCGCCTCGCCGAGATCGAACTGCGGCTGGTCGTTGTGCCAGAGGGTACCGACCAGCTCGCCGGCCTCATCGGTTTTCATCAGCAGCACCAGCGGGGCGCCGGTTTGCCGGGCCTTGCTGGCGATGTTCTTCAGGCCGGCGCAGTGCACCCGTACCCGCAAACCGGGCAGCTGGTCCCGCAACTGCTCGGCCAGCAGCATCAGCCGGTGCTGAATCCCCTTGTGTTCCGCCGCCAGGTAGATATCGAACGGCTGGCGCAGATCAGCCGGAATCGCCTCGAGGGTTTCCAGCAACAGCACCAGCCGCTCAACCCCCATTGCGAAACCGACCGCCGGTGTCGGCCGGCCGCCCAACTGCTTGACCAGGCCATCATAGCGACCGCCGGCACAGACCGTGCCCTGGGCCCCCAACTTATCGGTGACCCACTCGAAGACGGTCTTGCAGTAGTAGTCGAGACCGCGTACCAGCCGCGGGTTGAGCTCGTACTTCACGCCGGCGTCATCGAGGATCCGGCGCAGCTCGGCAAAATGCTCGGCGGACTCCTGATCCAGGTAATCGCTCAGCAGCGGCGCACTTTCCAGCACTGTCTGGGTCTGCGGGTCCTTGCTATCGAGGATCCGCAGCGGGTTGCTGTCGAGCCGGCGCAGGCTGTCTTCATCCAGCTGATCCTTGTGCAGGGTCAGATAATCGACCAATGCCTGGCGGTACTCGGCACGCGCTTCGTTACTGCCCAGCGAATTCAGCTGCAGGGTGACCGCGTCGCGGATACCGAGTCGCTGCCACAAACGGGCGCTGAGCAGGATCAGCTCCGCATCGACATCGGCGCTGGCCATGCCGAAGGTTTCCACGCCGATCTGATGGAACTGGCGATAGCGCCCTTTCTGTGGTTTCTCGTAACGGAACATCGGTCCCTGGTACCAGAAACGCTGAGTCTGGTTGAACAGCAGGCCATGCTCTTCCGCCGCCCGGACACAGCTGGCGGTCCCTTCCGGCCGCAGCGTCAGGCTTTCCCCGTTACGGTCCTCGAAGGTGTACATCTCCTTCTCGACAATATCGGTGACTTCGCCGATAGAACGCTTGAACAGGTCGGTCTGTTCAACGATCGGCATCCGCACTTCGCTATAGCCGTAGCCGGACAGCAGCTGCTGCACGGTGTTTTCCAGGTACTGCCAGACCGGTGTCGCGTCCGGCAGGATATCGTTCATACCACGAATGGCTTTGATCTTGGCCAACGTCTCTACCCTGTATGCTTGTATTCGAATTCCAGATCAGTCGAGCGGCAGCGTAAAGCGCGCCATGCCGTCGCGACTCAGCGCCACCACATCGACGGCTTCGCCATTGAAGCGCATACCGCTGACGCCTGCGGAGGCGCCGAGCAGCACGGAGAAGGGCGCCTCACCACTGATATCCACCTTGCTACCGGCGTTACGCACGTTGTTGAACAGCGTTTTGCCGCTGGCATCCTTGATGGTGACCCAGCACTCGCCACTGAAACTGATCTGCAGCCGGGACAACTCCGCCGCCGCCGCGGCCTCATCTGACGCAGTCCCTTCAACGGCATCCAGCTCGGCCTGCAACTGGGCAATCTGCTGCTCGGTCAGGTCGGACGGCGCCTCCTCTTCGGCCGCGGCTTCGCTGACCGCCTCCGCAGGCGCGCCTTCGTCAACCGCCGGCTCGGCGTCGTTCAGCGCCGGAATTACCAAGGTATCGCCAGAACTGGTTTCAACGCTGATCGCATTCTGCTGTTCACCACTGTGGCCACTGATTTCCGGCAGCTCATGCTGGGTCCGCCACCACCAGATCGAGGCACCGATCACGATGATCAGCAGCAGCCAGGTCGACAGCCGCAGCAACGGGTGACTCAGCTTCATCTGCTGGCGCACCTTGGTAACCGATTTGACGCTGCTGCGCTGAGCCATGCCGTACTGCTCGTCCAGATAGCCGAGGAACTCGTCGGCATCGACATCGAGGAACTTGGCATAGGAGCGGATGTAGCCACGCGCAAACACCACACTGGGCAGGCAATCGATGTCACCGTTTTCCAACGCTTCGATATAGGAAGCCGGCAGATGCAGCGCATTGGCGATATCGTCGATGGTCAGCCCTCTGGCCATCCGCGCCGTCTGCAGCCGCTCGCCCGGAAAACGTTGACTCTCAGCCTGCTCGACTGTCTGTTCAGTGGTCACCGCGAAGACTCCTTATACTGATGAAATTCCGGCGATTGCGGGAAAAGGTTTTTCAGGATCAGAGCATAGGTTGCCGCCTTGCTGGCGTCGCCGCCGGCCCGTGCCAGCCGGATACCGAGCCACAGACTCTTGGCATAATGGTCGACCCGCTTGGCCTCGACCAGGGCACTGAAACGCTCGAACCACTCTTTGGCCTCAGCCGTGCGCTGCTGTTCCAGCAGCAGGTCGGACAGTTCTACCATAGCCAGCGGCCGAAAAGTACTGATACGCAGCGCCCGTCGAAAGGCGTGTTCGGCGACGTCGTCACGGCCGATCTGGCGGTAACAGCGGCCGAGGTTTTCGAATGCCTGCGCCCGCTGCGAATAGAATGGGTCCTCGGTGGCCCGGGCCAGAATGCGGCAAGCGTCCTGGTAACGCTGCTGGCGGAACAGGAAAGCGCCGTAATTGTTGTGCACCATCGCCGAGTCGGGCGCCGCGGCCACCGCTTTGTCGAAATACTGCTCGGCCAATGCCTGGTCACCTTCCAGCTGGAAGGTCAGCGCCAGGCCATTAAAGGCTTCGGCGTAGTTGCTGTCGATCTCCAATGCACGCAGGAATGCCTCCTTGGCATTCTGGCCATCCCGCTCCTGAAGGTATTGCAGGCCAAGTTGCGTGTAACTGGCCTTGGCGCTGTGAGGATTCGCGCTGCCACCGGCAACCGGCGCCCCCTGCCCCGCACAGCCAGCCAGCAGAAGTGCACACACGGCCAGGCCGACTCGAATCCCTTTCACGACATGCTCCTAGTGTCCGGCACGCTGCCCAGGCGCAGCCTCCTGCTGGACCAGTTGAATATATTTCTCGCTACGCCGGGTACGGTCCTGCACCTGGCCGACCAGCTGGCCACAAGCGGCATCCACATCGTCGCCCCGGGTGCGACGTACGGTGGTCAGAATTCCGGCATTGAGCATCACCTGCTTAAAGGCATCGATCGCCTGGTCGCTGGGCCGCTCGTAGCCAGAGTTCGGGAACGGATTGAACGGAATCAGGTTCAGCTTGGAGGGCAATTTGCGCAGCACCTTGACCAGCTGACGGGCGTGCTCCGGCTGATCGTTCACACCAGCGATCAGCGTGTACTCCACGGTAACCACCCGCTTGTCGTTAAGGTGATCAAGATAGCGGTTACAGGCGGCGATCAGCTCCTTGATCGGGTAACGGCGGTTGATCGGCACCAGCTGGTCACGCAGTTCGTCGGTCGGCGCGTGCAGCGATACCGCCAGCGACACATCACTCACCGCGCCCAGCTTATCCAGTGCCGGCACCACACCGGCGGTGGACAGGGTCACGCGACGCTTCGACAAACCGTAAGCATTGTCGTCCATCATCAGCTGCATCGCTTCGACCACGTTGTCGAAATTCATCAGCGGCTCGCCCATCCCCATCATCACCACGTTGGTGACGCGACGTTCGCCGGACGGGTCCATGGCACCGTAGGATTTAATCGCAATCCGGACCTGACCGATAATCTCAGCGGCGGTGAGATTGCGGTTAAACCCTTGCTTACCGGTCGAACAGAAGCTGCAGTCCAGCGAACAGCCCACCTGCGAGGAGACACAGAGCGTGCGGCGATCACCATCCGGGATCAGCACCATCTCGACGCTGGAACCACCCTCGGTCTTGATCACCCACTTGCGGGTACCGTCCTTGGAGGTCTTCTGCATGACCACTTCAGGTTCCCGGATCTCGGCCACTTCGTTCAACTTCTGGCGCAACACCTTGCTGATGTTGGTCATCTCGTCGAAACTTTCGGCGCCGAACTGATGAATCCATTTCATCACCTGCGTAGCCCGAAAGCGCTTCTCACCGATACTGTCGAAGAACTCAGCCAGCTTCTCTGGCGACATACCGAGCAGGTTGGTTTTTTGAGTGGATTCAGTCATGGATCTCTGGATACCTGTAGTTGGAAAGAGGCCGCGACGGCGCGCGGCCTCAAGTCACATTAACCGCCGAAGAAGTAGGCGATTTCGCGCTCTGCGGACGCTGCAGAGTCGGAGCCGTGTACGGCGTTGGCGTCGATGGACTCAGCGAAGTCGCGACGGATAGTGCCTTCAGCCGCTTCCTGCGGGTTGGTCGCGCCCATCAGGTCACGGTTCAGAGCGATGGCGTTTTCGCCTTCCAGCACCTGAACGACAACCGGACCGGAAGTCATGAAGGCAACCAGTTCACCGAAGAACGGACGCTCCTTGTGCTCAGCGTAGAAACCTTCGGCTTCTGCCTGGCTCAGACGCTTCATCTGCATCTCAACGATTTTCAGACCGGCTTTTTCGAAACGGGTTTCGATTTCACCGATTACGTTCTTAGCAACTGCGTCCGGCTTGATGATGGACAGTGTGCGTTCAATTGCCATTGATCCAGAATCCTCTCATTTGGTGGGATAGTGTAGAAAATCAAACGCGGCATTATACGCCAAGCATATGTCAGAAAACAGCGCCGACAAGCCATTAAAAAGCCCGGCAGGACCGGGCTTCGATGTTACCAGGGACACTCAGTCCCGCTCGTCAATCCAGGCCATCTGGATCGCTTCAAGCACCTTTTCGCCGCAGCGATCGGGATCGTCATCAAAGCCGTCCAGCTCCATCACCTTCTGGTACAGCTCCGGGAACGAGATGGTCAGCGGATCGACCTGCGGATAACGGTCCGCCAGCTCGATCGCGATATCCTGCACATCGGTCCATTTCAGCGTCATTGCCCGCTCCTTAATGCCGTTCCGACACCTGATTGATCGTGTAGCGCGGAATCTCAACCACCAGATCCTCGCCACCCACCACCGCCTGACAGCTAAGCCGCGATTCCGGCTCCAACCCCCAGGCCTTGTCGAGCATATCGTCTTCCAGCTCGTCCGACTCATCCAGCGACTCGAACCCCTCACGCACGATCACGTGGCAGGTGGTACAGGCACAGGACTTCTCGCAGGCATGCTCGATCTCGATACCGTTGGCCAGCGCAGCATCACAGACCGTCACGCCGGCTTCGGCTTCGACCACCTTGCCATCCGGGCACAGTTCCTCATGGGGCAGAAAGATAATCTGCGGCATCAGCCCTTCTCCTCAATCTCATCAACACTCTGACCCTGCAGCGCCTGGCGGATGCTATGATCCATCCGACGTGCAGCAAACTCATCACTGACCTGCGCCAGATGCTGGATACCCTTCTCGATCGCCTTCGGATCATGGCCTTCACGCAGCTCCACCAACACCTGCATCTCCTGCGCCAGCTGGCTTCGCTCCTGCGCGCTGAGCAGCACCTCACCGTCCGCCTGCAGGGCATGCTCCAGCGCCTGCAACAACGCCTCGGCCTCTACCTGCTGCTCGCGCAACGCGCGAAGATCCAGGTCTTCCTGGGCATGGGTGTAGGATTCGGTCAGCATCCGCTCGATCTCGCCATCGCTAAGACCGTAAGAGGGCTTGACCTGGATACTGCTCTCGATACCGGTAGACAACTCCTGCGCGGCGACGCTCAGCAGGCCGTCAGCGTCGACCTGGAAGGTCACCCGCACCTTGGCCGCACCGGCCGCCATCGGCGGAATGCCATGCAGTACGAAACGCGCCAGCGAACGACAGTCGTCGACCAGCTCGCGCTCACCCTGCAGCACATGGATCGCCATTGCCGTCTGGCCATCCTGGTAGGTGGTAAACTCCTGCGCCCGGGCCACCGGGATCGCGGTGTTACGGTGGATCAGTTTCTCGACCAGGCCACCCATGGTTTCCAACCCCAGCGACAGCGGAATCACATCCAGCAGCAGCATCTCGCTGTCCGGCTTATTGCCGGCCAACACATCGGCCTGCATCGCCGCGCCGATCGCCACCACCCGGTCCGGGTCGATATCGCTATGAGGCGGCCGACCGAAGAACTGCTCAACCCGTTCACGCACCAGCGGCATCCGGGTGGAGCCGCCGACCATCACCACGTCCAGCACCTCTTCCAGCTCGACGCCGGCATCTTTCAGGGTACGGCGACAGGCACGGACGGTACGCGACACCAGCCCTTCGCAAAGCTCGGCAAACAGCTGGCGGGTTACGGTCAGTTGGCGGGGCTCGCCGGCCACCGACAGTTCGATCTCGACCGATTCGGCATCGGTCAGCGCCTCTTTGGCGGCACGCGCGCGATCGAGCAGGTAGCGAGCGGTACCGGCATCCGGCGCCGCCAGCGACAACTGCTCACTGAACCAGCGCGCCAACCGCATGTCGAAGTCGTCGCCGCCCAGCGCACTGTCGCCGCCGGTCGCCAGCACTTCGAACACCCCCTTGTTCAAGCGCAATACGGAGATATCGAAAGTACCGCCGCCCAAGTCATAGACCGCGATCACCCCCTCCGAGCCCTGATCCAGGCCGTAGGCCACTGCCGCGGCGGTCGGCTCGTTGAGCAGGCGCAACACCTTGAGATTGGCCAGCGTGGCGGCATCCTTGGTGGCCTGCCGCTGGGCGTCATCGAAGTAGGCCGGCACGGTAATGACCGCACCTTCCAGCTCACCACCGAGCGAAGCCTCGGCCCGCGCCGCCAGCACCTTCAAAATATCCGCCGACACCTGCACCGGGCTCTTGTCGCCGGCCACGGTACGAATAAAGGGCATCTTGCCGTCGCCCGCGACAAACTGGTAGGGCAGCTCCCCCCCCAGCGTCTCCAGCTCGTCGGCGCCACGCCCCATCAGGCGCTTCACCGACGCCACGGTATTGTGCGGATCCTGAGCGGCATGGGCGTGTGCCGCCCGGCCGATTTGCGGCGCTTCGCCGGCCAGATAACGGACCACCGACGGCAGGATATGCTCACCCTGCTCATCCGGCAGGGTCACGGCTTCGCCGCTCTTAACTGCCGCCACCAAAGAGTTGGTGGTACCCAGATCGATCCCTACCGCCAGTCGACGTTGATGGGGTGCCGGACTCTGCCCCGGCTCGGCAATCTGCAATAAAGCCATAATCTCACTTATTCAGTCGAGCAGTTGGTCTTCCTGCGCCTCGATCTCCAGCACCAGCTTTTCCAGGAACTGCATCTTGCGAACCGCCCCCGCTGCCGCGTCGAAATCATCGGCCTGATAGCGCGCCTCGAACTGCTGCCGCTGCTGACGCAACTCGTCGGCGACTTCCTGCTGCAGCGCCTCCAGCGCCGCTTCGGGATCGGCCGCCCGGGCGGCCGCGTCCAGCTCTTCGCGCAACTCCATCTGGCGCATCAGAAAAGCCGGCTCCATGGTCACACTGGTCTCGGAGGTGGTATCCACCCCCTGCAGTTTCAGCAGGTACTGCGCCCGCTTCAGCGGTGACTTGAGCGTCGCCTGAGCCTCGTTGAGATAGGCGGTGTACTGTACCGACAGCCGGCGCTCGCGCTCCGACAGGTGGGAGAACCGATCCGGATGCAGCACTTTCTGCAATTCCCGGTAGCGGCCGGCGAGTTGTTGCTGATCCACCTGGTAAGCTACCGGCAGCGCAAACAGCTCGAAGAAGTTCTGCTTGATATCAATCATCAACCAATCGCCGCATCAGACGTTGAAGCTTTCGCCACAACCACACTCGCTGCGCACGTTCGGGTTGTTGAATTTAAAACCTTCGTTGAGCCCTTCGCGCACGAAATCCAGCTCGGTGCCGTCCAGATACACCAAGCTCTTCGGATCGATGACGATCTTCACGCCCTGGGTTTCGAACACCGTGTCTTCCGGCTGAACTTCGTCAACGAATTCCAGCACATATGCCATACCGGAACAGCCGGAGGTGCGCACCCCCAGCCGGACGCCCGCGCCCTGGCCGCGCTGTTCCAGATACCGGGTTACGTGTTCGGCCGCCGCCGCACTCATCGTAATGGCCATCGCTGTACAATCCTGCCTTGCGGCCGCCAACCGGCGGCCGTCATTACCGTCTGCTGTTCAGGTTACTTCTGCTTCTGCTTGTAGTCGGTGATCGCCGCCTTGATGGCATCTTCCGCCAGTACCGAGCAGTGAATCTTCACCGGCGGCAACGCCAACTCTTCGGCGATGGCGGTGTTTTTCAGCTCAGCCGCCTGATCCAGCGTCATACCCTTGACCCACTCGGTCACCAGCGAGCTGGAGGCGATCGCCGAACCGCAGCCGTAGGTCTTGAACTTGGCATCCTCGATGACACCCTCGCCATTGACCTTGATCTGCAGACGCATCACGTCGCCACAGGCCGGCGCACCCACCATACCGGTACCGACGGATGCATCACCGTCATCCATCTTGCCAACGTTACGCGGGTTCTCGTAGTGGTCGATTACTTTTTCACTGTAAGCCATAACACATTCCTCGAATTCTGGTCGACGTTTAGTGGTGCGCCCACTCGACTTTGCTCAGATCCACGCCGTCTTTATACATATCCCACAGCGGCGACAACTCACGCAGCTTGCCGACGGCCTCACGGATCTGGGCGACCGCATAGTCGATCTCCTCTTCGGTGGTGAAGCGACCGAACGAGAAGCGGATGGAGCTGTGCGCCAGCTCGTCATTCAGGCCCAGCGCCCGCAACACGTAAGAGGGCTCAAGACTGGCGGAGGTACAGGCCGAGCCGGACGATACCGCCAGGTCTTTCAGCGACATCAGCAGCGACTCGCCTTCGACGAACGCGAAGCTGACGTTCAGGTTGCCGACAACACGCTGCTCCAGCGAGCCGTTGACATAGACCTCTTCCATCCCCTTGATGCCGTCCATAAAGCGGTTGCGCAGCGCCAGCAGCCGCTGATGCTCGCCGTCCATCTCTTCGCGGGCGATCCGGCAGGCTTCCCCCATGCCGACGATCTGATGGGTCGCCAAGGTACCGGAGCGCATACCGCGCTCGTGGCCGCCACCGTGCATCTGCGCCTCCAGGCGGATACGCGGCTTGCGGCGCACATACAGCACCCCAATCCCTTTCGGGCCGTACATCTTGTGACCGGAGATCGACATCAAATCGACTTTCAGATTGGCCATATCGATCGCCACCTTGCCGGCACTCTGTGCCGCATCGACATGGAAGATCACGCCGTGCTTGCGGGTCAGTTCGCCGATCGCAGCAATATCGGTGATCACGCCGATCTCGTTGTTGACGTGCATCAGCGACACCAGGATGGTGTCTTCGCGCAACGCGTCGGCCACCATCTGCGGCTCGATCAACCCTGCCGGGGTCGGATCCAGGTAGGTCACCTCGAAGCCTTCACGCTCCAGCTGACGGCAGGTATCCAGTACCGCTTTGTGTTCGATCTTGGAGGTAATGATGTGCTTGCCCTTCTTCTGATAGAAGTGGGCCACACCCTTGATAGCGAGGTTGTCGGATTCGGTGGCACCGGAGGTCCAGACAATTTCGCGCGGATCAGCATTGATCAGGTCCGCCACCTGGCGACGCGCCTCCTCGACTGCCTCTTCCGCTTTCCAACCGAACAGGTGGGAGCGGGACGCCGGGTTACCGAAGTTGCCTTCCAGAGTCAGGCAAGCGACCATCTTGTCAGCAACCCGCGGATCGACCGGCGTGGTTGCAGAGTAATCCAAATAAATCGGTGTTTTCATTCTTGATCTCCGACCCTCACTTCAAACAGCTGCTTTTTCAGCAACCGTGGCTTGTCCAGAGGAGCTGACGATCAGCTGCTCTGCATGCTGGCGTTCCTGCCGCTGTGCCACCTCACGCACATCCTTACGGGCGACCAGGTCAGCCAGGCTGATATCACTCAGAAATCCGTGTATCTGATCGCTGAGATCACACCACAGATGATGCGTCAGACAGGTATCGCCGCCCTGGCACTGGCCGGTACGGCCACAGCCGGTGGCGTCGACGGACTCATTAACAGCGTCGATCACCTCGGCAACATTGATACTGGCCTGCCCCCGGTTCAGCTGGTAGCCACCGCCCGGACCGCGCACACTGCGTACCAACTCATTGCGACGCAATTTAGCGAACAGTTGCTCCAGATAAGACAGCGAGATACCCTGTCGTTCCGAGATATCCGCCAGGCTGATCGGGCCCTTACCTTCATGGAGTGCCAGATCCAGCATCGCCGTTACGGCATAACGCCCTTTCGTTGTCAGTCGCATAAACCTCTTTCCCCGTCCTCACGCGAGTATGGCAGGCATTATGCTATACCCGACTATTTCAATCAAGTATATATCCGACCAAAATAGTCAGAGAAAAAACAACCCGTTAAAACATGCACCATTTTAGCATGTTTAACAACTATAATTCCGCGCTCAGCGCGCCGGCGGCTCCAACTTCTTCTCGACCGCCTTCAGGATGCCGCGTAGCACATTGACCTCAACCTTATCCGGTACCGCCCGCAGCAACAGCCGGCGCAGCCGCGGCATCAGCTGGCGCGGGTTGTTCGGATCCAGAAAATCAATATCGACCAGCACCGACTCGAGATGCTCGAACATCAGCTCCAGTTCGCGATGCTCAGCCAGCTCGATATCCCAGTCGGTGCCCCACTGCGGCCGCTCACCCGCCGCCTGCTCCGCCTGCTCCAATGCTGCCATGCGCAGCTCATAGGCGATCACCTGCACCGCCGCCGCAATGTTCAGCGAGCTGAACTCTTCGTTGGTCGGGATGTTCACATGGTGATGACAGAGCTGCAGCTCCTCATTGGTCAGGCCGCGATCCTCGCGACCGAACACCACCGCCACCCGAGTGGTTTCCGGCAGCGGCGCGGCGATCGCCGCCAACTGCCGCGGATTGATCAGCGGCCACGGGATATGCCGCTCACGGGCACTGGTTCCCACCACCAACTGACAATCGGCCACCGCCGATTCCAGGTCATTGAACAGCTGCGCATTGTCCAGCAGATCGGTCGCCCGCGATGCCCGCGCCGTCGCCACCTCGCTGGGAAAGATCTTCGGATCCACCAGTCGCAGGTCGGTCAAGCCCATGTTTTTCATCGCCCGCGCCGTGCCGCCGATGTTGCCCGGGTGGGTGGTGTTCACCAATATGATCGTAATATTTTCCAGCATCCGCTCGAACCGCATATAAAAAGGCGCCATATTGTAGCAAAAGCCTCCGGCGCTGTTCAGCCCAAAGGCGGAGTCCGCTATAATGACCACCTCGCTCTTTCACAGCTTTTGGATCAGACAACATGCAACCGATGTTGAATATCGCCCTGCGTGCCGCCCGCATTGCAGGTGAACAGATCGCGCGCGCCGTCGAGCGCCTGGATCTGATCAAATCAGAACAAGCCGATGTGGCAAATTTTCTGAAGGACACCTGTGTCCACGCCGAACAGACCATCACTCACACCATCCAGAAGGCCTATCCGAGCCACCGAGTGGTCGGCGTCTACAGCGGTGAACACGCCCCGCTGGAGGAAGGCATCGAGGTGATCTGGCAGATCAACCCGATCGACAGCGTACTGAATTTCAGCAACGGTCTGCCGGTATTCGCGCTCTGCATGGCCGGCTACCAGAACGGCCGCCTGGAGCACTCAGTGGTACTGAACCCGCTGGCCGGCGAAGAGTTTACCGCCAGCCGCGGCCGCGGTGCCCAACTGAACGGCAAACGCTTGCGCGTCAGCAGCTGCAAATCCCTGGACGGCGCAATGATCGGCACCGGCTTTTTCAATCGCAGCTCCGACAAGGCCCACCTGGGCGCCCACCTGGAGATGCTCAAGAATATCGCCATGGCCGGCGGCAACATTCACAGCGGCGGCTCCGCTGCGCTGAACATGGCCTATACCGCTGCCGGACGGCTGGACGGTTTCTACCAGATCGGCCTGTACGAAAATGAACTGGAAGCCGCCCTGCTGCTGATCCAAGAAGCGGGCGGCCTGGTCGGCGACTTTGCCGGCGGCAACAGCTACCGCAGCAAAGGCAACCTGGTTGCGGGCAATCCAAAGATGCTCAAGGCCCTGCTGCAGTCACTGCGCCCGTCCCTGACACCGGAGCTGAGCTGATCGCTTGGCGGGCCGCAACCAATGGCCGGCCCGCCTATAGAACAAACGCCCTCTCCGCAGAGACACAAAAAACCGGCCTAGGCCTAATGCCAGTCAGTTAAGCCAACTGACTGGCATTTTTCTTTCTCACGGGGTAGCGGCATGGGCAGCTCTTTAATGCCCGGGGATAACGCCGCTCTCGCCTTGCCGGCAACACGAAAGTGGCTGCCATCTCTGTCATCGCCTTGATAACAGATGGCACTTTACCCGGTGAGACCGCCGGCAAGATCGTCAACTCCTTGATGATCATCCCCGCCGCCTGATTGAAGCT
>NZ_JAILYN010000070.1 GCF_019795155.1 Marinobacterium arenosum | reverse complement strand
AATCCACAGCCTGTCGCCCGCAGAGCGGGCTGCTACGGCACGGACCCTGTAGCAGCGGGCTCCGACCGCGACCGGGTTCCGCCAGTCCGCAGGTGTCGCCCTCGCAGTGGGCTGCTACGACACGGCCCCTGTAGCAGCGGGCTCCGGCCGCAACCGGGTTCCGCCAGTCCGCAGGTATCGCCCTCGGAGCGGGCTGCTACGACACGGTCCCTGTAGCAGCGGGCTCCGACCGCGACCGGGTTCCGCCAGTCCGCAGCTATCGCCCTCGGAGCGGGCTTCTATGGCACGGCCCCTGTAGCAGCGGGCTCCGACCGCAACCGGGTTCCGCCAGTCCGCAGGTATCGCCCTCGCAGTGGGCTGCTACGGCACGGCCCCTGTAGCAGCGGGCTCCGACCGCGACTGGCGCCATTCTTTAAAGGGACTGAAATGCACGCAGCTTGCAGCGCGTAACTCATCGCCTCCCGCTCAAACGGTACTATATTAGTACTATATAAAGCGCGAGGAGGCGCCGATGTTGCGGGTAAGCAAACTGACCGACTACGGTACGGTGGTGCTGGCCAGGATGGCCCGCGAGCCGGAGCGTACCTTCAGCGCCGCCGCGCTGGCCGAAGCGGTAGCGCTGCCGGTCAGTACGGTACGCAAGTTGCTGAAGGTGTTGACCCGGCACGGGCTGCTGAACTCCTGTCGTGGCCAGCAGGGCGGCTACCAGCTGGCGCGCCCGCCGCAGCGGATCTCCTTGGCAGATATCATCGAAGCGCTGGAAGGCCCGCTCGGCCTCACCGAGTGCAGCTTTCAGCACGGTCTCTGCCAGCTGGAGGCTCGCTGCCATATCCGCAGCCAATGGCAGGACGTCAACCAGGTGATCTACGGCGCGCTGGCCCGGGTCAGCCTGGTCGAACTGCTCGCCAAACCGTCCAATAAAAGCATCGCGCTGCTGAACACCTGACCGCGTAACGCGGAGGAGGCCGTCATGGCCAAGACCACCCCGCAGATAGAGCGACTGCTCGACAAGGGGTATAGCCAGGGGTTCGTCACGGAGGTCGACACCGACAGTTTTCCGCCTGGTCTGGATGAAGAGGTGATCCGGGCGATCGTGCACAAGAAGCATGAGCCCGACTTTATGCTGGAGTGGCGGCTGGCCGCGTACCGACACTGGTGCACCATGCCGTTGCCGACCTGGTCGCGGGTGCACTACCCGCAGATCGATTTCCAGGCGATCAGCTACTATTCGGCACCGCGCAGCACGGCGGACGGGCCGCAGAGCCTGGCCGAGGTCGATCCGGCGATTCTGCGCACCTACGAACGACTCGGCGTACCGCTGCACGAACGGGCCCGGTTGGCCGGGGTGGCGGTCGATGCGGTGTTCGACAGCGTCTCGGTGGCGACCACCTTCCAGCAGGAGCTGGCCGAACTGGGCATCATCTTCTGCTCCTTCTCCGAAGCGGTACAGAACCACCCCGAGCTGGTACAACGCTACATGGGAACCGTGGTGCCCTATACCGATAACTTCTACGCCGCCTTGAACGCCGCGGTATTTAGCGACGGCTCATTCTGCTACATCCCGAAAGGGGTGAAGTGCCCGATGGAGCTGTCCACCTATTTCCGTATAAACGCCGCCGGCACCGGCCAGTTCGAGCGCACGCTGATCGTCGCCGAAGAGGGCGCCTCGGTTAGTTACCTGGAGGGCTGCACCGCGCCGATGCGTGACGAACACCAGCTGCACGCCGCGGTGGTCGAACTGATCGCGCTGGACAACGCCGAGATCAAGTACGCCACGGTGCAGAACTGGTATCCCGGCGATACGGAAGGCAAGGGCGGGGTCTACAACTTCGTTACCAAGCGCGGACTCTGCGCCGGCCATCACAGCAAGATCTCCTGGACCCAGGTGGAGACCGGCTCGGCGATCACCTGGAAATACCCCAGCGTGATCCTGAAAGGTGATTATTCGGTCGGCGAGTTCCACTCGGTGGCGCTGACCGGCAACTACCAGCAAGCCGACACCGGCACCAAGATGACCCACCTGGGGCGCCATACCCGCAGCACCATCCTTTCCAAGGGGATCTCCGCCGGTCACGGCCAGAACACCTATCGCGGTTTGGTCAAGGTTGGCCCGCGCGCCGAGGACGCCCGCAACTACAGCCAGTGCGACTCGCTGCTGCTGGGCGATCGCTGCGGCGCCCACACCTTGCCCTATATCGAGGTGCAGCGGCCCGACGCCCGGGTCGAGCACGAGGCCACCACCTCCAAGATCAGCGAACAGCAGCTGTTCTACTGCCAGCAGCGCGGCATCGACCCGGAAGCGGCGGTCTCGCTGCTGGTCAACGGTTTCTGCAAGGAGGTGTTCCGCAAACTGCCGATGGAGTTCGCCGTCGAGGCCCAGGCGCTGATGGAGGTCAGCCTGGAAGGGGCGGTCGGCTGAGGAGGCAACGACGATGCTTAACGCAACAATCGATATCTGGGACCTGCTGCTGGATCTGATCCGCTGGATCCTGCGCCACATCGACCGGCTGCGGCCGTTGATCGATCCCTGAGCAACAGAATCGGAATAAGCGGGAGAAAAACGATGGCTGACGAGATGCTCAGTATCCGCGATCTGGAGGTACGGGTCGACGACAAGCCGATTCTGCAGGGCGTGAACCTGCAGGTTGGTGCCGGCGAGGTGCACGCCATCATGGGGCCGAACGGTTCCGGCAAGAGCACTTTGGCCTACCTGCTGGCCGGCCATCCCGGTTATCAGGCCAGCCGTGGCGAGGTGCGTTACCGGGGTGAAGACCTGCTGTCGATGAGTGTCGAACAGCGCGCCGCCGCCGGTGTCTTCCTGGCGTTCCAGTACCCGGTGGAGATCCCCGGCGTCAGCAATATCCAGTTCCTGAAGAGCGCGCTGAACAGCCTGCGTAAGCAGCGCGGCGAGCCGGAGCTGGACGCCATCGAGTTCCTCGACAGCGTCAAGGCGAAAGTACGCCAGATGCAGATGGAGGAGGCTCTGCTCTACCGGGGCGTCAACGAGGGCTTTTCCGGCGGCGAGAAGAAGAGCAACGAGGTGTTGCAGCTGCTGGTACTGGAGCCGACCCTGGCGATCCTCGACGAGACCGACTCGGGGCTGGACATAGACGCGCTGAAACGGGTGGCGGCCGGTATCAACGCCTACAGGCGCGCCGACCGTTCGCTGGTGCTGGTGACCCACTACCAGCGGCTACTGGACTACATCGAGCCCGACTTCGTGCATGTGTTGCAGGGCGGCCGGATCAGCCGCTCCGGTGGGCCGGAGCTGGCCCGCGAACTGGAGCGCGAGGGGTACGTCCCGGCGACCGGTGCCCAGGCGCCGTTCGAGATTCGCGAAACCCACGGCAGCGCGCATCCGCAGGGCCCGCCCGAGGGCCGGGAGGGCGGCGATGAGTGACCCCCGTCTGCTGAGCGACCCGCCGGACCGGCAGGCCCTGCTCAGCGAACTCTGGCCCTGGTTGCACGATTTCTATCAGCAAGCGCAGGAGGCGTTTCAGCTGCAGGGGCTGCCGAGCCGTCGGCTGGAAGGCTGGAAATACAGCCGGCTGGACGCACTGTACGAGCGCCGCTTTGTTATCCCGGATGACAGTCCAGTGCTGGGCGACTCGCCGGAATCTTTGCAAGAAAATTTCCCGCTGGCTGGCCATCAGCTGGTGTTTGCTGGCGGCCGTTGGCTGCCGGAAGCGTCCCGTATCGGTCCGCTGCCCGAAGGGGCCCGGCTCTGCTCCATGGCCCAGGCACTCTCCAGCGAGCGTGAGCTGCTGCGCTACTACCTGGGCCAGGTGGTCAGTTTGCAGGAACATCCGTTCGCGGCGCTGAACACGCTCTGGCTGGAGGATGGCCTGCTGCTTTACCTGCCCTCCGGTTGCCGGCTGGAACAGCCGATCCACTGCCGTTTCTTCAATACACTGGCCAGCAACACGCCCACCGGCCTCCGCGCCGACGGCCTGGCACAGGTCTGCTTCCCGCGCCTGCTGCTGGTGTTGGAGGCCGATGCCGAGGCGACGCTGATCGAGGAGTACCTGGATAACGGGGAGGCAGAGAGCCTGACCGTTGGTCTGACGGAGATCCGGCTGGCCGAGCAGGCCCAGTTGCTGCACTGCCAGCTGCAGCGCGGCGGCCAGCGCAGCAGTCATATCGCCGGGCTGCACGTCGAGCAGGCTGCCGGCAGCCGCTTGCAGCAGTTCTCGCTGACATTGGGCGGTGCCATGTTGCGCAACGACCTGCAGGTGCAGCTGCTGGGCGAGGGCGCCGAAACCCTGCTGAACGGTCTCTATCTGCTGGACGGCCGGCAGCATCTGGACAACCATCTGCGGATCGACCACCGGGTAGCCGATTGCCGCAGCGCGGTGCTCTATAAAGGGGTGCTCGACGACCGGGCGCACGGGGTGTTCAACGGGTTGGCGGTGGTCCACCCGGACGCCCAGCGCAGCGACGCCCGCCAGGTCAACAAGAACCTGCTGCTCAGCCAGGGTGCCGAGATGGATACCAAGCCGGAGCTGCAGATCGAAGCCGACGATGTCAAATGCTCGCACGGCGCCACCGTCGGTCATCTGGATTCGCAGGCGCTGTTCTATCTGCAGAGTAGGGGGCTGGACGCAGACAGCGCCCGGCGGTTGCTGACCTTCGCCTTCGGCTACGAGACCCTGCAGCCGCTACCGGACCCATTGAAAGGTTGGTGCGCGATGCTGTTGGAACAGGCGCTGCAAGCGCAGGGGGCTACCGATGACCATGCTTGAGCCCTGCCAAACCTCATATGACCTGGCCGCCCGTCGGGCTGAGTTTCCGATCCTGCACCAGCAGGTGCATGGCCGGCCGTTGGTCTACCTGGACAACGCCGCGACCAGTCAGAAGCCGCAGGCGGTGATCGATTGCCTGCAGCACTATTACAGCCAGGACAACGCCAACGTGCACCGCGGCGTGCACTGCCTCAGCGAGCGGGCCACCGCCGCCTACGAGGCGGCGCGGGACCGGGTGCGGGCGTTTATCCACGCCGACCGGCGCGAGGAGATCGTCTTCGTGCGCGGTACCACCGAGGCGATCAACCTAGTCGCCCAGAGCTACCTGCGACCGCGGCTGCAGCCGGATGACGAGATCCTGATCAGTACCCTGGAGCACCACTCCAACATCGTGCCCTGGCAGATCCTCTGCCGGCAGACCGGCGCCCGGCTAAGGGTGATCGAGATCAGCGATGCCGGCGAGATCGACCAGGCCAGCTTCCAGCGGCTGCTCGGGCCGCGCACCAAACTGCTGGCGGTGGGCCATGTTTCCAATGCACTGGGCACCATCAACCCGGTCGCCGAGATGATCGAACAGGCCCATACCCAAGGGGTGCCGGTATTGGTCGACGGCGCCCAGGCGGTGCCGCACCTGGCGGTTGACGTGCAGCAGCTGGATGCCGACTTCTACGCCTTTTCCGGCCACAAGGTCTACGGCCCGACCGGTATCGGCGTGCTGTACGCCAAGCAGGCGCTGCTGGAGGCGATGGAGCCCTATCAGGGCGGCGGCGATATGATCAGCAAGGTCACCTTCGAACATACCGACTACAACCAGCTGCCGTACCGCTTCGAAGCCGGTACACCCAACATCGCCGGCGCGATCGGCCTGGCGGCGGCGCTGGACTATGTTGACGCGATCGGCCTGGCAGCGATTGCCGCTCACGAACAGCAGTTGCTGGAATACGGCAGCGATGCGCTGCAGCGGGTGCCCGGCCTGCGCTTGATCGGTACCGCCCGCCAGAAAGCCGGCATCCTGTCTTTCGTGATGGAACAAGCCCATCCACACGATATCAGTACCGTACTGGACCAGTTTGGCGTGGCGATCCGCGCCGGCCACCACTGCACCATGCCATTGATGCAGCGCCTCGGCCTGCCGGCCACCGCCCGCGCATCACTGGCGCTTTATAACGGCCCGGACGATATCGATGCGCTTGTCGCTGGCCTGCAGCAGGTATGCCGGCTGTTCGGCGATAGATAGGAGGGCGGTGATGAACGACGAGCTGCGCGAACTCTACCAGGAGGTGATCATCGATCACGGCCGCCACCCGCGCAATTTCCATAAGCTGGACGAATACAGCCACCATCAGCAAGGTTACAACCCGCTGTGCGGCGATCAGTTGGAGCTGTTTATCAAGCTTAATGAATCCAGCGAGCCGGCGCGGATCGAGGATATCGCCTTTCTCGGCCAGGGTTGTGCGATCTCGATGGCATCGGCCTCGCTGCTGACCGAACTGCTGAAAGGTAAGACGGTGGCGGAGGCCCAGGCGCTGTTCGGCCAGTTCCATCGGCTACTTACCGGCCCGGAGGAGAACAGTCCGCCGGCGCTGGGCAAGTTGCGGGTACTGGCCGGGGTACGCGAGTTTCCCAGCCGCATCAAGTGCGCCACCCTGGCCTGGCACGCCTTGAAAGGGGCCTTGGCACAAGAATCTGAAAACCATGAAGATGCGGCAGGCTGGGTCAGCACCGAATAGGGCGGAGATGGCGCGATGACTGAATCGACAACCCTCTATCTGCGACGGGATTGTGACGCCTTGCAGGTGCCGTCCGGCCAGCCGGTATTCCTGCCGAAGGGAACGCCGGTGATCATCCATCAGGCATTGGGCGGCAGCTACACGCTGAGAACCGGCGGCCTGCTGGTCCGGCTCGGCCCGGAAAACGCCGATGCGCTGGGACTGATCGGTAGCAGCGGGCAACCTCGGTCCGGCTCGGTCAGTGGCAGCAACCAAGAGGTGGAGGATCTGCCGGTCGACCGGGATGAGCTGATGCGCCAGCTGAGCAGCTGCTACGACCCGGAGATCCCGGTGGATATCGTCCAGCTGGGACTGATCTATGGTCTGGATATCTCGCCCCATCCCGATGGCGGTAGCCAGCTGGAGGTGCGGATGACGCTGACCGCGCCCGGTTGCGGCATGGCCGGCGTCCTGGCTGACGAGGTCAAGCAGAAACTGCTGCAGGTGCGTGGGGTACGCAGCGTCGAGGTGAAGCTGGTGTTCGACCCGCCCTGGGATGCCAGTCGGATGTCGGAGGCCGCCAAGCTGCAACTTGGCCTGCTTTAACCGATGCTAACGGAGGACGACACGATGACTCAGTGGCGCGATATCTGCGAGGTGGCCGAGATCGGCGTCGGCGACCACCGGGTAGTGCGGGTGGATGGCGATAGCCTGTTGCTGGTCAATCTCGGCGGCTGTTTCTACGCGGTGGAGAATATCTGCACCCATGACGGCGGTGAACTGGGCGGCGGTTTGATCGAAAACGACACCGTTACCTGCCCGCGCCACGGCGCCTGCTTCTGCCTGAAGACCGGCAAGGTACTGAAACCACCGGCCTTCGAAGACCTGCGCTGCTATCCGGTACGGATCGAGCAGGGCTGGGTGCAGATTGGCGATAAACCAATTGAGTGACCAACGGAATTGCTGGGCGCACGATATTGCTATCGATGTAGGAGGGGATTTATCCGCGACCAACCGCAAGGTTCTCAAAACTTTTTCTGTTCAGATCCCTCCGCGGCCAACGCCACCGCAATCCGCGCCGCCAGGCGGGCGTTGTTCTCCAGCAGGGCGATATTGGCATCCAGGCTGGCACCGCCGGTCAATTCGTTGAGCCGGGCCAGCAGAAATGGCGTCAGCGCCTTGCCTCGGACGCCGTGATGGCTCGCCTGGGCCAGCGCATCGGCTACCGCTCGCTCGACATCAACCCGTGGCATCGCGTGCTCAGCCGGGATCGGCGCGGCGATCAGCACACCGCCGGGTAGCGCGAAGCCCTGAGTGCCAGCCAGATCCCACTTGGCCCGCAGCAGGTGCGCCACCGAGTCTTCGTCATCCAGCCGGATAGTCAGCGACAGACCGCTGTCGACGCTGTAAAAGGCGGGGAAGTTGCTGCAACCGAAACCGACCACCGGCACCCCCTTGGTTTCCAGGTACTCCAGGGTTTTCGGCAGGTCGAGGATCGACTTGGCGCCGGCGCAGACCACCGCCACCGAGGTGCGGGCCAGTTCATCGAGGTCGGCGGAGATATCGAAGGTGTGCTCCGCATCCCGGTGTACGCCACCGATGCCGCCGGTGGCGAACAGCCGGATACCGGCCTGCTCGGCGATCAGCATGGTTGCCGCCACCGTGGTCGCGCCGTTTAGTTGACTGGCGATCGCGTAGGGCAGATCGCGCCGGCTCAGCTTCAGGATGCCCGGCCCTTCGGCCAGCAGTTGCAGCTGCTGATCGTCCAGGCCGACACAGAGTCGACCGTGCAGCACCGCGATGGTGGCCGGCACGCCGCCTTCTTCGCGCACGGCTTGTTCCAGCAGCTGGGCGGTAGCCAGATTCTGTGGTACCGGCAGGCCGTGGGCCAGCAGGGTGGATTCCAGCGCCACCACCGGTTGGCCGCTATCGAGAGCTGCGGCAACCTCCGCCGACAGTGAGAGCAGGGGGCTCATGACCTGATGCTCAGCCCGGCGGCCAGTGCATATTGCGGCCGCCGAACAGGTGCAGATGGATGTGGAACACATCCTGGCCGCCCTGGGCGTTGCAGTTCCAGACCAGCCGGTAGCCGCTGTCGGCGATACCCAACTCGCCGGCCAGCCTAATCGCGGTCAGGCAGAGATGACTGATCAGCGCGCTGTCGTCGCTGTCGAGATCGTTCAGGGTGGCGATATGGCGGCGCGGCACGATCAGCAGATGGGTCGGCGCCTGGGGGTTGATATCGCGGAAGGCGATCAGTTGGTCATCTTCGAGCACGATATCGGCCGGAATCTGCTGATCGACGATCTTGCAGAAGATGCAGTCCATCGGCGGCCTCCTGTGGCGGCAGGGATAATGAGCTTGCAGGCTGCTAGGCTTAAGAAGCGGTTCCGCCTTAAGCCTAGCATCGCTGAGGGCTGGCGAAGCGCCCGTACTCTTATTAATAGTCGTAGCACGTTGACCACCGCCTTTCTCTCCCATGGAGATTGCCTGCTACACGAGATGGGTTCGTTACACCCGGAAAGCCCGGCCCGGTTGCAGGCGATTGAAGATCATCTAAATGCCACGGAGCTCGGAAAACGATTGCACCGTCTTAGCGTGCAACCGGTCTCCCGCGCGCTGCTGGAGCGGGTGCACCCACCGGAATTTATCGACTGGCTGGAAGAGAGCGCACCGCAACGGGGTTACAGCTATGTCGACGCTGACGTGGCGCTGAATCCGCATAGTATCAGGGCTGCCTACCTGGCCGCCGGCGCCATGGCGACCGCCACCGAGCGGGTGATAAACGGCGAGTTCAGCAATGCCTTCTGTGCCGTGCGCCCACCGGGCCACCATGCGGAGCTCGCCCAGGCGATGGGGTTCTGCATATTCAACAATATCGCTGTTGCTATCGAGCAGGCGTTGAGTCATCAGGGGATCGAAAGGGTGGCGGTGCTCGATTTCGACGTGCACCACTGCAACGGCACCATCGATATCTTCAAGGAACGGCCTGAAGTGCTGATCTGCTCGACCTTCCAGCATCCGTTCTACCCGTACCGTTATTTCGATATCGAACGGCCCAATATCGTCAACTCACCGCTGCCGGCCGGAACCACCGGCGACCAGTTCCGTCGCACCGTAGAGCGCGACTGGCTGCCGGCGTTACACGGGCATCAACCGCAGATGATCTTCGTGTCAGCCGGTTTCGATGCCCACAGGGACGACCCATTGGGCCAGCTGTTGCTGGATGAAGCCGACTACCGCTGGGTCAGCGAATTGATCGTCGACGCCGCCGCCAGAACGGCCGGGAAGAGGGTGGTCGCAACCCTGGAGGGGGGCTACCACCTGAAAGCGCTGGCAGCGAGTGTTGGCGAGCACCTGCAGGCGCTGTTGGCTGCATAGTCTTGCTGGCGTGCGGGAGATTTTAAGTCTCCTGTTGTCTGCGAATGCCTGACAGTACCGCCATTCGGACAGAATTCTATCTCATTGCCGATAATGCTATTTATCGGCATTCTTATATAACACATTGTTTTTGCTACACTAATAAAAATTTCTGGATGCCTATACCAATGCTGACTCTGCCACCGGCCATGCCGCTGTTCGATGCCGTCGATCATCTTGAGGATGGCAACCCGACCGTCAACCAGTACCTCGCCAACGTCACTCTATATCGGGTCAGCGACGCCGCACTGATCTACGAATACGCCGTCGATTGGCTACTGGAGCAGCGCTTCAGCGACAACAACTATAAGACCTACCGCAGTGAGCTGACTACGTTCCTGCACTGGACTTTCGATGTGGAGGAAGTTTCCGTATCAAATATCACAAGACGTGTATTAATACGTTATATCGACTACTGCAGCCAGCCGCCGGCGGAACTGGTCGCATATCGCAATGTTGCCCAGTTTGTGGTCAACAAGGAGATCGGTGAACGGGTGCCCAATCCACAATGGCGGCCGTTCCTCGGCAAGAAGCGCGAAGGCCTCGAGCTGCCTTACAAAATCACCGATAAGGCATTGAAAACTAAGCTTGCCATCCTGTCGTCATTCTTCAGCTACCTGATCAATGAGGAATACACCGAGCGCAATCCGGCGATGATGCTGATGAAGAATGGCCGCTTCAAATCAGGCGCCCAGAACCTGGTGATGCGCGAGGATGACGAGGAGATCCGCGCCTTTACCGAGCTGCAATGGTCATACGTGGTGTCGACCGCCGAACAGCTGGCTGCCAGCGATCCGGAACAGCACGAACGGACGCTGTTTCTGGTCAACCTGATGTATGGCTGCTACTTGCGGATCTCGGAAGCCGCCGCCAGACCGGGCTTTTCGCCAGCTATGGGCCAGTTCCGGCGTGACTCGAAAACCGGCGTCTGGGGCTTCCACATCCCACGCAGTAAAGGCGGCAAGAAACGTACCGTGGCAGTTTCCAACCAACTGTTGAAAGCGCTGCAGCGCTATCGGCGCTTCCTGGGGCTCAGTCCGCTACCGGCGCCCAATGAGGATACGCCGCTGTTCATACGCCACCGGGCTGCCGGTCGTGGCCGCGACGCCGGTCTGCTCAACGCCAATCTTGGCATTCGTCAGTTGCGTGAGCAGATCGACAAACTGTTCGAGTTGGCCGCCGATGCGGCGGAGAGAGATGGCCAGGCGCAGGATGCCCAGGAGATGCGCCAGATGACGCCACACAGTATTCGACATACCGGCATCTCGCACGACATTAATCTGAACCAACGGCCGCTGTCCCATGTACAGGCTGACGCCGGCCACGACAGTATCGACACCACATCACAGTACCTGCACACCACAAGGGTGGAGCGCCACGAGTCCGCAGCGAATAAACCGCTGGATCACTTGGCGGATGCCTACGGGGAAAGCTGAAGCAAGCCGCAAGCATGCGTACGTTGCACGGAACCTGGCTCAGCCGCTGAAACAGAAATCTTCGTAACTCTCCGCACGAAAAGATCCGGCCCGCAGCAGCGTCAAAAGCTCGCCAAAGCTGCGCAGTCCATACGCCTGATTTCTGACATGTTAGTGGGTTCTTGCGTACCCATAAGGCGTCAATTTTACTGATTATTGTTATTCGCATAATCTATATTATGTTAAATATGATATGTCCCGCGACAGCTCTTTGGCGCATTCTTGTAGGTTTTGGTTTCAGATGGAATTCTTTCCAGTGACCTGAAACTGACGGCCTATCTTCCATGCTCAGCTTCAACCGTGCGGAGAGTCGCAAAGATTTCGTTTTCTCGGGTTGAGTGTCACACAAAGCAACGTAGCGCACAGATATCCGGCTGACGGATCTCACCCAACCTGGTTATCATTGGTCATTGGTCATTGGTCATTGGTCATTGGTCATTGGTCATTGGTCATTGGTCATTGGTCATTGGTCATTGGTCATTGGTCATTGGTCATTGGGATTCTGGCGGGCCCATCCGCTGACACAAAGATCCAGCCTTCGGATTCCGGTATCGAACTGTCGGGCTGCACAAGCATTTCAGGACGGTTATCAAACAGCCAAGCTGTCAGTGCGCACACCAATGCGTCCACTTTCTCCTGATGGTCGCACTTAAGGCCATAAGGTCTTGGTGTGTCCGTAGACTCCAGAACTTTGTACTGCGCTAAAAGCTTGTCCATCGTCAGCGATGCAGCACACGCTGACGGATATGCCTCAACCGCAGTCAGCCCGTCACCCGTCCAAACGCCGCAACCAGAACGCTGATTGGCGAATCGAGTCAGCGCATGGATTGGTTTCGGAGCTTTCGGGACCATCCGCTGATGCGCTGTGCAACAGGTTTACGATCGGGTCCGGAAAGCCCAATGCCGCATCGATGGCGATCGGCACTTCGACAGGACCCTCAACCCGGCTTTGTGCATTACAGAGCCTAAAAGCCGATCTACCCAGTCACTGGTATCAGTTGCAGTGTTGATGGTCTCACGAAGATTGCCGCGCTATGGCATGACGACCAGTTGCCGCTGCTGGTCAAGAATTACGAGTGCATCGCGGCTTCGAGTGTTGTTCTGACAGTTCCAGCCTCCGACATCCCAGCTGACAGATTATTTAGGCATGACCGCCCTGCTCTTTTATATCAACCAGTTACGCGCACAACTTAACATTCTGTACAAATTAGGAATCACCACTTAGAAGTAGGCATAACCCCAGCTATTGGAAAGGACCTCGGCTTAATACAAGACCCTATATCGGTGAACTCAAGTGCGATTGGTGCCGAACAGCCATCATCCTGACTCTAGGTGCCCTGGTAGCGGTCGATTGGACCATGTAACACACCGTTAGTGCTCATCCTCCGAAACATCGCTACGAGCTCCAAAGAAGATCTCTTTCATCCGGGCAGCGCCAACAACGTTAACCAACTCTGCAGCCACGCTATATAGAGCAAGACCGCCCGCGGTCCACAAGGCAACTATCCAAAACAGGGGCCAGTTAACTTCGTCGTACAGTGCGCTGAGCCCACTGAGCAGTCCGCCATGCGCGGACATCAGAGGAATCACTTCCTCCACTACCCTCATTACAAGCACCACAATACTGTACAAGAAAGTATTCCAGAGCACCTGTACCACTCGCTTATCGGTTTGAAGCTCCGATATGGGAAGAGCTCTAACCATCAGTATCGCTTTGGCGACAATAAGCGCGCCTACTGTCGCCCCAACAGCACGGAGCGATGTGATGCTGTAGTCATTTAACACGACAGCTTTGGTCAAGGCGATCAGATGAAACAGGACGAGAAAAAAAACAGCTACCGGCAGAGCCTCTCGAATTTCTTTAGCGACAAATGCAATGACCTTTCCCATTATGCTTTCCTCGTGCAGGCCAGCTAGCACACCAAAACGATGATCGCTCCCATGTCGCCCAAGGCAGTGCTCTTATCAATGAAATAATGGTCGTCCGAGGTAGAAGAACGCCGCCGAATGCCCTCCTTCGGCCTTGCCGAGGCCCAGGTAGACCGGTCCTATTGGCGTATCAGCCCCCAGAAACAAGCTGCCGGCGGCAATGCTGTCGTTGCCGATATCATCCGTCTCTTCCCAAACCCCGCCATATTCCAATGAGCCGCCGACATACCAGGAAAGGAAAGGCATTAACTCGAAGCGGCGATAATAGATGGCGGCGACTACCGCGGCCTGCTGGCCGCTGAGTGCATTATCAGCAAAGCCCGAGAGGTTGAGGAAGCCGCCGAGACGATAGCGATCCTGAATCGGGGTATCCCCATCCGGCGTTGTTTCCAGCAGGCCTCCAATCCCCAGCACATGGCCTTTGCCAAAGGTCGTGAAGCGGTTACCGCGTAGTGCCAGTTGATCGAAATCCTCGTCACTGCCCCACGCCTCTCGGGCGCTTGCGTATTCCAGCGTTGCCAACCAGCCGTCTTCGGGGAAATTGTAGTTGTCGAGGCGATCTACCGACAGTCGGCCATACAACAGCGCCGTGTCGAAAGAGAATTCGGGCCAGCCTGGCGTTCCGGTTATCAGGTCAACCTCACCGGTGTGGTAGCGATATCCCAGACGCCCCTCCCCATAAACGCTGATTTCGCGCCCCACTGCGACGTCGAACAGCACTCTCTGGACACGAAATTCTGCCAATCGGCCGTCTTCGGAACTGAACAGATTCACATTACGCGCATCATAGCCGAGCCTGGTGTTGATGAAAAAACGAGAGAGCGAGTCGAGGGGCTGATACCACCCACCAATTATGCTGGACTCCTCACCCAGTTGCAGGCCGGTTCTGATTTCGCCACCGAGCGGGTTGATGCCGGTACGCAGATAAGCTAATCCGAGATCGTATGCATTGTCGCCTTGAAAATCACCGGATAGCTTCATACCGAATTGAAGATAGTTCGGCCCCCAACTTCGGGCCCGGGCGTTGACGACCAAGCCGACCTTGTCATTCTCCTCGACGAGGTCGTAGTGTACGGTCTGGAATAGCTCCAGGCCGTAGATATTGCCGATATCCCGCTCGAGCTGAAGCCTGTCCAAGGGGGCGCCGATTCGCTGGTTCAAGCGGTCACGGATCATGCTGTCGTCGATGGTTGAATCGTTTTCGATACGAATGAAGCTCACAACAGGCATCTGGTGGTCGGACGCCGTACGTTGCGGCCCCTGATAGATTTGGTAGTCACTGTCGGACAGCGCCAGCATTGCCAGCCTGTCCCGCTTGGCCTCCGCAGCCTCCCTTCCCCGAGGAATTGCTTTCAGCGCGCTCTCAAAATCGCCGCTGGTAATATCGCCGAGTTCGGGGATGATCAGTATGTCCCGTTCGGTTAGCGATGCAATCTGACGATCGGCATTGGTTCTGGTCATGATCGAGGTCAGTTGTGCGGTTATCGAGAACAGATTATCCACCTCTTCCGCCGGCATATAAGGTGTGCTGATATCGACCGCGATGACAATATCGGCGCCCATATCCCGTACGACGTCGATCGGCAGATTGTTGGTAATGCCGCCATCGACCAACAGCCGTCCGTTAATCTCGGTGGCGGCAAAGGCACCCGGCACGGACATGCTGGCCCTCATAGCCGTTGCCAGGTCGCCTGATCCGATGACCACGGCAGTGCCAGTCGCCAAGTCCGATGCCACAGCCCGAAAAGGGATGCGAAGATGATCGAAATCGGTTTCGGATGATACCGACAGGGTCAGCTGTCGAAGTGCCAGATCGAACTTCTGGCCCTGGATGGCGCCGGTCGGAAATTTCAACTCGCCTTCGTCCGATATGCCGGGTTTGGCCTTAACCAGATAGAGATCGTCGTCCCGTTTACGGCGGAACGAGCGTTCCTGACGCGGCGGCTCATCGCTGAATATATGCTTCCAGTCCATCGAACCGAGTGCTCGCTCGATTTCGTCCGGCGACATCCCGGAGGCATAGAGCCCACCGATAATGGAACCCATGCTGGTACCGGCAATGTAATCGATCGGGATCCGCTGCTCCTCGAGTGCTCTGAGCACGCCGATATGGGCGGCGCCACGGGCCCCCCCACCGCTCAACGCCAGACCGATACGCGGGCCTTCACTCGATGGGCCCGCCGCACCAAGGGCCGGCGCCGCTAAGGTGATCACACAGAACAGCATCCAAAACGCCGCCATCCTGCAACGCATTCTTTTGCATATTTGATTCGGTCGCATCACCAGCTCCAGTCGAGTCATCCAGATCTAACAACCCCAGCTCAGTAATATTTATCGATCGGTAACAGTCTTAGTCTCGCAACCCTGGAGCAGCAGGATCAGGGACCAGAAGATTCCGATCACGCACGATCGATCTATTCGCGTTAAGTAACGGCATAACGGAGTACCCCCGGGTTCAATAGGTAGTCGATCAATTAACGTTGACGACCACATACTGGTTACCGTACGACTGATAGTAAGTCCCGCCACATTGATGTAGACGGACGCCTTCGACGACCACCACCTGACAAGAAGCCGGCAAGGTTGCCGCATAGACGGATGTACGGCGTATTGTTCGTCTCGTCGTTCGGCGAGCGACGCCGGCAACACTGGCCGGCGTCCATGGGCGTCCCACGACCCCCTCGGCGTGTTTTACGATAAAGCCCTTGTTGGTCGCTCCGTCTATAAATATTGCACTGGCAAACACCCCCAGACACACCGCGACCGATCTGATAATCGACCTCATCACTCTACCTCCTCGGGAATCGCAAGCTCGCCAACTTCGTCTAGCATCATTGCCTCAAGTTTTCGGGCATTCGCCGGGGGTGAAAATACAAAGTCATCCTCGGAAATCTCGGGATTGAGCTTCCAGCCTCTGAACCTTATTTCGTACTGCGGTGCGGCCGTATGCCACTTGCTGGTAATGATGTATTTCATCGGTAATGGGGTATCTCCCGACTGCACCCAAAGCTGCCAGTCGACAGCTTGCTCACGGAACGCCAGGTGGTCGCATTTCACACCGTCGATATAGGCGTTTCCAAGATGGACACCTTGTTCAATGCCAACCGACAGTATCTTATAGGTGCATATTCCGACTCATTGTGAACAGCCATTCCGGCGGAACGTGAACACCCATTCTGGTTCAACATGAACACCTTTTCCGGCCCAAGGTGAACACTTTCTCTGGATTTCCGGAATCGCTGTTC